>NZ_JAODNM010000070.1 GCF_025464955.1 Amycolatopsis sp. | reverse complement strand
GGGCCGGTCGAACCGCCGTTCTGCACTGGCAAGGCGACCGGGTCAGCATCCTCATCGACAACACCCTCGCCCGCATCCTCACCCTCGACCACACCCGCCGCTACCAACCCCTCACCCCGAGACGTCCAGGGCCGGCCCAAGGGCCGACCCAGGACACACCGGTATGAGAAACTGTTCACGATGTCGTGGGACACATGTGTTCACGAAGTCCTGAGACAGCACAGCCGGTCACAACAGGCCGGAACGCTCACGAGCCCTGGACGCCAGGCAGCAGGTGCTTGGGGCGGCCGGGTTGGGTGAGGGGCTTCGTGAGCAGCGCGCTCGCGATGCCGAGGGCGCCGGCCGCGGCGAACGCCACGGCGTAACCACCAGACGTCACAAGGAACGCGGCGAAGCCGATCCCCAGCAGTCCGCCGACAGCTTTCGCGCTGTAGAGCACGCCGAAGTTCTGCAAGGCGGCGTTCTCCCCGAAGTATTCGCGAACCAGCCCGACAAGCAGTGAATAGCAGCAGCCACTGCCGAACCCGGCCAGGACCGCGCCGAACACCAGCCCCGCCGGACGGTTGTTCTCCCCCGCGTCGAGCAGCACGAACTGCGCGATTCCGCCCGCCAGCAACGCCACCCGCAACGTCCTGAGCCGTCCCCACCGCTCCGACACGTACCCGGCGACCACACGACCGCCACCGGTGGCCGCCGCCAGCACGGCGAGTCCCACGGTCGCGAAGACGCGGCTGCTGCCTTGGCTTGCGAACGTGACCAGATAAGCAAGATCGAACAGGGAAACCGCGGCGGCCAGCACCACTACTCCATAAAGGACAGCGGCCGAGCCGCAGTGGAACAGTTCAGCAGGGCGGTAATGGCGCACGGCCGGCCGGTTTCCGGACAGGCTCCCGTTGTGCGTCCGATCCAACGCCCACACCCGGGGGTCGGAATCGGCAGGCCACCAGTTCTTCGGCGGGTCGCGCAGCAGCGCTCCGCACCCGGCGATCGCGACCAGCACCACCGCGGCCGTCACTTCGAGGAACAGCGCACGGTTCCCCGGCCGGAGCAGGAAGCCTGCCAAGAGTACGAACGGGACACAGCCGTAGGCGAAAGCCCCTGTGGTGAAAGCGGATTTGGCCGTCGGCCGGTCCGGGAACCACTTGACCACCGTGCCGACACATGTCGCGTACACCAGCCCGGTCCCGATTCCACCGGCCACCGAGAAGCCGAGGAACACCAGCGGCAGGCTGTCCGCCAGGCCCAGGGTGACCAGTCCGATCGCGGACAGCACCGCACCCGCGGCCATCGCCACGGCCGGGCTCAACCTGCCGCTGTCCCGCAGCCGGGCCGCCGGGAACGCGGCGACGGCCTGGCACACCGTCCACACCGCGAACGCCCACAGCACTTCGGTGAGCGACCACCCCCTGGCCTGGGTCAGAGTCGGGACGACCGCGCCGAAGCCGTACTGTTGCACGCCCGCGGCGAGCATCGCCGCCCAGCTCAGCCACAGCATCCACGACCTCGGCCGGCCGAGCAGCGCTCGATCGGTTTCCCCATGACGATAGGTACGCCCGTAGACGTCCCTGACTTCGTGCGCGGTGAGGAGCTGCGGCTGGGACATGGCGGCCTCGATCCGAACGCTGGTGATCGATATGTTGGTGGTCGATATGCTGGTGATCGTATACAGTATGGAGTAGCCTCTTTGTAACACTGGTTCAGCCTGATGTCCACTGGCAAGGGGTGCGGATGAACGCGTCAGACACCGCGATCGCGCGGACCCGGGGCGAAGTGGACGAACGGACTCCGTGGGCCGACGCCCGGGAAGCCGCACGGAACGCCGCCGAACCGACCCGGGCAGTCGACCTCCCCCTCGACGCGGCATTGGGCACCGTCCTCGCCACGCCGCTCCCGGCCCTCGTCGCGGCGCCACCGTTCGACAATTCCGCCATGGACGGTTACGCGGTCGCCGGAACCGGGCCGTGGACCGTCGTGGGATGCGTCCGCGCCGGCGGAGCACCGCATCCCGGGCGGCTGGAACCCGGCCAAGCCATCGAAATCGCCACGGGCGCACCGGTTCCCGCGGGCACTGACGCCGTCCTGCCGATCGAGGACAGCCTTCGCGCGGGCGACTCGGTCAGCGGCGAAGTGCGGCACGCAGGACACGTCCGCCGAAAAGGCGAAAGCTGTCAGGAGGGCCAACTCCTCCTGACCTCGGGCACCACCGTGACCCCGGCCGTGCTGGGTCTGGCGGCGGCCGCGGGCCACGACGAACTCCGGGTCCATCGCCGTCCCCGCGTCGCCGTCCTGGTCACCGGGGACGAGGTGGTCGCGTCCGGCCGCCCCGGCCACGGCCAGGTACGCGACGCGATCAGCCCGATGCTCACCGGGCTGCTGCACCTCGCCGGCGCGGAGCAGACCTGCGTACGTCGGCTGGCCGACCGCGCCGACGTGCTCGCCGAAGCACTGTCCGACACCGGCGTCGACGTGCTAGTCGTCTGCGGAGCGACGTCGGCCGGCCCGGCCGACCACCTGCGGCCGGTGTTGCGACGCCTCGGCGCCGACCTCCGGGTCGCCGGGGTCGCCTGCCGCCCCGGACATCCCCAGGTACTCGCGGTCCTGCCCGACGGGCGAACCGTCGTCGGGCTGCCGGGCAATCCCCACGCCGCGCTCGGCGCCGCGATGACCCTGCTCCAGCCGTTGCTCCAAGTGCTGTCCGGACGCCGCGCGGCACCTCTCGAGTCCGCGTGGCTCGCCGAGCCGGTCGACCCGCACCCCCGCGACACCAGACTCGTCGCGGTGACGCGCCTCAACGGATCCGCTTCCCCCGTCGGCCACGACAGGCCGGGGACGCTGTGGGGTGCGGCGCTGGCCGACGCGCTCGCCGTGATCCCGCCGGGATGGGCGGGCGAGGACGTCGAACTGCTGGCCCTCCCCGGCCTGGATCGGTGACGGGGTGCTCGATCCGGTTCTGCTGAAGACGTTCCTCGCGGTCGCGGGCACCCGCAGCTTCACGCGGGCGGCGCAGCGGCTGACGCTCGGGCAGTCCACCGTCAGTCAGCACGTCCACAAGCTCGAACTCGCCGTGTCCCAGGAACTTTTCCTCCGCGACACGCATTCGGTCGAACTCACTCCGGCGGGGCACGCGATGGTCGGGTTCGCCACCGGCATCATCGAAGCCATCGACACCGCGACCGGCTACTTCGCGAAACCCGAGGTCCACGGCCTGATCCGCTTCGGCGCGTCGGAGGATTTCGCACTCAGCGGGCTGCCCGACGTCCTTCGGCGATTCCGGGCCGGGCACCCGGCTGTCGACCTGGAACTCACCGTCGACCTCGGCGACGCGCTGTGCGAAAGCCTGGCCGCGGGCCGGCTGGACCTCGTGCTCAGCGAACGACTTCCGGGCGCCTTCCGAGTGAGTCCACTATGGACCGACGAACTGGTGTGGGCGGGCACGGAGACGACCGCGGTCGACCCCGCCCGGCGGGTCCCGCTCGTCGCCTATCCCCCACCGAGCACCACGCTGAACCGCGTTTCCGACTCGCTGCGGCGGGCAGGGCTGGCTTGGGACGTGACGTGCACGAGCACCAGCCTCAACGGCCTGCGGATGGCCGTGCTCTCCGGCCTCGGCGTCGCCGCCTTCGCCCGTGGCCTTCTCCCGTCCGGACTGTGCGAGCTCGCCGGCCTGCCGACACCCGGACGGGTGGACTTCGTGCTCTCCAGCCCGCGGTCCGCCCCGGACGGACCGGCCGCCGCGCTCGCGGCGGTGATCGGCGGGGCCGCCCTTGAGGTAAATTCGGCCCTATGTACGAGATGAGCAGGGAAGAATGGTGGAAGTTCGCGAGCGAGGGCACCCGGACCGGGAAGCTCGCGGTGGTCAGGGCGGACGGCTCTCCGCACGTCACGCCGGTCTGGTTCCTGCTCCACGAGACCCCGGACGGAGACGAGCTGATCTTCACCACGGTGAAGGAGTCCTTGAAAGGCAAGGCTTTCCGTCGCAACGCACGGTTCTCGCTCTGCGTCGACGACCAGACGCCGCCGTACTCGTACATCCAGTTCACCGCCGACGCCGTCCTGCACGACGACCTCGACGAGATGCTCGAGTGGGCGACCGCGATCGGCAGCCGCTACATGGGCGCCGAACGCGGTGAGGAGTACGGCAAGCGCAACGCCGACCCCGCCGAGGCGCTCGTCCGGGCGAAGATCGTCAAGGTGCTCGCCTTCGGCGGCATCTCGGACTGATCGCACAACGCTGGCGGAACAGGACTGCTCCAGAACAGCGAAGCGGGCCCGGGCTGAACGCTCCCGGACCCGCTTCACCTAACGGTACTGATTCACCTAACGGTACTGACTAGCCGATCTTGTAGCTGTACGGCACCTGCGCGATGGTCGAACCGGTGCCCAGGGTGGGCAGGCCGGTCGAGCCGGTGGGCAGGTTCGGGATCGTCACCAGGTTGAGGTGACCGTTCGCGACACTGCCCTTCGCACCCGACGGGGTGATCGTCACGGTGATCGTGGCGGTCTGGCCCGGCTGGATGACGGTCGGCGTGCCACCGGTCCCGGAGGGATCGATAGCGGCGTCGTACGGGTCACCCGTCGACGAGGTCACCGCATTGTCGAAGCCCAGTGTCTGCATCGAGGACGTGTAGCTGGCCGTCCCGGCGGGCGCGCCCGCCGGCCCGAACGGGCCGATCTCCTGGACCGCGGCGAACCAGATCCCCTTGCTGACATACCCCTTCTTCTCGCCGATGCTGGCGACCGAAACGGTGTTGCCGCCCTGGGCCTGCTTCAGGTCACCGAAGGTCTCGATGCCTGCCGCGGAACCCTGCAACTCGGCCTGCGCCGGAACGGTCGACGAGGTCGCGATGGAGAACTTGCTGGTGTCCGGCGGGATCAGGTAGACCGGCGCCAGCGCACCCTGCTCGGGCAACGCCACCGTGGTCTCGCCCTGAAGCGGGACCGGCTGCAGCGTCTGGCTCTTGTTGGTACGAGCGTCGACACCGACCGCGATCGGCTCGACCCCGGTGTTGGTCACCTTGATCGGCACCTGGACCGCCTTGCCGGCGGCCAGCTTGGTCGAAGCCGAGTTCGGCAGGCCCGGAGCGTTGACCTTGAGCTGGTCGAACGCCACCGTGCCGGTGAACGGCTTGGCGATGTCCTTACCGGTCACCGGGTTCTGCACGACGATGACCAGGTGCCAGCGGCCCGCCAGCGGCTTCGCGTCGAACAGCTGCAAACCCTTGCCCTGGACCAGGTTCGACGGCGGCGCGAAGGACGCGTTGCTGTTGACGTCGGCCAGTTCGCCGTTCGGGTCGATCAGGACGCCGTCCACGAGGTCTCCGGCGTCGGGCAGCTTGACCCCGACGTCGAGGTCGTTCTTGCCCTTGGGAACGTCGAACTCGTAGCTGAACGTCTGCGCCGGGGAGAACGCGCGGGCGTTGCCTCCGGTGATGGTGCCACCGAACGTCCCGGTGGTGCCCGCCTTGGTCGGGATCAGGCTGCGGACGACCGCGGACAACGACGTCTGGTGCCCGTCGGAGCTGCCGAAGGTCACCGAGTAGTCGGCGTCGCCGCCGGTCGCGGGCGTCGGGAACGACACCTTGACCGACTTGGACTGGCCCGGCGCCAGGTTCAGCACCTGCTGCGAAACCGTGCCGTACGGCACCGCGCGCTGCGTGTCGGTGGAGAACTGGATGGGACCGGTATAGCCGGCGGGTCCGGCTGCCGAGTACATCACCGCGGTCCACGTGCCGGGAACCGGCTTGGTCACGTCGACGTTGGCGTAGTTCGCCGTCGCCGCACCACCCTGGGGCCGGCTGTTGGCAACGAAGGTGCCGTCCGGCGCGAGCAGGCTCACCCGCACGACCGGGGTGACCGAGGCGCCGTTGACCGTCTTCGGGCTGCCCTGCCACGCCATCCGCGCCAGCAGTCGCTCAGCGCCTGCGGGCACGGTGAACGTGACCTTCTTCGACACCCACGTCGCCCCGTTGTAGTACGGGAAAGTCGGGAGCGTCGTCGAATCGAACGGAGTGGACTGCGCCTGCGAGGACAGCGGGGCGAACGTCCGCGTTCCGGTCGACACCGTCAGCGGCTTGTTGCCGACGTTGGTGACCTGGACGTTCGTCGACTGGGTACTACCCGGTGCCCCTTCGAGGGTCACCTGGTCGGTCGACAGCGAGATGTTGGACGCGACTCCGGCCGGCGCACCGGAACTACCCGGAGCGGTCAGCGCGGCTTCGACGGCCGCACGCGCGTCGAGCAGGCCAGTGCCCTGCTCGTCGGCGGGGAGGCCGAGGTCCCTGGTGGTCCCGGTGATCAGCTGCTTGACCAGTGCGGGAGCGGGAGTGGCACCGTGGTGCGTGCCGCGGTAGGCCTGGATGACCAGCGCCGCGACAGCCGCGGTCAGGGGAGCCGACTCACTGGTGCCACCGAAGGACTCGAGGGTCGCGCCCTGAGTCGGGGACTGGAACGTGCGGCACTCGGCGAACTGCGGAGCACAGTCGGACCAGTTTCCTTCACCGGGCGCGACCAGGTCGATCGTCCGGCCGTTCTGGGTGATCCCCGAGGACGACAGTGCGGAGATGTTGTCGCTGGTCCACTTGCCGTTGGAGAACGGGAAAGCGGCGTAAGCGGTCTGCGCGTAGAGCCGGTTGTCGGTGGTGGCTCCGGCGGAGATCACCAGCGGGTCGGTGGCCGGGCTGCCGATGGTCGACGTGATCCCGGCGTCGCCACTGGAGGTGGTGACGGTGACCCCGGCCGCGACGGCCGCGTCGTTGAACGTCTGGAACGCCGCGCGTGAGCTGGCGTCCGGGTACTGGTTGAGGCCCAGCGACTCGTTGATGACGTCGACGTGGTCAGTCGTGACCGCGTAGTCGATGGCCTGCAGGATCGCAGAGTCGGTCGAGGTCGCGCCGAACACGTTCAGCCCAACCAGGCTCGCGCCGGGCGCGACACCCTTCACCACGATGTTGCAGCCCGCGGGGAGCGGGTGGTTCTGGTTGACGAACTTCGACAGGTCGTGGACGACCACGCCCTGCGCGGCGATCGACGACGCGTCGCCGAAGGCTTCCGCGCCGGAGTCGGTCGTGTTCGGGCCGTCGCCGGAGAAGTCCTGGTAGTCGAAGAAGACATGGGAACCGTCCGGCCGGATGAAGTCGGCGTAGTTCGGGTCCATGTTGTCCGCGAGGAACGCGACCTTGACACCCGCGCCGGTCGCGAGGTCTGCGGCACTCTTCGAACCGTCGGTGCTCGCGGCGTGGATCGACGTCAGCGCTTCCGGCTCGAGCAGCGGCTTCGCCGGGTCGCTCGGGCAGATCGCGCCCGGGCCGTCCGCGGCCGGAGCCTGCGCGTTGCCGGACTTGGCACCGGCTGGCGCCGACGGCGCGGCCGGAGCCGGCAGCGTGACCTTGCTGTCAGGCAGGATCGACGCGACCGCCGGGTTTTGCGCCAGCTGGGCGGCCTGTGCCGCGCTCACCGTCGCGGAGAACGCGTTGCCGAGCGCGAAGTGCTTGACGTGCGTCGGCGCGGCCCCGGTCAGCTTGCTCAGGACTGCTTCCTGGGCGTTCGTGGCCTGGTTCCGCCGATTGGTCGAATCGGCTTTGGTGGCCGGCGCGCCGGCGAGCTGGTCGCCCAGCACGACGATCACCGACTGGGTCGCGTCGCCGGCCGCGGGTGCGGTCTGGGCGAGCGCCGTGTAGCCGCTCCCCGAAAGGACCAGCCCTCCGGCTGCGGCGATGATGAGAGCGCGAACTGGTCGCGAGGAAGCCCGCATGGGCGACTCCTGCTTTCTCTATGAACGGAAACGAAACCTGAAAACGACCCCGACAGAACGTGACCACGGCTTCTTTGATGGTCCATTCGTGTGTACCGAGTGACTATTTCTGATCAACAGCCGGTTGCACAAGATGCTTTCGGCCCTGATTGATCAGGATGAAAAAGTCCGTAAAGGACTAAAAAAGACATAAGGCCCATAAGGCTTTCTGGCGCATCGCAACTCACACCGGGGGCGTTACACCGATCGCGCGAGCATAGTGGTGGACATGACCGACAAAACATTTCGATTCGGTGTCGTCGCCAGTCCGCAAGGCGGCGGTGCGTCATGGCGGACCTTGGCACAACGCGTCGAGAAAATGGGATACGACACGCTCCTGATGCCGGACAATCTCCAACTATTGTCGCCGATTCCCTCATTGGCGGTGGCGGCGAGCGTCACGAAGAGCCTGCGTGTCGGCACCTTTGTGCTGGCCAGCCCGCTGCGCCCCCCGCGCTCGACGTCCTGGGAGGCACACAGTCTGTCGGTACTCACCGATGGCCGGTTCGAACTGGGAATCGGCACCGGGCTGCCGGTGATGAAGGAGCCCGCGGAGTCACTCGGACTGAAGTTCGGCTCCACCACCGAACGTCTGGCGCAGGTCGCCGAAACCATCGACCATTTGCGGGTACTCGACGGTGAGCGGCACACCCCGGTGATGATGGCGGCCGCCGGGCCGAAAGCGCGCGCGATGGCCGCGGTGAAGGCGGACATCGTCACCCTGGCCGGCGGCCCGATGGTCACTCGCGACGAAACCGCCGCAAACGCCGCCGAGCTACGGAACGCGGCCGGCGCCCGCGATCTCGAACTCGCGATGAACGTCTTCGTCGTAGGCGAAGAGGTCCCTCCTCAAATACAGCAGTTCATCGGCGTCAACGCGGCGACGCTCATCGAGCACGACTCCCTCACGATGATCCGAGGGACGCCGCGTCAGATGGCCGACGAGTTCGAGCGGCGCCGGGAGGCGTTCGGTGTGTCCTACATCAGTGTCAACGGCGCGTTCTTCGCGGAGCTGGCCCCGGTGGTGGAGCTGCTGGCCGGACGCTGAGGAGTTCATTCGCTGGTGTCGTCGATGTCCCCGGTGTCCACCGAGAGCACACCGGGTTGTTCGGACAGGCTCGCGAGCAGGTCGTTGACCGATTTCGGGCCGACGAGCCGCATCCGCAGGTCGACGACGTGGGATGTGCGCACGGCAGTGCCGCCGCGCTCGCGTTCCTCGTCTTCGTCGGCGTCACGGCGTCCGGTACCCGCCTGTTCCAGGACGTAACCGGCGTCCGTGGCGAGTGCCAGCACCTGCCGCAGCACGCCTTCGCCGTCGCGGTAGCTCACCCGGATCACCGAGGTCGCCGGCCGGGACCGGGTGAGCAGGCGGATCAGCGGCGGGTAGCCGTAGACCACCAGGAAGTGGGCCGCCGTGACGAACGCCGCGAGCAGCGGCAGCCCGGCGGCGCAGGCGCAGCCGACGGCCACGCTGATCCACACCACGGCAGCCGTGGTCAGCCCTCTCACGACGTCACGGCGGACGAAAATGAGCCCACCGCCGATGAACCCGATTCCCGAAATGATCTGGGCCGCCATCCGGGACGGGTCGAGCACGACCTGGCCTTCGACCAGGACATCGGTGAACCCGTACTTGCTGACCAGCAGGAACAGTGCCGCGCCGAGGCCGACGAGGGTGTGCGTGCGCAACCCCGCGCTCTTCTGCTTGAGCTCGCGTTCCAGCCCGATCAGCGAACAGAGCACCAACGCGGTGACCAGCTCGAACACCTGCGTCCAGCCCTGACCCGACGGCTCGGCGAACGCCCAGGCCACGGTTTCACGGATCGCTGTCCACCTTCCCTTTCGTTGTCGTCTCGCATCCTGTCCCCCGTTTCGGCGATCCGCATCGTGAACCTCGGTAGGCTGTCACCGGCTGGGGGTCGAGTTGACATCCAAGGAACTGACCGACGCGATGGCGTCGAGCGTCGCCACGTTGTTTTCCCAGGTGGTCAACCACATTCCGCCCGTCCCGGCGGCGACGCTGGGCAGGCAGGGCGTCCCGGAACCGAACGCCGGAGCCCTGACGGCTTATGGATCCGGCACCAAACGCCAGAGCACCGCAAGTCGACGGCGAGTTGCGGTCGTGCCTGGAACGCAGTCAGGGCTCGCCGGGCAGCCAAACTCCCGACTACTGAAGCAAGGACGGGGCGGTGAGGGGGCGCAGTACGGATCCGAGGGCCACTCCCGTCACGCGGTGGTACCACCGGTGCCGATGTGACCCCCGATTCAGCAGTGATGCGGCGCTTTCGCAACTCGACGGCGAGTTGTTGTTGTGCCGTGAATGCAGTCAGGGCTCGTCAGTGTCACGGCCGGATGATCCGGTCGCGGCACTCACGAGCCCTGGTATGGGGTCGGTATTCTGTTACACGTGCATGGTGTTGCGCCTCGGTTTTCGAAGCGGATCGAGATAAGCAGGCGGGATGAAGTCCGGTCTCCCGTCACCGCCCATCCGCACTTCCCAACCACCACAATGCACAAGACGGTGATGCCGTTCACACAGGAGGGTCAAGTTGTCCAGATTTGTTGGCCCACCAAGGATCCAATACACGATATGGTGACCGTCGCAGTGTTTGGCGTGGCTTTTACAACCGGGAAACGCGCATCCGCGGTCCCGCATGACGAGTCGTCGTCGTTGTCCGGTGGTGATGATGCGCTTGGACCGCCCCAGATCCATCTGCTCGCTCTCGGTCCCGAGGACAGCGGGGATCACCTTGCAGTCACACGCCAACATCCGTGCTTCGGCGGCGGTGATGACGCCGCCGTAGTCGAGCATCGCGGTCCCGATCCCGGACTTGAGTGTTTCGTAGTCCACGGTGATCGCCACATGGACACGGTCACCACCGTGAGTCGGGATTTCGTCGACGGTCATCGCGAGGCGGATCAGGTCGACCAGCGCGTCGGCGTGGCGTTCCCACTGGCTGCGGGGGTCGCGGCCTTCCTCTTTCGTCGAGTGCGGCTTCGCCAACGGATCCAACGCGGCCCGCAACTGGGCGTAGGCCACGTTGTCCAGCTTGCCTTTGAGCGTCGCGGACCCGTCGCGGTGTTCCTGGAACGACAGCTCCCGCTGCGGTCTCTCCGGCGGATCCTTCGGCTCCGGCCCATCCGGGTCGAGGGTGTCCAGGATCCGGTCACCGGCCTTCTTCACCTCGACCGGGGACGCAGCCCGGGCCACACCGATCAGGATCTTCTCCGCGGCCGCCCGGTCTTCGTCGGACACGGTTGCGGGCATGGCCGTCATGGTTTTCACGATGACGTCGACGTGGGCGGGTGTGAGGGCACCGGCCAGTGCGGCGAGACCGGTCAGGGGTGCGACTGCGGGGATCTCTGTCCCGTCGATGGTGTACAAGGAGTTGGTGCCGTGGGCGCGGACCACGATCTGACGCGCCGCAGGCTCAGCTATCCCCGTCGTATGCATCAGCCACTGCACCGCGGAGATGTACTGGTGGGTGGCCTTGATGCCATCGGTCTCGGTCTTGGTGACCACCAGACCCAGCAACGCGGTGTACCGGTTCATTTCCCGGGTGATCACGCGGGCGTACTCGACCAGCGTCGCCGGATCAGCACGCCGGATATCGGCGGGATCGGGGAGGCTGATCGTATCGCTGGGCACTCCTTTATTCTACCTCGGTTCGAACGTTTATTCGGAACACGTTCAGGTGATACACATTGTCGCGGAACGTAGCCATCGAATATTCGGAAAGCGTGCCACCGCAGCGAATTTCGCCCGTTCGCCTCCTGCAACTGCTTGCTGCGTCACTCACGCATACACCAGACGAACGACGGCAGTCGCGTACCGTGATTGGCGAAGGATGAACGGCGTTATCCGTGCTTTCACCGCAAGGAAAGACCCTTTCAGCCACTCACGAAACGCAGCCACCGCCGCAACGGAACCGGCCCTCAGGATCCGTACTGCACACGCCATCCGCCCCGGTCCTTGCCGCCGTAGAGCGGAACCACCCGCCTAGCGGATCCTTCGTAGACCTTCAGTCCCTCAGAGCCAGCCGAGTCGGCGCAGCCGCGTCCGAGGGAATTCGCACGCCGATACATGATCTGCCAGCGCACCCATTCACCGGGTTTCAGCCGCACGGCGGGACTCTTTGGTCCACGACGTCCGCACCCATTGAGCCACGATCTCCACCGGAGCATCATGCACCCGCTACGGCACGCTCTTGATCGGCAGGACGCAGACCGCGGCCGCCAGGCCGGTCGCCGCCGATGCCAGGTAGAGCGACGGGAAACCGCCGGCGGAGTTGATCAGCAGGCCGCCGACTCCGGCGGCCGCCACATACGGCAGGGTGCCGGCGATCTGCAGGATGCCGAGGTCCTTGCCTCGGTCTTGGGCGTGCGGGAGGACCTGGGTGATCAGTGCCTGGTCGACCGACAGGTACGCGCCGTAGCCGAGGCCGAGCAGGGTCGCGCCGGCGATCGCGGCCGGCAGGGTCGGGGCGAACGCGAGGATGAGCGCCGCGGCTGCCTGCAGGATGGACGAGACGACCACCATGCGTTTGCGCTTTCCGGTGCGGTCGGAATGCTTCCCGGCGGGGATCGCGACGACCACAACGCCCGCGGTGTACGCGAGCAGCAGGAACAGGGTCCCGACGTCAGGATCGGTGTGTACCTCATCCTTGAGGTACTGGTACAGGAAGATCTGGGCGAGCGCGTTGGACACGTTGATCAGGAACCGTTGGCTGCAAGCCCACGCGAAGTCGGCATATCGCAACGGTTCGATGATGCCGACGAGCAACGCTCGCAAGGCCAGGGGTGGGCGTTCCTCCGCGTGGAGGGGTTTTCCCTTGGTGCGTAATGCGAACGGCAGCACCAACGCCGCGAGCAGCACGGCCAACCCGACGTAGGCGTTGAGGATTCCGGTCAACAGGAAGGTGACCACCACGACGCCCACCAGCGGCCCGACCGCGGTACCGACCGCGAGGTAGCCGGACAGTTTGCCTCGTTGGTTCACCGGCACTTCGTCCGGGATGGCCGCGTTCAGCGCGATGGTGATCGTGGCGTACCCGGCCTGGAAGACCATCCAGCCGAGCACGACGCCGACAACGCCGTGTTGCATGCCCTGGAACACGAACGCGACCACGGCCAGCGTCACGCCGTAGACGACCCAGATCTGCCGCCGTCCGGTGCGGTGCAGGGTGCGGTCCGACAGCGCGCCGGCGAGGATCGACACCACGATCGCGACCACCGCGGCCCAGATGTTGGCCCAGCTCTGCGCCGAGACGGCTGCCGCGTCGCTGCCCGTGATGGCGTTGGTCTGGCGGGGGAGCAGGATCTGCTGAGTGCCGTAGTAGGCGAGGAAGATTCCGAAGTTCGCGAGTGACCAGTAGCCGCTCCAGGCGCGCGAGACGGGTGTGGTCGGCTCGGCCAGTGCGGATCTGCTGTCCTCGGCGGAGGTGTTCGCCGTTGTCATCGGTGCTCCCAGGTGATTTCGGCGAGTACGGGGTAGTGGTCGCTGGCAGCCCGGCCGGGTTCGAACGGGATCGTCGACGTGGTGATGTGGGGAACGGGCCTCTGTCCGTTCTCGTCGATGGAACCGACGTAGTCGAGCACATTGCGGTAGCGGGGGAGTGAGCGTGCCACGAGCGGGTTGCGGGCGCCGTCGAAGGTGTGCGCGTGGATCGCGCCGTCGGGTGCGACCCGGCCGCCCACCGCTGCCGCGGCCGCCTCCGGATCGGGGCCGGGCTCGCCGGGTACACCATCCACATCGGACTGGTAGTACTCGACGTTGAGATCTCCCGCGAGCAGGACCGCGCGGTAGGGCGGCACGGTGGCCGCGACCACCCGGCGCAGTTCGGCGAGCTGGTGCAGCCGGACGTCGTGGGTCGCCGCGACCGGGGTCGGCGGCTCGTCGGCCTGGAGGTGCGTCGCGGCCAGCCACACCGGGCTTCCCGGGACGTCGAGTTCGACCAGCGCGACGCCTTTCGCGGACCACGCGTCCTGCGTGTGCCGCCGATAGGCGCGGTAGACATGCTGGTGCTGCCGCAGGATGCGGTGCCTGCTCAGCACCCGGACGCCGCCGCCGACAAGGCCCCGCACGGGGGAGTCCGGCTCGGTTCGGCTGTGCCAGTCGGACCGTCCTCGCAGCGCACCGACCTGCGGCGTCGTGTGGTAACCGCCGCTGGTCAGCCGCCGCACGAGCAGCCCGGCGGCGGACAGCCCGAACGCCTCGTTGAGCACGACGACGTCCGGGGCAAGGCCGCCGATCAGCTCGGCGGCCAGGCCGGCCCGCCGGATTCCGGACGGCCACGCCGAGACGAACGGGAGCTGCAGCACGTTGAACGTCAGCACACGAAGTTCCGGCATGCGGCTGCTCCCGTCCGACCCGAGTGCCGGTCTACTTCGCGTACGCCTGGAACTCGTACAGCGAGTAGCCGTACCCGGTGCCGCGCTGCACCCCCTGCATGCGCACGTACCGGGCGCTGGTAGTAGGGAAGACGTCGACGTCCTGGCCGCCGTCGCCCGTTGTCGTGGCGTAGACGTCTCGCCAGGTCGTGCCGTCGCCGGACACCTGGATCTTGTACGAGCGCCCGTATGCCGCCTCCCAGTACAGGAGCACCCGGCTCACGGGCTGCACCGTGCCGAGGTCGACGGTGATCGACTCGTTGTCGGTCTTGTTGCTGCCCCAGCGGCTCGTGATGTTGCCGTCGACGGCATTCGACGGCGGCACGTTCGGCTGGAAGAGCCCGGATTGGTAGCTCGTCGCCGTGACCGGGCGGTTCAGCGCGAGGTTCGCGATGTTGTCGCCGCGATGCGCCGGATACTGGACGACCTGCTGGAATGTAGGACGGTTCTGCCAGTTGCTCTCGGCGTCGGCGATGCCGCCCAGCGGGTGCTGCTCGATGGAGTCCGTGCACCATTGGTCACCGGCCGAGCAGAGGCCGTCGGCGGGGTACGTCGTGGCGGCCGGGGTCGCCACCGCTGCCGACAGCGCCGTGAGCAGGCTCGAGCGGCACTGCGCGAGGTCGCCCGCGCCGCAGTAGGTCTGGCCGGGGCCGCCCTGTGTCGGCTGGCCGAGCACCGCGCGGAGATCCCTGTCCACATAGGACCACCAGCCAAGCTGGAACGACGAACCCTTGTGCGCCACACCGGCTTCCGGTGACGACGGCGCTTCGTCGACCTGCTGTGCTTTGGTCATCGCGGTGTAGAGCGCGTCGCCCATGTTCGGGTTGAACTCCGCTTTCGCCAGCAGGGGCCACCAGGCGTCCATGATCCGGATGGCGTCGGAATCGGCGTAGGTCTTGCCGCCAGGCGCGGTTTCCTTGCGCTTGGCGCCGTCCGCCAGCCACGTCTTCAGCTCGCCGACGGCCTTGCTCTGCGCCGGGTCGGTGACCGGCGAAGACGTGAGCACAGCCAGCAGCTCGGGCAGCACGTCCTCACCGCGCAGGTCGGTGACTGCGGCGTCTTCCATCGCCTGGGACAGCGACGCCCTGGTGACCTTCTTGCCGCTGGCGATCAGCGACTTGACCCGGCTCTCGAGCAGGTCACTGCGGTAGACCGAGCCGTCGCCGAAGGTCGACATCGAGTACCCGTTGGCGATTTTGTTGTTCCAGGACACGTAGTAGTCCTGGTCGACCGAGTTGGGATGGGCGTCGAACGGGGTGTTGGCCACGGTGTTCGTGGCGGGATCCCAGTTCTGCCATTGGTCGGCCGCGTTCGCCATGATCGGCAGGTTCGGATCGACGTTCGGCGCGCGGGTCGGGTTCAGCCCGGAGTTGTAGTAGGCGGTGTGCTTGGAGTCGACGTAGAACCAGTTGAAGGTGTAGGTCACGTGTGACGCCGCCTGCTGGAACGTCTGCGGGCTGGTGACCACGCCTGGGTCGTTGAACATCTGGAACCCGATGACCGTGTCGATGTCGTGGCCGTAGGTCGAGCGCAACGTCGTATAGGCCACGGGTTTGCCGCCGACGGTGGCACGGGACTGCACGATGCCGTATTTGGTCCGGAACGCGATCAGCTTGTACGAGCCGGCCGCGGTGCCGTCGGCGATGGTCGGGCTCCACGAGTTGTCCCGCTCGATCTGCTCCATCGGTGTGCAGGCACCGTTGTAGAGGTAGCCAGTCGAGTCCTTTGTGGCCGGTGTGCCGTCCACATTGCACAGTGAAACGGCGAAGGTGTCGATGATGGTCTGGCTCGCCGACGTGGCGCTCCACGAGTAGTCCTGGCCGCGGCCGAGCTGGACATAGAAGTTCAACCCGGCGAACGCGGCGCCGCGCGCACTGATCCCGGGGCCTTGGATCTCCTCGAGCATCAGCAGCTGGGGAGCGAAGTAACCGGTCTGTGGGCCGAAGACCGCGACCGGGTTGCCGGTGTCGGTGTACTGGCCCGACACCACCAGCGCGTTGGACATGCCGTGCTTCTGCGCGAACAGGTTGGCCGGCAGTACGCCTTGCGCCATGGAGCCCTTGTCCTTGGCCAGCTCGGGTTTCGCCTGCGCGTTGGCCTTCGACGTCGCCGACTTCGAGGTGTCCGTGGCCTGTTTCGAGGCGGCTGATCCGGCCGTGGCGGCCGAACCTGTCGGGTCGAAGACCACCTGCTGCGGCGTGACAGAGCCCGGATCCGGCAGCGCGACGCCCTGGGGGTTCGCCGGGCTGGCGGCGTACGGGAACGTCTGTCCGTTGTGGAGTGTCGTGGCGGCTTCCGGGTCGTTCTCTTCGCGGAAGCTCTGCCAGACGGCGTCACCCTTGTCCACGCCGTACTTCTGTTCGGCGGCGACCTTCACCAGCGCGGACGCGACCTGGTCACCGCCGCCCGCACCGAACAGCGCGCCGATCACCGAGCCGATGGCGACCAGGTCGGTCGGCTTGAACGGCTGGATCCCGTCACCGGTCAGGACGTTCGCGTTGCCGGTCAGGTCGTACTCGCCGGGGAAGTACAGTCCGGACTTCGAGTCCGCGATGTACTGGTTGAGGCCGGAGAGGTAGGCGGTGACGTCCTTGACGGCAAGCTGTCCCTGCGGACCGTTGGTGGAGAGGCTGTCGACCTGTGCCTGGAGATCGCCTTCGGTGGCGGCTCCGTTGAGGTAGAACTGCTGCTCGAGCTGCCGGTTGCCGTCCGCGCCGCCGGCGAAGCCGGTGAGCTGGCCGCGGCCGATGTGGCGGAAGACGTCCATCATCCACAGCCGGTCCTGGCCGGCCGCGTAGCCGGCGCCGTACTCGGTGCCGTCGCGGGTGGTGCCGGTGATGTGCGGGATGCCGGTGGTGTCGCGCACGATCGTGACATCGGTGCGGCCGCCGGGTTTGAGCGTGTTCTCCACCTGGTCGGATGGGACACCGAACGACGAGTTGTTGTAGTAGCTGCCGAGCGTGTCGTTGGTCAGCCCGGTGTAGCCGTCGACCAGGCTGGCGTACTTGCCCAGCTGGTCGTCGGTGTGCGCGGGCTTCGCGCCGGTGAGCTTGTTCGCCACGATCTGCGCGGCGGTCGCGGTGCCGTTCTCACCCGGCGGCAGGATGTCGTTGCACTGGGAGAGGCAGTAGTCCGGCGCGGCGCCCGGGTCTGCCAGCGGGGTGACGGCGGACGCCGAGGCGGCCCCAGCCACGGCGGCGGTGACCGCGATGACCGAGAAGGCGGCGAGAGCGCGCGCTCTCCGCGTCGAATGGCGGGCTCGTGCTGACAACAGGCACCTCGCTCCTCGTGGGGACCCTGACCTGCCGAAGCCATAATCAGGTCGGGCGCGTGAGTGACGAGGGACACCATAAGCAGGATGTGAAAATATTTCAAGTTCCACGTCGGAACTGAAACGTGAAAGAGGTTCATATCGTGCGTGGTCTGTCCGGATTCGCCGGTGCGCCGCTCAGCAGACGCCCCGGAACGGGGTCAGCAACCGCGGCTTGGGCAGCCGCACGACTCCGGTCCACGCCGTGGTGCCGTCGGGCTGGGTCGACGCGGTCAGCGCCTGCCCGTCGGCCGAACCGACCGTCGTCCAGTCCAGGTCTCTCGGATCGAGCGCGGCCGACGTCTGGAGGAGCACCGAAACCGCGTTCGGCTTCTTCTGGACCGAGGCGGTCCCTGACGTCGACCAGCCCGCGACCGTCACCGTGACCTTGGTCAGGTCGAGTGCGTCGAGCAGGACAGTCGCGGCCCGGTCGGGGCCGAGCTGCGCCCACTCGAGCGCGGCGACCGGCGACAACTCGTTGTCCTTCAACGAGTTCGGTTGGTAGCGGGCCAGCGCGAGGTGCACGAACGGCTGGTAGACCCGGCCGGGTGGCAGCACGATGTCGCAGGCCCAGCGTTCGCGGTCGGCGTCCCAGACGACGTCGTGCACCGCGACGTCGAACAGGTCGGTCCGGCCCGGCAGGCTCAGCCGCGTCTTGTTGTCCGTGGCCAACGGGAACTGTCCGACGCCGGGGTAACCCGCGGCGGCGGTCAGCGGCTGGGTCTGCACGACGGGGTCGACACCGAGCTGGGTGACGAGCTCCAACCGGTGCTTGTCGGTCTGGTCAGGAGGCCGGGCCTCCTGGGAGTCGAGGAGCACGACGGCGAGTTGCTCGCCGACGCCGGAGGAGTACCAGGGCCGTTCGAGGAACACGCGAAGCCCGCCACCGCCCCGGGTCCTGGTCCGTTTGAGGCCGAGGTTCGTCGACTGCTCGGTCCAGCCGAACGTCGGTACCACCCAGGCGACCTGCGGCGGTGCCGGGCGAGCGGTGCTCGGCAGGTCGAGGGTGATCGCGGTGCTCGACTTCGTCACCGGCGGCACGACGAGCGCGACCTCGACCTCGACCGAGTGGGCGTCCGGGATCGCGCTGGTATCGGTCCGGGTGATCGTCCCGGTCTGCTCGTGACCACGTAGTCGACGCCTGCCCGGTACGCCACGTTGCCGTCCAGCGACTTCACCGCGGCGGTGCCGGGCACGATGCCTTCGCTGGAAAGTTTACCGGAAATACGACTGCCCTTTGGGCAGGGAATGCACTGCCCGATCGGGCAGATTGTGGGTTCCTGACGAAATGCGAATCAGCGGAGAAAAATCACCAACTCGTCGCGCTTCGACGAGTTCGGGGGTGACGTAACCATCAGGGCCGCCTGATCAGCAGGCGCAGGGTCGCGCCGGTGGCGTCAAGCATGGCTTTGTTCCGCACCGCGAGTGCTAGGACGAAGACGCCTTGGATGAGCGCGAGCACCGCATCGGCGAGTTCGTCCACCGTGAGGTCCTCGCGGACGTCGTCGCGATCGCGGCCGCGTTGGAGCAGGTCGACGAGTTTTTCCTTCCACCGCAAGACGTCGGCGGCGAGCAGGTCGCGGAACGCCGGTGAGCCCGCGGCCATTTCGGTGGACAGCTTGCCGAGCAGGCAGGCCCGCTGATGCCGAGACCGGGTGAAGGCTTCGGCCATGTCGGTGAAGTATCCATAAATAGCGTCGGCCGTGTCGATGTCCTCTGCGGCCGACCATTTGGCGAGCAAGTCGAGTTGGAATCGCACGTACCGCTCGAGAGCTTCCCTGGCGAAGGCTTCCTTCGAGCCGAAATGGTGGTAGAACGAGCCCTTGGGTACGCCCGACGCTTCGAGGATCCGGTCCACCGTGGTGCCGTGGAAGCCGTACTCGTAGAGCTGCTTGGTTCCCTCGCGCATCAGCTTTTCACGATGGCTCAACGGCTTATTCGTAGTCATCCGCGTTCGTCCCCCAGGTGGGGCGCGACTCGGAACTCCAGTACCGTCCGCCCGTCCGACACCGAGCCTGAAGCGTGGAGTACGAGTCCGCAGCCAGTGGCCAGTGCGGTCAGCGCGTCGACCGTCCGTTCGCGGCCGCCGAAGCACATCAGCATGAACAGGTCCATCGCGGTGTCGGTTCCCCTCCCCAGCACGGGCTCGACCACCACCACGGTGCCGTCCGGTGCGGCGGCCCGACGGCATTCGGTCAGGATCTTGCGGGCGTGGTCGTCGTCCCAGTCATGCAGGATGTCGGAGAGGAGGTAGGCGTCGGCGCCGGAGGGCAGGGGATCGAAAAAGCTGCCGGACACGGCGTGGGCCCGGTCGTCGAGTCCGGCTGCCGCGAATCTGTCGGTGGCAGCGGTAGCCGTCGGGGCCAGGTCCAGAACGCGACCGCGCGGCTCGGGATGGGCGCGCAGGATCGCCGTGAGCAGGTTCCCATCACCCCCGCCGACGTCGACGATCTCGGAGAAGCGGCTCCAGTTGAAACGTTCGGCGATCTGCGGAGCGTGCGTCCGGAATCGCCACTGCATCTGGGCGTCGAACGAGCGCCGCAATTCCGGGTGAGCGTCGAGGTCCGCCCAGAATCCGCGCTCGTATCGGTGTTCGTAGGCGGGAGTGCCGGTGGTGATTGTCCCCAGCAGATCGACGAAAGCGAGTTCGGCGCGCCCGCCCGCGCTGGTGATGTCGAGCAAGGGCTTGAACCCTTCCGGGGCGTCCTCGCTCATTTGGGCACCGAGCTTCGTGGGTCGGTAATGACCGGACTCCGTTTCGAGGTCGAAGACGCCGATCGTGACCAGGTGATCAAGTAGACGCCGCAGGTTCGACGTCGCGGTTCCGGTCGCGGCCGCGAGCTTCTCCGCGGTCGCACCCGCGCTTCCCGCGTGCTCTACCAGGCTGAGCGTCGCGGCCACTCGGATGGACATGGGAGTCGCGAGATCGGCCATGGCCATGATCGAGGGTGTCGATGGTGCCGCCGTCGGTAGATCCATCGTCCGACCCTATCCATGCTGACGCGCTCGGCGCATTCAGGCGCCGAGGAAGTCGGTGTTCTTCGAGATGGCTTTGCTGCCACCGCCGAGTACCTTCGCGACCCCGGTCCGCATGTCGCGGCTGGCGAAGAGTTCGGCGCCGGCGTCGAGCACGGCCCGGTCGCCTGCCCGGATCCCGCCCTCGAGATATCCGCGCAGCAAGGACTTGCCCGCGGCGAACGCGCGGGTCGGGCCTTGGGCGTAGTGCCCGGCGAGCTCGGCCGCCTTGGCCTGCACCTGGTCGTCGGGGACGACGTGGTTGACGATGTTCCAGTCCGCGAACTGCCGCGCGCTGTAGCGGTCGCCGTCGAACACGATCTGCTTGGCCCGCGCGGATCCGGCGCGTTCGGCGAGGCGGTGGATGCCGCCGAGCAGGGTCGTGGTGCCGATGTGGCGTTCCACTTGGGCGAACTGCGCGGACTCGCCGGCCACGACGATGTCGGTGCTCAGTACCAGTTCGAGCCCGGCGGCCAGGCAGAGTCCCTGCACTGCGGACACCGTGGGGATCGGCAGCTCTTCGATGCGGGCGATGACCGGCAGCATGCGGCTGAACATGGCCCTTGCCTGTGCCGGGCTCCGCTCGTGGAAGACCCGTACGTCCGCGCCCGCCATGAAGTGCGGGCCTTCGGCGCGGATCAGCAAGGCGCGAGCGGAGCTGACGGACACGGCGTTGACGTGGTCTTCCAGCTCGTCCATGACCGTTTGGGAGAACAGGTTGAGCGGGGGATTGTCGAGGGTGAGGGTGGCGAGCGCGTCCTCGACGGTCAGGGTCATTACAGCCATCGTTGGCCTCCTTCGGGTGCGGACGGTTTTGGTCAGGCGTCGCGTCGACGTTTGACTGCGACAACAGCGGAAAGGACAAGAGCGCTGGGATTTCCGTGGTCGGGATAGCGTTTCCGCATGCGCGCCACCAGGTCCCGGGAATCGCTGCTGTCGGCGAGTTCTCCGATGAAGTCCTGCAGGTAGTTCTTGGTCATCTCGACCGTGGCGGCGAGGTCGTCGTCGGGCAGTTCCGGCCGCTTGTGCCCGGCCACGACCGTGCGCGGGTGAAGGGCGGCAACTTTCTCGACGCTCTCGATCCATTGTGGCCACTGGGTTTCGTTCGAGGCGGCCAGGAACGGATGGATTCCGTTGTAGACGACGTCGCCGGCGAACACCGTGTCGAGCGCAGGGATGTGGAGCACGGTGTTGTGCGGGATGTCGGCTTGCCCGACCTCGATCGCGACCAGCTCGACGCCGTCGACGGTGAATGAACCGCTCTCGAGCGGTTCGGGCAGAGCGACGTTGTCGATGGTCGCGCCGCCGAACCAGTCGCGCCACTGGGTTCGCGCGTCTTCGTTGCCGGCAGCGATTTCCGCGGCTACCGCGGGCAGGGCGACCGCGTGGGCATCCGGATACCGGGCGAGGAGGGGGCCGATGCCGAAGTAGTGGTCCGCGTGGGCATGGGTGAGGTAGATCGTGGTCAGCGTCCGGCCGCTCGCGTCGATACGCCGGGCCAGTTCGTCGACGTCGGTGGCTGCGTACTGCGCGTCTACGAGTGCGACCTCCGTCGGCCCGAAGACGAGCGTCGCGGTGGTCGGTGAGAACTGCCCGCCGGTGCTGATCTCGCGCATCGGGCTGGTGTAGACGTCGAGTGTCAGTCCGGTCATGGGCATCTCCTGTCGTTGTCGCTCGCTAGACTAAATCGTCTAGACGATATCGTCAAACGGCAGTGGGTGATCAGGACGTGGAGTCGGCCTTCGCCGCGGTGCCTTCGATGACTACGTCCAGGCACTCATCGAAGTCCTCGAGAGCGTGCGCGTCAGGAGGAGGGGCCATCTCTGAGCGAGAGAGGATTTGGCCGACGCTGGACATCGGCCGTGCCTTGCCGCACTATCTGTATACAGTAGACGAGACACAGTATTCACCATGCCGTAACTGTCGGTGTTGTTCCTCTGCAGGTATGTCGCCGTCAGCGATGACGAAAGGACGTCAACTCCTATGCGTACCCATACCCGGACGTCGGCCGCGCTAGTGGTGGCGGTGGTAACCGCGCTGGTCACAGCCGGAGGAACGGCCGACGCCTCGTCGACGTCACCGTCCGGTTCGCGATGTCTCGGTCAAGTCACTGTGAGCACTCGCAAGGTCATCGCCCTACCCGGGGTCGGGGGACACGGCGACGTTGTCACGGTGGACCCTGCCGCGCACGCCGTCTACGTCGCGCAAAGCCCGGACGACGAGGTCGTCGTGCTGGACACTCGTACCAATACCATCAGAACGGTCATACCGGATGTTCCTTCGGTAAATGGGATCGCCTACACGGACGCCTACGTCTTCGCCGCCTCCGCCACGACGAACAGCGTGAAAGTCATTTCCAAGGTCACCTGGAAGACGGTCGCCACGGTGCCTTCGGGCGGGGGAACACCGGACGCGATCTACTACGATCCCCACGAGCGCAGTGTGTTCGTCACCAACGACGACACCAGCACCATGGAGGAGTTTTCCGCGACCGCACCGTTCGCGGTGCTCGGCGCGCTCACCCTGCCCGAATCGAGTACAGGCGCCCATACGGGACCCGATCTGGGCACCTACGTAGCCGCCGGCGACCGCCTCTACCAGTCGGAGGACAACTCTGTACTGGTGATCGACCCGAGAACCCGGAAAGTCACGCAGACCTTCACTCTGCCGTTGCCCGCGGGCAGTGCCGCCAAGGACATGTACTACGACGCGGCGCGCCACCTGCTCTGGGTCGCCACCGCCAGTCCGGAAATACTCGCCGTCGACCCACGAAACGGCCGTGTGGTCCACACGGTGAAAACCCTGTCGGGCATCGACCAGATCGCCGGAGACCAGGACCACGGCCTGCTGTTCCTCGGCGAATCCCAAGCGGGCGTGATGGGGATCGTCGACCTCGCCGCTCACCGTGTCATCGAGAACGTTCCCACGGAGCCAGGGTTTCACACCCTGGGCTATCTTCCGCGAGCTGGCGTCGTGTACGCCTATCTGAACAAGTCCAACATTGTCGACGTCGACAAGATCGTCGCCCGGGCGGCATTCAGAGGCTGAAAGCGATCGAGCGAAGGATCACCGCGCCGAAGAACACCGCGGTGAACGCGAGGTCGATCGACACCCCGCCGGTCCGCAGCGGCCGTAGTACCCGCCGGACCGGGGCGATCACCGGCTCCGTCCCGGCGTGGGTCAGCGCGCGGGCTTGGCGCGTCCACTGTGGGCCGCGGGCCAGGACGCCCGTCCAGTCCAGCACCATCCGGGCGATCAGCAGCAGGATGAACGCCGACAGGGCATACCCGAGCAGGGTTCCGATCAGGCTCATGACGAACTCCTCCGTGACGGCCGTGCTGGCCGTCTTACCGGTATCAACGTTGCCGACCTCGTCGGAAGCGTCGCCGAAACCAGGTTCTCAGCCGACTATCAGGTGCGGACGACGCCCCGCATGCCTCACCCACACCACGTGTCACAATCGCCACTCCAATACCACTGGGGTACCACGCCGCACGCCGAAAGTACCCGTCCGGGTAAGACACGGGGTCGCTCTGTTCTTGATTGATTCCAGAAAATGGGGCACACTGCCCCATGTGTCAACACCTACGGACTTCGAGCGCATGTTGCGCGGGGCTGCACTGCGTGTGACGCGGCCCCGGGTGGCCGTGCTCACCGCGGTGCACGACCAGCCGCACGCCGACACGGATTCGATCATCGGTGCCGTGCGTGAGAATCTCGGCGAGGTGTCCCATCAGGCCGTCTACGACGTGCTGAGGGCGCTGTCGGTGGCGGGCCTGGTCCGGCGCATCCAGCCGCCGGGCTCCGTGGCCCGCTACGAGTCCCGCGTCGGGGACAACCACCACCACGTCGTGTGCCGCTCGTGCGGTGTCATCGCCGACGTCGATTGCGCCGTCGGCGAGGCTCCCTGTTTGACGGCATCCGACGATCACGGCTTCGTCATCGACGAGGCCGAGGTCATCTACTGGGGCCTGTGCCCCGACTGCTCCACCAAGCCAAGTTCCTGAGCGCATCCCTTTATCCCGGAAGGTTTCCCGTGTCTGACAGTCCTGACGCCGTTGTTGGAGAGATGAACGAGGAGACGGGCCAGTGCCCGGTCGACAGCGGGCGCTTCAAGCACCCGACTGAGGGCGGGGCCAACCGCGAATGGTGGCCGAACCAGCTCAACCTGAAGATCCTGCGGAAGCATCCGGCTGTGGCGAACCCCATGGGCGAGGCCTTCGACTACGCCGAGGCGTTCAGCTCGGTCGACCTCGACGCGCTGGCCGCCGACGTCGACGCGGTACTAACGACTTCGCAGGAGTGGTGGCCTGCCGACTTCGGCCACTACGGGCCGTTCATGATCCGGATGGCGTGGCACAGTGCGGGCACGTACCGCATCCACGACGGCCGCGGCGGTGCCGGTGCCGGTATGCAGCGCTTCGCGCCGCTGAACAGCTGGCCGGACAACGGAAACCTCGACAAGGCGCGCCGGCTGCTCTGGCCGGTGAAGAAGAAGTACGGCGCCTCGGTTTCGTGGGCCGACCTGATGATCTTCACCGGAAACCGCGCACTGGAGACTATGGGCTTCAAGACCTTTGGCTTCGCCGGCGGCCGGGCGGACGTCTGGGAGCCCGACGAGGACGTCTACTGGGGCCCCGAGACCACCTGGCTCGGCGACGACCGCTACACCGGCGACCGTGAGCTCGAGAACCCGCTCGCCGCTGTTCAGATGGGCCTCATCTACGTCAACCCGGAGGGCCCCAACGGCAACCCGGACCCGCTCGCCGCGGCCCGCGACATCCGCGACACGTTCGGCCGCATGGCGATGAACGACGAGGAGACCGTCGCGCTCATCGCGGGCGGGCACACGTTCGGCAAGACCCACGGTGCGGCCGACCCGGACAAGTACGTCGGTGCCGAGCCCGAGGGTGCCTCGCTCGAAGAGCAGGGCCTCGGCTGGAAGAACACCTTCGGCAGCGGCAAGGGCCGGGACGCGATCACCAGTGGCCTCGAGGTCACCTGGACGTCCACGCCGACGCAGTGGAGCAACTCCTTCTTCGACAACCTGTTCGGCTACGAGTGGGAGCTGACCAAGAGCCCCGCCGGGGCCCACCAGTGGCAGCCGAAGGACGGCGCCGGCGCGAACACCGTGCCCGACCCGGAGTCCGGCGAGCTGAAGCGTCCGCCGACGATGCTGACGACCGACCTCGCGCTGCGGTTCGACCCGGTCTACGCGCCGATCTCGCAGCGCTTCCACGAGAACCCGGACCAGTTCGCCGACGCGTTCGCGCGGGCGTGGTTCAAGCTGACGCACCGCGACATGGGCCCGATCCAGCGCTACCTCGGACCGCTGGTCCCGCAGGAGGCGCTGATCTGGCAGGACCGCGTTCCCGCGGCCGCGGGCGAGCCGCTCGGGGCCGACCAGGTCACCGCGCTCAAGGCCAAGATCCTCGACTCGGGTCTTTCGGTGTCCCAGCTCGTCTCCACCGCGTGGGCGTCGGCTTCGACGTTCCGCGGCAGCGACAAGCGCGGCGGGGCGAACGGGGCGCGCATCCGCCTCGAGCCCCAGCGGGACTGGGAGGTCAACACCCCCGACGCGCTGGCGCAGGTGCTGCGCACGCTGGAGGGAATCCAGCAGTCCTTTGACGGCACCGTTTCGCTCGCGGACCTCATCGTGCTCGGCGGGGTCGCCGCGGTCGAGAAGGCGGCCAAGAGTGCCGGCTTCGACGTCGTCGTCCCGTTCACCCCGGGTCGCACGGACGCGTCGCAGGAGCAGACTGACGCCGAGTCGTTCGTCGCGCTCGAGCCGGCCGCGGACGGGTTCCGCAACTACCGCGGCAAGGGCAACCGGTTGCCGTCGGAGTACCTCCTGATCGACCGCGCGAACCTGCTGACCCTGAGCGCGCCCGAGCTGACCGTCCTGGTGGGCGGCTTGCGGGTGCTGGACGCGAACACCCAGCAGTCCCCGCTGGGCGTGCTCACCTCGACGCCGGAGTCGCTGACCAACGACTTCTTCACGAACCTGCTCGACATGGGCACGACGTGGAAGGCGACCGCGGACGACGCGGAGACCTTCGAGGGCCGCGACTCCGTCACCGGTGAGGTCAGGTGGACCGGTAGCCGCGCCGACCTCGTCTTCGGCTCGAACTCCGAACTGCGTGCGCTCGCGGAGGTCTACGCGAGCGATGACGCGCGGGAGAAGTTCGTGCACGACTTCGTCGCCGCCTGGGACAAGGTCATGAACCTGGACCGGTTCGACCTGGTGTAGCGGACCGTTCCGGCGCAGGGGACCCCTGGTACGAATCATTCGTACCAGGGGTCCCCTGCTACGAATCGCGCCAAGCCGGGCGCGCGGCCTGACGGAAAACGGTCGCTACGATTGCCTCACCACGGACAGTCGTAGTGCCGTCGGCCAGGGTCACCGTCAGGACGACCTTCGCGCGTTGTTCGCCGTCCACCTCGTCGACGCTGCGGACCCGGCCAGTGCAGGTGACCATCGCACCGACGGGAGTCGGCCCGACGAATCTGGCCCGCAGGGACCGGATTCGGTGCTGAGGCGCCCAACCCGTCACCAGCCGGCCCAGGTAGGCCATCGACAGCATCCCGTGCGCGATCACCCCGTCGTAGCCTCGGCTCGCCGCTGTCGCGTGATCGAGGTGGATCGGATTGTCGTCTCCGGAGGCTTTCGCGAACCGGACCAGCGTCTCCACCGAGATCGGTGGCGGCGTCAGCGGGGGAAGCTCGTCGCCGGGATTCACGAGTTCTCCCTCATGAGCACCTGGCGCAGGTCCATGACCGCCTCGCCGGCGCACGTTGCTGTCCGATTGGCTGCCGGCGACGACCGGGTCCATGGTCTGGGCTGACGGCGGAGTTCACGCCGTCGGGCAGTGAGCGTCGAGGAAACTGCGTGGCCGGATTGCGCGACGCGACATTAGAATCCCGACATGGCTGAGGGGACGTGGGAGTGGGATCCGTCGCTGTATTCCGGCAGTGCCGCCTACTACGCGCGAGGTCGCCTCGCTTACCCCACGGCCCTCGTTGACGCCCTCGCCGCGCAGTTGGACCTTGACGGTTCCGGGCGCCTTCTCGACGTCGGGTGCGGGCCCGGTTCCCTGACGTTGTTGCTGGCCAACAGGTTCGAGGAGGCGATCGGGCTCGACGCCGACCAAGGCATGCTCGACGAAGCCGGTCGGCTGGCGTCAGAGACCGGCATGAGCAACACCCGGTGGCTGCTGCGGCGTGCCGAGGAGTTGCCCGCCGAACTGGGCGTCTTCAGGTTGGTGACCTTCGCGCAGTCATTCCATTGGATGGATCGACCGCGGGTCGCATCGGCGGTCCGCGGCATGCTCGACGCCGGAGGCGCCTGCGCACACGTGCACGCCACCACGCACCAAGGTGTCGACAGCACGGCGACTTTGCCGTACCCCAGGCCACCGCATGGGGCCATGGCCGAGCTGGTGCGTCGTTACCTCGGCCCGGAGCGGCGCGCCGGCCAGGGGAGCCTCCCGCAGGGCACGGCCGGGGGCGAATCGGAGGTCTACCGGGCCGCTGGGTTCACCGGTCCGTGGCGGATCGAGATCCCCGGCTGGGCTGTCACACGCAAGATCGACGACCTCGTCGCCGCGGTGTTCTCGCTCTCCAGCTCGACACCACACCAGTTCGGCGAGCGCCGCGCCGCGTTCGAGGCAGAGCTTAGAGAGCTTCTTCTGGGTGCCGGCCCCGATGGGATGTTCAGCGAGCAGATGCGCGAGATCGCGGTCGATATCTGGCGTCCGTAGGGCGTCAGGCGTTCACGTAGGCGAGGACGGCGAGTACCCGGCGATGTCCGCTGTCGGTGGTGGGCAGGTTCAGTTTCCGGAAGATGTTCCCGATGTGCTTGGCCACCGCGCGTTCGGTGACGACCATCAGGCGGGCGATGGCGACGTTGTCGTGGCCCTGCGCCATCAGGTGGAGCGCCTCGCGTTCTCGGGGGGTGAGCGCGTCCAGCGGGTCGCGCCGGTTCATCAGCTGTGACACCACTTCCGGGTCGAGCGCGGTGCCGCCGGCGGCGACCCGGTCCAAGGCGTCGAGGAACTCCTCGACGTGGCCGATCCGGTCCTTGAGCAGGTATCCGGTCCCACTGGCGCCCGTCGCGAGCAGTTCGGTCGCGTAGGTCTGCTCGACGTACTGCGACAGCACCAGCACGGGCAGCCCGGGCAGCTGCCGCCGGGCTTCGATCGCGGCGCGCAGCCCTTCGTCCCGGAAGTTCGGCGGCATCCGGACGTCGAGCACCGCGACGTCCGGGCGGTGTTCGAGCAGCAGCGGCAAGATCTCGGGACCGGTGACCGCGATGCCGACGATCTCGTGACCGGAGCTTCTGGCCAGCAGCGTGATCCCTTCGCGCAGCAACGCGTTGTCCTCGGCGATCACTATTCGCATGGCAGCCGCACCTCGATCGTGGTTCCTTCGTCGACCGGACTGTCGATCCGGGTAGTCCCGTCCAGCGCCGCGACGCGCCGCCGGATGCCCGTCAGCCCGCTCCCGTCGCCGGTGTCGGCGCCGCCCTTGCCGTCGTCGCGCACCAGGATCCGCAGGTACCGCCCATCGCCGTCGACGATGACTTCGGCACGCTCGGCCGCGCTGTGTTTGGTGACGTTGGTCAGTGCCTCCGCGACGACGAAGTACGCCGCCGCTTCGATGGACGCGGGCGGCCGCGGAAGTTCGTCGGGGACGCGCACCGACACCGGGATGCGGTGCCCGCCGGCGAGAGCGTAGACCGCGCCGCCGAGCCCGCGGTCGGCAAGGATCGGCGGGTAGATGCCGCGGATGACGTCGCGCAGGTTGCTGAGCGAGTCCTCGATCCCGGACCGCGCGTCCCGCACCAACGACAGCGCCGTTTCCGGGCCTCCTCGCAGCGCCCGTTCGGCGAGCCCGAGCCGGACCGCGACCACCACCAGCTGGGCCTGGGTCCCGTCATGCAGGTCGCGTTCGATACGACGTAGCTCCGCGCCGTGGGACTCCAGCGCCTCGATGCGGGTCTCGGTGAGCAGTTCGACCTGCTGGGTCAGCAGTTCGCGGTCGCTCGGACCGAGCAGCGACTCGGCGAGCCGGAGCTGTCCGCGCGCGATCAGCGGCACCAGCCAATAGACCAGCGCGGCGTAGACCGCGGCCTGGCCGAACGGCAACGTGAGCGCCTGCGGCCAGGTCTGGAGCGGCACCAGCATCCCGGTGATCCTGCCGGGCGGGAACAGCCACCAGATCAGCGGGGTCGTCGCGCTCGTCACGATCGCCGGCCACAGGGCCACCGACGTCAGGCCGAGGAAGGTGCCGGCGATGCCGTGCGTGAGCAGCCACGCGAGCTCTCGCCAGGTTGCCGGGTCGCGCACGACGGCAAGCCGCCCTTGTTCCGCGCGATAGGGCGCCGGGATGTGGTGCCCGCGTACCCGGCCGACCCGCTTGCGCTCGATGGCGGCCAGCCACCGCACCGGCCGAATGCTCGAGGGGAAGAACGGCAGCGCGATCAGCAGCAGCGGCGCCGCGATCAGGCCGATCAGTGCCGGCAGCGCGGTCTGCAGACCGGAAAGGACCACGGCGGTGGCATCGGCACTGCGCTTGATCGCTGTTCTCATCCGGCCTCTCCACCTGCGGCGATGCTGCCGAACTCTACTGCGGAGCACTGCGGGTGGTGTACCGGGCTACACCCCCGGTTCGGGACCTCGGGCCAGTGTGCCGACACCTCCGCGGCCATAGCGTCTCCAGTCGTGGAAAAGAACCGGAAGGAACGACGATGACGACAGTCGCGAATGGACTCACCAGCGCGGTACGGCTGGAATCGGTCAGCAAGACCTACGGCGGTGGGGAAACCGCCGTACGCGCACTGGACGACGTGACGATCAGCCTGCGGCACGGCAGTTTCACCGCGGTGATGGGACCTTCAGGTTCGGGCAAGAGCACCTTCCTGCACTGCGCCGCCGGGCTGGACCGGCCGACCTCCGGCCGCGTCCTGCTGGGCGACACCGAGTTGACCGGGCAGCGGGAAGCCGCGCTCACGGAGTTGCGCCGCGCCCGGATCGGGTTCGTCTTCCAGGCCTACAACCTGCTCGACGCGCTGACCGTCGAACAGAACATCGTGCTGCCGCTGCGACTGGGCAACCGTCCCTTCGAGCCGGAGTTCCTCGCCGAAGTGGTGCGCTCGGTCGAGCTCGACGTCCCGCTGAACCGTCGTCCCAGCAAGCTGTCCGGCGGCCAGCAGCAGCGGGTCGCGATCGCCCGCGCGCTGGTCACCCGGCCCGACGTGATGTTCCTCGACGAGCCGACCGGCGCGCTCGACACCCGCACCGCCCGGCAGGTGCTCTCGACGTTGCGGAACGCGGTGGACCGGTGGGGACAGACCGCGGTGATGGTCACGCACGACCCGGTCGCGGCCTCCTATGCGGACTGTGTGGTGTTCCTGGCAGACGGCCGCCTCGCGGGCGAACTGGCCCAGGCGAGTCCCGAGCTGATCGCCGAGCGCATGACGCATCTCGGGGAGTGGTGAGCGTGTTTTCTCTTGCCTGGAAAACGATCCGAGCGCGCCGAGGGTCGTTCGCAGCCGCGTTCGTCGCGGTGTTCTGCGGCGCCGCGCTGATCACCGCGAGCGGAGTTCTGCTGGAGTCCGGGATCAGTGCCGGAATCGCGCCGCAGCGCTACGCCGGCGCCCCGGTTGTCGTCACCGCCCCGCAGACAGTGTCCACAAAGGATGGTACGGACGAGCGTTTCGCCGAGCGGGTCACGCTCCCGGCCGCGCGCGCCGACGAGATCGCGCGAGTGCCCGGGGTCCGGGCGGCGGTCGGCGACGTGAGCGTCCAGACCGGTTTACGCGTGCGGGGGACCGAGGTCCCGCTGCTCGCGCACGGATGGTCCTCGACGCGGCTCGGCCCGATCGCCCTTGCCGACGGCCGAGCGCCCGACGCGCCGGACGAAGTTGTCCTCGACAGAGGCGTCGCAGCGCAGGCGGGTCTGTACACCGGTGATTCGATCGAACTGGAGATCGGCGCCGTCGGCACCCGGTACCGGCTGGTCGGGACGACGACGTCCGGGCAATCCGCCGCGTTCCTCACCGACGCGCAGGCCCGCCATCTTTCCGGCCGACCTGACCAGGTGGACGCGGTGGCGGTCCTCGCCGACCCGGGCGTCGGAGCGGACGAACTCGCGACCCGCATCCACCAGAGCCTTCCCGGGGTCATCACCAGCGTCGGCATCGCCCGGTCCGAGGCGGAGTTCCTCGACGTCGGCGCGGCACGGTCGTTCCTGATCCTGATGGCGGGCTCGTTCGGCGGCGTCATGCTGCTGATTGTGCTGCTGGTGGTGGTGGGCAGCACGCTCGGCCTGGCGATCCAGCAGCGGCGACGCGAGTTCGCCCTGTTGCGGGCGATCGCCGCGACGCCGCGGCAGGTCCTCCGGCTGATCGCCACCGAGACGTTGCTGGTGTCCGGGGTGGCGGCGGTTCTCGGCACGCTGCCCGGACTCGGCCTCAGCGTCCTGCTGCGCGGCGCGCTCGTCCGGTTCGGGGCCGTGCCGGCGGGCTTCCAGTTCGTGGTCGGACCGCTGCCGGCCGTGGCCGCGGTGCTGGCGAGTGTGGTCGCGGCGTTGCTGGCCGGGCTGTTCGCGGCGCGCCGCGCAGCCCGGGTCAGCCCCGCCGCGGCACTGGGCGAAGCAGCTGTCGAACCGCCTCGACTCGGCCGTGCCCGTCAGACCATCGGCTGGCTGCTCGTCGTCGCGGGGGTGGGGGCGGGGGTCTTCCTGCCGATGGTCCTCGGTGGCCCGGCGGCGACCGGGGGAGCGGCAGGCTCGGCCATGCTGCTGGTCATCGCGGTGGCGCTGCTCGGGCCGCGGTTGCTCACCGCCACCGCCGGACTGCTCGGCCGGCTGGGCATGAGGCGCACCGCGTCGGGATTCCTCGCCGGTGCCAACACCCACGCGCGCTTGCGGCGGCTCGGGTCGGCGACCACCCCGTTGATCATGGGCGTCGCGCTGGCCGCGGTGCAGATCTTCACGATGACCACGACGACCGGCGCCGCCCAGCGGCAGACCGACCTCGGCATCAGCGCCGACCAGGTGATCGTTTCGCCGGACGGGATCGCGCCGTCCCTCGCCGACGCCGTGCGCCAGGTGCCCGGGGTCGGCGTCGCCGCACCCGTGGCGCGGACCTCGGTACTGGTCACCTACCAGCAGTTCGGCGACCCGACCACCGCGTCCTACTCCGCGCAGGGCGTCACGCCAGACCGGCTCGGCCAGGTGATGGACCTCGACGTCCGGCACGGCGACCTGGCGGGACTGACCGGGAACACCGTGGCGCTCAGCCAGTTCGCGGCGGACACCTTCGGCGTCGACGTCGGCGCCACGCTCCCGCTGCGCCTCGGTGACGGCACGCCGTACACCGCGCGTGTGGTGGCGATCTACGGCAGCGGCCTCGGCTTCGGGGACGTGACCCTGCCGAACACCGTGGTGCTCGAACACACCGTCAGCAGGCTCGACGACACGATCCTGATCGCCGCGGCACCGGGCGCCAACCCCGGTGCGCTGGACACCGCACTGCGCGAAGCCCTGCGTTCGCATCCCGAGCTGCGGCTCACCGACCGGAGCACCTTCACCGTCGCCCAGAACACGGCGATGTCCGCGCAGTCGGAGGTCAGCCTGCTGCTGAACCTGGTGTTGCTCGGCTTCATCGCCATCGCGGTGGTGAACATCCTGGTGCTGGCCACCGCGGCGCGGGTCCGCGAGTTCGCGCTGCTGCGGCTCATCGGTGCGAAACCCCGTCAGGTGCGGGCGATGATGCGCGGTGAAGCTGCGGTTGTCGTCGTCGCCGCGGTCGTCCTGGGCTCGCTGGCCGCGCTGCCGCCGCTGATCGGGATCAGCCTCAGCCTGACGTCGTCCGCGCTGCCCACCGTTCCGCCGCTGATCTACCTGGCGATCGTCGTCGCCGCGGTGGTGTTCGGCTGGGGTTCGATCGCCATCCCCACCCGGATCGCGATGCGTCCGACCCCCGTCGTTGCGATGCGCACCGGCGACTGACCATCCAGTCCTCATCAGACAGATCCCGAAAGGACAACACCGTGGTACTGCCAGACACCTTGAGCGACAACAGGTCCTCACTCACCGGCGTTCGAGGCTTGATCAGCCGGCATCCGTTGCCCAGCTTCTTCATACTGGCTTTCGTGTTGAGCTGGTTCGCTTGGACCCCTTACATACTCTCGAAAAACGGGGTGGGGCTCCTGCCGTTCGGCTACCCGACGGCGATGGGCAGCACCCAACTGACCGGCGTGCTTCCAGGCGCATACCTCGGCCCCATCCTGGCGGCGTTCATCGTCACCGCGGTCGCCGAAGGCAGGCCCGGACTCCGTCTTTGGGCCGGGCGGCTGCTGAAATGGCGGGTCAACTGGCGCTGGTACGTCGCGATCATCCTCGGTGTCCCCGCCACGCTGATCCTGACCAGCTTCCCGATCTACGGAGTCCACCTCCAGCTGCCCGCCGCCACGGTCCTGGTGGCGTACTTGCCGGCTCTCGTCTTCCAGATGCTCACCACCGGACTCGCCGAGGAACCCGGCTGGCGTGACTTCGCCCTGCCCCACCTGCAGCCGCGCTTCGGGCCGCTGCGTGGCACGCTGATCCTCGGTACGTTATGGGGCGCCTGGCACCTGCCGCTGTTCCTCACGGACTGGGCGGGTCCCGACGTCAGCTGGTACGCACCCATCGAGTTCGTTGCGACCGCCATCGTTTTCAGCCTTGTGATGACGTGGGTGTTCAACCGCACCGGCCAAAGCCTGCCGCTGGCGATGTTGTTGCACACCAGTGTGAACAACTTCTTCTCCGTCGCCTGGACCGCAGTGTTCCCCGGTGCTCAGCAGGACACCGCGAGCCACATCCTCTTGATCTCGTCCACCGTCGCGGCGGCCATCCTGCTCATCGCGACCCGCGGCAAGCTCGGCTATCGAGGGCCGCGCTAGCGGCGGTGCTTCGGCTGACCTGTGGTGAGAGGGACTTTCCTTGCTAGGAGGGAGGAAAGTCCCTCTCGCTTTTCGCGAGAGCGGCATAGTCTTGGGGTGATGCTAATGGCTCAGTTGCCCGGAGGTGCGTCGTGGTCAGGGTTACGACTTTTGATGTCGGGCGCCGGTTTAGGCGGCATGTTCCGTTCTACTGCAGCAAGGACCGGGGCCGACTCGAGTTCGTGAGGCGGATTTCGAGGGCCTGCCTCTTTGTGCTGGTGGTGCTTTTCGATTGGCTGAAAGGGAATTTCGTTTGTGGTGACCGAACGGATAGCCCCTTTCGCGACTCGCTCATCACGTTAAGCGACCAGACTTGTCATTGTGGTGCATGAGTGAGTGATGCGGCAAGCAGGTGCAGGAGACATTTTGTTGCGGTGGCAGCCTTTTCGAATAATCGATGACTACGTTCCGCGATAATAGGTATCACCTGAACGTGTTCCGAATAAACGTTCGAATCGAGGTAGAATAAGGGAGTGCCCAGCGATACGATCACCCTCCCCGATCCCGCCGATATCCGGCGTGCTGATCCGGCGATGCTGGTCGAGTACGCCCGTGCGATCACCCGGGAGATGAACCGGTACACGGCGTTGCTGGGTCTGGTGGTCACCAAGACCGAGACCGATGGCATCAAGGCCACCCATCAGTACACCTCCGCGGTGCAGTGGCTGATGCATACGACGGGGATGTCCGAGCCCGCGGCACGTCAGATCGTGGTCCGTGCCCGCGGCACCAACTCCTTGTACGCCATCGACGGGACAGAGGTCCCCGGTGTCGCACCGCTGACCGGTCTCGCCGCATTGGCCGGTGCTCTCACTCCCGCGCATGTGGACGTGATCGTGAAGACGATGACGGCGATGCCTGCGACGGTGTCGGAGGAGGATCGGGTGGC
>NZ_JAODNM010000053.1 GCF_025464955.1 Amycolatopsis sp. | reverse complement strand
GTGGAGACCGAGGGTGTGAAGGTTGTCTACCAGTATCTGAACACGGCACTGTGGTTGGATGATGTCACTCAGATCGGCCCGGCGGCGGCGAAGCGGATCGTGATCCGGGGTAAGGCCGTGAACTCCTCCAGCACCCTGGGCGGGACGGAGGTCCCCGCGATCGCACCGTTGGCCGGTCTCGCGGCACGCGCAGGTGAGATCACTCCCGCGCATGTGGATGAGATCGTGAACACGATGATCAAGATGCCCCCAACTGTGTCCGACCGGGACCGGGCGGGTGCGGAGAAGATCCTCGTCGACCTCGCCCGGCAGGCGACACCTCTCGAGGTCCGTAAAGCCGGTGACCGGCTCCTGAACACGTTCGATCCCGATGGGCCGGAGCCGAAGGATCCGCCGGAGAGACCGAAGCGGGAGCTGGCGTTCCAGGAGCACCGCGACGGCTCCGCGACGCTCAAAGGCAAGCTCGACAACCTGGCCTACGCCCAACTCCGCGCCGCCCTCGACCCACTGGCGAAACCGCACTCGACGAAAGAGGAAGGCCGCGACACCCGCAGTCAATGGGAACGCCAAGCCGACGCCCTGGTTGACTTGGTCCGCCTCGCGATGACCGTGGACAAGATGCCCACCCATGGTGGTGACCGTGTCCATGTGGCGGTCACCGTGGACTTCGAGACGCTGAAGTCCGGGATCGGGACCGCGATGCTCGACTACGGCGGCGTGATCAGCGCTGCCGAAGCTCGGATGCTCGCCTGTGACTGCAAGCTCATTCCCGCTGTTCTCGGCATGGATAGTGAGCCGATGGACTTGGGTCGATCGAAGCGCATCATCACCACCGGACAACGCTGCCGACTCGTCATGCGAGACCGCGGATGCGCCTTCCCCGGTTGCAATAAACACGCTAAACACACTGAGGGTCACCACATTGTTTTTTGGGCGGATGGTGGCCAAACTAATTTCGAAAATCTCACCCTACTGTGCTGGCGTCACCATAGATTGGTGCATTGTGGTGGTTGGGAAGTTCGGATGGGCGGTGACGGGAGACCGGACTTCATCCCGCCCGCTTATCTCGATCCGCTTCGAAGACCCAGGCGCAACACCATGCACGTGTAACAGAATACCGACCCCGTACCAGGGCTCGTGAGTGCCGCGACCGGATCATCCGGCCGCGACACTGACGAGCCCTGACTGCATTCACGGCACAACAACAACTCGCCGTCGAGTTGCGAATGCCCGCGATGCTACTGAATCGGGGGATCCCTGGTACGAATGATTCGTACCGGGGGTCCCCGATTCGAATGGCAGCGGACGCGGCGAGCCTCAGCAGCCTCTATGGTCACATCCGGCACCAGGTGGTGCCGCAGCGGTACGGATGTGGCGCTCGGATCCGTACAGCGCGCCCCTCGCCGCCCCGGTCCTTGCTTCAGTAGGCGGGAGCGGAAAGGCTTGTCCGGTCCGACTATGACGCTGGCGCGATCCCGGCAGAGCGATCGCAACTCGCCGTCGAGTTGCGACACAGCGGTACGGATGCGGCATTCGGATCCGTACCGCGTGCACCCCACGCCCCCTGTCTTTGCTTCAGTAGAAACGACATCAGGGCTCGCAACTCGCCGCCGAGCCGCCACTCAGCCTTGACCGCGCCGCAGACCGCGCTGCTCGTCAGTCGGTGGCCAGGGTGCCGATGACGACCGTGGCGTCGAGGTCTTCGGAGGTGGTGATGCGCGGGGTCAGGCCGTTGCGGGAGAAGGCTTCGGCGGTGTGAGGTGCCTGGCGTTCGCTTGTCTCGATCAGGAGATGGCCGCCTGGTACGAGCCACTGTGACGACTCGGCGACGACTCGGCGTTGGACGTCGAGGCCGTCTGCGCCGCCGTCGAGGGCTACGAGCGGTTCGTGGAGGCGGGCTTCGGGCGGCATCAGGCTGACGGCGTTGGTGGGGACGTAGGGTGCGTTGACAGCGAGGATGTCGACGCGGCCGCGGAGCGCGGCGGGTAGTGGGGTGTAGAGGTCGCCTTCGTACACCGTGCCGACGCCGGTCAGGTTGCGGCGGGCGCAACGGACGGCGGCGGGTTCGACGTCGGCGGCGTGCACCTCGGCCGCGTCGACGGTCGCGGCCAGCGCGGCGCCGACAGCGCCGGTGCCGCAGCACAGGTCGACGACGACGGCTCCGGCTGGGGCCAGGGCGGCGGCTTCCCGTACCAGGAACTCTGTGCGGCGGCGCGGGACGAAGACGCCCGGGTCCACGAAGATCCGCAGGCCGCAGAACTCCGCCCAGCCGACGATGACTTCGAGTGGTAGGCCCGCCACTCGCTGTTCGACCATGGTGGAGAGCTCGACCGGGGTTCGCGCCGCGGAGGCGAGGAGCTGCGCCTCGTCTTCAGCGAAAACGCAGCCGGCTGCGCGGAGCGTGATGACGATGCGCGTAAGGGACTGCGGTGACAAGGAAGTCGACATGCGCGCCTTTCGGGAAGCCGAAGGGTGCTCCCACTCCGAAAAGCCGACAGTACCGGATTGTCGCGGCCCGGCCGTCGCGGCTCGACTGTCCGGGAACGGGCGGCGGATGGTGTTCATGAACCCCGTGTGCCACGCTGACCTGGTGCGACCTACGTTGTTCGAGTTCGCCGGCGGCGAGTCGGCCTTCCTCGCGCTGGCCGCCGCCCATCACGCCCGGTGCTTGGCCGACCCAGAACTGAATCACCCGTTTTCCCATCCCGACCAGCACCCGCAGCACGTCGAACGGCTGGCGGCCTACTGGGCGGAAGTAATGGGTGGCCCGCCGCGCTACTCCGAGTCGTGTGGCGACCACTCGACCATGGTGGTCATGCACACGGGCAACGGCGACATGACCGACCTGGGTCGGCGATTCGTCGAGTGCTTCGTCGGCGCCGCGGACGACGCGGAACTCCCCGAGGATCCGGAGTTCCGCGGCGCGCTGCGGGCTTACATGCAATGGGCCGTGGACGACGTCCTGTCGTACGCGATGCCTGAAGACGTCCCCGCCGCCCGGCGCGTGCCGAGCTGGTCCTGGGGCGGCCTCACCGCGCGCTAGTCCACAGAAGACCAGAAGTCTTCGAGCACCGACGCTCCGAGTTCCGGCGCCTGGTACGGCCAGAAGTGGCCGATCCCGTCGAACCGGTGGTACTTCGCGCCGAGCTCGGCGGCCACGGTCTTGGACAGTTCCTCATTGCTGAAGTGGTCTTCTGACGCGTGCAGCACCAAGCCCGGCTTGCCCGGCGCCTTGAAGGGGCCCCAGTCGGCGTAGAGGTTCGGGGTGGCCGACCGGTACAGGTCGAGGATGCTGGACGCCATCGTCGCGTCGCCACCGGACGCGAGTTCGAGCGCGTCCTCTTCGGAAAGCCCCAGTGCGGTGTACCGCTTGGCGACTTCTTCAGTCCCGGCTGCACCCTGCTTTTCGAAGAAGGCCTCACCTTCGACGGGGGTCTGCCAGATCTTGGCGAAGGCGTGCCATTCGGAGTCGGGGTGGATGCCGGCGGCGACGTCCGCGACCCACGAGCGCACGAGTTCACTGTGGGTGGTCACGACGCGGTACGCGAGCAGTGCGCCCCAGTCGTGCGCGACCAGGTCGACTGGCTCGGTGAACTGGCTGAGCTCCGCGACCAGCCACGCAGCGTAATCGTCCTTGGTGGCACCGAAACCGTTCGGGCGGGCGGTGCCGAAGCCGGGCAGGGAAAGTGCGACGGACTCGCTGGGGATGGCGGCCCGGACCTTGCGCCAGATGGCGGCCGTTTCGGGGACGCCGTGCAGGAAAACGATCATGCCGCCAACCTACCTCGTCACGGCTCGGTGGGTATCCTTGACACGGTAGGTCTATCTACGCAACTCTAGAGGTCAACGGCCTGTTTGTGCAGGTGGTGCGACAAGGAGGCAGACGTCGATGGAGTGGACGGGCGCACGCTACGCGGATACCCCCTCGGTCGAGGTCCGGACGTGGATCAACGCCTCACCCGAACGGGTGTGGTCGCTGGTGTCCGACGTCGACCTGATGCCGAGCCTGAGTTCCGAACTGCAGCGCGTGGAGTGGGTCAGCGAAGCGGGTACTCCGACGGTCGGCAGCCGTTTCGTCGGTTACAGCAAGCACGAGGCGCTCGGCGAGTGGTCGACTACATCCCATGTGATCGAGTTCGAGCCCGGACGGGTGTTCGCCTGGGCGGTCGAAGATGTCGACGCGCCCACCGCGATCTGGCGGTACACCGTCGAGCCATCCGGCGATGGCACCCGGCTGGTCGAATGGATGCAGATGGGACCCGGCCGGTCGGGGCTGTCCCTGGCCATCGACCGGATGCCGGACAAGGAAGAAAAGATCGTGTTCGTGCGGATGCGCGAGTTCGAAAAGAACATGTCGAGCACGATCGAGCAGATCAAGAAGCTGGCGGAGGCCTGATGCGCACCGCGACGACGATCGAGGCGTCGGGCGGCGCGACGTGGCGTGAGCCGGTGGACTTCGTCGTCGAGGCGGAGAAGCTCGGCCTCGACATCTGCTGGGTGGCCGAGGCCTGGGGTTCCGACGCGCCTTCGGCGCTCGGCTACTACGCGGCGCGGACCGATCGGATTCTGCTGGGGTCGGGGATCATGCAGGTCGGGACGCGCACGCCGGTGGCGGTCGCGCAGACGGCCATCACGCTGTCGAACCTGTCCGAGGGCCGGTTCCTGCTCGGTCTGGGCGCGTCCGGGCCGCAGGTCATGGAGGGGCTGCACGGGGTCCCGTTCGCGAAGCCGCTGGCGCGGACCCGCGAGACGGTCGAAATCGTGCGCCGGGTGATCGAGGGCGGCAAACTGTCCTACTCCGGCAGCCAGTTCCAGATCCCGCTGCCCGGCGGCGACGCGGTGCCGATGAAGCTCTCCCTCCGCGCCGAGCACGACATCCCGATCTACCTCGCGACCATGTCGCCGGCAATGCTGCGGCTGACCGGCGAGGTCGCCGACGGCTGGCTGGGCACCAGTTTTGTGCCCGAAGGCGCCGCGGAGGCGTACTTCTCGCACCTGGACGAAGGTCTCGCCAAGGCCGGGCGGGTGCGTTCCGGCCTGGACGTCTGCCAGGGCGCCGAGGTCGCGTTCGCCGCCGACGAGGACGCTCTGCGGGTGATGGTCGCGGGCCGCAAGAAGGAGCTCGCGTTCAGCTTGGGTGGTATGGGTTCGGCGTCGACGAACTTCTACAACAAGGCTTACAGCAGGCAGGGCTGGGCCGAGGTCGCGGCCGAGGTGCGCGAGCGGTGGCAGGGCGGCGACCGTGACGGCGCGGCCGGGCTGGTCACCGATGAGATGGTGCTCGGGACGACGTTGATCGGTACCGAACCGATGGTCCGTGACCGCCTGCGCGTCTGGCGTGACGCCGGCGTGGACATCGTCCGGATGTATCCCGCCGGTGACAGCTTCGATGCCCGGTTGTCCACTCTGGCCAAAGCCATCGACCTCGTGCGCGAGATCGGCGACGACTCGTGAGCGTTCCCGCCGGTTCTAACCGGCTGGAACGCTCACGAGCAGTTCGGCATCGGGCAGCGCCTCGCGGACGGCTTTTTCGGCCTCTGTGGGGACATCGAACAGTGTGAGACGCACTCGCACGAGTGCGCGAAGTCTGGACACTTGCTCGGCGTCGCGTACGTGGTGAAGGACGACGTGGCGCAGTTCGGGTAGCTCGGCGAGGGCCTCGACCTCCTCGGCACGCGGAACGCCGTAGGCGGTAACGGTGTGCAGGTGCGGCCAGTGACCGATGCCCAGCAGGTTGCGGTCTTCCAGCCGGATGTCCACGGTGAGTTCGGTGAGCGGCAGGTCGTGAGGCAGGCCGCCGGGTCCGGCGAGTCCACTGTGGAGTGCCGGATGGCGGATGTGCAACCGGTGCAGTGGCGCGCCGGTGAGCGTCCTCAGCGCGGGAACCGCCGCGCCGTCGTGCCCGCCGGTGAGCAGGCGCAAGTCGGTCACGGCGAGGCCGGCCAGCGCGGACAGGTCCTCGATCGCGTTGTGGTACCCCGAAACCTCCACCGAACGCAGAGTCGTGCAGCCCGTCAGCCCGTGGAGATCGCGGGCGACCTCGTTGGACTTGATCTCGATGTGGCGCAGTGAAGGAAGTTCTGCGAGTGGGTAAAGGCCGGTAGCGCGGTCGTCGAGCGGGATGTTGCCGATCAGCTGGACCGACGCCAGCGACCGCAGGTGCCGCAGGCGGATCAGCACGTCCCAGCGGTGGACCTCGAGCACCAGCTCACCGAAGTCCACATTGGACAGCAGCGTCCTGGCGTACTCCTCGGCGTAGCCGTTCTGCCGCCACGCTCGGAGCAGCTCGTCGATGACGGCGCCGCGATGGGTGTCGCTGAACGCGTGGATCTTGTCCCAGGCGGCTTCCCCACCGATCAGTGCGAGCGTGCGGATGACCCGGGCGGCGATATCGGCCCGAGTGCCACTTTCCTCGCTGTACCGGCCGATTTCCAGCGGGCCGGGGAGCAGGTCGAGCACGAAGGAACCGGCCTTGGCCAGCATTTCCGCCTGGTCGAACCCGGCGGGCGGGATGAGCCGGTGCACGGCGGCCATCACCTTGATCCGGACGTGCTCGGGATCGATGACGTCGACGTAGCCCAGCGACGCCGCCGCGAGCAGTTCGAGGCGGTCGGTGATTTCGGGGTCCTTGCGGGTGGCGCGGCTGTTCGCCCGCTCGAGGAGCCCGGCCAGCAGGTCGCCGGCTTCCCTGGCCCTGGCCTGCGCGGCGGCCATGAACACGACCTCGTGCAGGGAATCGTCGTGGGCGTGGTCGATGAGGTAGCCCAGCTCCCCGGCTTTGACGAACTCGCCCGCCGCGAGGAAGTCGCGGAAGGTGCGGTGGACGAACTGGATCCGGCCGTCGAGGTCGTTCTGCCGGAGCAGCCCGCTGCGTTCCAGCATGTGCCGCAGCACCAGCGCGGGTTCGACGCCCTGTGAGCGCAGCCCGGACATCGCGCGGGCGAACCGTTTCTCGGCTTCGTCATGAGTGACGAGTAGCTGGGAGTTGCGCACCATCGGTGCGGCGAAGCGTTCGAGGAGGATGATCTTCTCCTTGTCCGACATGCGCAGCTCGTCCTCGACGAGCACGCCGCGGCGGCCGTCCCACTCGCTCAGCAGCAGCTCCAACGCCTTGTCGAGTAGGTCTTTGCGGCTCTGGGGAAGGTACATGTTCTCGCGTCGATACAGCGCGCAGAGCAGCGAACACAGCAATGGGCTCGCGACCAGGCCGCGGATGTCGGGTCTGGTCGCCAGGGTCTGGCTCAGTCGCTGCTCGCAGCTGGTCAGCCACTCACGCTGCACCGTGTCGGCTTCGAGTGAACGCGCGGCGGCGAACCAGTGCCCGATCACCGCGGTGAGTCCGTTGCCGCTGAGCGGCAGCAGTTCGTAGCGGGGAAGCCCGTCGGTGTCCGAAGTGAGCCAGCTCCCGTCGACCGCGGACGGGCGGCTGCTGACGACGTACCTGGCGAGCGGGTAACCGCGCAGCATCCCGGCCAGCCAGGTCCGGACGCGCTCGCGATCGGCGAAGAGCACCTCGTCGACGCCGTCGACGAGCAGCATCGCCCGGCCCGAGCGCAGCAGTGAACTGACCCAGCCATCCGGTTTCTCGCCGGCCAGCGCGGGCGCCGCGACTCGGACGAGGTCCTCGGGATCGGGTAAGCCGCTTTCGGTGAACTGCCGCAGCGGCACGAAGAACGGCACCACGCCCTGCCACGGAGAATTGGCGTCCGCTCCGCGATCCCGGACTTCGGCTGCGGTGGTGTGTGCGAGCCAGCGCAGGAACGTCGTCTTTCCGGCGCCCGCGCCGCCGAGCAGCAGCACCCGAGGTGCCCCGGCGATCACGTGGGCGCCCTGCGCCCCGGCCCCCGTGAGGGCGAGGTCGGGCTGTGTCCGCTGACGGCGGGCGATGGACGGCACGGTATAGGAGTCCGCGAACTCCTGCCGTGCCGGCGCTCGCCCGGCGCTGACCTGGAACAGTTCGAACGTCGCATGCTCAGCGGCTACGTACGACACGTAGTGGTGCTCGAAGGCGTCCGTCCGGTTCCGTTCCCGGTCCGACACGCTGCGCCCCAACGCGTTGACACTGTCCTTGAGCTCGGCGACCTGCGTGGCGGTGTCGGCCTGCACGGTGCGCATGATCTCGTCGATGCCCCGCATCTGCCGCGCCAACCGCTCGCAGCCGAGGTCCAGCAGCCGTTCGTACACCTCGACCCCGCCGTCGCCGAGGGCCGCGGACGCGAGCGCCGCGCGGCCGGATCGGCGGACCCGAGCACGCAGGCGGCCCGGGGCGGTGAGGACGGCAGGCTCAGTCCGGGCCAGCTTGGTCAGCTCGGCCGCGTCCAGTGCCTGCGCCGCCGTCAACTGGGCCGCCTGCCACTCGTCGTCCATGACGTCGCGGAACTCCGTCCGGCGCAGGCTGGAGAGCTCCTGCTCGACTTCCCGTACCACCTTCGCAACGTCACCGAAGGCGCGCTTGTGTCGCTGTGCCACCACCTTGTCCGCACCGCGCTCGACCGCCCACTGGTGTAGGGCGGACACCGTTGCGCCCAGTGCGGCCACGAGTGCCGTCGTCAACGGATCGGTCACCGAGTCCCCCTTCGTGCCCCCACACCTTGTTCTTTACGCCGCGGTGATGTCGCGCAGCCGAACGTGGAGTTACGGGGGAGTGGACCCGTGCAGGTGGTTACGAGGATCGGTAGCACGTCACATACACGATGGCCATGTAGTTCGGACCGTACGGCCGGACGCTCTGCGAGCCCACCGGGCACTGGCCGACCCGGAAACCTGCCGCGTAACCCTGGTTCTGCGCGTAGAAGGTCGCCTGCGAGACGGCGAACGACACGCTCGACTCGGTGGCCGTAGCGCTGTAGGAACCGGTGACCGCGGACGCGACACCCACGCCGGTGAAGGTGAGGGCGACTGCGGCCGCCGTCACGGCGGTGATCCGGTTGAGGTTCTTCATGATCGGCTTGCTCCTTCCGGGGGTGGAACACCCTGTCCGGAAACAGTTCTAACAGCCCGGGCGGGGACCGGTCCCCGCTCAGTCGGCGGTGCCCAGTGGGTCGAGTGCGGCTGCCGACGCGTCGTCGTGGTCGATCGAGACACTCAGGTCCTGCCACTTCGCGTCGTCCTCGGCGCGTGCCTGCTGGGCCATTCCGGCGTACTTGACGGCGTCGCTGCCCAGCATCAGGCGCAGCGGCGGCTCGTCGAGATCCGCGACGGTCAGCACGACCTGGGCGACCTTGGCCGGGTCGCCCGCCTCGCTGCCCGTGGTTCCGCGGAACAGCTTCGCAAACTGGCCGACGGTCTGCTCGTACGGCTCGCTGATCGGCGGGATGGCCATCGACGCGCCGGCCCAGTCGGTCTGCATGCCACCCGGTTCCAGCACGGTGACCTTGATTCCCAGTGGGCCGACCTCCTGCGCCAGCACCTCGGAGAACCCGCCGACCGCCCATTTCGCGGCCTGGTACGCCGACAGCCCGGCCGTCGCGATCCGGCCGCCGACCGAAGAGACCTGGATGATGTGGCCGCTGCCCTGCTCCCGTAGGACCGGAAGCGCGGCTTTGGTGACGTTGACGACGCCGAACAGGTTGACGTCGACCTGCTCGCGGAAGTCGCGTGCGGTGATGTCCTCGACCGCGGCGAGGTTGGCGTAACCCGCGTTGTTCACCACGACGTCCAGCCTGCCGAACTTGCCGAGGGCGGCCTTCACCGCGGCTTCGGCGGCGTCGATGTCGGTGACGTCCAGGGTGACCGGCAGGATCCGCTCGCCGTACTGCACCACGAGGTCGTCGAGCTGCTCAGGCTTGCGTGCGGCAGCGACGAGTTGGTGCCCCGCGGCGAGGATCGCCTCGGAGAGGTCACGGCCCAGGCCCCGTGCGCTGCCGGTGACGAGAAAAACCTTCGACATGACGTTCCTTCCCACTCTCTGTCCCGGCTCGCTGTCCACTAACCGGTTAGTCCACAGGCAACCATCGGTCTCCGGGTTTGTCAACTGAACGGTTAGTCCGTTATAGTGTGCATATGGCACGGGACGCGGCAGCGACGAAGAAGCGATTGCTCGAGGCGGCGATGGCCGAGTTCTCCGAGTTCGGCATCGCCGGCGCGCGCGTCGAGCGGATCGCCGAGAACGCCCGGTCGAACAAAGCGCAGATCTACCACTACTTCCAGAGCAAGGATGGGCTGTTCGATGCGGTGTTCAACGAGCTCTGTCTCGACCATGTCCGCGAGTCCCCGATCGACGCTTCGGACCTGCCCGAGTACGCGGGCAAACTCTTCGACAGTTACGAAGCGCATCCGGAGATCCCCCGGCTGCTGGCCTGGTACCGCCTTGAACGGACAGGGTTGAGCGATCCGCTCGAGGTCGTCGTGGCCAGCCTGCGGGGCAAGGAAGCGGCCATTGCGGCGGCGCAGGCCGCGGGCGGGATCCCCACCCGATACATGGCCGCGGAGCTGCTGACACTCATCGTGCACCTGGTCGACCTGTGGGGAGCGCGAACGGCTGAGTTCGCGGTGGTGACCGAACCGACGACACCGGATCGCCGACGGGCTGTCGTCGTCGACTCGGTGAAGGCGCTCTTGGCTCAGCAGTAGGCGATCTTCGGGGCCGGCACCGAACGGCCGCTGGCACGGCGGGCCTGTGCGGTCTATACCACTTCTTCGCCGGGGCTGACCGGTCCCGGCGCGGTCCCGTCCCCGAACGGACGCCCGCCGAGCTCCTCCCGGTGGTGGGCGGTCGTCCACCCGGAGAGGTCCGGCCCCACCGGGATGATGCCGGTCGGGTTCACGTCGCGGTGCACGACGTAGTAGTGCTCCTTGATCTGGGCGAAGTCGGTGGTGTCGCCGAATCCCGGTGTCTGGAACAGGTCGCGGGTGTACGCCCACAGCACCGGCATCTCGGTGAGCTTCTGGCGGTTGCACTTGAAGTGGCCGTGGTACACCGCGTCGAACCGGACGAGGGTGGTGAACAGCCGGATGTCGGCCTCGGTGATCGTGTCGCCGACCAGGTAGCGGCGGGTGCTGAGCCGCTCCGAGAGCACGTCGAGCCGGGAGAACAAGCGGTGGTAGGCGCGCTCGTAGGCTTCCTGGCTCTTGGCGAACCCGGCCGCGTAGACGCGGTTGTTGACGTCGGCGTAGACCTCGGCGTTGATCTGGTCGATTTCGTCGCGCAGCGGCTCGGGGTAGAGGTCCGGGGCGCCGGGGCGGTGGTGCGCCGTCCACTGTGTGGACAGGTCGAGGGTGATCTGCGCGAAGTCGTTGGTGACGACCTGCCCGGTGGGGATGTCCACGATGGCCGGGACCGTGATCCCCAGCGGGTAGTCCGGATCGCGGGCGAAGAAGGCCTCCTGTAGCCGCTCGATGCCCAGCACCGGATCGCGGCCGCCGGGGTCGAGGTCGAAGGTCCAGCTGCGGACGTCGTGGGTCGGCCCGCAGATCCCCATCGACAGCACGGGTTCGAGCCCGAGTAGCCGCCGCACGATCGCGGCCCGGTTGGCCCACGGGCACGCGCGCGCGATGACGAGCCGGTAGCGCCCCGGTTCGACCGTGTAGCCGTCGCGGCCGTCGGTGGTGACGCGGGTGGTGAGGTAGTGCTGGTCGCGGACGTAGTCGGTGCTGGGACCGGCGTTGTCCGGTTGGTCACTCATTCGGTTCCTCTCGGGCCTGCCCTGCTTGCTCACCGAGAAGTCTACGGCACCTCGTCACGATTCGTGACTATCGACGGCCCGTCCGGCTAGTCGGCCAGCACGTTGGTCACTTTGGCAGTCAGTTTGGCCTTCGGGGCGATCCGGAAGGTCAGGTTGCAACCGGCGGAACCAAAACACTGCTTTGAGAGAACAGCAGGAATGTGGCGCGGATCCGAGTGCCACGTCGGTAGCGCTGTAGGCCTCCGCAAGTCGACGGCGAGTTGCGATCGTGCCGGGAAAGCAGCGAGGGTTCAGTGGGCCATGGTGCCTGGGCTTCTGTCTGCTGAAGCAAGGACCGGGGCGGCGAGGGGCGCGCGGTACGGATCCGAGCGCCGCTCCCGTCATGCGGTGGTGCCACCGATGCCGATGTGGTCACTGAGGCTGCCGCGGGTCGCTGCGTCCGCTCCCATTCGTATCGGGGGACCCCTGGTACGAATGATTCGGACCAGGGGTCCGCCGATTCAGTACTGCTGTCGGCGTTCGCAAGTCGACGGCGAGTTGCGATCGTTGCGGAGATCAACTACCGCAACTCGACGGCGAGTTGCGAAAGCCGGGGAATGCAGTCAGGGCTCGTTAGTGTCGCGGCCGGATGATCCGGTCGCGGCACTCACGAGCCCTGGGGCGGGTTGTTCTGTTACAGGT
>NZ_JAODNM010000051.1 GCF_025464955.1 Amycolatopsis sp. | reverse complement strand
CCGGACCAACCAGCACACCCGAGTCCATACCAGCGATCCAACAACACCTGCCCCGCCCAGCCACACCGCCACGCCGTGACCCGAACCAACCCCACCACCAAGATCAACTTAAGCTACGTGGCATTGGGTTAGAACGGGCCGGAACACTCACGAGCTGGCGCCTTATGTGGGGGTCGGGCCGCCGTCGGCGGGGGCGCTCGGGGTGGTGCTGGGAGCGCTGGGCGACGTCGGGCTGGTGGGCGAAGTCGGCGTCGTCGAGGGACTGCTCGGCGTCGTGGTCGGCGACGACGGGGTCGTCGTCGGGCTGCTCGGGGACGTCGTGTCGCTTGAGGTCTGACTCGACGACGGGGTGGACTCCGGGGTCGACGGGACGTTCTTGGAGGTCGACGCCGGTGCGCCACCGCCACCTCCACGGCCGGGCAGGCTGGGAGTACCACTGACCGCGCTGTTGACGGTGAACAGAACGGCGAGCGCTACCGCACAGGCGATCACGCTGGTGCCGACGATCAGGGGCCAGCGGAGTTTGCGCAGGGTCGACGTCGCGGACTCGTCTTCGGGTGGGGGCTGCTCGCCCGGCTTCGGCAGCTGGACGGTCGGCTGCTCCGCCAGGTTCAAGTGGACAATCTGCTGCTCCGCCAACTGCTGCTGAACGCGGCTCAGGCGCGCGCCACCGGGGACGGTCAGGGCCCGCGCGGCGGCGACCTTCGCACGCAGAGCGGCTTCGCGGGTCCGCTGCAGCGACCGCAGATAGACCTCGCCGCCGACGGTCGTGACGACGCTGGCGACCCCGGCGCCGAGCACCGTGCCAGCCACGCCGAGGGTGGACCCCAAGAGCGCGGCCGTGACCGCGGCGAGCGCCGCGGCCAGGATTTGCGCCACCCTGATTCCGGACTTGTCCTTCGCCGGCGGCGACGAAGTGTCTTCCTGCTCCTTGCTCATGATTCCGATCTGCTCTGTTTACGCTTCACCAGACTTCAACGAGTAAGGCGTCCGAGGTACTCCGCGCGTTGTCCCATCGTGAGGAGTACCACTCTCAGTGTCCATAAAGGACTTACCACGATTCGCGAATCCCTGACAAGATAAGCACATGAACCTCGTGACCATAGACGACATTCAGACGGCGGCAAAGCGCATCGAAGGGGTCGCGGTCCGTACTCCGCTGCTGCCCCAGCCGTGGGGTTCGCCGGCCGGACTATGGCTCAAACCCGAGAACCTGCAACAGATCGGCGCGTTCAAGGTACGCGGGGCATACAACGCGATCGCCGCACTGGACGAGGAGACGCGCACACGCGGGGTAGTCGCCTATTCGAGTGGTAACCATGCACAGGCCGTGGCGTACGCGGCGAAGCTGTTCGGCGTACCCGCCGTCATCGTCGTCCCGAACGTCACGCCGCGGATCAAGGTCGAAGCGACCCGCGCGCACGGCGCCGAGGTCGTCGAGGTACCGATCGCCGAGCGCGAGTCCGCGGCCTACGCGATCGTCGCCGAACGGAACCTGACCCTGATCCCGCCGTTCGATCACCCGGAAGTGATCGCCGGCCAGGGCACGATCGGCCTGGAAATCGCCCAGGACGCCCCGGACGTCGACGTCGTGCTGATCCCGGTCAGCGGCGGCGGACTCGCTTCCGGGATCGGTACCGCGATCAGGGCGCTGTGCCCGAACGCGAAGATTTACGGCGTCGAGCCCGAACTGGCGGCGGACACCGCGGAGGGCCTGCGCGCCGGTGCGCGGGTCGACTGGGCGATGGACCGCCGTGCCCGCACGATCGCCGACGGCCTGCGCTCACAGCCGTCCGAACTCACCTTCGCGCACCTACAGGCCGTGCTCGACGGGCTGCTCACGGTCACCGAGGACGAGATCCGCTCGGCCGTGCGCACGCTCGCGTTCAAGGCGCACCTCGTCGTCGAGCCGAGCGGCGCGGTCGCCACGGCGGCCTACCTGTTCCACGGCGACGAGCTGCCCGAGGGCAAGACGGTCTCGGTCGTCTCCGGCGGCAACCTCGACCCGGCGACGCTGGTGGAACTGCTCAGCCAGTAGTGGCGTGGGTGGGCCGTACGTGTGTCGGCGGCCCTTCCACCCCGCAGTGCAGGCACTGGCCCGGCGCCGGGTTCTCTGGCTTGCCTTCGGGGGTCCCCAGCACGCCGTTGTGGATGCCGAGCGCGATCACGCCGCCGGCCACGGCCAGCACCGCGCACACGACGAGCGACGTCTGCCAGCCCGACGTCAACGCCGTCGGATCGGTGTACGCCGCCCCGGTCAGCCCGGCGACCGCCGGCAGCACCGCGATCGCCAAAAGTCCACCCGATCGGGCGACAGCGTTGTTCACCCCGGAAGCCACGCCGACGTACCGGTCGGGGGCCGCCGCGAGCACCGTCGCGGTGACCGGCGCGACCACGATGGCCAACCCGAACCCGAACACGGCGACGCCGGGCAGCACCGCGCCGAAGTACGACGCTCCGGGCGTGACGCGCGTCAGCAGCAACATGCCGGCGCCGACCACGATCGGGCCGACGACCAGCTGGAGCTTGGGGCCGATGCGCTGCGCGAGCGCGCCGGAACGGCTGGAGAACAGCAGCATGATCACGGTCATCGGGAGCCCGGAGAGCCCCGCTTCGGTCGGCGAATAGTGCAGCGAGACCTGCAGCTGCATGACCTGCAGCATCATCACCCCGCCGAGCGCGGCGTACATCGCGAAGGTCAGCAGGTTGGCCAGGGTGAACGTCCGGTCGCGGAACAGCACCGGCGGAACGAGCGGATCGGCCGTGCGCTGCTGCATCCGCACGAACACAGCCATCAGCACCACCCCGAGGACGCCGCAGACCAGCACCAGCGGGTCGCCCATGCCGCGTCCCGGCGCCTCGACGAGCGCGGCGGTGACCCCTGCGAGCCCGAGCGCACCGACGGCGGCGGACACGAAGTCCGGATGCGCGCCACCGCTCTGCTCGTCGCTGGACTCGGGCACGAACCTGCGGGCCATCAGCACGCAGGCCACCGCGATCGGCACGTTGATCAGGAACGCCAGCCGCCACGACCAGACCTGCACCAGCAGCCCGCCCAGCAGCGGACCGGCCGCGGCCGCGATGCCGCCGAGCCCGGACCAGGCACCGATCGCCCGGCTCCGGTCCTCGCGGGTGAACGACGACTGCAGGATCGCGAGCGAGCCCGGCGTCAGCAGCGCGCCGCCGATGCCCTGCAGGATACGAGTCGCGACGAGCATCTCGGTCGACACCGCCGCGGCGCACAGCGCGGACGCGGCCCCGAACCAGACGACACCGATCACGAACATGCGGCGGCGGCCGTAGCGGTCACCGAGGGAACCCGCGACGAGGATCAGCGCGGCGAGCGCGAGAAGGTAGCCGTCGAGGATCCACTGCAGCCCCGACACCGAGGCGTGCAGCTCCTCGCCGATCCGGGGCAGCGCGACGTTGACGATCGTGCCGTCGAGCATCGCCATGCCGGAGCCGAGGATGGTGGTCGCCAGCACCCCGCGGGCCACCGGCGTCCCCCACTTGATGCCTACCGCTGAGCTCACGCGCCCTGTCCCCTCCCGTTCAGGGCTTAAGGATGCAGGGTGGTGACGAACTTGTAGCGGTCGCCACGGTAGATCGACCGGACGAACTCGACCGGCTTGCCGTCGGTGGCGAAGGAGTGCCGCGAAAGCAGCAGCATCGGCATGCCGACGTCGGCGCCGAGGAGCTCGGCCTCCTGCGGGCCTGCAAGCGCTGTCTCGATCGTCTCCTCGGCACGTTCCATCGCGACGCCGTAGTGCTCGCGTAGGACGGCGTACAACGAGCCACCCGCCGAGACGTGCTTACGCAGTCCGCGGAATCGCGCCAGCGGCAGGTGTGTTGTCTCGAGCGCCATCGGTTCGGCATCGGCCAACCGCAGCCGCCGAAGGCGAAGAATTTTCGCACCCAGCCGGATTCCGAGCAGTTTCGCCAGGTCGGCCTCGGCCGGGAGTTCCTCGATCTCAAGCAGTTTCGACGATGGCTCGCGCCCCTGCGCTCGAATGTCCTCCGTGTACGACGAAAGCTGCAACCGCTGCGCCAGCTTGGGTTCGGCCGCGAAAGTTCCCTTGCCCTGGACCCGATGGAGGCGCCCCTCCGCGGTCAAGTCAGCAAGCGCTTGCCTGACCGTGGTGCGAGAAACCGTGAACTCCCCGGCGAGTGCCCGTTCCGTGGGAATGGGCGAGCCCGGGGGCAACGCGTCGAGCAGATCGAGCAGGTGCTGCTTGAGCGCCCAGTACTTCGGCTCCCGCTGGCCGCGTATCCCGGCCCCCGCACTCGCCTCTCCGGCTGTGGATGTACCCAACATGTCCGACTCCCTCAAGCTTTCCCACTAAACGCGCGACCGGCCCGGTAGGAAACGTACTCTTCACCACGGAGGGCCCGCGCGCGGTAACATTGGTCTAGACCTTACCGAGGGGCAGCTGCCCCCGACCGAGAGGATGAAGATGTCCGTTCCCGAACAGGTGCCCGGCGAGCACATGGCAGCCGAGATCTCGCAGGAGCCTTCGGTGCTCGCGAGCATCGTCGAACGCCAATCGGAGTTCGCCGACGTGGCCGAGGCTATCGCCAAACGGCCGCCGCGTTTCGTCCTCCTCGCCGCCCGTGGTTCGAGCGACCATGCGGCCATCTACGCGAAGTACCTGATCGAGGTACTGCTCGGCCTCCCCGCCGGACTGGTGTCCCCATCCACCGCCACGCTATACGGTGCACGGCCTGACCTGCGGGATGTCCTGTTCCTGACGGTGAGCCAGAGTGGCGGATCGCCCGACCTCATCGAGATCACCGAGATCGCCCGCAGCCAGGGCGCGCTGACCGTGTCGGTGTCCAACACCCAGTCGTCCCCGCTCGCCGCGGCCGCCGAACTGTCGGTCGACATCGGCGCCGGCATCGAGAAGGCGGTCGCCGCGACCAAGACCTACGCGGCCACGCTGCTCTCCCTCTACCTCCTCGTCGACGCCGTCCGCGGTGGCAAGGGAGCGGACGCCCAGGGCATCGGCGAGCTTGCCCAGTCGACCCTCGATGGGTCCATCGAGGGGGTTCAACGCGCGGTGGATCGTTATCGCTTCGTTGACCACGTACTGACCACGGGCCGTGGCTACTCGTACCCGAGTGCGCTCGAAGGGGCCCTCAAGCTCGCCGAGACCAGCTACCTGGCAGCCCGCGCGTACAGCGGCGCCGACCTGCTGCACGGCCCCGTCGCGGCCGTCAACAGCGAGACCGCGGTGCTCGCGCTCACCAGCGCCGGCAAGGGCGGCGAGGCCATGCGCGGCGTGCTCGACGCCGTCAGCGGGCGCGGTGCCGACGTGCTCGCCATCGGTTCGGCCGCGGCCGACGTCCCGGCCGCGCTCCGGATCAACGTTGCCCAGACGGTCGAGGAGCTGGCGCCGATCCTGGAGATCCTGCCGATCCAGCGGCTCGCGCTGGGGCTGTCCCTGGCTCGCGGCGGCAACCCGGACAACCCGCGTGGCCTCCTGAAGGTCACCAAGACCCGGTGAACACCATGGACACTGCGGAGCATGTCGTCGGCGTCGACGCCGGTGGCACCTCCACGAGGGCGCTCGCGGTGGACGCCGCGGGCGCGGTGCTCGGGCGGGGCCGATCCGGCGGGGCCAACCCGAATTCGCACGTGCCGGAGGAAGCCGCCGCCCGGATTGCCGAGGCGATCACCGAGGCACTGACCGGGCTCGACCCGAGCCGGACGCGCGCTTGCGTGGTCGGCATGGCCGGCACGTCCAAGCTGACCGACCCCGCGATCGCGGCCGTGTTCGACCGGGCGTGGGAGCGGGCCGGGGTCGCGGGCGTGACCAGGGTCACCGCGGACGCCGAAGTGGCGTTCGCTTCGGCGACGTCGGCGGTGGACGGCACGGTGCTGATCGCCGGCACCGGGTCGATCGCCGGCCGGATCCGCAAGCACCGGCTGGTCTCGACTACCGGCGGGCACGGCTGGCTGCTGGGCGACGAAGGGTCCGCGTTCTGGCTCGGCCGGGAAGCCGTCCGGGCCACCTTGGCCACTTTGGACGGTCACGGCGAGCTCACCGGCCTCGCCGCGGACGTCCTGACCGAAGCGCTGGGAATGAGCGTCGCCGAGCTCGTCGACACCGACCGCATGACGACGTCCCACCGGCTCATCACGCTGGCCAACGCCGAGGCTCCGGTCCGGCTGGCCCGGTTCGCGCCGCTGGTCAGCGCGGCCGAGCGGGCGGGCGATCCGGTGGCGAAGCAGATCGTGCACCGGGCCGCCGACCTGCTCGTCGCCGGCACGCTGGCAGCTCGGGAGCCAGGCGAAGACACGCCGGTGGTGCTGGTGGGCAGCGTGCTCGGCGAGAACAGCCCAGTGAGCGCGCTGGTCCGAGCGGGATTATCCGGGCTCAACGTCCTCACCAGTTCGGACGGCGTCCTGGGCGCAGCCTGGCTCGCCGCAGTCGACGCTTTCGGCGAGAACGCATCACGACCTGTCGACTGAAAGCGCGTTCACCAGGTAACGTAAGTCGTGGCCCCCGGACCCTCCCCCCTCGCCGGGGGCCGCCTTACTTCTCCGGTTCCGCTTCGGGCTCGGTCAGCCGCAAGCCCGGATGGTCGTCGGGCAACGTGCGATACAGCACCCAGCCGCTGACGGCCACGGTCAGCGCGACGAGCGGCCACGAAAGCACCGTGCGGGCGATGCCCAGCACAACCACCTGCCCGGCCCACCACAGCAGGCCGTAGATGACCACCCGCAGCGCGTACTGCGCGACCCACACCCAGCTCGCCCGCGAGTAGGCCTTGACCAGCTCCGGGTCTCGGCGCCACCGCGTCTTCTGCCCGAGCAGCACCCCCACCACGACGCCGAGCAACGGCCAGCGGATCACGATGCTCGCCGCGAACAGCAGCGCGCTCGCCAGGTTGGACAGCAGCTGCAGCAGGAAGAAGTCCTCGGCCCGGCCGGTATGCAGGGCGATCAGCGCGGCCGCCACCACCGCGGCGAGGCTGACCACGACGGCGCGCACGCCCTGCCCTCTGACCAGCCGGAACACGCCGAGCACCACGGCCACCGCGATCGCGGCGCCGGCTCCCCAGGCCACCGACCGGCCGGCGATCAGCCAGCCGACGACGAACGCCGCCGGCGGCACACTGGCGTCCAACGCACCCCGTCGGCCGCCCAGGATCTCGGCGAGGGACTCGCGGGACGAACTGATTTTGTCAGACACATCGCCTAGCCTGCCCGAAAGCACACCAGCGGTGGCTACCGGCCGAGACGTTCGCCACACCGGCGCCGGGTTTCCGGTTCCGCCGGGGGAAAACGCAAGTCGACGTGGTGAAGCCCGCGTAATAAAGATGCGCGGGCAAGCGACGGAATAGGAGACTGGACCGACCGGTTGACGATCGGTAGCTGGAACCGGGATTGCGGGGGCCGGGCCGGTTGTTAGTTAGGGTGCACAAGTATTCACCCGGGGACGCGGCCGGAAGGGGAACCAGCGTGTACGGATACGAGAGCTTTGTGGCGATCGGCGACAGCTTCACGGAGGGCCTGAACGATCATCTGCCCGACGGGTCGTTCCGCGGCTGGGCCGACCGGCTGGCCGAGATCCTGGCTGGTGGGAGCCCCGATTTCCGGTACGCGAACGTGGCCCTGCGCGGGAAGATGCTGGCCGAGATCGTCGACGAGCAGGTGCCGATGGCGCTGGACATCAAGCCCGACGTCGTCACGCTGTGTGCCGGCGGCAACGACATCATCGTGCCGGGCGCCGACGTGGACGCCGTCGCGGAGAAGTTCGAGGCCGCCGTCGCGGCCCTGCGCGCCGAAGGAATCACGGTCGTGATTTTCAACGGCCCCGACACCAAGCAGCTGTCGGTCATGCACGTCCTGCGCGGCAAAGTGGGCATCTACAACGCGCACCTGTGGGCCATCGCGGAACGCCACGGCGCCCGGATGGTCGACCTGTGGGCGATGGAAGCCCTGCACGACCGCCGCGCCTGGAGCGACGACCGCCTGCACTTCACCCCTGAGGCCCACCGGCGCATCGCGTTGCGTACCGCGTCCGTACTCGGCGTCCCGATCGACGGCGACTGGCGCGAGCCGTGGCCCGAAAGCGCAGAACAGAGCACCTGGATCACCTCGCGGCGCTCGGACCTCGAGTGGACCAAGGTCCACCTGCTCCCGTGGATCCGCCGCCAGCTCAAGGGCGAGTCGATGGGCGACGGGTTGTCCCCGAAGAGGCCCGAGCTCGCCCCTTTCCTCCCGGCCCAGCCTCCGATCGTCGAGGAAGCCGTCATCCGGCAGGACAGCGCCACAGCTTCCTGACCCAGCGTGGCTCGTGAGTGTTCCGGCCGCCTTACTGTGCCCTGCGGGACACCCACTCCCGGGCGTGCCGGAACGCTCACGAGCCCAGCTCGCACAGTGGGGCCTGACGTCTTACAGTCCCAGGTATGTCCGGTGCACGTGTCTGGCTCCGCCTGCTTCCGCTGGCGGTGCTGGTCACGGCCGTATTGGCGGGGATAGCGATGTGGGCGTCCTCGGCCGGCATTTCGGACGACCTGGCGTCGCGGTCGCAGTCCGCGCTGCAGGCCGCCGGTCTGACCGGCGGCCAGGTCACCTTCCGCGGCCGGGACGCGACGCTGCACGGGTTCGCCGCGGACAAGACGAGCCAGGCCGAAGACGTCGTCCGCGGCGTCGAAGGAGTGCGAGTCGTGGCGGTGGGCGCGCCGGAAAGCACGCCGGCCGCGGCGGTGCCGTCCACGCCCAGCACGCCTCCGCCGTCGAGCAGCAGCGCTCCTCCGCCGACTTCGTCAGCACCGCCTTCTCCTGCCCCGGACAAACCGACGCTGCAGAAGCAGATCGACGCCGTGCTCGCCGCGTCGCCGATCACTTTCGAGCCCAACACCGCGAAGCTGACCCCGCAGGGCTCGCAGGCGGCAAAGCAGATCGCCGAGCTGATCAGCGTCGCGGCCGTGACCGCGCACTTCGACATCACCGGGCATGTCGCGCAAGGGCCGGGCAGCGAGTCGGCCGCGCTCAAGCTGTCGCGGGACCGCGCCCGCGCGGTGGCGAAACTACTGACCGCCGACGGGGTGCCGTCCAGGCGTATTACGTCGAAGGCGGCCGGCGGTACCCAATCAGGCACCGGAGACGGCGACCGGCGAGTCGAAATCACGGTGAGGTGAACGAATGCTCTGGCTCTTCGGGCAGATCTGGGTCTGGCTGCTGATCGCGTTCCTGCTGGGCGCCGCGGTGGCTACCGTGATCTTCACGGCGGTGAACCGCCGACGTCCCGGAGCCGAGCCCGACGGCTACGACGACGAACTCGGCCGGCCCGTCGACCAAACCCAGTACATCCCGGCGTCGGACTATGAGGAACCGTACGAAGACCCGCCCGCACCCGAATACCCGCCGCGTCCGCAGAACGACTGGCCCCCGGAAGACGTCGACGTCACCGGCCACCGCGAAGGCCACCTGCCGACCGTCGACCCGCAACCCGCTCCGCGCGACGACACCGACGAGCCGGCCTGGCCTTCGTCGTCCACGGACTGGCCCCGCTAGCTCCGAGGGACCACACCACCAACGGACGGCCTTACCCGGACGGCTGGTAGGTTCGGCTACGGATTGTGAGCGGGAACCTGGGCCCCGGTGAGCCGGCCTCGACAAGACACGCCTTGACCAAACAAGGGAGGCTGGATGGCGCTTCCGCACTGGACCGCGCAGAACGTTCTCCCCCCGGGTCCGCATCCGGCCGATCTGGCCGATGTCTATGAACGCCTGGTCTTCGACGCACCGCATCAGAACGAACGCGAGCTCCTCTTCAGCGCGCTAAACAGCTATCTGGGGGTGGCGATGCGGATCATCGCGTCCGGCCGCGCTTGGATCGGCGGGCAGCTGATCGTCCGCTCGCATGACGTTCCCCAGGGGCTCGACGTCGTCCTCATCCCGGACGAGTGGGGTGCGCTGAAACGGCTCGACGACAGCGGCCGGTCCGCGCTCTACGGGCTGTTGACGCTGCAGGGGGTCATCGTCGGGCAGCCCGCGATGTACCTGGACAAGATCCAGCCCGTCGGCGGCATGCTCGACGGGTTCATCTGCCGCCCCGGCGACGAAGAAACCTGGGAAGACGTCTGGGCCGAAGGCGGACGGGGCTATCCGGAGGTCGTCTGGTGAGAAGTGAGTTCCGCCGGATCGCCGAGGAGATCCCCGGCGGCACCTGGCTCGACGACCTCGCGCGGGCGTCGGCGATGGCCGCGCACGCCAAGTTCGAGCGCACCTCGCGCTCGCCGCTGCTGCAGGTGTCGCTCATCGGCGCCACCCACCTCGACGCGTACACGTTCTCCGACCTCAGCCGCGCCCTGCAGGACGCGACAGCGAAGATCGGCCACATCATCCGCAACCCCGCGGGCGAGGTGACGATCGTCCAGCCCGCCGACCGCGACAAGGCCCCGCTCATCCAGCGAGGCCAGGCCGGGAACGCGATCTTCTTCGGCTTCCCCGAGCCGGCAGCAGACGACGCGCTGATCTTCGACGGCCTCGAAACGCTGTCCGAGCGCGCGGTCAAGGAGCTGTGCGACTTCCTGCCCGCCAACGGTTCCGACGACGGCGCGCTCGACGCGGTGCTGCTCCAGCGCGACACCGTGCGCAACGCCGTCAGCGACATCGTCAACGCCGTCACCAAAAACGCGGGCATCGGGCTGTCGCTCACGCCGACGTCCGGTGAGCAGGTCGCGCGGAGCATGACCACCGAGCAGGCCCGGATCCTGAGCAGCAGCCTGCGGGAAACCCGGGACGCGGTCGGCTACGAAACGGTCAGCGGCCGGCTCGACGGCGTCCGCACCCGGCGACGGATCTTCTATCTGGAGCGGGAATCCGGCGGCACGATCCAGGGCGCGGTCGCGCCGGACCTGCTCGACCAGATCAAGGCCCACCTCGACCGTCCGGTCACCGCGCGGTTGCGAGTGGTCCGGACCACCACGATCGACGGCAGGCGCGGACGTCCCGTCCACGAACTCCTCGAGATCACCCCCGAAGTCAACCTCTTCGACCAATAAGTAACGATTCGTCCCGGCCACGCAAGTCGCCGTCGAGTTGCGGTCGTGGGTGTCCCCAACGATCGCAACTCGCCGTCGAGTTGCGATGGTTAGTGTGCACAAGTACCGCAAGTCGCCGTCGAGTTGCGGTGAGGGGGGCCTGGTAGTCCGGCCGGATCCCCCAGGATCGCACCAGCCGGACTACCCACGGGCCGCTCCTGGCGGCCCTGCCGAACGCGATCCGGCACATGGCAGGCGGGCCGGATCGCAGTGGGCTCGTCAAGACGCCTCTCCCCTGAGACTCGATCCGCACTGGTCTGGACATTACGCGGACCGACGTCGAGAGCACTAAGAATCCGCTAAGGGGTGCGGGACCCCAGTTCCCGCAGCTCGGCGCGGACTTCGTCGGCGAACTTCGGGTTCGCCAGCTCGTAGAGCCGCAAGGCCAGTTCAAAGTGTTCGCGGGCGCCTTCCGGATCGCCTTTCGCGAGCAGTGTCCGCGCCAGTGTGAGCCGCGAAACGCCTTCCTGCAACGTGAACTGCCGCGTAACCGTGATGTGGACGCTCTCGCGCGCGTACCGCTCGGCGGAGCTGAGCTCGCCGAGCCCGAGGTTCAGCTCGGCGAGATTGTTCAGCGACACCACGACGTAACTGTCGTCCCCGAGCTGCCTGTCGATCTCCAGCGACGCGAGCTGGTGCATGATCGCCTCGAACCGCCGCCCGGCCCGCTTTTCCGCCTCGGCGCAGTTGTTCAGTGCCTGCCCGCGCAACGCGAGGTCGCCCATGCGGTCGGTCTCCTCGACCGCGTCCCGCAGCTGGACGATCGCCTCGTCGTAGCGGCCCCAGAGGGTGAGCGCGCCGCCGAGGTGGATGGTGGCCGAGATGATCAGCCTGTCGTCGTCGAGCTCCTTCGCGATCTCCAACGCCTCCGAGGCGTCGGCGAGACTGCCTTCGGGCAGTTCGAACGTGAGCGCCAGCGCGCACCGCGAAATGAGCATCCAGCAGCGGGCGAGGTCGTCACCTGACCCCGTCGCGGCCGCCATCCCGATCTCGACCAGCCGGGTCCAGTCGTCCCACAGCGGGCACACGACCTGGTAGGTGTGCGCGACGCGGGCCAGCTGCCAGACCTCGGTGTACCGGCGAGCGGCCAACGCCGCTTCGAGCGTGGCCAGCAGGTTCGGCCACTCGGCGGCGAACCAGCGCCGTGCGCCGTCGAAGCCGTCGAGATCCGGCGAGAGCTCAGCAGGAAGCGAACCGGCGAAGTCCAGCGGGTCGACGATCCGCAGCAGCTTGCGGCGCGCCTGGTCGGCGACGGCCAAGTAGTACCGCATCGAGCTGCTGAGCGCGGCTTCGCGTTCGGCGTCGGTCAGCTCGGTCTCGGCAAGTTCCCGCAGGTAGAGGCGGACGAGGTCATGCTGGGTGAAGACGTCTCGGACGGTCTCGGCCAGCAGGTTGTGGGTGACGAGCGTGCGCAGCCGGCGCCGCGCCTCGCGGACCGTCGTGCCGGACAGCGCGGCGATCAACTGCGGCCCGACCGACCGGCTGGTGAGCGCGCCCAGCGTGCGAAACGTCGTGGCGACATCGGGTGGCAGGCCGCGGAACGACACGTCCAGCGCGGCCCGCACGCTGGTGTCGGCGCCGCCGGGGCCACCGGCGTCCCCGACGTCGAGCGCCGCCAGCCTGGTCCGCTCGTTGGTGAGCTCGTCGACCAGCTCCCCGGCCGTCCGCTGTGGACTGGCGGCGAGCCGCGCGCCGGCGATCCGGAGCGCGAGCGGCAGGTAGCCGCAGAGTTTCGCCAGCGCGTGGTTGAGGTCGCGGTCGGCCGGGCCGGTGAGCTCCTCGATCAGGCGCACCGAGTCCTCCGGGGACAGCGTGTCCAGCGCGCGCAGCCGCGCGGCGTTCGACACCGCGAGCCCGTCGAGCCGGGACCTGCTGGTCACCAACGCCATCGACCGGGAACCCGGCGGCAGCAGCGGCCTGGCCTGCTCGGCCGTTCGCGCGTCGTCCAGCAGCACCAGCATCCGACGGCCGGCGATCAGCGACCGGTACAGCGCGACGCGCTCGTGCAGTTGCTCCGGGACGTCCGCGGTGGGGACGCCGAGGCCGAGGAGGAACTGCGTGATGAGGTCCGCGGGTTCGAACGCGGGGTGGTGCGGGTCGAAGCCACGCAACGAAGCGAACAGCACCCCGTCCGGGAAGCGGTTGGCCGCCCGATGCGCCCACGAAACAACCAGCGCGCTCTTACCGATCCCAGCGGGCCCAGTGACGACCCCGACGGCACTCTGCCCGGCCTCGGCCCGTTCCAGCAGCTCGTCGAGCCAGGCCAGATCCGCTTCCCGGCCGGCCAGGTGCGGCACCGCGGGCGGCAGCTGCGCCGGCGCGACGGAAGCCGACAGGACCACGGCGTCGGCCGGGACGAGCGGCGGGAGGTCGTCGTTCAGCACCCGCAGCTGGAGGTGCCTGAGCTCGGGGCCGGGGTCCATCCCGAGCGCGTCCACCACCTGCCGGGAAACCCGCTGGTAGAGCTCGAGCGCATCGCTGCGCCGGCCCGCGTAGTACAGCGCGCGCATCAGCTGCCCGACCGTCCGCTCGGCCAACGGGTTCGCGCGCACCAGCGGACTCAGCTCGACGATCAACGCGCTGTGCCCGCCCTCGGCCAGGTCGGCGTCGACCCGGGCACCGTGCACGGCCAGGCGCAACTCTTCGAGTTCCGGGGCCCGCAACGATTCGGGCACTCCGGACAAGGGCGGACCCTGCCACAGCGAAAACGCCTGCCGCAGCAGGTCCGCACGCCGCGGGGAGGGCGCGGCGTTCGCGCGGTCGAGCAGGGTGCGCGCGCGGTTCACGTCGATCCGCTGCGGGTCGACGCTGAGCTGGTAGCCGGGCGGGGCGGTCAGGATCTGCGCATGGCCGGGGCCGCCGCCGGAGATCGACCGCAGGACCCGCCGCAGGTGCGACACGTTGCCGTGGACGATCGTCCTCGCCGTGGCGGGCGGGTCTTCGCTCCACAGCGCGTCGATGATGTCGTCCAGGCCGACGACCCGGTTCGGGGACAACGCCAGCAGCGCCAGCAGACCGCGGACGCCGGGCCCGCCGATCGGCACGGCCCGCTCGCCGTCGAACAACCGGACGGGCCCGAGCAGCTGGAAATACGCACCGGCGGAACCGCTGGCTGCCGTGCTCATCCCACCTCCCGCGCAGGTCGACCGAGAGTCAAACCTACCCTGAACGCAGTTCAAGAACAGCAGCCCAAAGTGGGGTGACCGACCGCCGGAACGAGTACGGCCCACGCCACCAGTCCCGATCTGGTGGCGTGGGCCGCACTCGGTGGTGCTGTCGTCCACGACTGCGCGGGGGGCTCACCCCGAGCGAAGAACCCGCTTACGGTCATCGACAACATTTCGCGCGAACGCACAACGTTCGCGCGGTGCGGCCAAAGTAACAGGCCGCACCGGCTCGGCTACCGCCGACCCGCCGGGAAATTCATCGGGTCAGCGGGGTGAAGTCGCGACCGGCGATGAACGTCGGACGTGGCTCGGCGGCGGAAAACGGTTGTCCCAGCGGGTTTTCCACACTGTTGAAAACCAGGAAGATATTCGAGCGCATGTACGGGGTGATGTTGTTACCCGAACCGTGCAGAACGTTCGAGTCGAAGAACAACGCGTCGCCCGCGGCCCCGGTGAACTGCTCGATCCCGTGCTCGGCGGCCATTTTCGAGACGTTGTCCTGGCTCGGGACGCCGGCGCGCTGCGCCTTGAGTGAACGTTTGTAGTTGTTCCGGGGCGTCCCGCCGGCGCACTGGACGAACGTCCGATGCGAGCCTGGGATGACCATCAGGCCGCCGTTGAAGGCGAAGTTGTCGGTCAGCGCGATCGAGCAGCTCACCGCGCGTGGGGCCGGCATGCCGTCCTCGGCGTGCCAAGTCTCGAAGTCCGAGTGCCAGTAGAACCCGGTACCCTCGAAGCCCGGCATGTAGTTCACCCGGCTCTGGTGGATGTACACCTCCGAGCCCAGGATCTGCCGCGCGCGGTCGAGCACCCGCGGGTCGCGGACGAGCTCGCCGACGAGGTCGCTGAGCAGGTGCACGTCGAAGATCGACCGGACCTCATCGGACTTCGGCTCGGTGATCACGCGCTCGTCGCCGCGGAGTTGCGGCCGCCCCGTCAAGCGGATCAGGTCGTTCCAGTACGCCTCCACCTCGACGCGCGACAGCAGATTCTCGACGTTCGAATAACCGCGCGCGTCGTGGCCGGCGAGGGTGGCGGAGTCGATCGGGCCGTCGGCGGCGGAGCCCCACACCGTCGGGTCGTGGCGCTCCAGCAGCTCTGGTTCGCCCTGGATGCGGGTCGGGTAGCCGTCCTCGACCCGGATGTCCATGAGTGTCAAGATTGCTCTCCTCCTTGAGAGTTCGCTACTACTCGGTGATCAGCGGATAAACGCCGTTCTCGTCGTGGACTTCGCGGCCGGTGACCGGCGGGTTGAACACGCAGACGCACTTGATCTCGGTCTTGGGGCGGACCTGGTGCTTGTCGGCGTCGTTGAGCACATAGATCGTTCCGGGCGCCAGCGGGAACACCTCGCCGGTCGCCTTGTTCTCGACCTCGCCCTCACCGGAGGTGATGAACACGGCCTCGACGTGGTTGGCGTACCAGAAGTCGCTCACCGTGCCGGCGTACAACGTGGTCTCGTGCACCGAGAACCCCAGGCCGTCCTTGGCCAGCATGATCCTTTTGCTGCGCCAGTTTTCGGTCTTGATGTCGGCTTCGGTGTCCGTGATTTCGTCCAGTGTGCGAACGATCAAAGCGCTTCTCCCTTATCCGAGTACCAGTTTGATGGACTCATCGATGATCGCGAGCCCCTCGGTCAGCTCGTCGTCGGACAGCGTCAGCGGCGGCAGCAGCTTCATGACCTCGCCGTCCGGCCCGGCTGTCTCCATCAATAGTCCACGCTCGAAGGCGGCCTTGCACACCGCGCCGGCCAGCTCGCCGTTCGCGAACTCCAGCCCGCGGGCCAGGCCGCGGCCCTTCGCGACCAGGTTGGCTTCGGGGTAGGCCTCGACCAGGCCCTTGAACGCGATGGCGATCCGCTCGCCCTTGGCCTTGGTCGACTTCTCGAGCTCGTCGTCGCTCCAGTAGGTGCGCAGCGCCTCGGTGGCGGTGATGAACGCCGGGTTGATGCCGCGGAAGGTGCCGTTGTGCTCGCCGGGCTCCCAGATGTCGAGCTCGGGCTTGATCAGCGTCAACGCCATCGGCAGGCCGTACCCGCCGATCGACTTCGACAGGCAGATGATGTCCGGTTTGATCCCGGCCTCTTCGAAGCTGAAGAACGCGCCGGTGCGGCCACAGCCCATCTGGACGTCGTCGAGAATGAGCAGGATGTTCCGGCGTTCGCACAGCTCACCGAGGCCCCTGAGCCATGCGGTGCTGGCCGCGTTGATACCGCCCTCGCCCTGGACGCCCTCGACGATCACGGCGGCCGGCTCGTTCAGCCCGCTGCCGGAGTCTTCGAGGAGCTTCTCGAAGTACATGAAGTCGGGCATGACACCGTCGAAGTACTGGTCGTACGGCATCGGGGTGGCATGGACCAGCGGGATCCCGGCGGCCTCGCGCTTCATCGAGTTGCCAGTCACCGAGAGCGCGCCCAGCGTCATGCCGTGGAACGCGTTGGTGAAGTTGATGACCGCGGACTTGCCGGTGACCTTGCGGGCCAGCTTCAGCGCGGCTTCGACCGCGTTGGCGCCGCCGGGGCCGGGGAAGACGACCTTGTAGTCCATCTCTCGCGGTTCGAGGATGACGTCCTTGAACGTCTGCAGGAAGTCACGCTTCGCGACGGTGTACATGTCCAGCGAGTGCGTGACACCGTCACGGGAGATGTAGTCGATCAGCGCTTGCTTGAGGACCGGGTTGTTGTGCCCGTAGTTCAGCGCCCCGGCGCCGGCGAAGAAGTCAAGGTACGACTTGCCGTCCTCGTCGTACAGCCGGCTGCCGGAAGCACGGTCGAACACGACCGGCCAGCCGCGACTGTAACTGCGGACCTCGGATTCGAGCTCTTCGAAGATGTTCACGAAACTCCCCTGTCTTTCAAGTCTGATTGACGAATTATTTGCGCTCGAGGGGACCGATTCGATACAGGTCCTCTGGCTCGTGCGCGCCTTCGCCGTCGTCCGGGAAATCATCGGCACCGAACAGTTCCGCGCTTTCCAGCGCGGTGTTCCATCTCTTGGCGAACGAGCCGAACAGCCGGATGGACGCCTCGTTGTCGGGCGTGATCGTGGTCTCCAGGTACCGGACGCCCTCGTCGACGAGTTTGGCGAACAGCTCGTCCAACAGGGCTCCGGCCAGGCCCTTTCCCCGCTGGGAGGCGTCGACGGCCACCTGCCAGACCAACGCCGTGTCCGGCGCTGACGGCTTGCGGTACGCGATCACGAACCCGACCGCGGCGCCTTCGACACGCGCGACGACAGAGCTGTCGGCAAAGTCGTGGCACCACAGTAAATACGCATACGGCGAGTTCAGATCGAGCTTTCGAGAATCGCGGGCGATTCGCCACAGCGCGGCACCATCGGCCTTGGTCGGGGATTCGATCAAGTGCTTTCCGGACATGTTTATAAAAAGTAACAGAGACTATTGCCGGCGGCAGATCACCCGATCGGTGGCACGGCATCCACCAGGGGATACACAGAAACACAGGTGAGCAAGGTAACAGTAACGTTTCAACCACGGTCGATCTGTGTAACACCCCCTGTTCGGTCTCCCTGGCAGCAAGGACCGGGGCGAATGGGGAAGTTCGGCAGGGCAGAGACGTCGTCAAGGCCTAGTTGAGTACGCCTTACGCCATGAAGGTGGCCTTCACGACAGATCACAGGGTCGCCCCACTCACCCGAAGAGCTGTTGGGTGACGGTCCGGCAGACGGACGCGCCGTGGTCGAGACCGAGCGACGCCGGGTAGTTCGTCAGGATGGCCAGCGTCCAGTGGTCCCAGGTCGCGAGGCAGTTGACTGCCCAGATGTCGCTGGTGCCGATGGCGCGTTCGGTCCAGCCGTTCTTGACGGCCGGGTCCACTTCGGCCAGCGCCGGCGCCTGCGAGATGCCGAAGGCGTTCGAGGCGTCGACATGCCGCATCTGGTCGAGCAGCCAGGCCTGCCAATACGGGCTGAGCAGGTGTCCATCGGTGACGCAGCGGCCCATGGTGACGGCGTCCTGAGCGGAGATCCGGGTTTTGGACCACCAGTTGTGCGTCACCACGGTGTCATGCAGGCCGCACGTCTCGATCAGCTCGCCGACGGCCGCGTCGCCGCCGAGTCGGAGGTACGCCCATTGCGCGGCGTGGTCGTCACTGAAGTGGATCATCCGTTGCAACTGCGCCTGGTCGGACGCGGTGACACCCCGGCCGGTGCGGTCCGCGGTCACCAGGTAGTCGGTGGTGAGCCAGACCTTGATCATCGACTCGGTCGTGTTGAGGAAAGTGTCCCTGTTCGGTGAGCCGACGGTCTTGCCGGTCGTGGTGTCGAGCAGCGCCCACGACCAGTCGCCGGGAGTGTCGACGTGCGCGTCCGCGGCATCCGGCACGGCGCCCGCGAGCGACGTCGGCGAACTCGGCACGTTCCACTGACTCACCGGAGCCGACAGGCCCACGTGCCCGGCTGTCGTCGTGCGGTGCCCGTGGACCGCGGCGGCACTGTCAAGCTCCGCGCGGTGACCGACCAGGACTCGGTCGTCATCGAAGTCGCCGACACCGGCCGCGGGATCGAACCGGACGACCTCAAGCACGTCTTCGACCGATTCTGGCGCGCAGACAACGCCCGAAGCCGCAGCACCGGCGGACGCGGCCTCGGCCTTGCCATCGCACGGGAGATCGTCGGCGCGCACGACGGGTCACTCACCGTGACCAGCGAAGTCGGCGTCGGAACCGTCTGCACCATCCGCCTACCCGCGCTGGACTGAGGTAGCCGTCCTTTGTGGAGGGTTCGCAACTCGCCGTCGAGTTGCGGGCTCGTCGGGCGGGCTCACCCTCGGTAAAGCCACCGGGGGATCCCGGGCGAGACGGGCGGTTAGGCTTCACCGGTGACTGTCGACGTGCGGGATTTCAGCAAGGCTTGTTTCTCGGCCGCGCGCGCCACTGGACGGCAGGTCCTCGAGGTCGTCGAGGCAACCCAGCCGACCCCGAACTTCCATCTCGCGCTGCTCGAACATCGTGACGTCACGGTGGCCGTGCTGGCCAACCGCGAGGTGCCGCTGCTGGCGATCGCGCCACCGCCGGCGGCGGGTCAGGCCGGTCCGCTGTCCTTTTTGGATGTGGTCGATCTGGCGGCCGCGCTGTCCCAGATCGAGCCGTTCAAGGTACTGAGCGTCGCCGAGCTGAGCCGGCCCCTGAGCCAGATCACGTCCGGAGAACTGCCCCCGCACGACCCGTACGACATCCGCTACTGGCAGCCCGCCACCTTCGGCGACGTCGTCTTCAACTACTGGGACTGAGCACTGGGCCGTGTCCCGCAGATCCATGGTCCACGGGACACGGCCTAGCGCGTGAAGTGTTCCAGCAACAATGACTGCGCTTCACCGATGCAGAACCCGAGTATCGCGCCGGTCGCGATGAGAATCCATTCGTCCTGCTGGAACGCGGGCCGCAGCAGGCCTTCGAATTCCTCGGGTTCGAGTTCTTTCATTTTCTCCACCAGCACGTTCCGGATATCCATCGCGTCCGTGGCGTAATGCTCGATATAACGCATGGTCTCGGGCAGCCGCGCCATGATGTTGCGGGAAATGCTGAGTTTCATGTCCTGGTAACGCCTGCTGCCCACCGCGAAGACGACCAGCGGCTTCACGCCGTACGTCTGCTGGGAAAGTTCCGCATCGATCTGACGTTGGATCAGCCCGAGCACCCGGTCCGAAAGCGGGCCGCGCAAAACGGCCTCGATGACGTTGTGCGGGGTGATGATCTCCTGCGCGATCAACGATCCGTACGACTCGGATACCTCGGCACGGCGTTTGAGGAACAGGCCCTGCCATTCGAAAATCCCGAGATACCGCTTGGGCTGCCGGGGCACAAAAATCATCTTCAACGCCAGCCAGTCGGTGAACCAGCCGGTGAACAGACCGAACAGCGGCATGATCAGCGGTTGTTTGAACAGCACCCAGACGACCATCTGGATCACGCCAATCAGGCCGCCGAACACGATTCCTGACCGCGCGATGAACTGGAACTCCTTGCGGCCGGCCTCCTGGAAGATCCGGTTCAGCAGCGCCTTGTCCTTGACCAGACTGGTGACGACCATGTCCTTGAGGTCGAAAACGTTGTCGACGTCTTCCTTGATCGCGTCCAGCACCGCGGCGATCATGCGCGGCGACTCCGCCTGGACGCGGCGGATGACCAACTGCTGCACCCGGACGGGCATCGATTCCCAAAGCCCGGCCTGATAATGGCCGGCGACGTCGCGGACAATGTCTTCGACCGCGGCCAGCATCGGTTTTTCGATCTCTTTCGCGATGCGTTCCGGATCGAGCCTGGCCATGATCTCGGCCGGTTTGATCAGCTGCTCGGTCATCGTGTCGCAGGCGATACTGGCCATGCGCGCGGCACGTTTCGGCACGATGCCCTGCCAGCCGAGGAACGGCTTGACGCCGATGAACTCCAGCGGCTGGAACATCATCCGGATGGCGATCAGCTTGGTGCCGTACCCGATCAGCGCCGCGACGATCGGGATCGACACGAACAAGGGCCAATGCTGAGCGAAGTCGTCGATGATCCCGCTCATCCGCGGGGCACTAACGGGCCGTCGGGTCGCAGGCTTCCCAGAACTGGGCGCCGAGCCGGGAAATGTGCACGGTGCGCCGGATCAGCTTGGCGCGTTTGATCGAGGCCTCCGCCTGGCGGACCGTCTCGTCGGTCATCAGGATTTCGTACTGCGTCTCCAGCGAGGGTGCTTCTTCGTCGATGTCGGCGAGGCCGAGCCCGATCAGGCGCGTCAGGTAGCTGGGCACCTGGTCGTTCAGCGACACACCCGCTGCCTTGCCGACCGTGGACGCGTTGCGCAGCACGATCCGGCCGGTGCCGCCGACGCCCGCGCGCTCGGCGACGTCGATCAGTGGGAACGGCGAGCCGTCGGACAGCGCGGAGAGGATGCGGGCCTCGTCCGGCGTGAGCTGGCGCAGGATGATCGCGTAGAGGTACTCCTTGGCGCGTTCCCGGCCGAAGCCGATCGACCGGTTGAGCAGCTCGGCCATCGCGGCGCGCAGCGGCTCGCTGTGTCCGTCCCGCGAGGGCACGACCGTGATGACGGCGGGTGCATCGAACGCCGTCGCGCGCCCGTTGCCAGTGGGCCGGTTCATCGCGGACGCGGCCGAGAGCGCGGCGTGGTACGGGTCGTCGACCTCGTCCAGCCGACGGCGCAGCTCGCCCAGCAGCTGGCGCTCGACCTGGCGGATACCGCGCTCGGCGGTGTCGACGCCGGGCAGTTTCCGGGTGAACGAGTAGCCCGTTCGCGCGGCCCAGCCCGCCAGCCCGACGGCGCGTTGCGCCAGGTTCGGGACCTCGTCGCCGCTGTGGGCGTCGAGCAGTCGATCGTGCGTGGTCACGGCGTCAGCTCCTCACGTTCGGGGTGATGCTACCTGCGAGTAGGCGAGCGGGCTTTACAAACCTTTCGGCGTCGATGTTTCAATCCCCCGCATGAGCGATTCGCCGTGGGGTCCGCCGATCGACGTCCTGCCGCTGCTGGCCAGGGAAGAGCAGTCATTGCTGGCGGTTCTCGGCCAGTTCACGCCCGAACAGTGGGCCGCGCCGACGGTCTGCACGGGGTGGACGGTGCACGACGTCGCCGCCCACATCCTGGGCGACAAGCTGGGCAGGCTCTCCCGCGACCGCGATGGCTACCGCGTCGACGAGCCGGGCGACGACCTGCCGGCGTTCATCAACCGGATCAACGCCGAGTGGGTGCTCGCCTGCCGCAGGCTGTCGCCGGAGGTGCTGTTCGCGATGCTCGTCGACGTCAGCGCGCAGATTGTCGACGTCTGGAGCCGCGTCGACGTCGACGAGCTCGGCGGGCCGGTGAGCTGGGCCGGGCCGGAGCCCGCGCCGATCTGGCTCGACGCGGCGCGGGAGTACACCGAGTACTGGGTGCACCAGCAGCAGATCCGGGAGGCGGCCGGGGTCGCGCTGCTCGACCAGGCGGAGTTCGTCGAGCCGGTGGTGGACACGTTCATGCGCGCGCTGCCGCACGCGCTGCGCGGATGTGTCGCGGCCGAGGGGAAGCAGGCGGCGTACACCGTGACCGGTCTGGGCACGTGGACGGCGACCCGCGCGGGTGGCCGCTGGACGGTCGCCCGCGGTGGGCCCGTACGGACGCCGCTCGCGTCGGCGACGACGGACGCCGGGACGTTCTGGCGGCTGTGCACCCGCAACATCCAACTCCGCGACGTCCGGGACCGCGTCAAGCTCAAAGGCGACAAGGCCGTCGGCGAAGCCATCCTGGCGATGGTGTCGATCATCCGCTGAGCCACCCGACCCACCCGGCACCCCCCGCGCAAACGTTTGCGCCCGTTGCTTAGCATGCCTAAGCGCTACATTTAGCCCGCTAACTGCACTTCAGGGGCTTGCGGCGGGCCAGGATAGGAAAAGAGGAGTCAGGGGGTTAGCGGAGGGCTTTGCGGGCTTTCCGGGTTTCGCCGCGCAGCTGCAGGATGCGCGCGCCGCCGACGAGCGCGACGAGCAGCGCCCCGGCGATCGCCGAGAACAGCATCGCCACCGCGAGCGGCATGCTGCCGGACATGCCGAAGAAGTGCACGGTCGCGCTGTCGAGGTTCTGCAGGATGAAGATCAGCAGCAGGATCAGCACGAGGATCGCGACGACGACCGCGACCCAGGTCCCGCTGACCCGGGTGCGTTTGATCTTCACCGAGGGCGCCGGCTCGGTGACCGGCGGCAGACCGTCCACATCGGACTCCGGCGCGGTACCGGAAGGGACCTCGGCCGGCGCCGCGGCGTGTCGGCCGTCCTGTGCGTGAGTCATACCTCTGATTGTCAGCCCCCCGGGTGGTTTACGCTGCGCTGAGCCCTCGAATGGATGAACGTCAAGACCAGCTGAGCGTCACCACGTTGCGGCCGGAGGAGCCCAGGTCGGGCGGGGTCCGGGTGTCGACGTCGAGTTCACGCAACGCCGCGCCGACCTCCGACGCGGCGTCCGACGGCAGGCAGAGGCGACGCCTGGTGACGTCGACGAGCTCGTCGAAACGCTGGTATTCCGGAGCGGCGGCCTTGCTCCAGCGAGTGACCTCGGGCTCGACTCCGAGTTCGCGCAATGCGGCCACCGCGTCGTCGGCGTTAGGCCCTTCGGGGCGTTCGATGCCGTGGAAACGCCGCCAAAGCGGGTTGAGCGCTGTCAGCGGATGCGCTTCGGAGATCTCCACGATGACCCGCCGCCGCGCGTGCCCGGTGAGCGCGGCGACGAACGGCGCGAGGTCCGGCACGTTGTACAGGACGTGCGCGCATACGACCACGTCGACGACGTCGACCTGCTCGGCGACGTCCGGCCAGAGCCCCTCGACGAGCCGGTGCGGTACCCCGAGCGCCACCGCACGCTCACCGAACTCGCCGAGCAGCCGCTCGTTGACGTCGATCGCCGTGACGTGCTCGATGGCTTCGGCGGCCGGCAGGCTTCCCGCACCCGCCGCCGCGCCGATGTCGAGCACGGTCCCGCTGTCGCCCAGGGCTTTTCGCAGCTCCGCATAGGACGCGCCCGTCGGAGACAGGACATGCCTGTCCGCACGGCGGACGAACACCGCGTGCGGCAGGACCCACGGCGACTCCGTGGCCGCCGCAAGGATGTGCTCCGGGATCGCCCAGCCCGCCAGCTGCGCCGACCAGTTCTCGAGTGCTGTCATGCACCCTTCCTACCGGCATCGGCGGACACGTGTCCATGGATGGCAACGCGCGAGAGTGAACTACAGGGGCATGTCCAGGGTGACGAACTTTGAGGCGAACCCGAAACGTTCGTACAGGCGCCGCGCGGATTCGTTGGCGTGGAAAGCCGAAACCGCGGCTCGGCCCGCACCTTTTTCTTTCGCCCAGCCGAAGAATGCGGTGATCAGCAGGCCGCCGACCTGGCGTCCACGGAAGGATTCGCGGACGTACATGGCTTCCAGTTCCGCGGTGGACGCCGGCCGCCGGAGATTCCCGGCCGAGTACCTGGCGCCCAGGTAACCGGCTACGGTGCCGTTTTCCTCGGCGAGGAAAACGTCCGTGGACTCGCCGCCGATGAAGGTTTCGAAGTACGGGACCGCGTCGGCGCAGGCGGCCTCGATGTCGGCGAAGGGATCCCTGACTGCGGCGTCTTCCTTGTACAGCAACTGATTCAGCTCCGCAGTCACCGCGACGTCTGCCTTGGTAGCGATTCTTATCTCCATGACGGCGACGCTACCGCGTTCTTTTTTCCTGGTAAATTAATAACGTTCCTCAAAGCCACGCCTTCGCCGACGAAAGAGCATCGAGGGTGATCTGGTGGCCGCCAGGGTGGCGATGGGAGGTTACTTCGGCCGAGCGGTCGCGGAGTGCGGTGATGAGGTGCTCGGTCGACGACAGTGGCGCCATGGCGTCCCGTTCGCCGTTGGACAGGAAGACCCGCGTCCCGGAGAGGTCCAACGCCGGCGGGTCGGGCACTGGTGACATCGCGGCGAACAGGGCCGCTTCGCGTACGACGTCCGGACGCAGCAGGGTGAGCGCGGCGCCGATGTTGGCGCCGTTCGAGAAGCCGACGGCAACGAGCCGCCGACCGGCGAATCCGTACTTCTCCTGTGCCTCAAGGACGAAATTGGCAAGTTCGTTGGCCCGCACGACGACGTCCTCGAAGTCGAACACGCCTTCGGCCAGCCGCCGGAACCACCGCGCAGCGCCGTTTTCCGACACTGACCCGGCCGGGGCGAGCACGGCCGAAGACGGACTCAGCTCACGCGCGAGGCCGAGCAGGTCGTCCGGCCCGCCACCGGTGCCGTGCAGCAGCAATAGCACCGGCGCGGCCGGATCGCCGTCGGTGAACTTGTGCACCAACTCGGTCATCGCGCGAACTCCGGGTTGTTCTCCGTCGGCAGGTTCAGCTTCGGCAGCATCGCGACAATGTCCTCGCGCTTCGGCTCGAGCCACGGCGGCAGTTTCAACGCGCGACCCAGTTCCAGCAACGGTTCGTCGATCGCGAAGCCAGGCTCGTCGGTCGCCACTTCGAGCAGCGTGCCGCCCGGCTCGCGGAAGTAGATCGAGCGGAAGTACTGACGGTCCAAAATGGATGTCACATTGACACCCTTGTCGACGAGCTCCTCTCGCCAAGCCGCCTGCGTCGGCTCGTCCGGGGCACGCCAGGCGACGTGGTGCACGGTTCCGGCGGAGACCAAGCCACGTGGGGCATCCGGCGTCACGAGGACGTCGATCAGCGCGCCAGGGCCTCCTTCGCCGGCGGAAAACCGCAGCCGATTGCTGTCCTGGCTGGAAAAACTCAGTCCGAGGCCGTCGGTCAGCATCCCGGCGGTCGCGTCCTCCTGGGACACCGACAGCGTCACCGAGTGCAGCCCGCGGATCGCGTGTTCGGCCGGTACGAGCGCGGTGTCCCACGGGTCGCGCGGGTCGCCCTGCGGGTGGGCGACGAGCGCCAGCGTCAAGCCGTCGGGGTCGGAGAACGTCAGCGTGTCCTCGTTGTCGGCGTTGCGGACCTCGCTCGTTTCGACGCCGCCGGCCGCGAGATGCTGCTTCCACCAGCCGATGGACGCCTCGGGCACGGAGAACGACGTCGTCGTCGCCTGCCCGGTGCCGTGGCGGCCGCGCGGCGCGTCCTTCCACGGGAAGAACGTCATCAGCGAGCCGGGCTTGCCGGACTGGTCGCCGTAGTAGAGGTGGTAGGTGCCCGGGTCGTCGAAGTTGACGGTGGTCTTCACCAGCCGCAGCCCGAGCGTCCGCAGGTAGAAGTCGGCGTTGCGCTGCGGGTCACCGCCGATCGCGGTCACGTGGTGCAAACCGCTGGTCTTGATCGCCATTTCTGCTCCTCTGGAGGGTCTGTCCAAGCTAACCCCAGAACATCTCGCGCGCAAGATATATTCCGGGGAGAGAGTTGCGGTAGGCTACGGCCGTGGACAGCAAACCCGACCCCCGCACCGATGACGACGAGATCGTCACCTGGTGGGGCCTGGTCATCGAGGGCTACCTCGCGACCCAGGCCAAACTGATGGGCGAGATCGCCGAGCGCTTCGGCCTGGCCCCGGCCTCGTTCGACATCCTCGTGCGGCTGATCCGCTCCCCCGGCCACCGCATGCCGATGACCCGGCTGGCCGGCGAGGCGGCGCTGTCGAGCGGCGGGTTCACCAAGGTCGCCGACCGGCTCGTCGCCGCCGACCTGATCTGCCGCGTGCCAAGCCCGGACGACCGCCGCGTCACCTTCGCCGAACTGACCGAGCACGGGACGGACGTCGCCGGCCAGGCGCGCAGGGCCTGCGCGGAGATTCTGCGCCGTACGGTGTTGACCCCGCTCGGGCCGGACGCCTCCGCCGCTCTCGCCGAAGCCATGCGCACCCTGCGAGCGACCAACGGCACTAACGCCTGAGGAGCGAAAACGCGACGCACAGACCGATCAGCGCGAAGACCACACTCGCTGTGAAGCCGGTCTGGAAACCGTAAGAAACCACCACGCACGACGTGATCGCGGTGCCCAGCGCGCCGCCGATCTGGAACGCCGCGGTGTTGACGCCGGAAGCGACGCCGGACTCCTGTTCGCCCACCGAAGACAGCGCGGCGGAGATCGCCGCCACTGGGCCGCCGCCCAGCCCGAGTCCGAAGACGACCAGCCCCGGGAAGAGGTCGGCGAAGTAGCTGCCGCTGGGCGAAACGTGCGTGAGCAGGAACGCCCCCGTGCCCATCAGGACCATGCCTACCGAAGCGACCGTCCGAATCCCCGCCTTCGCCACGACTGCCTGGGCGGCATAGGCGCTGATGATCGTCATGGCGGTCATCGCGGTCGTGCCCAGGCCGAACCGAAGCGGCGAGTACGCCAGCACGTCCTGCGCATACGCAGACACGGTCGAACCCATCCCCCACGCCGTCATCGCGATCAGGGCCATCACCAGGTTGCCGCCGGTGAACTGCCGGGAGCGGAACACCCGCAGCGGCAGCAGCGGCGCGTTCGATCGCCGCTCGGTCACCACGAACAGTCCGCCGAGCACCAAGGCGCCGACCACCATCGCGAGGACCGGTGCGCTGCCCCAGCCCTGGGCGGGCGCCAAGCCGATCGCGCCGACGAGCAGCATCAGGCCCACCGTGCTGGTGAACGCGCCAACCGGGTCGTAGGCCCCGGCCCGGCCACGGCTTTCCCGCAGCAGCTTCGGACCGAACACCAGCATCCCGGCGGCCACCGGCAGGTTGAGGTAGAAGATCCACTCCCAACCCAGGCTTCCGGTCAACGAGCCGCCGATGAGCAGCGCAGCCGTGGCGCCCAAGCCGCCGACGGCGGACCAGCAGCCCAGAGCCTTGTTCCGCTCAACGCCGTCGGGAAACAGGCTCATCAACGCCGACAGCGCTGCCGGCGCCACCATCGCGGCCGAGATTCCCTGCACCACACGGGCTCCGATCAGCATTTCGCCCGACCAGGCCGCGCCGCACAGCAGTGAAGACACCCCGAACAACGCGGTCCCGACCAGGAACATCCGGCGTCGGCCCAGCAGGTCGGCCAGCCGTCCACCGAACAGCAGCAGGCCGCCAAAGGCCACCAGATAGGCGCTCAGCACCCACTGCCCACTCCCCGGCGCGAGCCGCAGATCCTTTTCGATCGACGGCAGCGCCAGGATGACGATCTGCGAGTCCAGGATCACCATGAAGTTGGTGACGCAGAGGAGCGCCAGCGCTTTCCAGCGGCGCGGATCCAGCCCGGTTTCGGTGGTGGTTCGAAATACCTCGGTCATGGCGTCGCCTCCCGGTGGGTTCACCGGAGACGTAGAAACCAGCCGTTCGATCTCGACATCGGTATGTTTCGCGGACGGATGTCGAGATCGGGGAGCGAACGTGAAGTACCTGCTGATGATCTACAGCAACCCCGCGAGCTGGGGCCACCCGATCTTCCTGCGGACCCCGGAGGCACTGGCGATGTCCGGTGACAAGCGCGACGAGCTGACCGGCGAGTTCGAAGCGCTGCTCAAGGAGATCTCGGAGTCCGGCGAGCTGATCGACAGCGCGCCGCTCGGAGACCCGCGAAGCACGCGGACCGTCCGGGTGCGCAAGGGGGTTTCCGCGGGCACCGACGGTCCGTTCATCGAAGCCAAGGAGCAGTTGGCCGGCTACTTCGTAGTCGACTGCGCAAGCCCCGAACGCGCGGAAGAGATAGCCGGACGCTTCCCCGACGCACGGTTCGCCGCCGTCGAAGTGCGCCCGATTCTGTCCTAAAGACTCGTGAGCGTTCCGGCACGCCCGGGTGCGGGTGTCCCGCAGGGCACAGCAGGCGGCCGGAACACTCACCAGTCCTATAGCCCCAGTCCAGGAAACAGCTTCACGGCGTTGCCGGAGAGAATCCCGCGCAGGACGTCGTCGGGCAGGCCGAGTTTGGCCAGCGCCCGGACGTTCCGGTTGGCTCCGGGCACCCCCGGCCAGTCGGTGCCGAAGAGGAACTTCGCGGCCAGGCGCGGGAAATCGGACTTCGCGAAGTACTCAGGCAGCTTCTTCGGCGGCAGGCCGGACAGGTCGAGCCAGACGTTGTCCTTCGCCAGGGCCAGAAACGCGGCGACGTCGTACCACCAGCCGCGGCCGCCGTGGGCGAAGATGAACTGCACGTCCGGGAAGTCCTCGACGACATCGGTCAGCAGCTCGGGATTGCCGAAGGACGCGCGCGCCCCGGGGAAGCTGCTGACCCCCGAGTGCAGGATCACCGGCACCCCGCGCTCGGCGCACACCTGGTACGCGAGGTACAGCTCCTTGTCGGCCGGCGAAAACCCGCCGTGGACCGGGTGGATCTTCAGCGCCACCGCGCCCAGTTCGAGCTGGCGTTCCACTTCGGCGGCGATGGGGTGGTGCAAGTGCGGGTTGACATTGGCGACCAGCCGGAACCGCTCCGGGTTGAACTCGATGAGCGGCAGGTTGTCCTCGATCGGCTGAATCCCGGTCGAGCGCGGGCTGTACTCGCAGAACAGCAACGCCCTGTCCACGCCCTCGGCCTCGAACAGCGCGTCGAGTTTGGCCGGAACGGGGTTGCCCCAGTCGTCGTAGGCCGACCGCCAGGGGTGGTCACCGGAGTACTTGTGCGCCCACTCGATCCAGGCGGGCTTCAGTGTGGAAAGCCGGGGGACGTGCACATGGGCGTCGACAACCGGGTGACCATCGATCATGGGGAAACCCGCACCACCTGGAGGGAGTCGTGGACCAGTTCCCGGATCACGTTACGCCGGACCTTGCCGGTCGCGGTCTTCGGAAGCTCGGCGAGTTCGATCACACCTCGCGGCCGTTTGAACGACGCCAGCCCCGCCCGGCAGAACGCGATCAGCTCGTCGGGGTCGACGCTGTGACCCGGAACACCGACCACGACGGCGACCGGTTTGTCGATGCCGTCGGCGTCCGGAGCTGCGACAACGGCGACTTCCGCGACCGACGGATGCTCGAGCAGGCGTTGCTCGACCTCTGCGGGCGACACCCAGATCCCGCCCGCTTTGAGCATGTCGCCGAATCGGCCGAGACAGCTGTAGGTGCCGTCCTCGTTGCGCACGTAGCTGTCGCCGGTGCGCACCCAGTCGCCCTGGAACACCTGCTTCGACGTCTCGTAGCGCGACCAGTAGCCAGTCGCCGTCGACGGCCCGGACACGTACAGCTCACCGGCCTGCCCAGTGACCTCGATCGGCGCGCCGAGCTCGTCCCGGATCTCGACGCGGTAGCCCGGTACCGGGACCCCGGTACTGCCGGGCCGCACCTGACCGGGCACATTGGACAGGAAGATGTGCAGCGCCTCGGTGGAGCCGATCCCGTCCAGGATTTCGACACCGAACCGCGCGCGGAAGCGCTCGAACAGCGCCGGGGGTAGGGCCTCACCAGCAGAAACGGCTTGGCGCACCGAGGCGAACGAGTCCGACGGCAGGTCGCTGGCGAGTACTGCCGCGTAGAACGTCGGCACTCCGAAGAACAATGTCGGCGCGTCGGCTCTCACCCGCGCGGCCATGAGCTGCGGGGTCGGCCGGCCCGGTTCGAGCAGGGTGGTGGCACCCGCGGCGAGCGGGAAGAACGCCGAATTCCCCAGTCCGTACGCGAAGAACAGCTTCGGGACGGACAGGCACCGGTCGTCGGCACGGACCCCGAGGACCTGGTCGGCGTAGGTCTCGCACACCGCGCGGATGCTGCCGTGGCGGTGCATCGCGCCCTTGGGCTGGCCGGTGGTGCCCGAGGTGTAGAGCCACAGCGCGGGCGAATCCTCCCACGACGCATACGGCCCGCGCCCGTTGTCCTCCATTGTGGACAGTGAAGTCCAGTCGTGGGTGGCAACGCGGTCTCCGAAGCCGGCCGTCTCCCCGCGATCGAGCACGACGTCGGTGACCTCGGGCGCGAGCGCGACGGCTTCCACCGCCTGCCCGGCGAACTCGCCGGAGACGCAGAGCACCCGCGCGCGCGAGTCACCGAGTACTTTGCCCAGCTCAGGACCGGTGACCATAGTGGACACCGGGATGGGCACAGCCCCGGCGTACATCGCGCCCAATATCCCGGACAGCAACTCCACGTCGTCGACCATGCACAGCATGACGCGCTCTTCCGGGCGCACACCGAGGTTCCGGAACCCGGTGGCGACCCGGCGCACCTCCGCCGACAGCTCGGCATAGGTCAGCGTGCGACGCGCCGAGACGGCCGCGACCCTCTCCCCGCGACCCTCGCGGACATGTCTGTCCACCAGAAAGTCGGCGGCGTTGAACGTGCTCGGCAGAACGGTCACTGCGCGCCCCTGTTCGCTAAGGGAGGTACACGTACTCGTAGTCGAACGGCTTGCCGTTGATTCCCTGGCGCGGTGGCGCCACCCAGCTAGCGATCTTGCCGCGCTCGTAGACGGGTCGCATCAACGAACGCACGAAGGACAGGTCCTCCGTGGTCGGCAACCACTGGTGTTTGGCGGCCTGCCAGGTCTGCTCGTCGACGATGGAGCCGTCCGGCGTCACGTGGTGGCCAGAGTTTATGCCCACTTCCCGGTTGAAACCAGGGTGCGGCAGGGCGAACCGGAACGAGATTCCGGCGTCCTCGAGGATCCTGTTCCAGCGCTTGACCCCGGTCTGGCAGTCCGCGATGTACTCGGCGCGCAGATCCAGGTTCAGCAGCAGGATGGCCTGCAGTTCTTCGGACCCCCAGGTGCCGTCGGCCAGGGGCTTCGCCAGGAGCGCGGCGTCGTCGGTGAGCTTGTGGTCGTCCTTGCGCCGGGTCTCGAGCCACCGTCCTTTGAGGCCCGCGGTGTAGTAGTTCGCCGCGTTGGTCGAGGTCTCGCTCCCGAAGAGGTCCAAGGACACGGTGTAGTGGAAGTTGATATAGCGCTGGATGATTTCCAGGGGGATCCCGCCGTGCGCGGCGATATCGGTGGTGTCGTGCTCGCGGATCAGGTCGGCACTGCGCTGCACCACGCGGTCGACGCCGGTGGTGCCGACGAACATGTGGTGCGCTTCTTCTTTGAGCATGAACTCGCACGTGCGCGACAACGGGTCGAACGCGGACTCCTTCAACGTCCCGAGCTGGTACTTGCCGTCCCGGTCGGTGAAGTAGGTGAACATGTAGAAGGCGAGCCAGTCGGCGGTTTCCTCGTTGAACGCGCCGAGGATCCGCGGCGCGTCGGGGCTGCCGGAGTTGCGCAGCAGCAGGCCCTCGGCCTCTTCCCGTCCCTCACGACCGAAGTAGGCGTGCAGGAGGTAAACCATCGCCCACAGGTGGCGTCCTTCCTCGACGTTGACCTGGAACAGATTGCGCAGGTCATACAGGCTCGGCGCGGTCAAGCCGAGGAGCTTCTGCTGCTCGACCGATGCCGGCTCGGTGTCGCCCTGGATGACGATCAGGCGTTGCAGCTCGGACCGGTACTCACCCGGGACCTGCTGCCACACGGGTTCGCCGCGGTGCTCGCCGAAGGCGATCGTGCGGTCCGGGTCACGCTCGGCGAGAAAGATGCCCCAGCGGTAGTCCGGCACGTTGACGTGGTCGAAATGCGCCCAGCCCTCCCGGCCGACGCTGATGGCGGTGCGCAGGTAGACGCCCTGAGTCGCCAAGGTGGGGCCCATCTCGCCCCACCAGTTCATGAACTTCGGCTGCCAACCCTCCAACGCGCGCTGGAGCCGGCGGTCACCCGCCAGGTCCACGTTGTTGGGGATCTTGGCGTCGTAGTCGATCTTCTCCGGCATCGGTCACACCCGCTTGTCGTCGAACACGGCCTTTTGCCCGGTGCCATAGCGACGCAAGGCACCTTCGGGACCCGAAGCGTTCGGGCGGACGAAAATCCAGTTCTGCCACGCGGCGAGCCTGCCGAAGATCTTGGTCTCCATGGTCTCCGGGCCGACGAACCGGTGGTTGGCCTCCATACCGGTCAGCGCGTCCGGGCTGAGCGAGGCGCGGCTCTCCAGCACGATCCGGATCTCGTCTTCCCAGTCGAGGTCGTCGGGCGCGTCGGTGACCAGGCCGAGCTCGTTGGCTTCGGACGCGCTCAGCGGACGGTCGGATTCGCGGCGCAGCCAAGCGATGTGCGCGTCTTCGCGGTAGAAGCGCGATTCCAGTCTGGACAGTCCGTTGCCCATCGGGAAGAAGCCGAAGTTCGCTGCTGACAACGTGATCGTGGCGCGCTGCTCGCTGTCCTCGTCATAAATCGGCGGACCATCCAAAATGTACTGACGGTCGGCGGCCAGGGCGATTTCCAGCAATAGTCCCGCAAAGCAGCTTCCGGGTTCGATGAGCGCGATCAGGCTGCGGCTGGTGACGTCGAGCCGTTTGAGCGTCCGCTTGAAGTAGTGGACGATCTCGTTGCCCAGCCAATCCTGCGCCTCGAACAGCGCCCGCTCATGCGCGAGCACCTTCACCGGGTCACCCTCAGTGCGCAGCACCCAGGTTCCCAGCTCGGTCTCGTTGGTACGCAAGCGAAGGATGAGGTCGTCGAGCTGGCGGGTGAGCGCGAGGAGCCAGCTCTCGGCACCCTGTTCGTGCAGATTGCCTGGCGCTTCCTCGGGCCCCTTGACGGTGATCGAGACGATCCCGCCGGCGCGGTCGAAAACGGCGCTGACGTGCGAGTACGTCATGCCGTCATCGGTGACCTTGCAGTGCAGCGGCGTCAGCTCGACGCCCTTCGCGGCGGCCGGGCGATCGCTGCCCTCGGCGATTTCGCGCGCGCGGCGCTCGACCGACTCCGCGAAACCCGCGCGGGGCACGAGTTCGTCGACGAGCTTCCACTCGACGGCCGTCTTGCCCTTGACGCCGTCCGGCCGGGTCGCGAAGACGTCAGCGAGGTCCTTGCGCACCCGGCGCTTGTCGACCAAGCGGGTCAGGCCGCCGGTGCCCGGCAGGACCCCGAGCAGCGGCACTTCGGGCAGCGCGACCGTCGACGAGTTGTCGTCGATGAGCAGGATCTTTTCGCAGGCCAGCGCGATCTCGTAACCGCCGCCGGCGCAGCTGCCGTTCACCGCGGCGACGTAGGTCTGCCCGGAGTTCTCGGTGGCGTCCTCGACCGCGTTGCGCGTCTCGTTGGTGAACTTGCAGAAGTTGACCTTCCACGCGTGCGAGGACGCGGCGAGCATGCGAATGTTCGCACCGGCGCAGAAGACCTTCTCCTTTGCGCTGGTCAGGACTACTGTCTTGACTTCAGGGTGGGAGAAACGCAGCCGCTGCGTAGCGTCATAGAACTCGATGTCGACACCGAGGTCGTAGGAGTTGAGCTTGAGCTCGTAGCCGGGCCGCAGCCCGCCCTGCTCATCGACGTCCAGCTCCAGCCAGGCGATTTCGCCGTCGACCCGGAGCCGCCAGTGCCGGTACGACGCGGGCGCGCGCTCGAAGGTCACCGCTTCAGGAGTGGTCACCCCCTGATTGTCTACACATTAATTGAGCACGTCAATGTTATGTAGAAACTTACCCCCCGATCGGACGTTCCCTCAAGGTCACGACCTGGCGACCCTCGCAGCGCGTTGAACGCCACAAGGGTGGAACTTTAGGGTCGCCGTCAGGATGCTTGAGGGGTCCTCGCACCGCCACAACCAGCGGTCGGGGAGAATCGGGGACATGTCCACCGTGGTTCAGAGTCCCGAGGCCGACTGGGTCTCCCGTTTCGCCGACGAGGTCATCGCCGAGGCCGAACGACGTGCCCCCGGCAAGCCGATCGTCTGCGCGTCCGGCCTGAGCCCGTCCGGCCCGATCCACCTCGGCAACCTGCGCGAGGTGATGACCCCGCACCTGGTCGCCGACGAGATCCGCCGCCGCGGGCACGAGTGTGTGCACCTCATCTCCTGGGACGACTACGACCGGTTCCGCAAGGTCCCGGCCGGCATCGACCCGTCGTGGGCCGAGCACATCGGCAAGCCGCTGACCTCGGTCCCGGCCCCCGCCGGCAGTACCTACGCGAGCTGGGCCGAGCACTTCAAGGCGCCGATGATCGCCGCGCTGGCCGAGCTGGGCGTCGAGTACACGCCCATCAGCCAGACCGAGATGTACACCAAGGGCGCGTACCGCGAGCAGATCCTGCTGGCGATGCGCGAGCGCGCCAGGATCGACACGATCCTGGGCCGCTTCCGGACCAAGGGCAAGGCGCCGTCGAAGAAGCCCAAGGATGAAGCCGAAGAGGCCGCCGCCGAGGGTTCCGGCGCGGCGACCGAGGACGACGGCGCGTCCGGCGGCAGCTACTTCCCGTACAAGCCGTACTGCGGCAACTGCGAGCGCGACCTGACGACGGTCACCGCGTACAACGACGAGACCACCGAGCTGACGTACGTCTGCGGTTCCTGCGGACACACCGAAACGGTGTTCCTGTCCGAGTTCAACCGCGGCAAGCTGGTCTGGAAGGTCGACTGGCCGATGCGCTGGGCCTTCGAAGGCGTCACCTTCGAACCGTCCGGTGTGGACCATTCGTCCCCCGGTTCGTCCTTCGTCGTCGGCGGCCAGATCGTCGGCGAGGTGTTCGGCGGCGAGCGGCCGATCGGCCCGATGTACGCGTTCGTCGGCATCAGCGGCATGGCGAAGATGAGCAGCTCCAAGGGCGGCGTCCCGACCCCGTCCGACGCGCTGGAGATCATGGAACCGGCGCTGCTGCGCTGGCTGTACGCGCGCCGCAAGCCGAACCAGTCCTTCAAGATCGCGTTCGACCAGGAGATCCAGCGGCTCTACGACGAGTGGGACGCGCTGGAGCGCAAGGTTGCCGGCTCGGACGCCCAGCCGGGCGACATCGCCGCGCACAGCCGCGCGATCGGCACCGCGGCCGGCCCGCTGCCGAGCACCCCGCGTCCGCTGCCGTACCGCACACTCGCGTCCATTGTGGATATCACCACCGGCGATGACGAGCAGACCCTGCGCATCCTGCACGAGCTCGACCCGGAGAACCCGGTCACCTCGCTCGACGTGACCAGGCCCCGGCTCGACCGCGCGCAGCGGTGGATCACCACCCAGGTGCCCGCCGACCAGCGCACCCGCGTCCGCGAGGAGCCGGACACCGAGCTGCTGGGCTCGCTCGGCGACACCGAGCGCGAGTCGCTGCGGCTGCTGCTCGAAGGCCTCGGCTCGCACTGGTCGCTCGACGGGCTCACGACGTTGGTCTACGGCGTGCCGAAGACACAACTCGGGCTGCCCGCCGACGTCAAGCCGACGCCGGAGCTCAAGGTCGCGCAGCGCACGTTCTTCGCGCTGCTCTACCAGCTGCTCGTCGGTAAGGACACCGGCCCGCGCCTCCCGACACTGCTGCTGGCCGTCGGCGCCGACCGCGTCCGCACCCTGCTCGGCGGCTGACGGACTCGTGAGTGTTCCGACCGCCAGCTGTGCCCTGCGGGACACCCGCACCCGGGCTTACCGGAACACTCACGAGCCCTAAGCAGTGACACGGCGCCGAAATAGCGTTACCTTAAATCCGTCCCAACAATCGCCTTAAATGCAGATCAAGTATTGCCTGCGCTGACGTCAATCCCTGCCCAAATGTACATATTCCGTATGCATAACGTTGACCTGACCAGATGATCGAGGCCACTCTCTGCACCTTCAAGTGAACCCTGAAGAGAGAGCGGAACCGTGACCGATCAAGGCATGCTGCCCACCAAGGTGCTGGGAAAACGGACTCACGTAGACGCCGGGGATGCCGGCTACAGCAAGGCACTCAAGCCCAGGCACATCAGCATGATCGCCATCGGCGGTGCCATCGGTACCGGCCTGTTCCTCGGCGCCGGCGGACGGCTGCACCAGGCCGGCCCCGCACTGGCCATCGTCTACGGGGTCTGCGGGTTGTTCGCGTTCTTCGTCGTCCGCGCGCTGGGTGAACTCGTGCTGTACCGGCCGTCCTCGGGCGCGTTCGTCTCCTATGCCCGCGAATTCCTTGGCGAAAAAGGGGCGTTTGTCGCGGGCTGGATGTATTTCCTCAACTGGGCCACCACCGGCATCGCCGACATCACCGCAATCGCGCTGTATGCCCATTATTGGAGTTTCTTCACCTCGATTCCGCAATGGGTACTCGCGCTGATCGCACTGGCCGTGGTGCTCACGCTGAACCTGATCTCGGTCAAGATCTTCGGCGAAATGGAGTTCTGGTTCTCCATCGTCAAGGTCGCGACGCTGGTGCTGTTCATGGTGATCGCGATCTTCCTGCTCGTCACCCAGCACCACGTCGGCGGCAACACCCCCGGCCCGCAGCTGATCGCGCAGCACGGCGGCATCCTGCCCAACGGCCTGGTCCCGCTGATCATGGTCACCCAGGGCATCGTTTTCGCTTACGCGGCACTGGAACTGGTCGGCGTCGCGGCCGGTGAGACGGCCGAGCCCGCGAAGGTGATGCCCCGGGCCATCAACTCCATCATGTGGCGGATCGGCGTGTTCTACGTCGGGTCGGTCGTGCTCCTGTCGATGCTGCTGCCGTCGAGCGCGTACAAGCAGGGCGAAAGCCCGTTCGTCACCGTGCTGTCGAACATCGGTATTCCCGCCGCCGGCGACGTGATGAACCTGGTCGTGCTCACCGCGGCGCTGTCCAGCCTCAACTCCGGCCTTTACGCGACCGGGCGCATCCTGCGGTCGATGTCGAAGTCGGGGTCCGCGCCCAAGTTCGTCGGCGTGATGAACAAGAACCAGGTGCCCTTCGGCGGCATCATGCTCACCGGCGGGATCTGCGTACTCGGGGTCGGGCTGAACTTCCTGGTCCCCGCGTCGGCCTTCGAGATCGTGCTCAACTTCTCCGCGGTCGCGATCATCTCGACCTGGGCCATGATCATCGTCTGCCACCTGCGTTTCGTCCATAAGGCGAAGACCGGCGAAGTGAGCCGGCCGAGCTACCAGCTGCCGTGGTCGCCCGTCACGCAGATCGTGACGCTGGTCTTCCTCGCCACCGTCGCCGTGCTCATGTGGTTCGACAAGCCCGCCGGCCGCGTGACGCTGCTGTGCATCCCGATCATCGTCGCGATCCTCGTCGGCGGCTGGTTCCTGGTCCGCAAGCGCGTCACCAGCGTGCAGGCCGACGCCGAACTGGCCGCGATGACCGACGACTCGTGAGTGTTCCGGCCGGTTCTAGGCTGGTTCTAGGCGGCCGGAACGCTCACGAGTCCCCCCGTGCGGCGGATGGACGGTCGCACGGGGGGTCGGCAGACTTTGTGAGCGCCGCAGAGGAGGCCCCATGCGCCAGTTGACCGCATTGGACGTGCAGTTCCTGAACGCCGAATCGACCACCACCACCGGGCACGTTGGCGGGTTGTCGATCCTCGACCCGTCCACCGCACCCGGCGGCGAACTCACCGTGGAAAGCTTCCGCGAGCTCATCTTGGAGCGGCTTCACCTGGTGAAACCGTTCCGATGGCGGCTACTCCACGTCCCACTCGGCATCGACCACCCATACTGGATGGACGACACCGAGTTCGACATCGAGTACCACGTCCGCGAGATTGCGCTTCCTGCCCCTGGCGACGAGCGTCAGCTCGCGGAGCAGGTCGCCCGGCTGACCTCGCGGCCGCTCGACCGACGGCGTCCGCTGTGGGAGTCGTACCTGATCCACGGTCTGCAGGGCGGCAACGTCGGGATCTACACCAAGGTCCACCACTCGGCGATCGACGGTGTTTCGGGCGCCGAGATCCTGGGCGCACTGATGGACACGAGCCCCGAGCCGCGCAAGATCGAGAAGCCGGAGCGGTGGATCGCCAAGCGGCCGCCGAGCCAGTTCGAGCTGCTGGCCGACGGCGTGCGCAGGATCCTGCTGCAGCCGGTGAAAAGCCTGCTCAAGGTGCCTCGCCTGCTCCCGCACGTCGACGACATCCCGGGCATCGAGCGCGTACCGGGGATCGACCTGCTCGCCAAGGCCGGCGACGCCCTGAGCCGGCTCACCCGGCAGGGCCCCGGCCGGCACGAGGCCGAACGCCCGAAGATGGTCGCGCCGCACACGCCGTTCAACGGCCCGATCAGCCAGCACCGCCGGTTCGCCTACGGCTCGTTGCCGCTCGCGGACGTCAAGGCGCTCAAGACGGCGTTCGGCGTGACTGTCAACGACGTCGTCATGGCGTTGTGCGCGAGCGCCATGCGGCGCTGGCTGATCGACCACGACGCACTGCCGGCGGACCCGCTGGTCACGCTCGTCCCGTTGTCGGTCCGGACGCCGGAGCAGGCCGGGTCCGCCGGGAACCAGATCTCGGCGATGCTCGCGCCGCTGCCGACGAACATCGCCGACCCCGCCGAGCGGCTCGCCGCGATGACGACGTCGATGGTGTCGGCGAAGAAGCGATACCAGCCGCTGCCGGCGTCGTGGCTGGTGGACTTCAGCGGAATGCTGCCTGCCGCGCTCGGCGGGCTGTCCGCGCGGGCGCTGATGCGGTACCTCGGCGCGACGGCCCCGGTGGTCAACCTGGTCGTCTCCAACGTGCCCGGCGCGCAGTTCCCGCTGTACCAGGGTGGGGCGCGGCTGCTGGCGAACTACCCGGTGTCGGCGATCACCGACGCGAGTGGCGGCCTGAACATCACTGTGATGTCCTACAACGGTCAGCTGGATTTCGGCCTGGTCGCCTGCCGCGAGTTGATCCCGGACGTCTGGAACATCATCGACTACCTCCACGAGGCGCTCGACGAACTCACCAAGCTCGCCACGGATCGGGCTACTGAGTCACTTTCGAAGGAGTAGCCCTTGACCGAAGTCATGACCAGGGTCAACGGCATCGACCTCTGTTACGAGACGTTTGGTGAGCCCTCGGCGCGTCCGCTGCTGCTCGTGATGGGGCTCGGCGGGCCGATGATCTGGTGGGACGACGAGTTCTGCGAGCAGCTCGTCGAACGCGGGTTCTTCGTCGTCCGCTTCGACAACCGCGACTGCGGGCGGTCGACCAAGATGCGCGGCCGCGGTTCGCTGCCCGGCGCGTACGTCCTGAGGTCCGCGCCGTACGCGTTGACCGACATGGCCGACGACGCGGTGGGGCTGCTCGACGTGCTGAACATTCCCGCGGCGCACGTCGTCGGGGCGTCGATGGGCGGGATGATCGCGCAGACCCTCGCCGTGCGCCATCCGTCGCGGGTGCGGTCGCTGACGTCGATCATGTCGACCACTGGCGCCCGGTTCGTCGGGCGGCCGAGTCTGCGGGCGGCGTCGATGCTGCTGTCGCGACGGCCGGACAGCCGGGACGCCTACCTCGACCTGATGGTCCGGACGTTCCGGGTCATCGGGTCGCCGGGGTTTCCGTTCGACGAGCCCCGGATGCGCAACCGGGCCGCGCGGACGTTCGACCGCGGGCTCAACCCCGGTGGCACGGCCCGGCAACTCGCGGCGATCATGTCTTCGCGCGACCGGGGTCCGCTGCTGCGGCGGCTGCGCGTTCCGGCGCTGGTCGTCCATGGTTCGCGCGATCCGCTGGTGCACCCGTCGGGCGGGCGGGCGACGGCGCGTGCGATCCCCGGCGCCGAGTTCGACCTGGTGCCTGGCATGGGTCACGACATGCCTCGCGAGGTGTGGCCGCGGCTGATCGACGGCATCGTGCGGACTGCCGACCGGGCCGAGGTAGGGACGCGGCCCTAAAACCTCTCGCCAGAAAACCTCTTGCGCGCGAGACAATACCGGCGTAGCTTTGCTCTTACCAGCCGAGCTAGAGGAAGTGGACGATCATGACCCTCGCCGCAAGCACCGTCGCCGAACTGACCGAGACCCGCGCGCGGTTGGCCGAACGCCACCTGCACCCGGCGTCGGAGCGCCCGGAGACCGCCGGCCGGGGGATCCACCACACGGCGTTGATCTCCAGCGACGTCGAGAAGACCATCGAGTTCTATCAGGACCTGCTGGGCTTCCCGCTCACGGAGATGTTCGAGAACCGGGACTACCCCGGGTCGACGCACTTCTTCTTCGACGTAGGCAACGGCAACGCGGTCGCCTTCTTCGACCTGCCGGGGCTGGACCTCGGTCCCTACGCCGAAGTGCTCGGCGGCCTGCACCACCTCGCGCTGTCGGTCACCCCCCAGCGGTGGGCGGAACAGCGCGCCCGCCTCGACGCGGCCGGCGTCAAGTACCAGGTGGAGAGCGAGAACTCGATCTACCTGCCCGACCCCGACGGCGCCCGTATCGAACTCATCTCGGACCAGCTCGGCGAGATGTACGGCGAAAAAATCGGCTGATCCCCGCACACGGATGGCCGAACTCACCTAACCTGTCCGCGACGGTTGGGAGACAGATGTCCGATTGGTTGCAGTCCCGCGCGAAGGCCAGGCTCGATCACCGCGAGCACCTCGACGAGCTGATAGCGCGAGCACGGTACGAAGTCCGTCTCCATCTGAACGAGCCACTCGAAGGTAGCCCGTACGACAACGTGGCCGACATCTTCGCGCTCGCGCACTACGAGTGTTCGCAGCTGCTCGACCATCAGCGCCTGCTGCCGAAGTGGGAGCGGTTCCTGTTGGCGCGCTACGCGAAGCGGCTGTATGGGAAGGCCGTGCTGGCGACCGTCAGCGACATCCCGCGCGAGAGCGGGTCGGAGCTGGCGGGGACGGTGCTGGCGAACGTCTTCCGCACCGAGATCGCCGGGCTCGTGCCCGATTCCGGCGACACCGGCGCGCAGTACGACCTCCAGGGGCGAGGTCTGCTCACGGTGTTCCGGCTGGCGATCGGGCCGCCCGGGGCGGTGTGGCCGGATCGCGAACTCGTCCAGACGACGTCCGCGCGCAACGTCCTGACCTGCTCGGACCGGTTCCTGCGGCGCACGCCGTGGCACGTGCTGTGGCCCGTCTACCGCGTCCGCGGCCTCCGCCTCTGGAAGCTCTGACCCCTTGGGCGCATTAGCGCCCCGCAACTCGCCGTCGAGTTGCGATCGTTGGACACACCAACCATCGCAACTCGCCGTCGAGTTGCGATGGTTGCGAACGTCACCTACCGCAACTCGACGGCGAGTTGCGGTTGAGGGCGTTCACAGCGGGGACTCAGGCTCCTCACAGTGCGGTGGCCTTAACTTGGCGTCATGACGACGGGTTCGGTGGTGGCGGTGCTCGCGCTGGGGTGTGCGCTGGTCGCCGTGCTCGTCTGGGGGTTCCGCCGCGTCGGTGACGGACCGCCCGTGACAGCCGTGCACCCGGACACCGAAAGCCGTCAGGACACCGAAAGCCGGTAACCGACCCCGCGCACGGTCTCGATGGTGTGCGTACCGAACGGCGTGTCGATCTTCCGACGCAGATAGCCGACGTAGACCTCCACGACGTTTTCGTCGCCGTCGTAGTGGGCGTCCCAGACGTGCGTGAGGATCTCGTTCTTGCTCAGCGCCGAACCCGCCCGCCGCAACAGGAACTCCAGCAGCCCGAACTCCCGCGCGGTCAGGTCGATCCGCTTCTGTCCCCTGTAGACGGTCCGGGCGGCCGGGTCGAGCCGCAGGTCACCCGAGCTGAGCACGGTCGGCCGGGCAGGCGCGCCGCGCCGGAGCAACGCGCGGAGCCTGGCGATGAGCACCACGAACGAAAACGGCTTGCTGAGGTAATCGTCGGCGCCGAGATCGAAGGCGTCGGCCTCGTCGTACTCGCCGTCCTTGGCTGTCAGCATCAGCACCGGCGTCCACTTCTGCGCCGCGCGCAGCCGCTTGAGCAGCTCGTACCCGGAGAACCCCGGCAGCATGATGTCCAGCACGATGACGTCGTAGTCGTGCTCGGTGGCGGCCCACAGCCCGTCCGGCCCGGTGTGGGCCATGTTGACGGTGAAACCCTCGGCCAGCAGGCCTTTCCGCAGGGTCTCGGCGAACTCGCGCTCGTCTTCGACGATCAGCAACCGCATGGTTCAGTCCTCCGGTTCGCCGAGCGGCAGCTCGATCGCGGGCAGCTCGATGACGAAGTGCGCGCCGGGATAACGCTCGTCGCCGACGTCGGCATACCGGGCGCTACCACCGTGCCTGGCCGCGATCCCGGCGACGATCGCCAGCCCCAGCCCGGTTCCGCCGTGCTGCCGCTGCCTGGACGCGTCGAGCCGCACGAACCGTTCGAACACGCGCTCCCGGTCTCCGGCAGGCACCCCGGGGCCGTCGTCGCTGACCTCGATCCGCGCGAACTCGCCGGACACCGTGCTCGCCACCCGGATCCGCCCCTGCGCGTGGTCACGAGCGTTGTCGACGAGGTTGCGCACCGCGCGCCGCAGCTGCGCCTCGCTGCCGCGGACCTTCGCCGGGCCCGCGCGAACTTCGATCTCGATCGGCGACCCGGCACGCACGCGCTCGGCCTCCGCGCGCACGATGTCGTCCAGGTCCACTTCGGTCGAGGACGGCCGGTCCGTCGTGTCGTCGGTCCTGGCCAGCACCAGCAGGTCGTCGACCAGCTCCCGCAACCGCGCGGTTTCCCGCGTCACCACGGGAATGAGCTCCTCGTGGCTGATCGTCTCCGGATGCTGGGTCGCGACGTCGAGCGCGGTACTGATGGTGGACAACGGCGACCGCAGTTCATGGCTCGCGTCGGCGACGAACCGGCGTTGCGCGGCTTGCGCCGAAGCGAGCCGCCCGAGCATGCCGTTGAGCGTGGTCGCGAGCCGATGGACCTCGTCGCGTCCGGGCGGCAGGCCGACCCGCGCGGTGAGGTCGCGGGTGGAGATTTCCGCGACCGTACGGCGCATCCGTTCGACCGGCCGCAGCGCCGAACCGACCGCGCGGTAGACGGCAAGCCCGGAAATCGCCAGCAGGGGCGCGGAAATCGTGGTCAGCAGTACAGTGAGCCGCGTCGACGCCTCGGTGACCGGCTCCAGCGAACGCGCGGAGATCACCGTGAACAGCCCGCCCGGCCCGGACACGCCACGGGAGACGACCCGGTACTCGTAGTCGTCGTTGTTCAACCCGAGGCTCAAGGTCTCGACCATCTCGCGGCCGGGTCCCGGACGGGCCGAAGTCACCGCGGGACGGCCCGCGATCGCGGGATCGCTGGCGATGGCGGCGCCGTTGCGGTCGAGCACCTGCGTGACGGCCTCGGTGTCCCCGGTGCTGGCGACCTCGCTCGCGCTCAAGTCCCGCGCGCCTTCCCTGGCGATCTGGATCGCGACCTGGCGACCGGTGCTGCGCGCGCTGTCGGTGATCGTCGTGTCGAGCGACTGCTCCAGCAGCACCACGACGATGATCCCGGCCGTGGCCAGCGCGAGCGCCAGCGCCACGATCGCGACGGCCGTGGTCCGCATCCGGACGCCGGTCCTCGCCAGCAGCCCGGGCACCACTCGTTCGCCTCTCATTCCTGCAGCCTAGGTGGGGTGCACAGCTCAGCGCGCCCGGCGGCCACTCGCGGCGGTAAGCCGTTCGTGTCGTAGCTGAGCGACCTCGACCAGCTCCAGTGGCGGAAGCGGGTAACCGAGCATGCGGCCGAGCAGGAGGTCGGCGAGTGCCGGGTTGCGCGCGAGCACCGGGCCGTGCAGGTACGTCGCGAGCACGTTGCCGGTGACCGCGCCCTCGGTGCCGTCACCGTTCCCGGTGCCGCGGACCACCTTGCCGAGCGGCTCGCTCGACGGGCCGAGCCGGCTCTGGCCGAGGTGGTTTTCGAAGCCGGTCAACGGCTCGGAATCCAGCGGCGGGAGCGCTGTCGCGACCAGTTCGGCGACAGCGCGTTTCTCGCCCGGTTCGGTGCGGACGTCGAGCAGCCCCAGTCCTTCGTGGACGACGTTGTCGGTCCCGCGGAACCGGGTGCCCAGCAGCTGCAGGCCGGCGCAGACACCGAGCACGACCGCGCCGTTCGCGACCGCGCGCCGGACACCCGGGTACTTGCGGAGATGGTCGGCGGCCAGGGCTTGCGCGTCGTCCTCGCCACCGCCGAGCAGGTAGATGTCCAATGTGGACGGCACGGGCTCACCGAGACGGACCTCCACCACCTCCGCCTCGAAGCCCCGCCACTCGAGCCGCTTGGCCAACACCGTGGCGTTACCGGAATCACCATACGTACCAAGCACTTCGGGCAGCAGGAGGCCGATCCGGGCGGTCGACTCACCGGCCACTGTCAAACCTGCCCACGAGCTCTCTGAACGCCGTGTAGTTCGCGACCAGCTCCACCGACCCGGCACGGAGCGCGTCGATGGCCCGCACCGGGTCGGGGACCCACTGGTGCGGGACGTCGGCGTACCGCAGCCGCACGGCGAGGTCCGCCGAACGCTCACCCGCGGCGACGACGTGCCGTCCGCGCAGGCGCTCGAACGGGACGTCCCACAGCCAGGACAGGTCGCGGCCGTCGGCTTCCCTGCCGTTCACCGCGACCACGACCGGCGCGTCGTCGGCCAGCACCGGCAGCGTTTCCGCCCAGCCGGCCGGGTTCTTGGCGAGCATCAGGTGCACCGAATGCCGGGGCCGCTGGATCGTGCGGTACCGCCCGCCGATGTCGGAAATGGTCCGGAGCCGGGCGATCGCGAGGTGCGGTGGCACGCCGACACTGTCCGCCACAGCCAGCGCGAGCGCGGCGTTCGCGCGGTTCGCGTCACCGGGCAGGCGCAGGTCGAGATCGATCACACTGCCGTGAGGCGTCGACAACAGGTCACCGGTGAGCGACCAGGAAGGCACCGGCCTGGCCAGGCCGCATGCGCAACTCCAGTACTCGAGGACATGCTCCACGGCTTGGCCGCAGCGGGGGCAGGACACCGAGTCCTCACGCCAGAGCTGTCCGGTGCTGACCCAGACCGGGTGCGCGGCGCCCATCGCGGCAGACGTCACGAGCACGTCGTCGCAGTTGGCGACGACGACGGAGTTCGGCAGCGCCTCGATCGCCGCACGCAGGTCACGCTCGGTGCCGCGGACTTCACCGACGCGGTCGAGCTGGTCGCGGCTGAGGTTGAGCAGCACCACGGCCGCCGGTTGGATCTGCTGAGCGACCCACGGCACGTAGGTTTCGTCGACTTCGAGCACGGCGTACGGCGCCTCGGGGCTCGCGGTCAGCGCCGCGAGCACGCCGTCGGGCATGTTCGCGCCGTCGGTGTTGGACGCGACCTGCGCCAGCGCTTCGAGCGCACGGCTGAGCATGAGCGACGTCGTCGTCTTGCCGTTCGTACCGGTCACGAGGACAACCGTGCGATCGCGGGCGAGACGGCGAAGGGCGCGGGGGTCGAGCTTGAGCGTCACGCGGCCGCCGATCATCCCGCCGCTGCCGAGGCCGGCGTTGCGCGACAGCCAGGCCGTCAGGTTTCCCGCGGCGACGGAAGCCCTGGTACGGAAGGGAAGTTTCGAACCGGGGGCCCGAAAGCCGGGCAGGCTCGCTCGGTCAGGACGGACAGGGCTGCCTGTGGTCACCGGTGCGCCACACCTTTCTCCCGGGCGGGAACGGAGTTCTCCCGCAACTGGGGCCCACCGTGCGCCACTGCCGCTGTGAGGACACTGAGAGCGCACGTCGGCCAGGTGCGTGGCCCTCGGGGCCTTTGGTGACCCACTACACACGTGTAGATTGAGCGCGTGGTGAGGCAGGTAGGCGGGCACGCGCGGCGGGCTCCCGGCGAGCTGGAGGCCGAGGTGCTGGCGGCCTTGTGGCGCGCGGGAAAACCGGTCGGCGCCGCCGAAGTCAAGGACAGCCTCGACGGTGACCTGGCTTACACCACGGTCGTCACCATCCTTTCCCGCCTGCACGAAAAGGGCGTCGCCGTGCGCGACAAACAGGGCCGCTCGTTCCTGTACTCACCGGTGGACGACGAAGCCGGGCTGGCCGCGCGGCGGATGCGCAAGGTGCTCGACAACGAGCCTGACCGCGTCGGCGTGCTCGCGAGTTTCGTCTCGCATCTGTCCGAAGCGGACGAAAAGTTGTTGCGGCAGCTCTTGCACGACAACGAAACCATCGGCTGAACCCGGTGGACCCCGACACTTTCCTGCCGCTGCTGCTCCCGTTGGCGGCGTGGCCGGTCAGCCGGTTCGCGGCGCCGAAGCTGCCCCCGAGGTTCGCCAGCTGGCTGCTGGGCGTCACCGGCGTGACACTCGCTGTCGGCAGCACGGCGTCGTTGCTACTGCTCACTTTCGCCAGCTTGTTCGCGATTCCGCCGATCAACGGTGTCGCCGCATGGCCGGCCGGCGTCAGCTGCGGGATCGCGCTCGCCTGGATCGGCGGCTCGTTGGTCCGGACAGTGTTGCGTTATCGACGCTGGTCACGCGGGCTGCACAGCGAACTCGACAGCCACAGCCGTGAGCCTGGAATTGTCGTGCTGCCAGGGTTGGAACCGCTGGCCGTGGCGATTCCGGGGCGTGGCGGGCGGATCGCGATTTCCAGCGGCATGCTCGCCCTGCTGAACCCGGACGAACGGTGCGCACTCCTGGCCCACGAACGCGCCCATCTGCGGTGCCGCCATCACCTCTTCCTCGGCGCCATCGCGTTGGCGGGCCTGCTGAACCCGCTGATCAGGCCGCTGCGACCGGCCACGGTGTTCGCGCTGGAACGCTGGGCCGACGAGGTCGCAGCCGAGCGGGTCGGCAGCCGGAAAGTAGTGGCATCGGCGGTGGCCAAGGCGGCGCTAGCTTCGCAGGAGACGACGTCGTTCGCACTCGCCGGCGCCGGTGGTCCGGTACCTCAACGGGTGTCTGCACTGCTCAGCGCCCCTTCCGCGAGGCGCTCCCGCTGGCTGTCCATGGCCGGGGCCGGCGCGGCTGTCGTGCTCGTCGTCAGCGGCTGGTCCATGCAGGTCGTCGTCGAATCGGCGACTGACCTGCAAATCTCGCTCGAGGTCTGCCCGTCAGCGCATGCCATGCTCGGACAGCGGGCCGACGCTCAGCCCGCGCGAGCGGCATTCCTCCAGCAGCAATGGAAGTGCCCCCAGCGTCGACTTCCATGAGCCGACGCTCGCCGCGACATCAGAGTCGTGTAGCAGGATCGTGCCGCCACCGCGCAGGCGGCGGTTGACGGTGTCGAATACCGTGCGCGGAGTCGCGCGACTAGTCCAGTCGAAGCCCCAGCACGTCCAGAGCACCGGAGTCAGGCTGAGCCGACGCGCGGCGACCAGCGACGCTGCGCTGAACACCCCGTAAGGCGCTCTGACCCAGCGCGGAGTGACGCTGGTTGTTCGTTCGATGAGGTCTACGCCCCTGGCGAGGTCGTCGTAGGTGGCACGAGGACCTCGCCGCAGCAGGCAGCGGTGGTCCCAGCCGTGCAACGCGATCTCGTGCCCCGCACCGACGATGTCCGCACCGAGCCCCGGTGTCCGCGCGAGTTCCGAGCCCAGCACGAAAAACGTCGCGCGCACGTGGTGTTCGGCCAGCAGCCGCAGGAAATGCGGGGTCGACCGCGGATGCGGACCGTCGTCGAAGGTGAGGGCCACGTGCCCCGGTTCGCCCTGCCCGGCCAGCCCGCCGGGCCGCAGGGCCGGAACGAACGCGGCCGCGGGCGCGGCGTGGGCCAAGCCGAGCGCGGCCAGCCCGGCGAGCGCACGCTTCATCCCGCGATCCGTTCGGGGACTTCCTCGGAGATCTTCTCAGGGATCTTCTCGGGGATTTCTTTGCGGGTCACCGTGATCGCCCAGTTCAGCGCCTCGGGCAGGTCGGCTTGGTCCCGGACCCACGGCACCACCCCCGCCGCGTCGAGCACCTCGGCGTTCGCGCGGCCGTGGCCCGGCAGACTCCGGTACGTGAGCACCGGGAGTCCACTGCCCAACGCCTCGTACGTGGTCAGCCCGCCGGCGTTCTGCACGACGAGGTCGCAGGCCCGCATCAGTTCCGGCATCTCTTTGACCCAGCCGAAAACGTGCCCGACTCCGGCGTCGGCGAGCTTGGCACGCAAGGCGTCGTTCCGGCCGCAGACGACCACCGGCTCGACGGGGCCGGACGCGGCGATGTCGACGGCGATCCGTTCGACCTCACCGATGCCCCAGGATCCGCACAGCACCAGCGCCAGCCGTCCCTCGGCCGGCAGGCCGAACTTCCGCCGCAGGTCAGCCCGCTCAAGGTCGCCGGTGACCGGACGGAAACCCGGGGCGACAACGGGATCCGAGACGATCGTCCACAGCGCGCCGAGCCGTTGGGCCTGCTCCCGCGCAATTTCGTTGGGCGCGATGTGCAGGTCCGCGTGCCGGGACACGCAAAGCCGGTGCACGGCCGGGTCGGTCAGGTAGACAGCGAATGGCGCTTCGAGGCTGCCGCGTCGCTTGAGCTGCGCGAGCGCGTGCGTCGCAAGTGGATATGTCGACACAACCAGCGAGACGTCCTGGGTAAGCACCTTGCGCAGCTCACGGCCGGCCAGCGTGGCGAACCGTCGGGCCGCAGTGGACAGCGGCGGTGAGCCGAGCGCGCCGAGTAACCAGTCCCAGCTACGCGGCGCGACTTGCAGTTGCCGGTGGTAGCTGTCGCAAAGGAGCTGACCGAGGCGGCCGGGCAGCAGATCGAGGAAGTCGTAGCGGTCGACCTGCCGGCCGCGGGCGGTGTACCTGCGCGCGAGTTCTTCGGCCGCGCCGTCGTGCCCCGCGCCGACCCGCGCCGACACGATCACGATCCGCTCCATGACTTCCTCCACTACTACAGGGCTGTAGTAGTTCTACACGATCGTAGATTCAAGGGCGCGCGGTGATCACCAAACGTGAGTTCTTTTTGAACTTGAATTAAGACCTTCCCTATCAAAGGTCGGAGCTGTTAACGTCACCACACCGCTGGATGGGCACCCATACCACTCAGCGGGACATAGGTCTGATGTATGTCTCCTGACGTACATCTGCTGATGTATGTCTCCGACGGGAAAGGACGGCAGGCCGTGAACAACACCGAAGTCGGGCTCAGCCAGAGCGGCACCCTTGAACGCGGCCTCGCCGTGCTCGAACATGTAGGACGCTGCCAGGAAATCTCCACGAACGCCATAGCCCGCCAGCTCGGGCTCTCGAGGAGCGCCGCGTACCGCATCGTCGGCACCCTCAAGAACCTCGACTACCTCGAAGCCGACCACGTCACCGGGCGCATCCGCCTCGGCACGCGGCTCGTCGAGCTGGGCGTCCGCGCGATGTCCGCGACCGATCTGCACCGCTGCGCGCCGCGCTATCTCAGCACGCTCGCGGACGAGTCCGGCGAAACGACGTATCTCGCCGTCCCCGACAACGACGCCATGGTCTACGTCGCGACCAAGCAGAGCGGCGGCCCCAGCGCGGTGACGCTGGCCTGCCGGCTCGGCACCCGCCGCCCGCAGCACGCGACGTCGCTCGGCAAGGCCTGGCTCGCCGCGCTGCCCGAGCACGACCGTGCGGAACGCGTCCGCCGGATGCGGCTGGACCCCCTCACCAGCAACACCATCGTCGATCACGAACGCCTGCTCGACGAGCTGACCGCGACCAGCGAGCGCGGCTGGGCGATCGACGACATCGAGAACGAACCCGACGTCGGCTGCGTTGCCGCGGTCGTCCGGGACCATTCCGGCGATCCGGTCGGCGCGATCAGCATCGCCGGCCCGGCCAGTCGGGTCCTGGTGCGGCTCGAGGACCTCGGCTCGCGGGTCGCCGCCGGTGCCGCGGCGTTGTCACTGCGGCTCGGGTACGTGCCCGCGTCTTTCCAGAAGACCGCGTAAGCGCTTACATCGCCCGGCCGAAACACTCGCACCATCCACGAAGACACCATCCACGAAGACAAAGGGGTTGACCGTGGGCTGGATCCAGGACTACCAGCCGGCGGGTGGCTTGTGGCTCTCCGCGCTGCTAGCCGCCCTGCCGATCATCGTGCTGCTGGTCAGCCTCGGGGTACTGAAACGGTCGGCACACCTGTCGGCCGGGCTCGCGCTGGTCACGGCGCTCGCGGTGGCGCTGTTCCTGTACCGCATGCCGGTCGGGCTGGCGTTCGACTCCGCGGCCATGGGCGTGGTGTTCGGCGTGTGGTCGGTCGCCTGGATCGCGTTCAACGCCGTGTACTTCCACAACATGACCGTGGCGACCGGCCGGTTCGACAACATCAAGACCGTGCTCGCCGGGTTCAGCGAGGACCGCCGCCTGCAGGCGCTGCTGATCGCGTTCGGCTTCGGCGCGCTGCTCGAAGGCGTCGCGGGCGGCGGCTCCCCGATCGCGATCACCGCGGCGATGATGGCCGCGCTCGGGTTTCCGCCGGTCAAGGCCGTGGTGCTGGCGTTGCTGGCGAACACCGCGCCGGTGGCGTTCGGTGGCCTCGGCAACCCCCTGATCGTGCTCGGCCGGATCACCGCGCCGATCGTCGGGCTCAAACCGGACCACGCGACCGACCTGTTCACCGCGATGGTCGGCCGCCAGGTCCCGATACTGGCGCTGATCATCCCGGCGTTCCTGATCGTCGTGCTCGCCGGCTGGAAGCGCATGGTCGAGGTGTGGCCCGCGGTGCTGACCGCCGGGCTGGCGTTCGCCGCGATGCAGTTCGTCGCGTCCAACTACATCAGCCCGAGCCTGGTCGACGTCATGGCGGCGCTGACCGGCATGGCCGCACTGTGGGTGCTGACCCGGTTCTGGCAGCCGAAGACGGTGTGGCGGTTCGACGGCGAGGAGCCGACGGCCCCCAAGGTGCCCGAAAGCGTTGGCGCGGCGGCGAAACCGGCCCACGGCGCGCTATACGCCTGGACGCCGTACGTCATCCTGATCATCGCGATCTTCGCCTCGCGGATCGGCAGCATCTTCACGCACCTGCCGACCTGGCTCGACCTGAGCAAGCTGCTGCACAAGGCCGACTGGATCTTCGCGTGGCCGGGGCTGAACAAGGAGGTCATCCAGCACGCGCCGATCACCGCGAAGAACACGCCGTACGCGGCGAGTTTCACGTTCGACTTCCTGTTCTCGCCGGGCACCATCGCGCTGATCGCGGCGATCATCGCCGGTCTGGTGATGGGCGCGACGCCGGGGAAGCTGCTGGCGACCTACCGCAAGACGATGTACCAGATGCGCTGGGCCGCGTTCACCATCTTCATGATCCTGGCGATCGCGTTCGTGATGAACTACTCCGGCGCCACGCAGACCCTCGGCCTCGCACTGGCCACCACCGGCGCGGTGTTCCCGCTGTTCTCGGCCTACATCGGCTGGCTCGGTGTGTTCCTCACCGGCTCGGACGCGTCGACGAACAGCCTGTTCGGGCCGATGCAGGTCATCTCGGCGCAGCAGCTGCACATCAGCCCGATCCTGGCCGGCGCCACGAACACGTCCGGCGGAGTGATGGGGAAGATGATCTCACCGCAGAACCTGTCGATCGGCGCGACCGCGATCGGGCAGAGCGGTAAGGAAGGCTCGTTGCTGCGTCAGACTTTCCTGTGGTCCCTGGCGCTGACCGGGGTCGTCGGGATCATCTCGCTGCTGCAGTCGACGATCCTGTCGTTCATGGTCCCGCAGTAACCGCCGATCCGGTGACGGTGACGGCGTCGCGGCTCATCGCGAGCGCGCCGACGGGGTCCGTCGCGGCGACGGTGAGGCCGTCCGCCTTGAGCAGTTCGACGATCATCGCGGCCGCGTTTCGCCGCCCGGCCGCGCTCGCGCCCATCACCAGGGTCAGCCCGACTCCGGCGGGGCTCCGGCTCACCCGGAACGAGGTCTTCCGCACCGAACGCAGGGCATGGGCTACTCGTTCTTCCTCAACCAGTTCGGGAGTCATCCTCGAAGTCTCCCGCCATCGGGCGGCTTTGCCTAATCCCCGCCGAGCGGCGACCCCCGCCAACGCCAGCCCGTCTGCCTTCCACGGCCGGGGAGCTGGACCCGGTCGGTGGCCCAAAGCAGCGCTGTCCAAGCGTCGACGTCCTCGTTGACCTGCGGAAACATCCGCGCGAGCACGCGAGCGCACACGTCACGCGGCGGATCGAGGGCGACGCCGAGGCCGCGCGCGATGTCTTCACCGTGGACGAGGGCCTCGACACAGCCCATGGCGGCGAAACCTTCGGGGTCGGCGATGCCGCTCGGGTGATAGGCCCGGGCGTCCGCGGGCGCGCCGCGGACCGTCGCCGCGAGAATGCCGCCCCCGGCCCTGGCGAACTCAAGCACTTGGGCTGAGGTGGCTTCCTTGTCCGCGAACGCTTCGAACCGGACATAACCGTCAACCTGTCGAGTCGCGAGCTGAGCGGCATAGGACAGCAGGCAGTCGCCCAGGTGCTCCGCGGTCTGCCACGCGGTGAGCTCGCCGGTGCCGGGAACGGAGGACCAGTCACGCAACGTGACGGGTTGGAGCGCGACGTCCACCGCGACGAGCGCGACGTCCAGGTCTTCGGCGGTGACGGTCACGACGTCCTCCTCAGCGTTCGGCCAGATAGGAGCGGGCGGTTTCCCGGAGCCTGGAGTGCAGGCCGTCGTACGGCCGCGCGGCGCCGAGGATCGACGACGGGAGCTTGGCGACCATCGTGTAGTTGGTGTCCACGACGTTGCCGACCGGCGCGAGCCCGGCCTGGCTGACCAGCTGCAGCGCGTCGAGCGGGTCGAGACCCAGCAGCTCGGCCGTCCAGCCGACCAGGTCGTGCTGGCTGATCCGGTACGCGTCCTCCAGCGGGCGCACCGAGCCGGTCGACATGACGAACTCGTCGCTTTCCAGCCGCGGCCAGGCGAGTTGGGCGTCCTTGACGACGTCGACGACGATCACCGTTTCCATCGCGGCCTCGACAGCGGTGCCGCAGACCTCGCCTTCGCCCTGGCGGCAGTGCCCGTCGCCGATCGCGAGCATCGCGCCCTCGACGTTGACGGGGAGGTAGATCGTGGTGCCGGCGCGCAGCTCCGGCGTGTCCATGTTGCCGCCGTGGGCGGCCGGGGTGATCGACATGACGACCTCGCCCGCGGCCGGCGCGACGCCGACCGTGCCGTGCATCGGGTCGAGCGGCAGATCGACCTCGAACTCGCTGCGGCGGGCCCGATAGCGGACCACCCCGCGTTCGACGTCGACGTCGTACATCCACACGACCTCGTCCAGCGGCGGGTGGAGCATCGCCGTGCTGTGCGTGGTGGTCAACGCGCCGAAGTGCGGGAACGTCGTCGACACCGCCCAGTCGCGCCGGGGCCGGATGTCGGCGAAGTGCACGGCCAGCAGGTCACCCGGCTCCGCGCCGGCCACGTGGATCGGGCCGGTGACCGGGTTGAGCCGCGGGAAGTCGCACACGCGGCTCGGCAGGTCGTCCACGCCGCGCACCCGGCCGCCGAAGCAGTCCTCCGTGGTGAGCTCGACGACCGTGCCGGGCTCGATGCGCAGAAGTGGTTCGCCACCACCGAAAACGTACCGCAACTGGTCCGGCGACGGATCCAGCCGCCGCACCGTCAAGTCGCTCAAGTCACCCTCCGTCCGTGGTTTCCTTCAAGGCAACCTAACGCTAGTCGCCAAAGCCGTGGAACCACTTCGCACCTGCGCGGCTCACTTCAGTTCCAAGGCCGCAAGCTCTGGGTGACGACGTTCGAGGTCGTCACCCTCTACGACCACGTGCCGCAGGTGCGCGAACTGCTCGACAGCGTCCGGGAAATCGGTTGAGCTACCGGGCCGCGCCGCGGTAGCCTGCGCGCTCATCCCGAAAGGACCTCCGGTGCGCATTCTGTTCACGTTCGCCGGCGGAAACGGCCATCTCCAGCCGCTGCTCCCCATTGCGCACACTGCCGAAACCGCCGGGCACACGGTCGCGTTCGCCGGACAGCCGGCGTTGGCCGGGATGGTTTCCGACGCCGGGCACCGGTTCTTCCCCACCGGTGGTGACACTTTCGGCGCACGCGAACGACGTCCGCTGCTGGAGTTGGACGCCGAACGCGAGCAGCGGGATCTCCGCGAGGGCTTCGCGCGCCGCACGGCCCCGGAACGCGCCGGCCTGATCAACGCCGTGTGCGCCGAGTGGAAACCGGACCTGCTCGTCTGCGAAGAGGTCGACTTCGGGGGCGTCGTCGTCGCCGAAAGCCTCGGTCTGCCACACGCCTCCGTGCAGGTTACCGCTGCGGGATCATTGGTACGCAAGGAAACCGTCGCGGAACCGCTCAACGATCTGCGGGCCGACTACGGGCTCGCGCCGGATCCCGAACTCGAGATGCTCGGCCGTCACCTCGTCCTGTCGCCGTTCCCGCCGAGCTTCCGGGATCCGGGTTTTCCGCTCCCCGCCACCGCGCACTCGATCCGCACGCACCTCGCCGGTCCGGCGACGAGCGAAGTCACGCCGCGGTGGCTCGACGACCTGACCGACGTGCCGACGGTCTACTTCACCCTCGGCACGGTGTTCAATACCGAGTCCGGGGACCTCTTCCCGCGAGTCCTCAATGGACTACGGGAGCTGCCGGTGAACCTCGTCGTCACGGTCGGACCGCATATCGACCCGGCCGAGTTCGGGCCGCAGCCCGCGAACGTCCACATCGAACAGTACGTCACTCAGTCGCTTCTGTTGCCGCGCTGCGACATCGTCGTCTCGCACGGCGGATCGGGCAGCGTGATGGGCGCCCTCGCGCACGGCCTGCCACTGGTACTGGTCCCGATGGGCGCCGACCAGCCGGAGAACGCGGAACGGTGCGCCGCACTCGGCGTCGGCCGCGTACTCGACGCCGTCCGCGTGGCGTCGGAAACCGTGCGCGATACGGTGTCCGACGTACTCGAAGTCCCGTCCTACCGCGACGCCGCCGAGCGAATCCGCGACGAGATGGCAGCCCTGCCCGGCCCCGAGACCGCCATTCCCCTACTGGAAGCCCTAGGCAAAATGGCGGTGGGAAGTGTCGAACCGGGGGCCCCCTGGTACGGAACACACTAGGATCGGGGCGTGGCGGAACTGGTCGGTGACGGGCGTCTTGAGCGGTCTTCCGTGGTGGCCAACAACGCGATGAACCGAACCCGCCGGCTGGCCGGACGGGACGGGTATTCGCGGGTTCTCGGTCTCGACATCGCCGCGTTGATCACGGCCAGGCTCGCCGAGGCGGGCACGTTCCGCTGGCTGGATCTGTGCTGCGGCAGTGGAAAGGCGCTCGTCGACGCTGCCCGAGCGCTGAACGCGACGGGGTTGGCCATCACCGGCGTCGATCTCGCGGGGTACTTCACCGCTGACGTCCCCGCGCAGGTCGACCTGCTGACGACGTCGATCACCACCTGGACACCCACGCACAGTTTCGACCTGATCACCTGCGTCCACGGCCTGCACTACATCGGGGACAAGCTGGGCGCGCTCGCCAAAGCGGCTTCCTGGCTGGCCGCGGACGGACTGTTCGTCGCCAACTTCGACACGTCCGGCGTACGGCTCTCGGACGGTTCCCCGGGAGGTCGGCGACTGTCCGCCGCGTTGCGTCAGACCGGTTTCGACTACGACGCCCGCAACCGGCGTATACGCCGCGAGGGGCACGCGACGGTCGGTTTTCCGTTCCGCTACCTCGGCGCGGACGAGCGGGCCGGCCCGAACTACACCGGCCAGCCCGCCGTCCACTCGTACTACGAGATCAGCCGGAGTCTCGGCTCTTCATGACCGAATACGCCGTCATGAGCAGTACGCCCACCCAAACCGCCAAGATCGCGAAGGCCGCGCCGGGGGCGAGGTAGGTGGCCGACGTGTGGTCCAGCTGCGCGGAACTCAGGTTCGACGCGGCGGAATCCGGCAGGTACGCCAGAATGTTGTGCCGCACCCAGGTCGGCAGCAGGCCGCTGACGATGACCGGCGCGAAGATCAGCCCGATCGACGTCGCGATGGCACCGGCGGCGCTGCGCAGCAGGATGCCCAGCGACATGGCGATCAGGCTGAAGGCCGCCACGGCCAGGCCCCAGCCGAGCAGGCCGCGCACGACCCCGGGGCTGCCGAGCCCGGCGCTGGGAACGCCATATCCCCGGAGAACCGCCTGTCCGGCAAAGAAAGCGATGGCCGTGTAGACCAGACCGCTGACGAACGACAGCACCATGACGACAGCACCCTTCGCCACCAGCACGCGGGCACGCCGCGGGGTGACGGACAACGTCAGCTGCATCATCCCGCTCGCGTACTCGGCCGAAACGACCAGCACACCGAGCACCGCGAACAGGATCAGCCCCAGGTTGACCCCGACCAGGCTGGTGCCCGCCGCGTCGAAGTTCGTCCGCTGGTCCACGGAGAGCTTGTCGAACTGCGACGCGGCGGCGAACGTGAACAGCACGGACAGCCCGACGCTGACCACCAGTGCGATCCCCAGCGTCAACCAGGTAGACCGGACCGTCCGGAGCTTGGTCCATTCCGAACCGACAGTGCCGAGCAGGCTCGGTTTCATGGTCTTCACTTCCCTTCGGGCGTGAGTGCCCGCAACGGTTCGGCGACTTCGGGTGCGCCCGAGGAGTACTGGACGCTGTCACGGGTGATGTCCATGAACGCCGCTTCCAGGCTCGCGCGCTTGGGCGTGAGCTCGTGCAGTCCGACCCCCATGACGCGCGCGAGATCCCCGATCTCCGGGGCGTCCATGCCGACGACGTGCAGCGCGCCGTCCTCCTCGGCGGTCACGGTCGCGCCGATCGCGTGCAGCCCTTCGACCAGCTCGGCGACCTGCGGGGAGACGACCCGGACGTGGCTACGCCCGCTGCCGCGGGTCAGTTCGGCGATCGGCATGTCCGCGATGAGCTTGCCGCGGCCGATCACGAGCACGTGCTCGGCCGTCTCCTCCATCTCGTTCATCAGATGGCTCGAGACGAACACTGTCCGGCCTTCGGCGGCCAGCTTCCGCATGAGCGTGCGGATCCAGTAGATGCCTTCGGGGTCGAGGCCGTTGACGGGCTCGTCGAGGATCAGCACCGGCGGGTCGCCCAGCAGAGCCGTCGCGATGCCGAGCCGCTGGTACATACCCAGGGAAAACGCGCCGACCTTCTTGCCCGCGACCTCGGTGAGCCCGACGACGTCGAGCACCTCGTCGACCCGCTTGCGCGCGATGCCGCCGGCCTGCGCGATCCACGTCAGGTGGCTACGCGCGGACCGGCCGCCGTGCACGGCCTTGGGATCGAGCAACGCGCCGACCTCGTGCATCGGCGCGGGCAGGTCCCGGTATGCCTTGCCGTTGACGGTCACCGAGCCGGCACTGGGCCGGTCCAGCCCGAGGATCATGCGCATGGTGGTGGACTTGCCTGCCCCGTTCGGCCCCAGGAAACCCGTGACGACCCCGGGTTTCAGGTCGAACGACAAGCCGTCGACCGCCGTTGTGCCCCCATACCGTTTCGCCAGACCGTCCGCTCGGATCATCGCAGCTCCCCACCTCGATTGCACCTGAGGACAGCGAACCCCCTTGGCGGATTGCTTTTCTAGCGCGAAAAGAGGGCGACCGGTGCAACTAAAGTTGCGGGAAGTAGAAACGCCGGCGGGCCTTGGAGGCAGCCGCCGGCGCTTCGATTCAGTGAAGTCTGGACCCTTCGTACCCCGCCCCCGCCACTTCCAAACCTCGTCGGTGAACTTCTTTTTTCGAAGTTCCCCTGCCTCGCCCGACGGCGAACCCCTCTACCGCTCGCTCGGCTTCGTCGACCGACCCGACCCCGCACTGTCCTGGCGCCCGACGGCAGCGTAGCCAGCCAGTCGCCCCAGTTGACATTCGTCATATCCGGGTGGTGACTGCGGCTCACTACCGGCATCCGCCCAGCAAGAGCACGGTATGAGACATGGAACGAGCTGGGGACGGGACGGACGCGGTGCTCCGGGTGCGGGGAGCGAAGCACCACTACGGTGACACGATCGCGCTGGCCGGGGTCGACCTCGACGTGCGGGCGGGGGAATGCGTCGCGCTGCTCGGGCCGAACGGAGCTGGGAAGACGACGCTGGTGAACCTCGCGATCGGTTTGCTGGCACGGCAGGCCGGAGAGATCACGTTGGCCGGCGGGGATCCACGACACGCGGCGACTCGACGCCGGCTGGGGGTGGTGCAGCAGTCGCTCGGGTTCCCGAACACGCTGGGCGTCGGCGAAGCGGTGATCGGCGCCGCGATCCGCGCCGGGGTCCGGCGGAGTGCGGCCGGTCCGGTGATCGCGGAGCTCGGGCTGACCGACTTCGTCAAGCAGCGGGTCGTGAAGCTCTCCGGAGGCCAACGGCAGCGTGTGCAGTTGGCGATGGCGCTGGTCGCCGAGCCGGCGCTGCTCGTGCTCGACGAACCGACCGTCGGGCTCGACGTCCCGGCTCGCCGCCAGTTCTGGAACCTGCTGGCACAGCGGCGCGCCAAGGGCACCGCGGTGCTGGTGACCACCCACCTGATCGAAGAATCCGCCGCGGTCGCCGACCGCGTCGTCGTCTTGGACCACGGCCGGATCCTGGCCGACGACCGGCCTGAAGCGCTGGTCGACCGGCTGCCGGACCGCACAGTGTCCGCGCGGAGCGGGCTGTCCGATGCCCAGTTGCTCCGCCTTCCGGGGGTCGTCTCGGTCGACCGGGAGGGCGAGCACGTGCGGCTCGCCACCCGGTCGCCCGAGGCGCTACTGCGGGTGCTGCTCGTCGATGATCCCGGGCTCGCCGACCTGCGGGTCGAGGGTGCCGGGCTGGAAGAGGCGGTCGTCGCGCTGACTCGCGGGGCCACGGCAGGAGTAGCGGCATGACAACCATCAGCACCCACACCACGGCCCAGAACACGGCACTGAACATCCGGGTACTGCGCGTCGAGGTCGCCGAAGACGTCCGCGCGATCGTGCGGGAACCCGCGGCGCTGTTCTTCTCGGTCCTGATGCCGGTGGGCTTCTTCGCGCTGTTCGCGTCGCTGTTCGGGCACCAGACCAGCACCGGGACGACGAACTTCGTCGGCACGACGATGGTCGCCACCTTCGGCGCCTTCGGGGTGGTGTCGGTGATGATGCTCAACCCCGCCGTCAGCGTCGCGTCCGACCGCGACCGCGGCTGGCTGCGAGCCAAACAGGTGTCCGGGGTGCCGACCGGAATCACGCTGGTCGCGAAACTGCTGGCCGCACTGCCTTACGCGCTCGCGGAGCTGGTGGCGATGTCGATCGTCGCGGCGCTGACCGGAACGCTCGACGCTCCGGTCGGCAGGCTGCTCGCCGTCGCCGCGGTGCTGCTGCTCGGCTCGCTGCCGTTCGTGCTGCTCGGGTTGGCCGTCGGGTTCTGGGCCAGCCCCAACGCGACCTCGGCCGTCCTCAATGCGATCCTGCTGCCGCTTTCGGTGTTCGCCGGGCTGTGGATGCCGCTCGGCATCCTGCCGCCGTTTGTCCAGCATCTGGCCTTGTACCTGCCGACCTACCACCTCGGCCACCTCGCGCTCGCCGTGCTGACCGGTGGTCCGGTGCTGGTGCACCTCCTGGTGCTGGCCGGAATGACGGTCATCACCGGCCTTTTGGCCGCGATGTCCTATCGTCATCAGCGACCATGACAAACTGCGAGCCCTCCGGACCACCCGCCGCCGGCACCGCTTGGCAGCGGGTTTTCCGCTGGATCACCATGATCTACCTGCTGATCATGGTGTTCCAGCCGGTCTTCGACCCGACGACGCGGCCGTGGCGGTGGTACCTCGCCGCCGCGCTCATCGCGGCCGGCGCGGCGCTGGTCCTCGTCGGCCAGCGATGGCCGGAGCACGCGCGATGGGCCAGCACGATCCCGCTCGCCGCGCTGAGTGTCGCCGCGATGCCGCTGAACACCGGCGCGGCGATCCTGCTCGTGTATGCCGCCGGTTCGGCGGGCCGGACCGAAACCCGGCGGGACGCGATCCGCTGGTTCGCCGCGCTCACCGTGTTGCTGATCCTGTCGGCGTTGGTGTCGCCCGTGGCGGTGCCGTGGCGGTTCGTGAGCATGGCGCCTTCGCTGATCTTCTTGTGGGTCATCGGCCTGGTGATGATCGAGGAGGCCGACCGGGCCCGTGATGCCACCGAGCTGCGGCTGCGGAACGCCCGGATCGAGCACCTCGCGACGATGTCCGAACGCGAGCGGATCGCCCGTGACCTGCACGATCTGCTCGGGCACTCGCTGACCGCGGTGGTAATGCGGGCGCAGCTGATCGTCGCCGACCCGGCCAGGGCAGCCGCCGAGGCCGCCGAGATCGAGAGCACCGCGCGCGAAGCGTTGACGCAGGTCCGCAACGCGTTGTCCGGCTGGCGTCAGGCGAACCTCGAAACCGAACTGGAATCCGCGCGCGGCACGTTGTCCAGTCTCGGGATCGACCTGGTCGTCGAGCGCGAACCAGGGCTCGTGCTGGTCGGGTCCGCCGAACACGAGCTGGCGCTGGCGCTGCGCGAAGCCGTCACCAACGTCGCCCGGCACACTCGCGCGGGCACCTGCCGGGTCGAGATCGGCCGAGCCGACGGCGAGTTCCGAATGCGGATCTCGGATGACGGCGTCGGCGGGAAATCCCGTGAGGGCAACGGTTTGACCGGGATTCGCGAGCGCGTGACGGCGTTGGGGGGCCGGCTGGACCGGGTCACCGTGGCCGGGACGACACTGACGATCGCGGTACCGCTGGAGGTGGCGATGTGATCCGGGTCGTGCTGGCCGAGGACCAGACCATGGTGCTCGGCGCGTTCGCGTCGCTGCTCGACCTGCAGTCGGACATCGAGGTGGTGGCCACCGCGACCGACGGGAACCAGGCGCTCGAAGCCGTCGCCGAACATCGCCCGGACGTGCTGCTCACCGACATCGAGATGCCCGGCCGCACCGGTTTGGACGTCGCCGCCGAGCTGCACCGGCTCGGCGACCCGACGCGGGTGCTGATCGTGACGACGTTCGCCCGCAGCGGCTACCTGCGTCGCGCGCTGGACGCGGGCGTCTCGGGTTACGTGCTCAAGGACGCCCCGATCGACGACCTGGCTGACGCGCTACGCCAAGTGCATGCGGGAAAACGTGTCGTGGCACCCGAGCTCGCCGTCGCCGCCTGGGACAACGCCGACCCGCTGACCGACCGGGAACGGGAGCTGCTGCGCGAGGTGCTCACCGGCGCGTCGAACGCCGAGATCGCGGCCCGGCTGCACCTCGCGGAGGGCACGGTCCGCAACTACCTCTCCGGGGCGATGGCGAAACTGGCGGCGCAGAGCCGTTCACACGCCGCCAGGACCGCACAGGAACGCGGTTGGTTGTAGTCCTTAGTAGACGCTTAACGCCTACCGAACACTGAGCACGCCCTGCCCACACATCGCTGGCTGTAACTTGGTGGGACAGGAGGTCGACAGTGGGGAATGTCCGGCGCGCGGTGGTCGGTGTGGTGACGGTCGGGGTTGTGGTGGCCGGCGGGATCACGGCGTGGACGTTCTTGCGGCACACCACTACCCCGGCCCCAGGTTGTGTAGCCACCGCCGCTCCGGATTCGACCGGCAAGGCCACTCAGTACACGCTGGACCCGGACCAGGCCGGGAACGCGGCCACCATCGCCGCGGTGGGACTCAAGCTCGGCATGCCCGACCACGCGGTCACGGTGGCGCTGGCCACCGCGATGCAGGAGTCGAAACTCCGCAACCTGCCTGGTGGGGACCGGGATTCCATCGGACTGTTCCAGCAGCGGCCGAGCCAGGGCTGGGGCACGGCGACACAGGTCGCGGACCCGGTGTACGCGTCGACGGCGTTCTACAAGAAGCTCTCCAAGCTCTCGAACTGGACGACAATCAGCGTCACGGAAGCTGCCCAAGCCGTCCAGCACTCCGGTGCACCGGAGGCGTACGCGCAGTGGGAGGTCGAAGCCCGGGCCGTCGCCGGTGCGCTGACCGGTGAACGCCAAGCCGCGCTGACCTGCCACAACCTGGTGATGACCCCGTCCGGCACCGACCTCGCGTCAGCGGCCGGCGACGAACTCGGCACGTCGAAGCTCACCGGCCAGTACGCGGCGACGCGGGGTTGGCAGCTCGCGAGCTGGCTCGTCGCCCACGCCGACGGCTTCAATGTCGACCAGGTCCGTTTCGACGGCCAGACGTGGACTGCCTCGTCCGGCACCTGGGCGCAGACCGGCGCCGCCGACGGGGCCCTCACCGTGCACCAGGCCACCACCCCTCCGCCCACCTCGTAGGGCTCGTGAGCGTTCCGGCACGCCCCGGTGCGGGTGTCCCGCAGGGGCGCAGTAACCGGCCGGAACGCTCACGAGCTTGCGAAGGTTTGGCGCCAGAGAGCGGTGACCCGGCGGGTGACGGGCGCGAACTCCCGCATCCGCGACGCCGCGAGCAGGCCAAACGCGACGCCGACGCCCACCAGGCCCTCGACCGGGACCCGGACCCACGCCTGCCACAGCGCACCGAACGAGCCGGGCACCGCGAGTCCGACCAAGTACGCGGCGAGTGCGCCGACCCCACCGGCGACGGCCGTGAACAGGACGACGCGCAGCGCACGCCGGCTGCGAAGATGCCCTAGCCTGACCCACAACCACACCTGGCCGAGGACAGCGCCGACGACGAAGCTCAGCGCGTTGACCAGCATCGCGCCGAGTACGACCTGGTCGTGGCCGAGCAACGCGGGGCACAGGTACAGCAGCGGGATCTTCACCGCGGTCATCGCCAGCGCGATCAACGTCGGCGTGCGTGCGTCCTTCATCGCGTAGAACACGCGAAGCTGCAGCAACACCATCGCGTAAGGCAACAGGCCCAACGCCGAGATCGCCAACGTCTCGCCGAGCCGATTTCCGGCTTCGAGCCCGTTGTGGCTGAACACGGCGATCCCGATCGGTGTGCCGCCAACGGCGAGCACCGCGGCGATCGGCAGCAGCAGCACGGTCGAAATCCGCGACGCGTAAGACAGGTCGCCGACCATCTTCGCGGTGTCACCGTCCGCCGCCGCCCGACTCAGGCGGGGCATCAACGCCGTCAGCAGCGACACTCCGATGACGCCGTACGGCAGCTGGAAAAGCAGCCACGCGTAGGTGTACGCGGTGACACTCCCGTCGACGCCCCAGCCGGTCAGCACCCGGGTGTTGACCACCAAACCCACCTGGCTGACGCCGACGTAGGCGAGGATCCACGCGGCGAGGCCGGCGAACTCCTTCATCCGCGGGTCGATGCCCCAGCGCCATTTGAACCGGAATCCGCTGCGCAGCAACGGCGGAATGAGCGTCACCGCCTGCGCGACGATGCCGAGGGTCACGCCGCAGCCGAGCACGAGGACGTGAGCGTCGCCCATCCGCGCCGGATTCAGCGAGATCTGGCCGGGCACCAGCCAGAACATGGCCAACGTGACGAGGACGACCAGGTTGTTGAGCACCGGTGCCCAGGCCGGTGGCCCGAAGACGTTCTTCGCGTTCAAAATCGCCGACAGCAGCGCGAACATGCCGTAGAACAGGATCTGTGGCAACAGCAGGTACGCGAAGGCCGTGGTCAGCGTCCGGCTCGTCGGGTTGGCCGATTTGTCGACATACAGCGAGGTGAACCAGGGCGCCGCGGCCACCGCCACGACCGTGCCCACCGCGAGCAGCACCAGCGCCATCGTGATCAGCCGCTGGGCGTACGCCTGGCCCCCGTCCGGGTCGTCGTGCGAGCGCACCAGCAGCGGCACGACCACGCTCGACAACACCCCGCCGAGCAGCAGTTCGAAGACGATGTTGGGCAACGTGTTGGCGACGTTGAACGCGTCGTTGACCGCGCCGGCGCCGACCACCATGACCAGCGCGATCTTCCACCCGAACCCGGTGATCCGGCTGGTCAGCGACGCGATCGCGATCCGGCCGCTCGACTTCGCCAGCGACTGAGCGGGCGCCGGGCCACCGACCGTGACGGCCGAAAACACGACCGTGCTGGCGAGCTCCGAGTACGGGCGCCGCACGTCGGGGTCGTTCGTCGGCCACCGCACGCCGATCGGCAGCCCACGGTCACGCGGGATGAACACCGTCGGCTCGTCGTCGATCACCTTCGCAATGTAGTCGTCCGCCACCCGTAGACTCCCCGGAAACGAGCCTTCCGCCACCGCAACTCGACGGCGACTTGCGATCTCTTAAAAACTAAGAGACCCCACAAAAGCGCCAAAGTGCGACGCTGGAGAGGTGAGCCGGCTCACTTGATGGCACTGCCGGCCTGCCAGTCGGTCCACGACTTCGACCAGTCGCCGTAGAGGTCGTCCAGTGGCAGCGCGGGGCCGCCGGAGTTGGTCACGTCGACGACGTCACCCAGACCGAAGTTTTCGAAGAACCATAAACATGCACGTTCCAGCCGAGGATCGACCAGACAAAGGGAAAACCGCCGGGTGGTCGAGCAGCCCCGCCAAGTCCGGGCAGCACTTGACCGCGCTGAGCTGATGCAGCGCAACACCTTTGTGGCTCTTCGGTCGTATATGTGGGTGCTGGTTGCTGTGGACTCGCTGCGTATTACCGCGACAAGGGCTGGGACGGGCGGTGTACGGCGAATGCCGGTGTCCGGAGCTGGGTGTGGGACTCGTCGGTCTGACTGTGGAACTCGCCCTCGCTGAACGTGGGACTCGCACAGCACATCGGCGAGTCCCACACTCCGGCCTGGCGAGTTCCACGTTCAGGCCGACGAGTCCCACATTCACTGACAGCCGACCGCACCGCGAACGACCAGGTAGCCGTCCCGCTCGAAGGCGTCCCGATCCGCTGCGGTCATCGGCGTCCAGACCTCGGACAGCGTGCTCTGGTTCATCGACCGGCCTTTCCCCATCGGTTCGCGACAATTCCCTGTCACCCCGCCGGGTGGGCACGGTCACCTCAACGACAAATCCCGCGTCGGATTGGAAACCACGCTAGGTCGGCGTCGATCAAGAAGTGATGAAGAAGCCGTGCTGAGCCGATCCGATCTTGATTTCATCGAAGGCGAACCAAGCCTTCATGGATTCTTCATTGCGGCTGGTGTCGCGTGCTCCCGCTCGTCAGCCGTCGCGGCCCGGGCAAACGGCGTCCCACCGCACGCCCCCGCGTTTGAGGGCTTCGCGCAACACGAGCGATTCGATCGCGCACCGGGCGTCGGTCAGGTGCACGAGGTCCTCGGCGGAGATGGGCGTGGTGCGGAAGCCCAGCTGCGGCTCAGACTGAACCAAGCCCTCGGCGGTCAGCCGCGACAGCGCCTCCCTGGCCACCCCCATGCTCACGTCGTACCGGGCGCAGAGCTCGGCGAACGGCAGGCGACTTCCTGACGCCTGCCGTCCGGCCAGGGTGTCCTGGCGTAGCGCGAGGTACATCCGCTCCACCCGGGTGGAGGCGCTTCGCGGCTTTCTTGCCATCACGGGTACTAGCATCAGGCGACTATGGGCGACCTACCGAGTGGGCTGATCGCGGAGTCACTCGCGGCGAGTGTGCTGCTGCGGGTGCCGGCGCTGACCGACGTCATGGTGCGCACGATCCAGGAGCAGAATCCCGGCTACCGCCGGGTGAAGGTCGTCAGCCGCGACGACCTGTGGAAGTCCTGCCATGACAACGTCACCCGCGTCCTCGAACTGATCTCCGGCACGGCCGGCCAGGAGGTCCCGGAGACCGCGCGCGAGCGCTACTACGACGCGGCGCGCGCGACCGGTCAGCGCCGCGCCGAGCAGCGGATGCCGCTCGACGACGTCCTGCGGTCGTTCCGGCTCGGCGGGCGGCTGGTCTGGGAAGCCCTGATCGACCAGGCTCGCGAGGACGACACGGTCGACACCGACGGGCTGCTCGACGTCGCGACGCGAGTGTGGGAGGTCGTCGACGCGATCTCCGCGCAGGTCGCTTTCGCGTATCACGCAGCGGAACGTCAGCTCGTCCGCGCCGACGAACGCCGGCGCGCGATGCTCTGGGAAGGGCTGCTGCAGGGCCGCGCGAAGGACCTCGCGTTCGCCCACGAAGCCGCGCGGATCGTCGGCGTCCCGGTGGACGGACCCTACGTCGTCGTGGCGATCGACCTGCGCGCCGAGGACGAGGGCATCGCGGACCACCTCGGCGAGCGGCTGACCGCCGACGGCGTCCAGTCGGCATGGCAAGTGCGAGCCAACACGCTGGTCGGGCTGCTCGCACTGGCCGAACCGACACTGGGCACAACGCTGCACACGCTCAGGGACTCGCTGGACACGACAGCGGGAGTGTCGCTGGTCGTCGACGGGCTCGCCGGGATCGACGTCGCGTACCGGCAGGCACTCCTCGCGCGACGCACGGTGGTACCCGGCCGCATCGAGGTCGTGGCGCTGGAAGCCCGGCTGCCAGAGGCGCTGCTGCTCGGCTCGCCGGAGCTGGCCGAGCGGCTGGTCCTGCTGTGGCTCGGCCCCTTGCTGCGGGTGCCGGTGGCCGAGCGGAGGCTGCTGCTCGACACCCTCGAAGCGTGGGTCGCGACGGCCGGTTCGACCACCCGCACGGCCGAGCTCGTGCACTGCCACCGCAACACGGTGATCAACAGGCTGCACAGGATCCACGAGGTCACCGGGCACGACTTCGCCAACGTCGCGCCCCACCTGGAACTCTCCCTCGCGCTGCGAGCCTCCTGGCTCCTGGCCCCCGGCCCCCTGGCCTGACCCCGCACGTCCAACTTGATCTTGCGGCTGGGCGGATTGGGCAGAGTGCACAGCGGCGCTAGGCCAAATGTAGGCGCGTTGGTCATGGCACGGTGCGTGTGTCTCGTGACACACTCCGCGACACAAGGTCACGCGCACCCCCACCGCGACCGCGCGAAACACACCAGTTAGCTGCTCGGGCGGCTCCGTCCGTCCGCGTTCGTCGAGAGGACCCTCCATGGCAGAACACCGACGTTCGCCAAAAGCTCCGGACCCGGATTCGAGCGGCCTCGGGCGCCGCCGGTTCCTGGGATATCTGATCGCTGCGCCGACACTCGCCGTGGGCGTCCAGTGGGGACTGCAGTCCGCCTCCCCGCAGGAGGCCGGCGCGGCCATCCCGTCGATTCCCCAGCCCGCCGATCTCTTCGACCTCGGTGACCTGCAGAACCTAGCCGCGCTCCCGACGTCCGGGCTGATCGGCGTCCAGGTGGACACCGCCGGCGTCGCCCACTTCGCGCTGCCCCGCGCCGAAGTCGGCCAGGGCATCACCACGGTCACCGCGATGATGATCGCCGAGGAGATGGACCTGCCGCTGAGCAAGGTCGTCGTCACCCTGGCCGACGCCAGGCCGGAGTTGCTGATGAACCAGCTCACCGGCGGGTCGAACTCGGTCCGCAGCATGTACACGCCGATCCGCACGGCGGCGGCGATCGCGCGGCAGCAGCTCGTCGCGGCCGCGGCGAAGAAGTGGAGCACCCCCGCCGCGAACCTGAGCACCCGCAACGGTTTCGTCGTGCACCCCAACGGCCAGACGTTGAGCTTCGGCTCGCTGACCGAGGCCGCGGCCGCGCTGGTCACGACCGTCATCTCCGCGCCGCTGAAGAAGCAGGCCGACTTCAAGATCCTCGGCACGCCGCAGAACCGCATCGACGCGCACGACATCGTCACCGGCCGCAAGACCTACGGCATGGACATAAAGGTGCCGAACGCGCTGCCGACGATGGTCCGCCGCCCGCCGACCATCAACGGCACGGTGAAGTCCGTCTCGAACCTCGCCGCGGTGAAGGCGATGCCCGGCGTCACCGACGTCGCGATCATCGCCAACGGCGTCGCTGTGCGCGCCGCGACCTTCGGGCAGTGTGTCGACGGGATCCGTGCGCTCAAAGTGATTTGGGGCGGGGGCACGGTCGACGGCCAGTCCGACGCCACCGTGGCGAAGGCGCTGAAGGCGGCCGAACTGCCGATGGTGGTGCCGCCGCTGCTGACCCAGTACGTCGAGACGTCGTTCACCTTCGCCTTCGCCAGCAACGCGCCGCTCGAACCGGACAACGCGATCGCCGACGTCCGGGCGGACAGCGCGGAGATCTGGTCGAGCCTGAAGGTGCCGATCGTCGCGCAGGAGGCGATCGCCGCCAACCTGGGCCTGCCGATCAGCGCGGTCAAGGTGCACGTGGCACAGGGCGGCGGCTCGTTCGGCCGCCACCTCTTCCACGACGTCGCGGCCGAAGCGGCCGAGATCTCGCAGAAGATGAAGAAGCCCGTCAAGCTGATGTGGTCGCGGACCGACGACTTCCGCCAGGGCCGCGTCCACCCGATGTGCACGTCACGGGTTCGCGCGACGTACCTGCTGGGCAACGTCGTCAGCTACGAGCAGCGGCACACCAGCGTGGAGACCGACTTCGGGCACGGGCTCGGCGAGATGATCACCGCGACCGCGGCGCACCTGCCGATCGCCGGGAACCTGAGCTTCGCTGAGTCGATTTTCGAGCTGACCCAGTCGGTTCCCTACAACTACGGGATCACCACGCAGCTCCTGATGGAGTCGCCGCTGAAGTACAACACCGGCAGCATGCGCAACATCTACTCGCCGAACGTGGTGTGCGCCCAGGAGCTCATCACCGACCAGCTCGCCAAGAAGATGGGCAAGGACCCGGTGGTGTTCCGCCGCGAGTTCCTCAAGGACGACCGGCTCAAGGCGTGTATGGAAAAGGCCGTCCAGGTCGGGCAGTGGGGCAAATCGCTGCCGGCCGGGGTCGCGCAGGGCATCGGGCTGCACTCGGAGTATCGCGGCGCGATCGCTTGCCTGGTCGAACTCGACTGCCGGCCCGAGACGGTGAACCGCAAGGTCACCGACGGTGTCACCGGGCCGCGCGTGACCAAGGCACTGATCGTGGTCGACGCGGGGTTTGCGCTCAACCCGCGCGGGCTCGAAGCGCAGATGATCGGCGGGATGAACGACGGTATCGCGCTCGCGCTGACGTCCAGCCTGCACATGAAGGACGGTATCCCGCTGGAAGGCAGCTGGGACAACTACTTCTACACGCGACAGTGGAACACGCCGCTGGAGATTCAGGTCGTCATCATGCCGCCCACCACCGGTGAGCCCAGTGGTGCCGGTGAACTCGGTGTCGCCCCGTCGTTCGCCGCCGTCGCGTGTGCCTACGCGCGAGCAACCGGGACGATGCCGACCACCTTCCCGATCAACCACGGCACGCTCAGCTTCGAGCCTTACCCGACCGAGCCGTCGACCCCGCAATCGCCGACCGACGGCCTCGACCACGCTTTCTAAGGAGCCTTCCGTGCCAAGCCACACCTTCAAACTCAACGGCAAGCAGGTCACCGTCGAAGCCGAGGACGACGTTCGCCTGTTGTGGGTCCTGCGGGACATGCTCGGCGTCACCGGCCCGAAGTACGGCTGCGGACTGGACGTCTGCAAGGCCTGCACCTCGCACATCAACGGCAAGGCGTTCAACCCCTGCTCGGTGCCGGTGTCGAAGATCAACGCCACCGACGAGGTGACCACGATCGAAGGCCTGCCGGCGACCGTCGGCAAGGACCTGCACCCGATGCAGGAAGCCTGGCTGGAGATCGACGTCGCGCAGTGCGGCTACTGCCAGCCGGGCCAGATCATGGCCGCGGTGGCGAAAGTCAAGCAGGCCAGGGCCGCCGGACACGAGATCGGCGACGCCGACCTCGACGAGATCCGGAACATCTGCCGCTGCGGCACCTACTCCCGCATCCGCGACGCCATCAAAGCCGGCGCCAAGAACATGTAGTCCGGCTCGTGTTCAGGACCCCTCGGGGCCACCCTTGTGGCGTTAGAAGCCATCAGGGTGGCCCCGAGGGGTCTTTTGCGCAGCGTCCACAGGGCCGGGCCGGGGCGTCAGTGGTCGACGAGGGCGGTGCCTGATTCCAGCAACGTCTTGAGGTCGCTGAGGATCCACGGCCAGCCGCCGCCACCGCTCTGGGAGTCGCCGGCGCCCTCGATCATGGCCGCGACGCTCTTGGCTTCGCCGGTTTCGTGGATCACGGTCAGCTTGGTGCCGCTTCCCTGGGTCTCGGTGATCTCGTAGGTGAGCTGGGTGAAGCCCTCGGCCTTCGCCCCCGGGTCCATCGCCATCCGCCAGGTCTGGACGAGTTTGCGCGGCGGGTCCGCCTCGATGACCTCGCCGTCGACCATCAGGTCCGGCAGGTGGTAGCCCTGGTCGGCCGCGGACTTCTTGATCTCGTCGGTGGCGAAGATGGCGAACTTGCCACCCGGGCGCAGGTCGAACTCGACGTTGCCGCCGTAGCCGTATTTCGCCGTCCACTCGGGCTTCACGATCGCGTCCCAGATCGCCTGCGGCGTGGCTTTGATGTAGACGCGGAAAACCTGCGTGGTCTTCGTGTCGGTCATGGCTCTTCCTCCAATTGGGCTTTCAGCTCGGCCAGCGCGGACACCTGTGCCGCGGTGTATTTGTCGATCCAGCGGTCGTGGATCAGCCGGATGGGGACCGGGTTCAGGAAGTGCAACTTCTCGCGGCCCGACTTCCGGGTGACGACCAGCCCCGCCTCCTCGAGCACCCGCAGATGTTTCATGACCCCGAATCGGGTCATCTCCAGACCCGACTCCAGTTCGGTGAGCGTGCGTCCGTCACGCGTGAACAGCAGGTCGAGCAGGAAGCGGCGGGTCGAGTCGGCGAGCGCCTTGAAGATCAGGTCGTCGTCGGTCACTAAGCGAGGATAGGTGACTAAAAGGTCACATGTCAACGTGTGGAGGACGCCCTGCCGTGGATGACCGTGACTACCCGAGCGGGGGTTCGACGAAAGCGGGGTGGTCCCGCCCGAGCGGCGGGTTCCCGTCGACCAGCCGGACCTGGTCACGCCCCGACTTTTTGGCCCGGTACAACGCGTTGTCGGCGATACGGACAAGATCGTCGACGCTGTCCAGGCCGGGAGACGGATAGCACACGCCACCAATCGAGACCGTCGTCGTCACCTCAGCCGACTCGTCGCCAGGGACGTCGGCGATGCGCAGGCCCCGCACCCGCAACCGGATCCGCTCGGCCACGGCGAACAGGTTGCCCCGAGTGCCGACATCGGCGATCGCGACGACGAATTCTTCCCCGCCCCACCGGCCGCACACGTCCTGGCCGCGGATCTCGCCTTGGATCTCCTCGGCGACCGCCCGCAGCACCCGATCACCGACCAGGTGGCCGTAGCGGTCGTTGACGCCTTTGAAGTCATCGATGTCGATGATCAGCACACCCATCGTCGCGCCCCTGCCGCGCGCCGTGCTGAAGATCTTCTCGGCGATCTGCTGCCACCATCGCGCGGTGGACAGTCCCGTCTTGCCGTCGGTCCGCGACAGCAGCTGAAACTGCGAAAGCAGCAGCCCTCGGTGCAACGCGACGAGGACGAGCACCACCGGCACCAAGTCCACCGGGTTGCCCACGACGAACTTCGCCGCCAAGGACGCCATGGGCTGAGAAGTCAGCCGCCGATGCGCACGGTCACCTGGTTGTCGGCGTAGGTGTAGGCCACGTACTCGAATTCGACACCGGTCCGCTCGACGTACTCCAGCCAGGCCTTGTGCTCGTGCTGCTGCCAGCCCGGGTAGTTGAAGAACTCGTCGAAGTGCACGATGCTGCCCGGGCGCAGCCGCGGCCCCACCAGGTCGAGCACGGTCTTGGCCGAGCTGTACAGATCGCCGTCGACGTGCAGGAAGTACACGTCCCCGGGGTGGGTGTCGAGGAAGCCAGGGAGGCTGTCGGCGAACAGGCCCACCACCAGTTCCGCTCCGGGGACGTCGGGCGGGTCGGGCCTGGCGAACGACCCGGCGGGCATCCCGTTGATCCAGTCCTCGGGCAGCCCCTGGAACCAGTCGAATCCGAAGACGCCTTTGCCACCCCGGGACTCCGCGATCACTCGCAGCGTGTTCCCGGTGGCGACGCCGAATTCCAGTGCCATCCCGCCGGCCGGCGCGAGGAGGAGCGCGTTGGCCAAGGTCTCCTGGGGCCGGGCGAAGGGTGTGGCGCTACGGAGGAACTCGGACGCGAACCGGTTGCTCTCCGCGGCCGCCTCGAGGTCGCCGGCGTAGATCATGTCGCGTCGGGTGCGGATTTCGAATTCGACGACGCGGTCCAGGCAGCGGTCTCCCTGCCGGACGATCTCCTCGCGGAGTTCGGCGGCGATCCGGTTCAGCTCCTCGACGTACGGGTCGCTGAACTTCCTCGCCACCTTGTGCAGACCTCTTCCGACCACTCTGCGCGCGGACTTACGTACCGAGGAAGCGGTGGGATTCATCGGGGGACGGTACCCCACGCCTCGGCCGCGCGCGGGCATACTCGCGCATATGCGTCGTATCCTGATGACCGGGTTCACCCCTTTCGGTGTTGAGCGGGTAAATCCCTCCTGACAGGCGGTTTCCCTGCTCGCGACACGCCGGCCGATCATCGCCGTCCAACTACCCTGCGAGTTCGCCGCCTCACTGCCCGCGCTCCACCCGGCGATCGGCGAACACCGGCCAGACCTCGTCGTCTGCGTCGGTCAAGCGGGCGGCCGCCCCGGCGTCTCACTGGAACGCGTCGCCGTCAACCTCGCCGACGCGCGCATCCCCCGATAACGTGGGCGCGCAACCGATCGACACCCCCGTCGTCCCGGACGGCCCGGTCGGCTACTTCAGCACCTTGCCCGTCAAAGCGTGCGCAGCGGCGATCCGAGCGGAGGGCGTCCCGGCGTCAGTCTCCCACACCGCCGGGACGTACGTGTGCAACCACGTGTTCTACGGCCTGATGCACCTACTGGCCACCGGGTTCCCCAACGTGCGCGGCGGTTTCGTCCACGTGCCCTACAGTCCAGAGCACGTGGCCGCCGCCGGAACCGACGCCCCGAGTCTGTCGGTCGACCGATGCGCCGACGCCCTCGGCGTGCTCGTCGACACCGCCCTCAGCACGACCACCGACCTCACCACGCCCGCCGGATCGCTGCATTGACACTGCCGACTGGCATTTTCGAAGATCTGCATTGCTTTCTCCACTATGACGTCCATCTCGTCGATGGGGTGCCGAACCGCTTCGCATTGAGGGCGATGTCGACCAGTTCTCGCGCAGCCGACTCGACGGACGGCATCGTCTCGATCTCCTCCTGTAGCCGCACTGCCGCATCGCGATGGTCGCTGTTGTTCACGACAGCGTGGACACTGCTGTGAATGGCGTCGGCGCTGACCTCCCGGGGAGTGATCACCTGAGCCGCTCCGGCACGCCGGCAGGCTGCCGCGGTGGGGAACTGATCCGCGCCCCGGGGCAGCAATACCAAGGGAAGGCCGTGAGCCAGCGTGGTACCGGCGCCGCCGTGGCAGACCACGGCATCGCACAGCGGGAGGAGCGCGGCCAGCGACAGCCACCGTTCGAAGTGGATATTGGCGGGGAGTTGTCCGAATTCGGCCGGGTCATTGGTGTTCCCGACGGTGACGACTACGTCGATGTCCTCGGTGCCGAGGGCCTCCAGGATCGGGGAGAAAGTCCCGGGTTGGTTGAAGATCGGGACGGTGCCGAGGGACACGTAGACCACCGGGCGGTTGCCGAGTCGTTCCGCCCACGGGGGAAGGCCGTCGTCGGCAGACCCGGGCACGGTGGGGCGGACAGGACGGGCGCAACCGGCTGCCGGACCAAGCGTGGGTTGCAGGCTGGTCGGCACCGGGTCGAGGTAGCCGTACCGATAGAGCCCCGCGTTGTCATCGGGCTCGAGTCCGGCGGCCAGCCACAGCGGCCCGACCCAGCCGGCCATGGCGGCGGCAGTTCGGGTTCGAGCAGTAGTCCGGTGCCGTAGGTGATCGACGGCACGCCCAAACCGGCCGCGAGCAGGGGCGCGGCCAGATCGACCGGCGGGCGACGTCTTCCGTTCCCTCATCCAGGATCGGGGCTGGTCTGGCCAGGACGCCGAGAGCTGGATTGCCGCCACTCTCGCGCGTCTACTGCTCGACCTCGGAAACGGCAACACAGCCCAAGTGAGCATGCGATCAGGGCACTGACGAGCCCCAACCCACCCCGTCCGGCCGCTACCAGTCCAGGCGCAACTCACCGAGATACTCCCGAACGCACAAACCCCATCCGGCCGAAGCCAAACGGGGACCATGTGAACATTCTTTGGAGCCGGCAAGGGGATCGAACCCCTGACCTCCTGTTTACCAGGCAAGTAGACCTTGTCCTGCCGAGTCCGCCCAGTGCGTCCTAGCAGGTCAGCGTCCGACGAGATTCCAGGCCAGGCCCTCCAGAAGTAGCTCGCGCCGCCGGCCCTCTGACTACCGGGCGCAGTACTGCCAGAACGGCCGCTCTATCACCGTCGGCCACTACGAAGCCCACCTGGCCGCCGGCTGCGCCCGACACACCGGCCTCGCCTGGAAGGCGTCCTACCAGGCCACCCGACCCCACAGCGTCGGTGACCTGCCCAACCATCGACCGCGCTCATCCACGACAACGACCGGCCGACACAACAACAGCCAGGTCAACGGCCACGGGACCCCGTTCGAGACCAGCGACCTAGGCGTCGACGTCCGTGGGGCAGCGTGTCTCCCCTCCACGGGCCGCTTGCAGAAGCAGGGCGTGCAGCATCTCGCGCTGACTCTCGTCGAGCGCGCCGAGCACCTCGTCCTCGACCGCCGCGAGCGCGAATTCGGCCTTCGCGAGCTGCTTCGCGCCGGCGTCGGTGAGCTCGACCATGTGCCGGCGGCGATCCTCGGGCGAGCGTCGTCGTTCGATCAGGTTCCCGGCCTCGAGCTCGTTGAGCAGGCCGACAATGTTGGTCCCGTCCATCTCCAGCGTCGCGGCGAGCGACTGCTGAGTGCAGTCGCCGCGATGCCGCAGCACCGTCAGCGCCACCAGATGACGCGGCCGCAGACCCAGCGGTGTCAGCACTGCCTCGGAACGCACTCGCACGCGACGCGCGAGGTGGTCGAGAAGCGCGCCGGAGCGATGCACCGGAGCGTTTACCACGGGAACGGAAACCATACGTCAAGTGTACCCGCCCACACCATGGATCGGTGTGCTATACATGGTTGATGTCGCACAAACCATCTACGAAGGGGCAGTGAAGTGATGCACCTCCTGCACATCGACTCGAGCATCCAGGGCAACCGGTCCGTCAGCCGCAAGCTCACCGCGCGCGCCGCGGACGTCTGGCGCACCGCGCACCCCCGAGGCACCTTCACCTACCGGGACCTGGGCAGCAACCCCGTCCCACACCTCGACGCGGCCGGTGGACTGGCCGTGCGTGTGCCGCCGGAGCAGCGCAACCCGGCTCAGGTCGCCACGTTGGCACTCGCCGAAGAACTGGTCAACGAGATCAAGGCAGCAGACACCGTCCTGCTCGGACTTCCGCTGTACAACTTCGGACCCCCCAGCAGCGTCAAGGCCTGGGTGGACCACCTCATCGCGTCCGGACTATCCGTC
>NZ_JAODNM010000048.1 GCF_025464955.1 Amycolatopsis sp. | reverse complement strand
TCCGCGACGCCTCAGTGGGTGCCGGGTGATGTGGACTGGCTCCGTTTTACCGCGGCAGGGACGGGTGGTGTGGGGGAAGGGATTCTGAAGGCCGGTTGGGGTGGCTGGGTGGTGTCGGTGTGGCTGGTGAGGTTCTTGAGGTCAGTGGGTGTGGTCGGCTGGTGGTGACTGTGGGACTCGTCGGTTTGAACGTGGGACTCGCCGGGCTGGAGTGTGGGACTCGCCGACGCGCTGTGCGAGTCCCACATTCAGCGAGGGCGAGTCCCACACTCAGACCGGCGAGTCCCACACCCAGCTCCGGACACCGGCATTCGCCGTACACCGACACGACACGACCCGGCCCTTGCTGCGGTAAAACGCAGCCAGTCCACAGCAACCAGCACCCACACAGACGACCGAAGAACCACAAAAGTGCCCTTTCGGTCGTATCGGTGGGTCGTTGCCTACCGCAACTCGCCGTCGAGTTGCGGTGCTTGTGCGTCCACGCGTCGCTCGCGAGTGGTCGGTGGCGAAACCGGGCGCGGGATTGGGCCGGAATTCCGGGCAAATCGGGTAAAGTGGGCGAACACCCTGGGGAGGCCGTGATGTGGATCTGGTTCGCCAAAGCTCCGTGGTGGCTCTTGTGCCTGATCGCGGCGGTGTTCAACGCTGCGTGCTGGTTGATGGGCGCGGTCATCACCAACGACATGACCGGGCACGTGCTGTACATCATCATCCCGCCAAGCCTCATCGCCGGGCTGATGATGGGTCTGACCTTCTCGCACACCCTCAAGCGAACGCTGACCCTCATCGAGGACCTTCCCCGCGACAAGCTGCGGGCTGCCGAGCGAGCTTCACGGCGCGGACCTGCGCCGTCGGATGAGGAGACTCGTCGAGGAGCGCTGAGTGTGGCAGAGCACCGGTTCGGGGTGATCGACCGCTCGTTTACCGCTTCCCTCGTGATGCTGAGCATCATCCTGATCGGCTGCGTCGCCAGCTCGGTGTTCGCCACCCCGTGGTTCTCCGTCCTGACCGTCCTTTTCGCCGCAACGATGGTGCTCACCGTCCGGCAGCGCTCGCAGTTCCAACGCCAGGTCGTTGTCCTGGCCGACAGCTTCGTCCACTGAATGAGGCGTCAGGGGCGCGGGAGATAGCCGTAGAGGAAGGCCTTGACGCCGGCGGTAGCGAGGCGGGTGACCTCGGCTTCAGCGAGGGGGACTGCACCACGGAAGGAGCGCCGGGAGCTTTCGCGGGCGGTGAGTTCGATGAAATGGGCGACAGCGTCGTCGGCGTTGTCGAAGTGCAGGTAGCCCTCGTCAGCCAGCTCCTGGAAGCGGCGGGCAAGGACGGCACGGACACGGCGGGGGCCGGCGTCCTGCCAGCTTTCGAGGGTGGCCGCCGGGATGTGCCCGACCTCGGCGTTGATCTGCCGGACCAGGGCGAAGTGGTCGGCGAACTCCGGCATCGGGGTCGCCCAGACGCAGCCGAACGCGATCAGGTCGGCCTCCAGGTCGGTGATCTCGGCCAGCTGGCTCTCGATGATCCCGATCTGGACCTCCGCGACGCGAGTCGCGCTCTCCTCGATGACCGTCAGGAACAGGTCGGACTTGTCCGCGAAGTGGTTGTAGATCGTGCGCGTCGACACCGCGGCCTCGGCGGCGATCGCGTCGATGCTCGCGCGGGTGTACCCCTCGCGCCCGAAAACCGCCCGAGCGCCGCAGGTGATGGCGCGGCGCTTTTCCAGGGAGCCCCGACGTGCTTTCGACGTCGTTTTGTCCGCTTCAGCCACGTCCGAACCTCCACTGGTTACAACGAGCGTTGTACTTACTGCCATACACGTTGTACTTTACCTCTGTGGCTACAACGGAAGGAACTCCGCGCATGACCGACATCGCGATCATCATCGGCAGCACCAGGCCCGGACGCCGGGGAGCCGAAGTCGCCCGCTGGGTCCACGAAATCGCGTCACAGCGCGAAGATGCGAACTACACCGTCGTCGATATCGCCGACTACGACCTGCCGATGCTCGACGAGCCGCACGCGGCCGCGAAGACCGCGGACTACCGGCAGCCGCACACACAGACCTGGTCGGCGACGATCAACTCCTTTGACGGCTTCGTTTTCGTCACACCCGAGTACAACCACTCGCTGACCGGCGCGCTGAAGAACGCCCTCGATTTCCTTTACCAGGAATGGAACAACAAGGCGGCGGGGTTTGTCGGTTACGGCCCGGGCGGCGCGATCCGCGCGGTCGAACACCTCCGGCTCATCGGCGCCGAGCTCAAGCTGGCCGACGTCCGCACCCAGGTCGCGCTTTCGATGTTCACCGACTTCGAAGACGCCGTCCGGGTGAAACCCGCCGCACACCAGGAAGGCATCCTGACCACCATGCTCGACGAACTCGTGACCTGGGCCGATGCCCTGAAAGCGACCAGGAATCCGGTCGCTGTCGGGTAGACTCCCGGAATGTCCTGGGGAGGAACACCATGTGGATCCATCTGGCCAAGTCACCGCGGTGGGTCAACATCCTGGTGCTCGGCGTCACGTATGCGGTGGCTCGGTGGTGGTCCTGGCGATCCTGGTGGACCTGGACTGGCAGACAGCCCTCGTCTACATGGTGGTTGGCGGCCTGATCTACGGGGTGTCCAGCGGCATGACCGTGTCCCGCATCTACCGAGGACGACTGGCCGCCGCCGGCGACCTTTCCCCCGACCGGTTGCGGGCCGGTATGCGGAGATCCGCAAGAACCGCGTGGCCCAGATCGTCCTGGTCACCTTTGTACTGGCCGTCTTCGCAGTGATCGCGCTGCTCGACAGGCCGTGGGCCTGGCTCCCGTTCGCGCTGATCGCCGGCTCGCTCGCGGTCGCTCTGGCGTGGCCGTCGTACCTCCGGCGCCGCATCACGCTCCTGGCCGACGACTACGCCTGACTCAGTCCCGGCCTTGCCAGGTCGACACGCAGGCTTCGTTGCCTTCGGCGTCCGCGAGCACCCAAAAGGCCGGCGCGCTGGAGTCCGAGAGGAGCACGCCCCCCGCGGCCAGTCCTGCCTGGATGCGGTTCGGCGCCTCATCGTGGGGGACGGACACATCGACGTGGATCCGGTTCCGCTGCGGCCGAGGCTCGGTCATCGGCTGGAACCAGACTGCCGGGCTCGTTCCCCGCGGATCGACGAGCTCCCGCCCGGACCCGTCCGAATAGGCCAGGACGGCCTTCCAAAAAGGACGGACCAGGTCGATGTCGAGCGCGTCGATCGCGATCTCGAGCAGGTGGGCCGACTCCGGTTCGAGCCGCAGCCCGAGTTCCCCGAGAGTCCCGGCGATGCGCCGGGCAAGTTCGATCTCGTGCGAGGTCACGTCCGTGTCAGGCGACCGCAGCGTGAGCACGATCCTGTCCCGCCGCACGTCCAGGCTCAGCGAGTCCTCGGCACCGTCGACCAGCCTCGACGCGACGTCGACGGCGTGTGCCAGCGAATCCACTGGCACCGAAGCACGCAATGCCATCAGGACGTAACGCCAACCCGACCCGCTGACCGCGGTGGAGATCTCTTGCCCGCTCGGTTTCACGGCTCGAAGATACCGCCCGAAGTCAGGTTCCCGGCGCGAGATGGATGATGTTGCTGATCTGGCTCAACGGCACTGTTCGGGTGTCGTAGACGAGCGCGGCCGACCAGTTGTACTCCTGGACCGTCACGTTCGTCCCGCTCACCGCCGAGATGTAGGCGACGTGCCCGTGGTTCGACGCGCCGCTGACGCCGGGGTTCCACTGCGCGACGGCGCCCACCTTCGGCGTGCCGTCAACGGCATAGCCCAGCAGTTTCGCGTTGGCGACCCAGTTGTCCGCGTTGCCCCAGTGACCCTGGACTCCGTCCCGCCACATGTTGTTGTTGAAGTATCCGTTGACCTGTTCCATCCGCCAAGCCACCCACGACGTGCACTGCCCGGTGTACATCGCCCAGCGGTCGACGATGTTGTTGGCGCCGCGGTACGGATAGTCGTCGGACACGAAGCCCGTCCCCTGCGCCGGGCACTGGGCTTCGGGCCGGTCGACGCCGCTGACGAGCACGAACGCGTGCGACACCCAGAGTCCGGTGCCGAGTTTGTCCCAGATCGCGGTGGTTCCGCGTTTTCCGGACTCCGGCTGGGAACTCGCGGTGCACACGATCGTCACCGCCTGACCGTCCGCGGCATGGCCCGAGAGCGCGTACTGGGTTCCGGGACCGGACCGTAGGTTGACCTGCGCGCCGTAGTCGATCCGGCCGTTCGTGGCGGCCTGAGCCGGAACCGTGGAGGCCAGCCCGGCGCACAGGACCACCGCACCGGCCGTGATCGCGCGTCCCAGCACTCTCGTCACTCGCGTGCCCACTGTGTTTTTCCCCTTCCCTGGCGGAATCCGTCCTCTCGATGATCACGGCGTACGCACCGGTAACCGGTTCCGCCGCGCGGTCACGATCGGGATTGCCCCTACCGTGTGGATCTTGTTTCGCGCCCTTGCGGGTTGCCTGATCGGGCTGATAGGCCCGCCCTTTCGGGCGGGTACGAGCAGCCCGATCGGCCACACCTTGGGAGAGGACGTGACAACCAGCCGAAAGGAATGCTGAGTTGGTGTCGATCGGAGAAGTGTGATGACCAGTCCCGCAGCCGCAGGCAAGGACGCGGCAAAGACCGCCCGGCCTTTGACCGGCAGGGAAGAACGGCGGTCCACCCCGGCGGACGCCGATCCGACCGCGCTGCCGCGGACGATCGGCACGCAGTCGTTCGGAGACGCCGTCCGCGCGGCCACCGTGAATTCGGCACCGGTCGGCGGAGGTGTCCCGCTGGGCTCACCGGTCCGGTCCTTCATGGAGGAACGATTCGGCCACGACTTCTCCGAAGTCCGAGTCCACACCGGACCGCAGGCGACCGAATCCGCCGGAGCCCTCGCTGCGAAGGCGTACACCGTGGGAACCGACATCACTTTCCGAGCCGGTGAATACGCCCCCGATACCGTCGACGGCCGCCGCTCGATCGCACACGAACTGGCCCACGTCGTCCAGCAGAGCCGCGGCGGCGGCCCCGCGCCCGCCTTCGACGCCGGCCACGCCCTCGAACACGATGCGGAGCGCGCCGCCGACCAGGTGCTCACCGGCGGTCGCGCGGTCGACGTCGTCGGCGCCAGCTCCCCCGGCCTCGCCCGGCAGGAGGATCCGAACCCCGCGGCCGAAGACCAGGCCGCGCTCCGAAAACGTCTCGAGCAGGCCGAACCTCCGGGATCGCCCGCATTCAAGCAGAAGGTGTCCCTGGTCGGGGAGATCGAAAAGCTGGGTGGGAACTCCTACGACCCCGGTCTGTTTTCCACCGACGAGCTCATTCAGAAGTACGCCGCGATCGCCGCGGCCAGGCCGCGGTACAAACCGGGCCAGTTCGATCCCAAGGCGCAGCTGGCGGCCGGTATCGAGGCGCTTGGCGGCATGTCGGTGGATCCGGCCAGAGTCTCCGAGCAGGAGCTTTCCCGCAGGTACTACGAAGCTTCGGCGGCAAGGTTCGCCAAGTCGTTGGAGCACAAACCGGTGACCTATACGGCAAAACCACTGAGCCGCGAGGAAGCCGGCAGAAACAAGGAACTGGAATCCCAGAAGCGGATAGCGGCATACCATGAAGAGCATCCGACGGTTCGCGACGTGGCCATCGCGGACGCGGCGAGAATCCAGAAGGCCGTCGACCCGTCGGATATGGGCGTAGTCAAAGGCGCCGCCGCCACCGCCTACCTGGTCTACGGCTTCGATCCGGCCACCGCGAGGGCCAAAGCGGCCAACGTGGAATCGGTAGCCTCCCTAGCGCTGGCGTACACCCCGGGCTCCGCGAGCGAAGCCGGCCATCCGATCGAAACGGAAAGCCGGCTCCCCCCGGAATCGAGGCCGGCGGAACAGGTCGACCAACCGCCGCCGCCGACGACCACGCCGGCCGCCGCGAGTCCGCGATCGTTCGAAGCACCATCAACTCACGGTGGCGCCGAGCCGGAGGGCCCTTCCCACCTCGCACCGGCTCTGCCCGGGGTGAGGCGGGCGGAACCCGTTCCGACCGAAATAGCGGACGGCCCCGGCCCGGCGAACGACAACGGCGTCCCGTGGGGCGGCGAACGATCGTCCCAGGCCGCCGAAATCGCTGCACCAGAACAAATAGCCGTGGGCGAGGATCTCAGTCGCGAGGTCGTCGGTACCACACCGGGCACCCCCGAGCCGATACTGGGCAGCGCGTCCGGCGCCAGCGGACGGGTGATCCCGCTGCACCGATCCGCGCCCGGAACGGGCACCCGGCAGGCGCCCTCCACGTCCGGACGAGCCCGGACGACACCCAGGAACAGAGGGGAGTTCTACAACCGGCTCCTTGATGTCATGCGGAAGAACCTCGGCCAGAGTGATGCCGCGGCGGTCGGAGCGGCGAACGAGGAAGCCCGCGTACTCACGCTGCGAATGCGGGGTGTCCCGGCGGAAAACCTCAACGACGTCAAGCGGAACATCGCAGCCATGGACATCACGTCAGCGGACGGTTTCGGCAGCGGGAAAGCCCATGGGATCATCGACCCGCTGCCGATGCCCAGCGGGAGCGTGCACGCGGCCGGCGAGATGCAGGGTTACAAGCTGAGTGGTCTGCCGCAGTCCACAGCCCGTCCCTGGGCCGCGTTGATGGCCTACGAGAACGATCTCGTCGGCCTGATCGCGAACAAACCTGGTGAAACACGGCCGGGGAAGTCGACCCAGGGGGCGCGGAGTATTTCTGACGCCGCCGACACCATCCAGCAAAGCGGTTCCTGGCCGGCCTCGGTACCGAAAGACGCTTCGGTGAAGCAAATAGAAAACCAGATCAGGTTCAAATCCGACCTCGTCGTGCCCAGTGACCACGCGGTGGCACTTCGCGCCTGGCTCCGGGAATGGGTCCCGAGGGAACCGGAGCGCTACGGGTTGCGGCCGAACACCTCCCCGACTCAGGCGCAGGTCGACCAGATCGTCGACCGGGTCAAGTCGTCCGGGGTCACCTCGGTGGAGTTGACCCGGTTGATGCGCCGGGCGACGGCGGAAAGTCAACCCTCTAAGCCCTGACTGAGGATGTCGACTCAAACTGCTTGCTCGAGAACAGGTCGGGGCACGATCACCGGGTAGGCGGGTTCGCTGATCCGGTGCTTGATCGAATTCGCGCAGCGAATGAGGTCCAGCAGGCCGGTATCGGGCAAGTAGGCGCGGCTGAGCGCAATACCGATCCGAGGCAGGTCCGCCTCATCGCGGAAGGCCAGGTAAAGCGGTTCGTGGCGGGGCTTGAACTTCGCCTTGAACGCGTGCAGCGAACGGAATCCGTAGTACGGCTCCATCATCGCACCGAGCGAAGACAGCACGTGCTCGATCGCGGGCGTGGCCGCGTCCTGTTGCGACTTCGCCAGCGGTGCGCCGGAAAGCGACACGAACCGCGCGCCTTCGCGCTGGAACTCGAGGCAGGCCGAAGCGATGAGAAACTCCATTGCGGACCGGAAACCCCCGGACCGGCGGCGCATCAGGTCGAGCGTCCAGCCTTCGACCTGCCCGGACGCACCGTGCACAGGCATCCACGACGTCACGCCGTGTACCCGCCCGTCGGCGTCGATCGCGAGGCCGACCCTGGTGTGCGGGTCCAACGCCTCGTCGATACCGCCGAGAGTGAAGCCCATTTCCGGCATTCCCTTTTCCCCGAGCCATTCTTCGGAGATCTCGCGCACCTGGGCGATCAGCTGACGTGGCTGTTCGCCCAGGGTCACCAGGCGGAACTCGATGCCTTCCTTGCGGGCCCGGTTCACCGACGAACGCACGTCCTGCCAGGCTTTTCCGCGGAACTCGAGACCGTCCAGATCGACCACGGTGTCCTCGGCAACCTGGACGTGCTGCCAGCCCATTCCCTTGGTGATGACAGTGGTCTCGGCGCTCACCGAGAACAGGCACGGCACCAGACCGGTGCTGTCGCACATTTCGGCGAACTCGCGCACGGCCTGCGCCCCGCCGCCGTGCGGGGCGACAGCGTCGCCGAGTCCGATCGCGACACGCGCGTGACGCCGATAGGCCAGATAGGACTGTTCGTCCTCGGTGCGGAAGTAGGAGTTCTCGGCCCAGGTCGTCATCCACGACAGGTTGCCGCCACCGTTGCGGCGCAACAGGTTCCGCGCGCCGGCGGCGTCGAGCTGCGGACGCTGCCAGCCTGGCCTTCCCCGGCGCCGGTCCGGGCGGACCCGGAAGGCGCCGTTCGCGGCGAGCAGGAGGACCAACTCGGCCGTCCACAAGAGACTGTCCGCGACGAACAGCGGGACACCGTCGGTCGAGGCGTCGACGTCGACGAGGTTGAGGAAGCCCAGGAAACCGACCAGCAGCGCGCCCTGCAGCACCACCAGCGTCGTGATTCCCACCGCCCATCGCCAGGCGACGCGGCTGCCGCGGCGCAGGCCGTTGATGACCAGCGCGATCGCCACGACCATGATCGCGACCTCGGTGGTCGGCGTGGCGAGGTCGCCGGAGGAGCCGAGCGGGCCGTCGCCGGGGATGAACCACATTACCGCCTGCGCGACCGTGACCAGCAGCAGTCCGGTCACCGCGAGGAGCCGCCATTCCCGCTTGGCAGGCTTACCCACCCGGTGGCCGCGGCGTTCGCCGACCAGGATCCCGGCCAGTGGCAGGGCGAGTGCGACGGCGATGAAGTGCACGAGGTCGGCGAACGTGCCGATGTAGATGATCGACACGCCGACGTAGACACCGAGCGCGGCACGGATCCGCAAGCGCCACGGCGGCCGCAGCGCGGCGGAGGCCACCGCGATCGCGGCGAGCGCGCCACCGGACGCGCCGGCGTCGAGGGTGAGCGACACCTGGTCGGCCCAGTCCCAGCCGAGATCGCGGAAGGCCTGCAGGAACGCCACCGCGCCGAGCACGCTGACGAACTGGCCGCCGAGGGTGATGGCCATCGTCCGGCGGGTGCCGAGCCGCCATTCGGTGAAGCCGACCAGCAGCGCGAACCCGCCGGCCATCGGCACGTAGTACACCGGGATCACGGCGAACAGCGGCCCGGTGACCAACGTCCACCAGCGCCCGTGCTCGATCGACGGCAGTCCGTACGCGAAGTCGGGATACCAACTGCGCGTCTCGGCGCTGCTCCACAGCGCACCGGTCACTACGGCCGCGACGAGCATCGCCAGGGTGACCACTGAGGTGAAAGGCAACCGGCGCAACAGCATGGGGATCATCCTGCGGCGCGACGACGTCAACTCGCGTCCTTCGCGAGGATGACTGAGGGTGGTGCAATCTGTAGGAGCCACGCGAACGACGCTAATCAGCTGAGGCGCTCGGCACCCTGGCGCTAGCCCCACCTTTTGCCTTCCGGAGACCCCCCGGTTTCGGTGGTGGTGGCACCCCTGGACTCCAGCTACAACGTGTGCCCTGTGGTGGCGTCGACGTGGTCGGGGACCTCGTCGTGCCGGTCACCGACGCTGGACGTTCCGGTCGGCTCGAACATCAGGATGGACGCACCGTCGGAGGACGAAGGGCGGTGCTCGACGCCTCGGGGCACCACGTAGACCGAGCCAGTGGGCAAGGTGACAACCCGCTCGGCCCCGCCTTCGCGCAACGAGATGCGCAACTCACCGTCCAAGACGAGAAAGAACTCGTCGGTGTCGTCGTGTGCGTGCCAGACGTGCTCACCGGCCACCTTGGCGATGCGGACGTCGTAGTCGTTGATCCGGGTGACGATCCTGGGGCTCCACAGGTCGTCGAAGCCGGCCAGTGCGGTCTGCAGATCGATCGGTTCGTTGCTCACCCCTCCATACTGCCGTGGAATACCGCGTGGGCAGGTGGCGACGACGCGGAGTCCGACGTCGAAGGGAGGGCACTTTTGTACCCACACTCCGGCCCGGCGAGTCCCACGTTCACGCCGACGAGTCCCACAGTCACCACCAGCCGACCACACCCGCTGACCTCAAGAACCCCACCAGCCACACCGACACCACAGGGGGCGTCGCGGACCCACACATACGACACAAGAGCCACAAAAGTGCCCACGCCCTTGACCGCAACTCGACGGCGAGTTGCGGGGGTCAGGCGAGGAGGCCGGCGGTGGTGGTGACGGTGATGAGCGGGGAGTACAGGCGCAGGATGGCGAGGGTTTGCTCGTGGCTCTCGTCGGACACGCCGGCGCAGGCGTCCGCGACGACCTGGACTTCGACGCCGGCGTCGGCCGCGGCCAGCGCCGTCGACAGCACACAGCAGTCCGTCGACACCCCGGCGAGCACCAGCGGCCCGTCCGCCACTTCCGCGGCCAAAGCCGGTGTCCATTTCCCGAACGTCGTCGCGTCGATGGTCTGCTTCTCGCCCGCCAGCTCCGGGATGACGTCGTAGATCTCGTCGTCCGGCCGCCGCAGCGCGAAGGGCCACAGCTCGTAATACTTCCGCCACGCGCCTGTCGGCGTTTCCGGCGCGATGAACCGCGTGAACGTCACCCGCGGGGCGAACGCCGCGACCAGCCGCTGGATCGGCGTGACGACCTCGGCGAACCGCGGGGTCGCCCACGGACTCGCCGGGTCGGCGAACACCTTCTGCATATCGATGACCGCCAGCAGCGGCGACGCCGTCACGTCATCACCAGTTCTTGCGCCCGGACCCGCGACCGATCCAGGGCCAGCGTGATCACGAAGCTCACCACCAGCGCGAACAGCACCCCGATGTTCGCCCCGGCCCATGACCCGGACTTGCCGCCGAGACCGACCGCTTCGAGCAGGTAGCCCTGCCACGTCAGCCAACTCGCGGCGCTGTTGGTGACCAGGCCCCACCCGATCGCCGTCGTCACGACCACCACCGCGATCGGCACGATCCGGATGTCCCCATACCGGCCGGTGCGGTCGAACAGCTCGCGCTCGGCGTAGTCCTTCCGCCGCAACAGGACGTCGGCGAGCATGATCCCGCACCACGCGGCCACCGGAACACCAAGGGAGATCAGGAAACCCTGGAACTGGCCGAGGAAGTTACCGCCGTAGAACACGATGTACACCGTGCCCGCCACCATGATCACGCCGTCGATCAGCGCCGCCGCGTACCTCGGCACGCGCAGGCCGGCGGCCAGCAGCGCCAGCCCCGACGAGTAGATGTCGAGCACGGCGCCGCCGACCATCCCGAGCACCGCGACCAGCGCGAACGGCAGCAGGAACCAGATCGGCAGTGCCGTGGTCAGCGCGCCGATCGGGTCGGCCGCGATCGCCGTGCTGAGGTCGGGGGAGGACCCTGCCAGCAGCAGCCCGAACACCAGCAGCACGATCGGCGCCAGCGACGCGCCGAACGTCGTCCAGCCGACCACGCTGCGGCCGGAGGTCCGCCTTGGCAGGTAACGGGAGTAGTCCGCGGCGGCGTTGACCCAGCCGAGGCCGAACCCGGTCATCATGAACACCAGCGAGCCGACGAACTCCTGCGCCGAGCCCGACGGGACCGCCGAAACCACGCTCCAGTGGATGTGCCCGGCGACCAGCACGATGTAGGCGACGGTCAGTACCCCGGTCACCACCGTGATCACCGTTTGCATCCGCATGATGAGATCGAAGCCCATCACCCCGCCCGCCACGATCAGCGCGGCGACCACGATCAGCGCGATGATCTTCGTCGACGCGCCGCCACCCCAGCCCAGCCGTTCGAACACCGTCGCCGTCGCCATGGTCGCCAGCGCGGTGAGCACCGTTTCCCAGCCGACGGTCAGCACCCATGAGATGGCCGACGGCAGCTTGTTCCCGCGGATCCCGAACGCCGCCCGGCTCAACACCATCGTCGGCGCCGAACCGCGCTTGCCGGCCACCGCGATGAACCCGCACAGCAGGAACGAGAACACGATCCCGGCGATCCCGGCGATCAGCGCCTGCCAGAACGAAATGCCGAAGCCGAGCACGAACGACCCGTAGCTCAGCCCGAGGATCCCCACGTTCGCGCCGAACCACGGCCAGAACAGGCCGCTGGGCAGCCCTTTGCGCTCGCTTTCGGTGATGACGTCGACACCGTTGGTTTCGACCTGGAGTTGTTTGCGGCCTTCGGTGGTGGGCACCGCCGCGTCGATGTCGGTCATCGGATCAGCCTGTCTGCCGTGGGGGACTACTGTCGGGACAGAAGCAGTTTGTCGATCTCCGCCCGGGTCGGGGCGGTCGCCGGGCCGTGCCGGGTGACCGAAAGCGCCGCGGCCGCGTTGGCCCGCAGCGCCGCGTCGGCCGGTGCGGTTCCGTGCAGCAGTTCCGCGGCCAGCACCCCGCAGTGTGCGTCGCCGGCGCCGTTGGTGTCGACCGCGTCCACCGCGAACGCGGGGACGGTCGTGGTTTCACCGCGCTCGCGGATCAGGCAGCCCGCCGGCCCGTCGCGGACGACGACCACCGCTCCGGCCGCGAGCCTCCCGGCGAGCAGTCGCGCGGCCCCGTCGAGGTCCGTGACCCCGGCGAGTGCTCGCGCTTCCGGCGCGTTGCAGCTTAGGACGTCCACAGTGGACAGAATACGCCCCAGCACGTCCGCCGGGGCCGACGCGCCGAGCGGACCCGGGTCGAACAGCACGCGTGACCCGGGCAGCCGCGGAAGCCAGGCGAGCAGTGCCTCGCGATTGGACTCGTACAGCAAGCTGTACCCGCTGACGTAGACGAGATCGGCCGGTCCGACACCGACCGCGTCCAGTTGTGCGGGCTGTAAGTGCGCCTCCGCGCCGGTGCCGGTGACGAAAGTACGTTCTCCGTCTTTCTCGACGAGCGCAACTGCCACACCCGTGTCCGACGACTCGCTCGGCGCCTGAGTTGCCGTAACGCCCTCGGCGGCCAGCGCCGCGCGGATGACGTCGCCGAAGCCGCCCGTGCCGTGCGCACCCGCGTAGACCACGTCCGCACCCGACCGCGCGGCCGCCGCCATCACGTTGAACCCGCCGCCCGGGGTCAGCGCCATCTCCGACGCCAGCACGTCACCACCCCGTGCGGGCATCGACGGGATGCGCAGGACCAGGTCGATCATCACCTGCCCGGTATGGATCAGCCGCCCGGTCACTGGGCCGCGCCCGCGGAGCGTCGGCTGCCACCGAGCGCCGCGTACAACGCCGTCGCGACGACGAAGGTGACGATCCAGCCGAGACCGTTGTGGCCGAGCCAACTGTTCGCGAAGTAGCCCTTGAACCACACGTCCTTGTCCGTGCCCGCGGTGGTGAACAGGTATCCCGCGACGATGGCGGCGGCCCACGAACCGAGCGCCCGCGGCTCGACGCCCGCGCGGTACCAATAGCCGCTGGTCCGGTTCATGTCCATCAGCGCGACCGGGTCGTAGCTTCGCCGGTGCGCCATGTCGACCAGGAACACCCCGACCCACGCCGTGATCGGCACGGCCAGCAGGCTGATGAACGCGATGAACGGCCCGTAGAACCCGTCCGCGACCAGCATGAAGAACCCCGCGCCGGCAAACGTCACCACGACGTCGACGACTACGGCGTACACCCGCGGGATGCGGATCCCGAGCGTCAACGTGGTGAGCCCGGCCGAATACACCGACAGGTGGTTCGACAGCAGCAGGCCGCCGAACGCGGCGAGCAGGTACGGCACCGCCATCCAAGCCGGCAGCAGGCCGCGGATCGCCGCCACCGGGTCGGACGCGTCGGTCAGCGTCGAGTCGCCCGCCGAGAGCAGGCTGCCCAGCGAGATCAGCAGCACCAACGGGATGCCCGCGCCGGCCGCGGCCGACGCGACCAGCGACGACGCGCGAGCCGTCGGCGACTGGTACCGGGACATGTCCGCCGACGCGTTCGCCCAGCCGATCCCGGTGCCGGCCGCGATCGTGCCCACCCCGGCGATCATCGCGCCGATCGGCGCCGGGCTCGCCGAAGCCACCGCGTGCCAGTCGACCGTCGTCACCAGCACGACCCCGACCACGATGTTCAGCGCGCCGAAGACCCAGGTCGCCCACTTCTGCACCGCCACCAGCACCGCGTGCCCGAGCCCGGACACCACCACGGTGAACGCGACGAACACCGCGATGCACACCAGCGTCAGCACCGGCGAGTGCTTCGCCGCCGGGTCGGCACCGAACAGTAAGGCGCACAAGGAAAGCAGCGCGAACGCGGCGGTCGTGGTGTTGACCGTCTCCCAGCCGAGCCGCGAGATCAGCGACACCGCCGTCGGCCCGATGTTGCCGCGCACCCCGAACACCGCGCGCGACAGCGTGAGCCCCGGCGCCCCGCCCCGGCGGCCCGCGATCGACACGACCCCCACCACCGCGAACGACCCGACCGAACCCAGCACCGCCACGATCACCGCCTGCCAGACGGTCATGTGCCCGACGGTGACCAGCGTCGCGCCCAGCGGCAGCCCCAGGATGCTGATGTTCGCGGCGAACCACACCCAGAACAGCTGCAGCGGGTTCCCCTGGCGTTCCGACTCCGGGACCGGTTCGATGCCCCTGGTTTCGAGAGCGCCGATGCTTTCTTCAGTGATGGCCGACATGGCTGCCTCCGGTCGTCGTCCGATCGCGTAGTTCGAGCAGCCCGTCGACGACCGGCTCGAGTTCGAGGGAGTTCACCCGCCTTACGGTGCCGACGAAGTCGGCCGGGATGCCGTCGATGCCCCCGATACCACCGATGCCGTGGTGGGCACCGAGCATGGCGCCGCACATCGCGGCGATCGTGTCGGTGTCGCCACCGATCCCGGCGGCCAGTAGCAGCGCTTCGCGCGGGCTGTCACCGAGTGCTTCGGCCAGCGCGAACGCCGCGACGACCGATTCCTGCGCCGAGACCGACGTCCCGACGACCTCGCTGAGCGCGTCGGCCAGCGCGGGCGTGTCCATACCCCGAACCCAGCGCCGCGCCCAGCGGATCCGCGCCGCGATGCTTCCGCCGGCAGCCCACGGCGCCCGCAGCGCACCCGCTTCGGCCGCGCGTTCGCCCTCGTCCAGCGCCTCGGTGAGGCTCGCGCCGTCGACGCCGGCCGAAACCGCCGCGCCCACCGCGGCCGCCGCCGCGAGGCCGATACTGCTGTTGTGGGTGACCCGGCCCGTCTCGACGACGGCGTCGAGCAGCGCGTCGGACGGAGGAAAGGCGATCCCGATCGGCGTAACCCGCATCGCGGCACCGTTGGTCGCGCCACCCAGGCCGGCTTCCTCCGGGGCGACACCCGATTCGAGCAGCGTCAGGGCCCGCTTGGTCGACGGCCCCAGAAGATCGGCCGAGCCGCGCCGGATCATGTCCGCCTCCCAGCCGATCAACGCATCGGCGAACACCCGCGGGTCGACTCGGCCGCGGCCGTCGACGAGCAGCCTGGCCAGTAGCACCGCCTGCTCGGTGTCGTCGGTGATCGACCCGGCCGGCATCCCCGGCGCGATCGGCTGATCCGCGACGGCGTCCAGCATCCCGGTCACCGGGCCATAGCGTTCGGCGATCCGCTCGCGGGACATCGACTGCGTCGGCATGCCGAGCGCGTCGCCGACGGCGAGCCCGTAGAACGCGCCGAGCGCACGCTCGCGCCGGTTCACGGCTGACGCCCGAACACGAGGTGGAACTGGAACCGCGCCGGGTCGAGCAGACTGACCACCTGCTCGACGAGCGCGCTGCTGCGGTCCAGCGAGATCCTGGTGGCACGCAGGAAGAACTCGCCCGCCCGACGGTCAAGCAGCTTCGCCGACGTCTCGTCCAGCCACTCGGCGGTGATCCACTGCTCACCGCCGGCCAGGTACAGCCCGGCTTCGCGCAGGGTGTCGGTCAGCGAGTCGTCGGTCAGGCCTCGCTCCGGCAGGTCGGCGAGCGCGGGGATCGCCGGGACCAGCGCGTTTTCCAGCGACACGCCGCGGCCGGATTCGTCGCGCCGGAGCCGCCGCACCGAGATGAACGCGTCCACGCCGAACCGGCTGGTGAGCGCCGGGTCCTCCGCCCGCTCGATGCCGAGCAGCTCGGTGGTCACCTTTGAACCGGAACTCGACAGCGCCCGCGCCCAGCCGACCGACTGGTCGAGGGCGACCCCGTCGAACGTGACGAACGAACCGACCCCGGTCTCCGTGGCGATCAGGTCTTGTTGCTGCAGCTCGGAAAGCGCGCTGCGCACCGTTCCACGGCTGACGCTGTACTGCTGGGCGAGCTGGTTCTCCCCGGGCAGCCGCTCCCCGCGAGCCAGCTGACCAGAGCGAATGAGGTCGACCAGGTCGCCGACGAGACGCTTCTTCTTGCCACCCACTTGCTCGTACATGTACATACCTGTACACCTCTGGGGCGACGTTGTACAGGGGCAGTCCGGGGGTCCGCGAGGACACGGACCCACCGACTGACGCGGAGATGTCGGTGGGCACGGATAGTCTCTCCAGTACGGTGGTCGCCGATCCGGCACGCACGGGCATTCGCTGCCCGCCTGCCGGCTGCGGGCAAGCGGCCATGTAACCGGTACGCCACGATCTGGAGAAAGACCCTGTGACTGCTTCTGCTGAGACCTCGTACGGGGCAGACGACCTTACCCACCTGGAAGGTTTGGAAGCGGTACGGAAGCGGCCCGGGATGTACATCGGGTCCACCGACAGCCGCGGTATCAACCATCTGTTCACCGAGGTGGTCGACAACTCCACCGACGAAGGTGTCGCCGGTCACGCCAGCGAGGTCGTGGTGACCCTGCATGCCGACGGCAGTGTCCAGGTCGACGACAACGGCCGCGGCATCCCGACCGGGGTGCACGCGAAGTCCGGCATTTCCGGCGTCGAACTGGTGCTCACCCGGCTCCACGCGGGCGGCAAGTTCGGCGGCTCGGGGTACAAGACTTCGGGTGGCCTCCACGGCGTCGGCGCGTCCGCGGTGAACGCGCTTTCCCACCGCTTCGACGTCACCGTCAAGCAGGACGGCAAGGTCCATCAGATGTCCTTCGCGCAGGGCGTCCCCGGCGTGTTCGACGGACCCGGCCCGAAGGCGAAGTTCGTCCGCCAGTCCGGTCTGCTCGTCACGGGCAAGATGAAGCGCGGGGAGCGCGGCGGCACCTCGATCCGCTACTGGTACGACGCGCGCTACTTCGAGACCGGCGCCGCGCTCGACATCGAAGGCGTCCGCGCGAAGCTGCGGAACACCGCGTTCCTCGTCCCGGGCGTGAAGTACGTCCTGCGCAACGCGACCGAGGGCGCGATCGCCGACGAGACGTTCCACTACCCGAACGGCCTGTCCGACATGGTCGACTTCCTCGCCCCGGCGAGCGAGAAGCCGGTCTCGGCCACCATCCTGGTCCTGGGCGAAGGCGCGTACAAGGAGAACGCCGCGGACCAGAACGGCGTCATGCAGGCCAATGTGGAGCGTCGAGCCGAGATCGAGGTCGCGTTCCGCTGGGGCACCGGCTACGAGCGCACGGTCGAGTCGTTCACCAACACGATCCGCAACGTCCACGGCGGCACCCACCGCAAGGGTTTCGAACGCGCCGCGCTGAAGTCGTTGCAGGACGCCATTTCGAAGACCCGCGGCCTGCTCAAGCCGAAGGAGGACCCGCCCACCCTCGACGACGTCCTCGAGGGCATGACCGCGGTCATCCACGTGCGCCTGCCCGAGCCGCAGTTCACCTCGCAGACCAAGGACGAGCTGTCCACCGCCGGGATCACCAAGGTCATCCAGGCCGTCGTCGAGCGACACATCAAGGCCTGGGTCGACGACCGCCGGACCAAGCTGGAAGCCAAAACGGTTCTGCAGAAGATCGTCGACGCCGGCCGCGTCCGCCTCGCCCAGAAGCAGCAGAAGGACGCCGCCCGCCGGAAAACGGCTCTGGAAGGCGCTTCCATGCCCCCGAAGCTCGTCGACTGCCGCACCACCGGCGTCTCCCGCAGTGAACTTTTCCTCGTGGAAGGGGATTCCGCCCTCGGCTCGGCTCGTCTTGCCCGAGTCTCCGAGTATCAGGCACTGCTTCCCTTGCGGGGCAAGATTCTCAACGTCCAGAAGGCGAACCTGGGCGATACGCTCAAGAACGCCGAGATCGCGTCGATCGTGCAGGTGCTCGGGGCGGGTACCGGGCGCACGTTCGACCTGGCCGCGATGCGGTACGGCCGGGTGATCCTGATGGCCGACGCCGACGTCGACGGTTCGCACATCCGGACGTTGCTGATTACGCTGTTCGCCAAGTACATGCGGCCGGCGATCGAGGACGGCAGGCTGTACGCGGCGATGCCGCCGCTGCACAAGCTCGTGACGAAGGGTCGCAACCCGGAGACGTTCTTCACCTTCACGCAGCGGGAGATGGAGACAAAGTTCGCCGAGCTGGAGAAGGCGGGCAAGAGCATCGTCACGCCGGTACCGCGGTTCAAGGGTCTCGGCGAGATGGACGCCGACGAGCTCTGGGACACCACGATGAACCCGTCGACGCGTTCGGTCCGCCGCATCACCATGGACGACGTCGACGCCGCTGAGACCACGCTCGAACTGCTCATGGGCGACAAGGTCCCGCCCCGCCGCGACTGGCTCGTCGAGTCGTCCGCGCGGGTCGACCAGTCGGCCATCGACATCTGACCTGCCTGAGACCTTCCTAGGAGACGTTGAGTTATGGCACGCCGCAGCAAGGGCACACAGACCAAGATCGACCCCGGTGCCTTCGACCGCGCCGGCGCGCACGTGTTCGACAACCCGCTGAAGACGGAGATCGAGGACTCGTATCTGGAGTACGCCTACTCGGTCATCCACTCGCGGGCACTCCCGGACGCCCGTGACGGTCTGAAGCCGGTCCATCGCCGAATCCTGTTCTCGATGCACGAACAGGGCTACCGCCCGACCCACGCCTACGTGAAGTCCTCACGTGTCGTCGGTGACTGCATGGGTAAGTACCATCCTCACGGGGATACGGCGATCTACGACGCGATGGTGCGGCTCGCGCAGGACTTCTCGCTGAACGTCCCGTTGGTCGACGGGCACGGTAACTTTGGTAGCCCAGACGATGGACCGGCCGCGAGCCGATACACCGAAGCAAGAATGTCGCCCGAGGCGATGCTGCTGGTGGGCGAGCTCGGCGAGGACACCGTCGACTTCCGGCCCAACTACGACGGTTCACTCGAGGAGCCGTCGGTGCTGCCGGCGGCGTTCCCGAACCTGCTGGTCAACGGCACGTCCGGGATCGCGGTCGGGATGGCGACCAACATGATCCCGCACAACATGAGCGAGGTCATCGCCGCCGCGCGGTGGTTGATCACGCATCCGGCGGCGACGCTCGACAAGCTGATGGAGTTCGTGCCCGGGCCCGATCTGCCGACCGGCGGCAGTCTGCTGGGGCTCGACGAGGTCCGCAAGGCCTACGAGACCGGACGCGGTGTCGTCCGCATGCGGGCGAAGGTCGAGACCGGTCCCCTGGAGGGCAGCCGCGGGCGGCAGGCGATCACGGTCGTCGAGCTGCCCTACGGTATCGGGCCCGAGAAGATCATCGAGAAGATCACCGACGAGGTCAACAAGTCCAAGCGGCTCACCGGCATCGCCGACGTCAAGGACCTGACGGACCGCGAGAACGGCACTCGCCTGGTCATCGAGTGCAAGGTCGGCGTCAACCCGCAGGCGCTGCTGGCCGACCTCTACCGGCTGACCCCGCTCGAGCAGTCGTTCGGTATCAACAACCTCGTCCTCGTCGACGGGCAGCCACAGACGCTGGGGCTCAAGGCGTTGCTGGAGGTCTTCCTCGCTCACCGGTACGAGGTTGTCACCCGCCGCACGAAGTACCGGCGCCGCAAGCGCGAAGAGCGGCTGCACCTGGTCGAGGGCCTGCTCAAGGCCCTGCTCAACATCGACAAGGTCATCAAGGTCATCCGCGAGAGCGACAACGCGCAGGCCGCCAAGGACCGGTTGATGAGCCAGTTCTCGCTCTCGGAGATCCAGGCGACCTACATCCTGGACACTCCGCTGCGGCGCCTCACCAAGTTCGACCGCATCGAGCTCGAAGCCGAGCAGGACAGGCTCCGCGAGGAGATCGCCGAGCTGTCGAAGATCCTCGACGACGACGCTGTGCTCAAGAAGCTGGTCTCCAGTGAACTGGCGAAGATCGCGAAGGACCACCCCACGGAGCGGCGGACCGCGCTGATCGACGGGGACCTCAAGGAGGTGCTCGCGGCGTCGATGCCGTCGGGTCCGCTCGAGGTCACCGACGACCCGTGCCAGGTCATCCTGTCGGCCACGGGCCTGGTCGCGAGGACAGCGGCGGAGTCGGAAGAGGCCTCCGAGGCGCGTCGCCGTAGCGGTCGGACCAGACACGACGTCGTCGCGGCGGTCGTGCACTCGACTGCACGCGGCCAGATCCTGCTGGTGACCAACTTCGGGCGCGCGTTCAAGACCGACGTGCTGCCGTTGCCCGTGCTGCCGGAGCAGGCCGGGACGGTGTCACTGCGCGGCGGGATGGCCACGAGCGAGTTGGTTCCGTTGCAGCCCAAGGAAAAAGTGATCGGGATCGCCCCGCTCGGGGAGCAGAGCACCGGGTCGCCGGGGTTGGCGCTCGGTACGCGCCAAGGGGTTGTCAAGGTCTGTGCGCCGGAATGGCCCGTCCGGTCCGACGAGTTCGAGATCATCGGGCTGAAGGACGGTGACGAGGTCGTCGGCGCCAGCTGGCTCGAGGACGGTACCGAGACGCTGGCGTTCATGACTTCGGAAGCGTCCCTGTTGAGGTTCGCGGCGTCGCTGGTCCGGCCGCAGGGTCTCAAGGGCGGCGGCATGGCCGGGATCAACGTCAACGGTGACGCGGCGGTCGTGTTCTTCGGCGCTGTCCGCGCCGACGACACCGAGCACGGCGAGCCGATGGTCGTCACAGCGACCGGGGCGAGTGTCAAACTGACGCCGTTCAGCGAGTACCCGGCGAAGGGCCGCGCCACCGCTGGCGTGCGTGCGCACCGGTTCCTCAAGGGCGAGACCCGGGTCACCGTGGCCTGGATCGGTCCACGTCCGGCCGGGGCTTCGAGCACCGGTGTGGCCGTGGAACTTCCCGAGCCCGAGCTGCGCCGAGATGGTTCCGGAGCCGCTCACCCGGGTCCGGACGTCGTCGGCCACCTCATCGAGCGCGGTTAGTCCTCGCCGCACCCAACACGCTCGTGAGCGGTTGGGCCGGTTCTAACCGGCCGGAACGCTCACGAGCGTGTGGGTGACGCACTGCCTCAGCCGGTGATTTTGTTGAACGTTTTCGAGTAGGCGTAGCCGACCTTCTTGTCGTAGCTGTCGACCTCCCAGAAGGACAGTTCCTGAACGCCCTTCGACTTGGCGAAGCTCTCCAAACTGGACGCGTTGGCCTGGGTGAAGTTCTCGTTGTCGTCGTTCTTGCCCGCGATCGGGGTGATACCGAGCATGTGCCACTGCTGGGCCGACGTCGTGCCGGAGTAGAGGCTGGCGAGCTGCCCGTGGGTCGCGTTGGCGCCGCTGATCGCGTCGTTGTACGCGTTCTCGCCGTCACCGAAGTCCATGGTCATGATGTTGACGAGGTTGACCTTGACGCCCTTGCTCTTCGCGTCCTTGAGCAGGTTGAGCGCGTTGTTTTCGAGACCGCTCGGGGCGACCGGCAGGGTGTAGTCGACCTGCACCGACGGGTCGGCCTTCTGCAGCGCGGCCAGCGCGGTGTTGCGCCGGGAGATGGACGCCGTGTCGTCGAGCGGTCCGCCTTCGATGTCGAAGTCGAGCCGTTTGACGTTGTAGGTCTTGACGATATTGGCGTAAGCCGCCTGCAGGCTCGACGCCGATGTGCAGGTCTTGGCCAGCTCACCGCCCGCCGCGCCGCCGAAGGAGATGATCACGTCACCGCCGGCCGCCTGGAGCGCGCTGATCTGCGACTTGAACGTGCCGATCGCGTAGTTGCCGTTCTCCCATTGCGCCGTGCAGCCGCTCTTCGGGATCAGGAAGGCCAGCGTGTAGTACTTGGTGCCGCTGGCCTTCATGTCCGCGGCCATGTCGCCGACGTCGCTGGTGGAGATTTCCAGGTAGGGAGCCGCATAGCTGTTGGCATAGCTCGCGGGCGCGGCGTCCGCCACACCCGCGGCACCCACCATGCCGGCGGCGGGCAGCAGGGCGACTCCTGCGGCGATGACTGCTTTGCGAAGAGCACGCGTCATTTTCGGTCCTCCGGTATGGCGACCGCGGCCAACGAGCGAGTAGGGCCCCGTTGCCTAGCCGCATTGTTAGGAAAGTTTCTTTACGTAGAAAAGGACGGTAAGGCCAAGTGGTCTAGACCGTCAAGGGTTAGCGCCGGAAAGTCGAACTTTCCGTGCCGCACCGGCCTCGCTGCGTAGGCCTTCCTGCCTGGCTACCGTTGTCCGAAAAGGGAGTTTCTGTGTCGAAGAGCGGGAACCGACGCGTCAGTGCCGGATCAGTGCCGGATCAGTGCCGGTCGGAGCGAGGCCGCTGCAGCGTGAACGACTCGAACGCACGCAGTGCGCCATCCGGGCCGACGACGTCGTAGTAGGTGACCTTGAGTGACGTCGTCCCGCCGCGTGCGGACCCAGGGTCGACGGTGAAGGCGGCGAAGCCGTAGGAGTGCGCGGCGTCCCGGACGGCCGACCACGGCGCGTCCTCCGTGACGTAGACCGGCGGCCGCTTGCCGGTCGCCGGGTCGGGCTCGCCGACGGCGGTGATCACCCGGCAGCGGGGCGGGTTGAAGAACAGCTGGTTCGACGGCGCCGAGGTGCCGCCGCCGCCCAGTACCATGTGGACAGTGCCCTTGGTCGTGTCGACGACGTCGGTACGCGTTGCCGCCGTCACCGGGGTGAGCGTCGGATTCGTTTCCTGGCCACGGATCGGGTGCGAACGCTCGTAGTGGTGCTCATGCCCGCACACCACGAGGTCGACGCCGTACTTGTCGAACAGCGGCACCCATTCCTGCCGCACGCCGAGGTCCGCGCCGTTGAACTTGTCGGCCGTGCTGATCACGACCTGGTGCATGCAGACGACGACCCAGTCGACGTTCTTGTCCTGCCTGCTCGCCGCGAGTTCGGACTCCAGCCAGGCTTTCTGCGCCCCTTGGGAGTACCCGCGGACGTAGCTGCTGCCGCCGTCCTGGTAGGCGATGTCGTCGTTGGCAAGGCTGATCACGCGCACGGAACCGACGGTGAAGGCATACCAAAGGCCCTTCGTGACGTCCGTCTGACCCGGGGTCGGCGGCACGGAGAAGTAGGTTTGGTAGGCGGCGTAACCGATCGGGCCGTTGCCCAGCTCGTTCTCGTGGTTCCCCGCCGACGGCATCCACGGCCGGTGCCGCGCGCTGCGGCTGTTGTTCTCCCAGAAGTCCGACCAGGTGCGCACGCGGTCGTTGGCGAGGTTGGCGTAGCAGAGGTCGCCGTTGAACAGGTGGAACAGCGGGCGAACCCGTTCCACTCCGGCGGTGACGTCGCCCGCGGCTGGCGAGCCGAGGTTGTCGTTGACATACGGCGGGTTCGGGATGGTCACGCCCGCCGGCGGCACGTACCGCCTTCCCGTGGTCGGGGTACCCTGGTCGCCGAAGCTGGTGAAGGTGAACGCCGCGCGCCCGGCCGGGCCGGTGTGGAACGACCCGTACTCCGGCTCCGCGCCCTGGTGCACGGCCGCGTAGGCGTAGTCGTTGTCCGCGCGGAGGTTGCCCAGCCGCGCGTGGTGGGCGTAGACGACCTGTCCGGACTTGGCGTCGGTGTAGCTGACTGTCGCCGCGGTGACACTGCGTTCGTACCCGCCGTCCGGCCGGCCGAGCAGCACTCGCGCGTTGCGGATTGGCTGCAGCGAATGCCACGAAACGACGACTTCGCGGCTCGCGTCGGCGCCGAACTGCAGGTGCAGACCCGCGACCCGCGGGGTGGTGACCGGGTCGCCGCCGCGGGAGCTGCCGAGCTGTTCGGTCGCCGCGTCCGCGCTGCCGCCTCCGAGGAACGGTCCCGCTGCCAGCGTCGCACCGGCCGCGACGGCGAGGAAGCCGCGCCTGCCCATGCCGGAGCGGAAGAGTTCGCCGTCGTTGCTGCCCTGGTCAGTCATGACGGGCATCGTGCCGGGGTCGCTCGGGTTCCGCTCGCGATTCCGGGGATTGTTCAGCCGACGTTTACTTTGGCCGGCCCACGGGTAACCCAGTGCTGTGACGACCGTCACGCAAGGCTGAGCAGAATGCGAGAGGACGGGACGATGACTCGTTCGGACGTCGGCCGTATCCGGGTGGCGGGACTCCAGCCTGTCCAGGTCCTGGCCGGACTGGCCGGACTGGTGCTACTGGCCGCCGGGATCTTCGGCTATCTCAAGACCGGTTTTGACGGCGATCGGCTCTTCTGGCACGGCTTTTCGATCAACCCCATGCACAACCTCCTGCACGTCGTCGCCGGTGTGCTCGGGTTGCTGGCGGCCACCGGCTCCGGCCGGTCGAGGCTGTTCGGCTGGCTGATGTTCGCCGGTTTCGGGCTGCTGTTCGTGTGGGGCCTGATGCTGAACGGCGCGCTGTCGACCAACGTCGTGTCCGGCTGGGGCAACCCCCTCGAGCTGAACACGGCCGACAACTGGGCGAACCTCGGCGTCGCCGTGGTCGGCCTGATCGTCGCGATGATGCCCGCCCGCAAGCAGATCCGGGTCCCAGAAGCAGAAACAACCGAGCCCGAAACGACCGAAACCGCCGGCACCGTCAATACCAAGGACAGCTACATCAACCCGGCTCTCGCCCGCGGCGAGGCCCCCGACGACCGGATCGACGGCGTCGACCGTATTCCGGACGGTGGCTCAGCCCTCACCGAGGAAGATCGGGTTGGTCATCGCCACCATGGCGTTGGGCAGGGTGGTGTTAACGCCACCTGACGGCCTCCGCACCTCGACGCGCACCCAACGGCTGTAGCGCGGGTAGGTGGTCCATCGGACGGTGCCGGACCCCGTGTCCGGCACCGTTTCGCTGTGCTCCGGCCCGAGCTGGTCGAGGATGGTGACGGTGGTGCCCGGCGCGCCGCTCACGGTGACCTCCACCTCCACTGGCGTGCCCGTGCCGGCCGCGACCCGGCCGCCGATCTGGGTGGTCTTCCCGCCCGTGGCCGCGGTGAACGTGAGCGAGACCGCGGAGGACTCCGCGAACCACGACCGGCCCGCCTTCAGCCCGGCGAGCAGATCGGCTTGGCGCAGGCTGTCCGCCTGGACGACCGTGTGCGGCAGGCCGACGATCTGGTTGGGGTTGTGCGCGTCGGAGTCGCCGATCGCCGGGATCCAGCGCCCGCCGCGCAGCAGGCCGTCCCAGTGGATGACCGAGGCCTCGTCGTCCTGGGTCCACGGGCCGTTCCACACCTCGACGAGGTCGGCGATCTCGTAGGCGAACTCATACGTGCAGCCGAAGCAGTTCGCGAACGGGTGCGCGGCGGTCACCAGCCCGCCGACGCGGTGTACCTGGTCGACGAACCGGCGGAAGTCCGAGGCGTCGGAAGCCCGGTAGCGCCAGTCGATCCACGTGCCCGCGGGCAGCCCGATCGCCGGCCAGTGCCCGGACCGGGTGGTGACCTCTTCGCCGTTCAGGATGAGCAGATCGTCGGTCGCGTGGTCGCCCCACTGCAGCTGCGAGCTCGACGTGTTGTGGTCGGTGGAGACGATGAAGTCCAGGCCGGCCGCGCGGGCGTCGGCGACGAGCTGGTCCGGGGTGCGCCTGCCGTCGGAGTACACCGTGTGCAGATGGCTGTCGCCGCGGTACCAGGATTTCCCGCGCTGCTTGGCGGGCGCGGAGGTCGGCGCCGGGTTCGGCTTGAAGGGCGTGCCCTGCGGTCCAAAGTGGAGGGTGATCTCGACCTGGTAGTTCAGCCCCTGCGGCGCGACCGTGTAGGGCCCGAGGATGACGTGCCAGGTGCCCGGGGTGATCGGCCCGGCGAGGTACCCCGGCGTCGCCTCCGACGCGCTGATCGAGAACCGGTCGCGGAACCCGCCCGACCAGCCGCGAAAGCCGCGCGTGTTGCCGAGCTGATGCCCTTCGGGGCCGAACATCCCGATGTCGCAAGCGTTTCCCCGGGTGCCGCTGGGCACGGTCGGGCGGTCGTAGGAGTACACGACGTCGATCTGGTTGACCCCGCGCGGGATTTCGACCGGCAGGTAGTACCAGTCCGGGATGTCCGGTTGGAACGTTCCCGTCACGGTCTGCGTCCGCAGGGTTTCACCGTCGGCGGGCGCGGCGAACGCGACCCCGGGCAGCAGGCTCAACGCGGCGGCGGCCCCACCTGCCCGGAACAGGGTCCGCCTGGTCAGCTCAGAAGACATGCAAAACACGCTATGTCCGCGGACGGGGAAGTCTCAACCGCCGTCAGGTGAACAATTCACGCCCGTCGGCGCGGCGAAACGGCCGGCATGGTCAAGGTGAGCGCGGTTGTCGTCAACCAGCTCAGCAGATCGGACAAGGGGATCTTCGACAGTTTTTCGGGCCACTGCTCGGCCACTCCGTGCAGGGCCAGTTCGTCACCTCGGGGTTCGACGGTGACCAGCCGGAGCCCCGGCGGAAACTCGGGCAGGTCGAGTTCGATCGGTTTCAGCCGCCGCGGCAGGCGGAACCGACGTCCCGCCACCCGCAGCACGCGAGGCCGCAGCAACACGGCGGATTCCTCCACACTCGGCTCGAGTTCGACAAAACCCCACCGCGGATGCCGTGCCCACCGCACTTCGACCATCCCGCCGTAACCGGGGGAGACCACCACGCCAGGCCGGCTTTCCGCGGCCGTCCTGGTCACCACGTCCGCGGAGACGACGATCTCGATCTCCATCGAAGCCGGTTTCACCGTCGGCGTCGGAAGCGACCGGAACCGGACGTCTTTCGCCAGCAGGACAACGGTTTTGAACGGGGTCTCGGGCCAGGTGACGTCTTCGGCGACAACCCGGACATCCCCGAGCCTGCCGGTCGCCAGTGCGAACGTGTCGGCCTCGTAGTCCAAGCGGGTGAGCGTCAGCTCGACGACGTTGTCGCCCACCGTCGCGGTGACCCGACGCCCCAGCAGGCGTTCACCAGCGAAGCGGAGCACGCCCGCCGGGGTGGTCGGCAGGGTATTGGGGAGCAGGGCCCGGCCCGCGGCCGCGAGGCCGGCGAGCTCGGGCCACGGCACCCAGCCTTCGAACCATTTCGCGTCGCCCACCCGATCAGTGTGACGCATGGGGTGGGCGACCGGGCTGGACGACGGGGGTCAGCGCAGCAATCGCGCGATGAAACCCGTCACCACGAGCCAGAACACGGCGGCCAGCCCGTAGTTGACGAACACCGCCATATCGGCGTTCGAGATGCTGAACAGGCCAGGGAAGAATAACGCGAGCGGCTCCGCCAGCGACTTCACAAAGTGGAAGAAACCGTTGCCCTGGTTGGCTCCCAGCAGGATCATCAGGATGTAGACGACTTCGATCACCGCGAACAACGCACCGATCCCGGTGACCACTCGGACAGCAGTGCCACGACCACTGGTGGTTCGTAATCTCGTCATACGAGGGAAATGCCCGCGCCGGTGTGGTCTGAAACACGATCGGGTGAGGTTGCGGCATCTGGCCTACCGGTGTTCCACCAGGTCCATGGTCACGCTGGAGACAGGCGCCTGCTGAGCGGGGACTGTCTGAGCGGGGAGCTCCTCGGCGAGGATCGCGTCGACCCGCTGCGCGGCGGCCTGGAGTGCCCGGAGCGCGAGGCCGCCCGCGGTCAAGGCGAGCAGCCCGATGGCCAGGCAGAGGGTGAATACCGTCATGGCGACACTTCCCGTTTGCGTTGGGTAGTCATTCTATAACGCAGCGTCAGTGGGCGCGCGAACTTTCACCCGGCGGGGTGGCCCGACGTAGGCTGCTTGCGTGAGCCTGCCGATCCTTCTGACCGTCGACGACGACCCCGCCGTTTCCCGCTCGGTCGCCCGGGACCTGCGCCGCCGCTATGGCAAGGACTACCGGGTCATCAGGGCCGACTCCGGCGCCGACGCCCTCGATGCCCTGCGCGAGATCAAGCTGCGCGGCGACGCCGTCGCGGCGATCCTCGCCGACTACCGCATGCCGCAGATGGACGGGATCGCGTTCCTGGAGCAGGCGATGGACCTGTTCCCGCACGCGCGCCGTGCCCTGCTGACGGCCTACGCCGACACCGATGCCGCGATCCAGGCGATCAACGTGGTCGACGTCGACCACTACCTGCTCAAGCCGTGGGACCCGCCGGAGGAGAAGCTCTACCCGGTCGTCGACGCGCTGGTCGAGACGTGGCGCGCCACCGGGGACCGGCCGGTCGAGGAGACCAAGGTCATCGGGCACCGCTGGTCTTCGCCGTCCTACAAAGTCCGCGACTTCCTGGCGCGCAACTCGGTGCCGTACCGCTGGTACTCGGTCGACGACCCGGAGGCCTGCCGCCTGCTCGAAGCGGCCGGCGCGGTCGCGGCCGACATCCCGGTGCTCATCACCCCCGAGGGCACCGTGCTCAAGAGCCCCGGTGGGCAGGAGATCGCCGACGCCGTGGGCCTGTCCACGCAACCCACCGAGGCGTTCTACGACCTGATCGTCGTCGGCGGCGGCCCCGCGGGGCTCGGCGCGGCGGTCTACGGCGCGTCGGAAGGCCTGCGGACCGTGCTGGTCGAGCGCAAGGCCACCGGCGGCCAGGCCGGGCAGAGCTCGCGCATCGAGAACTACCTCGGCTTCCCCGACGGCGTGTCCGGTTCGCAGCTGACAGACCGCGCCCGGCGCCAGGCGCAGAAGTTCGGCGCCGAAGTGCTCACCGCGCGTGACGTCGTCTCGCTCGAAGCCCGCGGTTCGGCCCGGGTGATCAAGTTCGGGGACGGTTCGGAGATCGGGGCGCATTCCATCGTCCTGGCCACCGGCGTTGCCTACCGCGAGCTGGAAGCCGAGGGCGTCGCCGAACTGACCGGGCGAGGGGTGTTCTACGGCTCGGCGTCGACCGAGGCGCCGGAATGCGCGGGCGACCACGTCTACGTCGTCGGCGGCGCCAACTCGGCGGGCCAGGCGGCGGTGTTCTTTTCCCGCTATGCCAAGGAAGTCACCATCCTGGTCCGCGGGACTTCGCTGCAGGCGTCGATGTCGCACTACCTGATCGAGCAGCTCGACGCGATCGAGAACGTGCGTGTCCGCGCCCGGACCGAGGTCGTGCGCGCGCACGGCGACGAACACCTGGAGCAGCTGACCTTGCGCGACCGGGACACCGGCGCCGAGGAGACGGTCGCGACCGGGCACATGTTCGTGTTCATCGGCGCGGCCCCCCGCACCGAATGGCTCGACGAAAGCCTTTTCCGCGACAGCCACGGCTTTGTCTGCACCGGGCCGGACCTGCTCGCCGAGGGCGGTAAGCGGCCGCCGGGCTGGTTGCCCGACCGCGATCCGCACTATCTGGAGTCGTCGATCCCCGGGGTCTTCGTCGCCGGGGACGTCCGCGCGCAGTCGGTCAAGCGGGTCGCGTCGGCCGTCGGCGAAGGCGCCATGGCCGTCACCCTGGTGCACCGGTACTTGGAGGAGCATTGAACACGCCCGCGTTTTCCCTCGAAGAGCTGCGGGGACTCTTCCTGTTCGAGCGCCTGAGCGCCGAGCAACTGGACTGGATCCGTGAGCACGCCGTGCTCGAGGAATACTCCGGCGGCACCACGATCTTCCGCGAAGGCGAGCCGGCGACCTGCTTCTACCTGCTGCTGACCGGCACGCTGCGGATGACCCGCAACGTCGGCGGCAACGAGGTCGAGACGAATCGCAGCGACCAGCGCGGCGCCTACTGCGGAGCCACGCAGTTCTTCGTCGGCAAGCAGGGGGAGCAGTCGTACTCCGCGTCCGTGCACGCCGTCAGCGACCTGTCGTTCCTGACTTTGCCCGCCGAGGAGTTCGCGACCCGGTTCCGTGACTGGTTTCCGATGGCCACGCACCTGCTTGAGGGTATGTACCTGGGCTGGCGCAACAACGACGCCGTTGTCGGTTCGCGACGACGTCTGCTCGCGCTGGGGGAGCTCTCCGCGGGGCTCACCCATGAGCTCAACAACCCCGCCGCCGCTGCCGTCCGCGCGACGTCGGCGCTGCGCGAGCGGGTCGCCGGGATGCGGCACAAGCTGGCTCTGCTCGCGAAGAAGGACATCGACCCCGACCTGCTGGAACAGCTTCTCGACGTCCAGGAGCGGCTGGTCAAGCTCGTCTCGTCGGCGCCGAAGCTGTCCGCGATGCGGCAGTCGGACCTCGAGGACGAGGTCAGCGATTGGCTCGACGACCACGGCATCGACCAGGGCTGGGATCTCCCGGCGATCTTCGTGGCCGCCGGGCTGACCGCGGAGAGCCTGGAGCACGTGCTCGAATCGGTCGGCGACGCGTTCCTCGACGCCGCCGTCCGATGGCTGGCGTACGCGCTCGAAACCGAGATGCTGATGGGGGAGATCGAGGACTCGACCACCCGCATCTCCGCGCTCGTCGGCGCGGCGAAGCAGTACTCGCAGATGGATCGCGCGCCGCACCAGTGGATCGACGTGCACGAGGGCATCGACTCGACGCTCGTGATGCTCAACGGCAAGATCCCGCCCGGCGTCAAGGTGGTCAAGGACTACGACCGCTCGCTGCCGACCCTGCCCGCGTATGCCGGTGAGCTCAACCAGGTGTGGACGAACCTGATCGACAACGCGCTCGGCGCGATGGGCGAGACAGGCACCCTGACGCTGCGCACGGGCCTGGTCAACGACCAGGTGCGCGTCGAAGTGGGGGACACCGGTACCGGCATCACCGACGAGGTCCGGCAGCGGATCTTCGAACCGTTCTTCACCACCAAAGCGGTCGGCGAAGGCACCGGGCTGGGCCTGGACATCTCGTGGCGGATCGTCGTCGATCGTCACCACGGCGATCTACGGGTGGAATCCGAGCCGGGCGACACCCGGTTCACCGTGCTCCTGCCGACCACGGAACAGCCCGACTGAGCCGAGCCGACGTAGACTGAGCGCATGGTTGCGGAGCTGGGCCTGCGCGACACCAACGGCATCCTGAGGCAGCCGTGGGTGCGCTCGACGCGGTCCAGCACCGGGCTCGGCTGGGAGCGGCTGTATGTCTCCGCGCAGTCTGAGCGGCCGTACGGCGCCACGTTCGACGCCGCGAACACGCACCTGCTGATCCTGCATCTCAACGGTCCGGTGCGGGTCGTCCGCGGCGAGGGCAGGCTCGCCCGCTCGCGCCGGATCCCCGCCGGCGGGCTGTTCCTGCACCCCGCCGGCCACGACCTGACCGTCGAACTCGGCGGCCCGCTGGACACCATCCACACCTACGTGGCCGACTCACTGCTGCAGGAAGCCGCCGGCGAGGGCCGCGCGATCGAGCTGCTCGAGGAGCTCGGCGGCGCAGATCCGCTGATCGAACAGCTGGTGCTCGGGCTCGATGGCACCATGCGCCAGTGGGAGCCGTCCGCGCGCACCTACCTCGACCACCTCGGCACGCTGCTCGCGGCACATCTCGCCCGGCGGCACAGCACGTTCGCCATGCCCCGTCAGGAGGTCCCCGGCCTGTCCGCGCGTCAGCTGGACGCCGTCCGCGACCTGATGGACGCTTGCCTCGCCGAGCCGCTGCCGCTCGCCGACCTGGCCGGGGTGGTGGGGCTGAGCGTCAGCCAGTTCACCCGCCAGTTCAAGGTGAGCACCGGGGAAAGCCCGCACCGGTTCCTGATGAAACTGCGCCTCGACCAGGCGTCCCGCCTCTTGCGGACGGGCACGCTGCCGATCGCGGAGATCGCTGTGCGTTGCGGGTTCTCGCACCAGGAGCACCTGACCCGGGCCATGCGCACCAGGCTGGACACCACCCCGGGAGCCGTGCGCCGCGCCGGTTGATTTGACCTGGAGCGCACTCCAGCTCGTAGCGTGGAGTCATGACAACGCCTCAGCACAAGATCGGCTCGGGCTTCGGAGCCCACAGCACCGCCAGTGAAGTCCTGGCCGGGATCGATCTCTCCGGGAAGCTCGCGATCGTCACCGGCGGCTACTCGGGCCTCGGTCTCGAAACGACCCGGGCCCTCGCTGCGGCCGGTGCCCACGTCGTTGTCCCGGCTCGTCGCCCGGACACCGCCCGCGAAGCGCTCGCGGGCATCGACGGTGTCGCAGGCGTCGAGGTCGACACGCTTGACCTGGCGGATCTCGAAAGCGTCCGTGAGTTCGCCGAGCGCTTCCTCTCCACCGGTCGCACGATCCACCTGGTGATCGACAACGCGGCCGTGATGGCCTGTCCCGAGACCCGGGTCGGCCCCGGCTGGGAAGCACAGTTCGCGACCAACCACCTCGGCCACTTCGCGCTCATCAACCGGCTCTGGCCGGCCATCGCCGACGGCGGCGCCCGCGTGGTCGCCGTTTCGTCCGCCGCCCACCGCCGCTCCGGCATCCGCTGGGACGACGTCCAGTTCGAACACGGTTACGACAAGTGGCAGGCCTACGGGCAGGCGAAGTCCGCGAACGCGCTGTTCGCCGTGCAGTTCGACAAACTGGGCCGGGAGTCCGGGGTGCGCGCGTTCTCCCTGAACCCCGGCGGCATCCTGACCCCGCTGCAGCGGCACCTCCCGAAGCAGGAGATGGTGGACCTCGGCTGGCTCGACGAGGAAGGCAACCTCATCAGCAACGCCTTCAAGACCCCCGAGCAGGGGGCCGCGACCCAGGTCTGGGCCGCGACCTCTCCTCAGCTCGACGGGATGGGCGGCGTCTACTGCGAGGACTGCGACATCGCGGAACCCCTCGCGTCAGCCGATGCCACCACCCCCAGCGGTGTCCGCGACCACGCCATCGACCCCGAACAGGCCGCCCGGTTGTGGGCTCTCTCGGCCGACCTGACCGGAGTCAACGCCTTCGCGTTGCTAGAAAGCCCAAGCTAAAAAGCCCAAGCTAAAAAGCACTGCGATCGGCGCTTCGCGGGTCTTCAACGAAGTGGGATCCCGTCACGCGGTGGTGCCACCGGTGCCGATGTGGCCACTTGAGGCTGCTGGGGCTCGCCGCGCCCGCTGCCATGCGTATCGTCCCCGGATTCAGTACCGCTGAGGACCTTCGCAACTCGACGGCGAGTTGCGGTCGTTGCGGAGATCAACTACCGCAAGTCGACGGCGAGTTGCGGTTGGGGGAGTGCGCTTAGGGCTGTGGTGTTGTGGTGCGCCGAGCTTGCCGAGCTTCCGTTTACTGAAGCAAGGACCGGGGCGGCGAGGGACTGCGGTGCGGATCCGAGCGCCACGTCCGTCACGCGGTGGTACCACCGGTGCCGGCGTGATCACTGAGGCTGCTGGGGCTTGCCGCGCCCGCTGCCATTCGTACCAGGGGGTCCCCCGATTCAGTAGTGCTGCGGCGCTTTCGCAAGTCGACGGCGAGTTGCTGTTGTGCCCGGAATGCAGTCAGGGCTCGTCAGTGTCGCGGCCGGATGATCCGGTCGCGACACTCACGAGCCCTGGCATGGGTTGTCCTTGTTACCCGTGCATGGTGTTTCGCCTGGGGTTTCGAAGCGGATCGAGATAGTCGGGTGGGATGAAGTCCGGTCTCCCGTCACCACCCATCCGCACTTCCCAACCACCACAATGAATTAATCGGTGGTGGCGTCCGCATAGTAGGGTGAGGTTTTCGTAGTTTGTTTTGCCACCGTCTGCCCAGAAAACAATGTGGTGACCCTCAGTGTGTTTGGCGTGCTTGTTGCAACCGGGAAAAGCGCAGCCGCGGTCTCGCATCACGAGACGGCAGCGTTGCCCGGGGG
>NZ_JAODNM010000037.1 GCF_025464955.1 Amycolatopsis sp. | reverse complement strand
CCCCCCAACACCCCAACCCCTAACGGCCACAAACCCACAAACCCGCCCTGCGCTGGACCCCAAGCCGCCGTCGAGTTGCGGTCGTTGGTATGGCCAACGATCGCAACTCGACGGCGAGTTGCTGTTTTAGCGGAGGAGGGGGCCGCCGAAGTAGTCATCGCCGTCGTCGTCGCTGTCGTCACTGCGGCGGCGGGGGGCCTTCTTGGGGCCGCTGTCGCGCGGAGGCGCGGGCGGTTTCGTCGTCTCGTGCTCGGCCAGCGGATCGTCGAAGTACTCGTCGGGGGATGGCGCCGGCGGACGTTGCGGGGGCGGAGTTCGACGCGGCTCCTGAGTGTGCGGGGCCGGCGGAGCGGGAGGTGGGGGCGGCGCAGGCGGGTCGGCGGGAGCCGGCGGCTTTTCCGAGAGCATCCGGTTCTGCTCGAAGTAGTCTTCCTCGGTGGGCTTCGCCGGGGCAGCGCTCTGCTGCTGGGTCGGCGCGTCCGAGCCGCTGCTCATGACATTGTCCGTCGACGACACCCCGCGCGCTTCCAGGATGTCTTCGAGCGTCGCGCCCTCTTCGACCTCCTGGTAGATCTCCCGCATCTCCCCGAGCCTGCCGGCCATCGCGGCCCGCACGGCCGGGTCCTTGAGCGCCTTGCCTTCCAGGACGTCCTTCCAGGTCAGTTCCCCCGCGTCGACCTTCTTCTTCAGCTCGCGCATCTCCGCCGGTGCGTTCGGCTTCTCCGCGGCCGCCTTGATCGCCGCGATGTCCTCAGGCTTGGCGGTAGTGTCGATATCCGGCATCTGGGCGAGCTTTTCCTCGACCTGCGCGATGAGCTTCCTCGACTTCGCCATGGTGAGGTCGAGCTCGGCTTCGGCCTTGCGCAGCTCAGGGGTTTTCCACGAATCGTCGTCTACGGCGACGCCGGCCGGGTTGGCTGGCTGCTCGGTCATGGGAACTTCCTTCGGTGGTTCGTGCGTGTGGCGGCCTCTCCCGCCGCAGAGCGGGGGGAGGCCGGTCGACCAGTCAGACGGTGATCACCGGTGCCGCGGGGGATGGCCGGACGGTGCGGGCGGACGGTACGGCGGGGGCGGCTGGTGCGGCTGGTGCGGCTGGTTCGGAGGAGGCGGCTGGTAATGCGGCTGCTGGGGCGGATAAGGCTGCCGCTGCGGCTGCGACGGGTAGGGCTGCCCCTGCGGCGGATACGGCTGCCCTTGCTGCTGGGGTGCGTGCGGCTGCGACGGGACGTTCGGTGGCTGGTACCGCACGTTTTGGTTCCCGGGCTGCTGTCCCTGGTGTTGAGGATCCCCCTGGTGCTGCGGATCCTGGCCACCGTGCTGGGTGGACGCGCTGTGTGTGCTCCCGGCGTCGGCCGCCGACTCCTTGATGTTCTTCGCGGAGTCCTTGATGTCGCCGGCGTCGGCCACGATGCCCTTGGTGTTCTCCTTGATGTCGCCGACATCGCCCTTGACGCCCGAGACGATGTCCTTGACGTCGCCGAGGCTTTTGATGTCCTTGATCTTCGCCAGCTGCGAGCCGATGTCCTGCACCGACTTCCACAGCTCACCCACCTTGGAGACGATGTCCTTGATCGTCTCGATGATGGTGAAGATCTCGTTGGCGATGTCGATCGCGTCGATGATCGTCGTCGCCTCGGCGGCCCAGCCCACGACCGGGACGCACGCCTTCGCCGCGATGACGATCAGCTTGTCGATGAGCTTCTTCAACAGCTTGAGCGCTTCGGTGGCGAGCTTCTCCGAGCCGTCGGCCACCGTGAAGAAACCCTTGGCGATGAGCTTGGCGACCCCGCTTTCGACGGTCAGGCCGGCCTTCCAGCCGATGTCCACATAGGCCTTGTGTGCCCAGGCGGACGGGCCCTTCCAGTCGGTGGACGTCACGATGCCCGCGTTCCCGGACATCGTCGCCCCGAACTGCTTCATCGCGTCGCTGACCGTGGTCCAGGCCTGGCCGTTCTGGCGCATCTTGGTGAAGTCGCCGGTGATCGGCTTGATCACCGCGTCGACGAGGCTGCGTCCCGCGATGTGCTGGAACACCCAGTCGACGGCCATGACCTCGAGCCCGGCGCTCTGCACCAGGGACTGGACGTCCGAGCCGTCGCCTGGTGGCGGCGGCTGGAGCAGCTGCGTGATCTCGGAACCGTCCGACAGCTGGCCGCTCGGTACCGTCGGCGTGAAGGGTGCGTCGCCTCCTCCGCCGTCCCCGCCGCCCTTCCCGCCGTCTCCGCCGCCGCCTCCGCTGGTGTCGCCGCCCTCGCCTCCGCCGCTGCGATCGCCGCCGCCTCCGCCGTCTTGGCCATCCCGGCCGTCGCGCCCATCCCTGTTGTCGGGCCCGTCTCGTCCGTCGTGGGGACGAGGTGGGGTCCCGGCGCCGTCCGTTCCCGGGGCAACTGGCGGGTGTGGCTGTCCTGGATGCGATGGGTACGGCGGTCCCGGGTGTGGGGGTTGCTGTGGGTACGGCGGTCCTGGACGTGGGGGGTATTGCTGCTGTGGGTATTGCTGTTGCGGATACTGCGGCTGCGGGTGTTGCTGCGGGTACTGCGGCTGCGGCTGCGGATATTGCTGTTGTGGGTGCTGTTGTTGTTGCTGCGGCTGTTGCTGCGGCTGTTGCTGGGGGTGTTGCTGTTGCGGGTGCTGCGGAGGCGGTGGCGGGTTGTGGTGCTGCGGCGGTGGCGGGTTGTGCTGCGGTGGCGGGTTGTGCCCGGTGTTGCGGTTGCGATGCGTAGCCATGGAATGGTCCGTTCAGAGTGGGAAGACTGGTCGACGCTGCTGGACCCGGGTCAGTACTGGGGTTCGCCGCTCGCCCCGGCACCGGCGGTCGACGATGACGAGTCGTCGAGCTGGTTCAGGATGTCTTCGAGCGACTTCGCGGCGTTCTCGTCGGCCTGCTGGAAGGCGTCGGCGGCCTTGTTGACGCCGTCCACGAGCGACGCGAGCCGCTGCGAACCGAACTTCAACGTGTCGCCATACAGCGAACCGACCAGGTCCACCACCGGCTGCAGGATGATGAACAGGCCGGTGAAGCCCGACTTGTCGCAGCCGTAGTCGTGGACGTACCCGTTGATGGCACCGATTGCCGAGTTGAATCCGTCCAGCACCTGTGCGTACTGGTGCACGGCGTCAGGATTGACTTCGAAATCCGGCATGTGCCCCCCTGGAAGCTGATGTCTACAAGTTTCGGGAAGTGACGATATTGCACCGGGTCGTTCCCTGTGCGCGGTATTCGGTAAGAAACCCACCTGGGTCAGCAATAAGTCCGTTTTGACCGAATTTTCATCCGGCTGGCCGGACCGGCGTCACGGCGAGATGTCCCGCGGACGAGGTGAGGACTTCGACGTCGGCGCCGTAGTGGCGCTCGACGGCGGCGGCCGTGAGGACTTCGGCCGGCGTGCCCGAAGCCGCCATGCGGCCGCCGTCGAGCAGGATGAGCCGCTCGGCATACTGCGCGGCGAACGTCAGATCGTGCAGCGTGGAAACCACGGTCGTCCCGTCTTCGCGCCGAAGCTTGTCGACGAGTTCGAGCAGCGCCTGCGCGTGGCCGATGTCGAGACCGGTGGTCGGCTCGTCGAGCAGCAGCACGCTGGTGCGCTGGGTCAGAACCCGTGCCAGCACAGCACGTTGCCGCTCGCCGCCGGACAGCGTCCGCAGTGCTCGGCCGGCCAGCGCGCCGAGGTCGAGCCTGGCCAGCGCGTCGTCCACAATAGACAGATCGCGGGCGCTTTCGCGGGCGAGCGTACCGAGGTGCGGGGTCCGGCCGAGCAGGACGTAGTCGGTCACTGTCAACCCGTCGGGCAGCGCGGGATTCTGCGGGGAGTAGCCGACTGCCCGCGCCCTTTCCTTGCGGGACAACGACCCCGCCGACTGTCCATGGACGAGGATCGTGCCGCCGGCCGGGACGAGACCGGCGACCGTCTTCAGCAGTGTCGACTTCCCGGCGCCGTTGGGGCCGACGATCGCCAGCCAGCCGCCGGCCGGCACCTCCACCGACACCCCCTGGACCGCCGGGTCGCCGCCGTAGCCGGCGGTGACGTCGCGCAGCGCGAGCGCCATGGGCTCGGTCATGAGGCCTTCCCCCGCGCGGATCGCAGCACCAGCACGAAGAACGGCGCCCCGGTGAAGGCCGTGACGACGCCGAGCGGCAGCTCGCCCGGCAGCGCCGTGCGCGCGATGTAGTCGGCGACGATGAGGAATGCGCCTCCGACGATCAGCGACAGGGGGATCACAACCCGGTAGCTCGCGCCGAAGAGGATGCGGACGAGGTGAGGCACCACGATCCCGACGAACCCGATCAGCCCGCTGACGCTGACCGCCGCGGCCGTTGCCAGCGAAGCCGCGGCCAGTAGGAGCAATCGGACGCGCGCTGGGTGGATGCCGAGCGACGCGGCTTCGGCGTCGCCGAGCGTCAGCACGTCCAACAGCCGCGCGCACAGGCACAGCACGACCGCCGACACCGTGACGTACGGGAGCGCGATCCACACCTCTTGCCAGCCGCTGGTGTTGAGACCGCCGAGCATCCAGCTGTAAACCTGCTTGATCGTGTCGGTGTTGAGTTGCTGCACGAACGTCTGGATCGCGGTCAGGAACGACGCGACCGCGACGCCGGCCAGCAGCAGCGTCGCCGTCCCGGTGCCGCCCGACGACCTGCCGAGCAGCCAGCTCAGGCCGACCCCGCCGAGCGCGCCCGCGAACGCGGCCAGCGGCAGCGGCCCGATCACCCAGCCGGTGACCGACGGCGCGAGGACGACGACCATGGTCGCCGCCATGCCCGCGCCGGCCGCCGCGCCCAGGAGGTACGGGTCGGCGAGCGGGTTGCGGAACACGCCTTGGAACGCCGCGCCGGAGCTGGCCAGCGCCGCGCCGACCAGTCCGGCCAGCACCACCCGCGGGACGCGGAGCTGCCAGACGATCGCCGATTCTCGGGCGGACAGCGGGGATCGGCCGCCGGTCAGCTGGGCGCCGATCTCGTCGAGGACCCGCTGCCAGCCGAGGTCGCCCGTGCCGGCGAGCACCGAAAGCAGGGCCACCACCAGCAGGACGAGCACCGCGACCAGGAGGGTCCGTACCCGCAGCCGCGTGACCACCGGTTACTTGCTCGCCTGGACGACCGCGTCGGCGATCGAACGTGCCAGGTCCGCGATCCGGGGGCTCCACCGCGACGCGACGTCGTCGTCGAGCGCGAAGATGTGGCTTTTCTGGACCGCGGTCATCGTGCTCCAGCCGGGGCGCGCGGTCACGGTTTTGGCGTTCTGGCCGCAGCATTTGCTGTCGGCCAGGAAGATCAGGTCCGGGTTCGCCTTGAGGACGGTCTCGGCGGACAGCTGCGGGTAGCCGCCCGACGCGTTCGGGTCGCTGCCGTCGGCGATGTTGTGCAGGCCGAACTGGCTGTAGAGCTGGCCGAGGAAGGTCGCCGACGTCGCGCTGTAGAACGTCGGGTCGAGCTCGTGGTAGTAGGTCAGCGGCTTGGCCGGTTTCGGGGTGTCCGCGACGAGCTTGTCGATGTCCGCCTTGGTCCGCTTGGCGAGGTCCTCGCCTTCGGCCTGGTGGCCGGTGGCCTTGCCGATCAGCGCGAACTGGGCGTACGCGCCGTCCAGCGTCTTCGCGTCGGGCAGGACGAGCGTCTTGGTGCCCGTCTTCGCGAGCGCGGCGGACAGCTTCGTCGTGTCGGCGGACACGATCACCAGGTCCGGGTTCTTGGCCGCGATCGCTTCCGGATCGGGGTTGAGCCCGGACAACGTCGAGTGCGGGGCCTGCGCGGGGTAGTCCGACGCCGAGTCGACCGCCACCACCTGTGGCCCGGCACCGACGGCGAACAGCGTCTCGGTGGCCGACGGCGACAGCGAGACGATCCAGACCGGGCGCTTGTCGAGGGTGAGCGGGGCGCCGCCGGGCGGCGTGACCTGGACGGGGAAGCCCGCGTCGGCCTGCGTGTTCGCCGGGGCCGGTTCGTCGTGGGAAGCGCAGCCGCCCAGCGCTAGCACGCTGGTCAGGGCGAGGACACCGGCTAGAGCGGCTGTCGATCGGAACATTCCGGGGACGCTACCAGCGTCTTCGGTAGTGATCGGGACCTCGTTCGGGGTAGGGTATCCGGACAGTTCGCGGCCTATGGTTAGCTCGGCGAACTAATCGCGAGCCCATCAGGCACATTAAGAACGCCGTCGTTCTGCGCACCCAGATCGTTACCTCAGCCATGATCTCCGGCATGCCTGGAGAGGTGCCGTCATGTTTCCTGGGTGTTAAGGTCGCGAGAACGAGCGGGCCATCGTCGTCCCGTGCGCAGCTCCACCGGGGGATGTCCCGAATACGCACGAACACGACGAAGGAGGTCCCCTCATGATCTTCTCCGCCCTCCCAGGCAAGCAGGGCCTTTACGATCCCAGCTCAGAGCAGGATTCCTGCGGTGTCGCCATGGTGGCCGACATCCGCGGGCGCCGGTCGCACGGCATCGTCACCGACGGGCTGTCGGCGCTGACGAACCTGGACCACCGCGGGGCCGCGGGCGCCGAGCCGACCAGCGGTGACGGCGCGGGCATCCTGCTCCAGCTGCCCGACGAGTTGCTGCGCGACGAGCTCACCTTCGCGCTACCCGAGCCCGGCGCGGACGGGCACCACCGCTACGCGGCGGGGATCGCCTTCCTGCCCGTCGACGCCGACCAGCGTCGCAAGGCCGTCGACCTGATCGCCGAGATCGCCGAGGAAGAAGACCTCGACGTCCTCGGCTGGCGCGAAGTCCCGGTCGACGCCGACCGTGCCGACCTCGGTCCGTCCGCCCGCTCGGTGATGCCGCATTTCTCGATGCTGGTCGTCGCGGGCAAGCCGGACGCCGACGGGGTGCGGCCGAGCGGGCTCGAGCTGGACAGACTCGCGTTCTGCCTGCGCAAACGTGCCGAAAACGACAGCGTGGTCGCCGGCCACGGGACGTACTTCCCTTCGCTGTCCTCGCGCACGATCGTCTACAAGGGAATGGTCACGCCGGAGCAGCTGCCGCTGTTCTTCGCCGACCTGACCGACACGCGCCTCGCCAGCGCCATCGCGCTGGTGCACTCCCGCTTCTCCACCAACACCTTCCCGTCGTGGCCGCTGGCGCACCCGTTCCGGTTCGTCGCGCACAACGGTGAGATCAACACGATCCGCGGCAACCGCAACCGCATGCGCGCCCGCGAAGCGCTGTTGGCGTCCCAGCTGATCCCGGGCGACCTGACCCGGCTCTACCCGATCTGTTCGGCCGAGGCGTCCGACTCCGCGTCCTTCGACGAGGTCCTCGAACTGCTGCACCTGGGCGGGCGAAGTCTGCCGCACGCGGTGCTGATGATGATCCCCGAGGCGTGGGAAAACCACACCACGATGGACCCCGCGCGCAAGGCGTTCTACCAGTACCACGCCAGTCTGATGGAGCCGTGGGACGGCCCGGCGTGTGTCACGTTCACCGACGGCACGCTCGTCGGCGCGGTGCTCGACCGCAACGGCCTGCGCCCGGCGCGCTGGTGGCAGACCGACGACGGCCGCGTGGTGCTGGCCAGCGAGGCCGGAGTTCTCGACGTCGCTCCGGAAAACGTCGTCGCCAAGGGCAGGCTGAAGCCGGGACGCATGTTCCTGATCGACACCGCGGCCGGCCGGATCGTCGATGACGAAGAGGTCAAGTCCGCGCTGGGGAAAAGCCTGCCGTACGAGGGCTGGCTGCACGCGGGGCTGCTGCAGATCGCCGACCTGCCCGACCGCGACCACATCGTGCAGACCCATGATTCGGTGCTGCGCCGCCAGCTTTCCTTCGGCTACACCGAAGAGGAGCTCAAGATCCTGCTCACGCCGATGGCGGAAAAGGGCGGCGAGCCACTCGGTTCGATGGGTTCGGACACCCCGGTCGCCGTGCTGTCGCAGCGATCGCGGCTGCTGTACGACTACTTCAAGCAGGGCTTCGCGCAGGTCACCAACCCGCCGCTCGACGCGATCCGCGAAGAGCTCGTCACGTCGATGAGCCGCATCATGGGTCCCGAGCGCAACGTCCTCGACCCTGGCCCGGCTTCGTGCCGGCACATCCAGCTGCCGTACCCGGTGATCGACAACGACGAGCTGGCCAAGCTCATCCACATCAACGACGACGGCGACCTCCCCGGGTTCGCCTGCAGTGTCCTTTCCGGACTGTACGAGGTGAGTGGCGGCGCCGAGGCGCTGGCGTCCGCGATCGAGCGCGTCCGGCGTGACGCCTCCGAGGCGATCGCCGCCGGTGCGCGCACGCTGGTGCTGTCCGACCGTGACTCCGACCACCGGATGGCGCCGATCCCGTCGCTGCTGCTGGTGTCTTCGGTGCACCACCATCTGGTGCGCACCAAGGAAAGGCTGCGTGTCGCGCTCGTCGTCGAGAGCGGTGACGCCCGCGAGGTCCACCACATCGCGCTGCTGCTCGGTTACGGCGCCGCCGCGGTCAACCCGTACCTCGCGTTCGAGACCATCGAGGACCTGATCAACACCGGCGCGATCACCGGGCTCGAACCGACCAAGGCGATCCGCAACTACGTCGGCGCGCTGGTCAAGGGCGTGCTGAAGATCATGTCCAAAATGGGCATCTCGACCGTCGGCGCGTACACCGCGGCGCAGGTCTTCGAATCGCTCGGGCTGGCGCAGGAACTCCTCGACGAGTACTTCACCGGCACCAGTTCGAAGCTCGGCGGTGTCGGACTCGAAGTGCTGGCCGAAGAGACGGCCATCCGGCACCGGCGGGCGTACCCGGACAACCCCACGGACAAGGTGCACCGTCGCCTCGACACCGGTGGCGAGTACGCGTACCGGCGCGAGGGCGAGCTCCACCTGTTCACCCCGGAGACCGTTTTCCTGTTGCAGCACGCGACAAAGACGCGTCGGGAAGAGGCATACCGCGCGTACACCGACGAGGTTCACCGGCTCTACCGCGAAGGCGGTGTGCTGCGCGGTCTGTTCGCTTTCGCCGAGCGCGAGCCGATTTCGATCGACGAGGTCGAGTCGATCGAGGCGATCTGCAAGCGGTTCAACACCGGCGCGATGTCGTACGGCTCGATCTCGATGGAGGCGCACCAGACGCTGGCCATCGCGATGAACCGGATCGGCGGCCGGTCGAACACCGGCGAGGGCGGCGAAGACCCCGAGCGGCTCTACGACCCCGAGCGTCGCAGCGCGATCAAGCAGGTCGCAAGTGGACGGTTTGGTGTCACGAGCGAGTACCTGGTCAACGCCGACGACATCCAGATCAAGATGGCGCAGGGCGCGAAACCCGGCGAGGGCGGGCAGTTGCCGCCGAACAAGGTGTACCCGTGGATCGCGCGGACCCGGCACTCGACGCCCGGGGTCGGCCTGATCTCCCCGCCGCCGCACCACGACATCTATTCCATTGAGGACCTTGCGCAGCTGATCCACGACCTCAAGAATGCCAACGAGCAGGCCCGCATCCACGTGAAGCTGGTCAGCTCGCTCGGAGTCGGCACCGTCGCGGCCGGAGTGTCGAAGGCCCATGCGGACGTCGTGCTGATCTCCGGACACGACGGCGGCACCGGCGCTTCGCCGATGAACTCGCTCAAGCACGCCGGCACGCCTTGGGAGATCGGTCTCGCCGAGACTCAGCAGACGTTGCTGCTCAACGGTTTGCGCGACCGCATCACCGTGCAGGTCGACGGCGCGATGAAGACCGGGCGCGACGTCGTCATCGCGGCACTGCTCGGCGCGGAGGAGTACGGCTTCGCCACCGCGCCGCTGATCGTCGCCGGCTGCGTGATGATGCGGGTCTGCCACCTCGACACCTGTCCGGTCGGCGTCGCGACCCAGAGCCCGGAGCTGCGCAAGCGCTACACCGGGCAGGTCGAACATGTGGTGAACTTCTTCCACTTCGTCGCCCAGGAAGTGCGTGAAATCCTTGCCTCGCTGGGATTCCGGACGCTGGACGAAGCGATCGGGCATGCCGAGGTACTCAAGACCGACGAGGCCGTGGCGCACTGGAAGTCCAGTGGGCTCGACCTGTCCCCGATCTTCGACATCCCCGCGGACACGCCGTACGGCGGTGCCAAGCGGCGTACGCGCGGTCAGGACCACGGCCTCGAATACGCGCTGGACCGCACGCTCATCCAGTTGGCGGAGGCGTCCCTTGAGGACGCTCACCCGGTGCGGATCGAGTTGCCGGTCCGCAACGTCAACCGCACGGTCGGCACGCTGCTCGGGTCCGAGATCACCCGGCGCTATGGGGGAGAAGGCCTGCCCGAGGACACGATCCACGTGCTGCTGACCGGGTCCGCCGGCCAGTCGCTCGGCGCGTTCCTGCCGCGCGGCATCACCCTCGACATGGTCGGCGACGCCAACGACTATGTCGGTAAAGGACTGTCCGGCGGGCGGATCATCGTCCGGCCGCATCCGGCTGCGAAGTTCGCCGCGGAGCGCCAGGTGATCGCGGGCAACACGCTCGCTTATGGCGCCACAGGTGGGGAAATGTTCCTGCGCGGTCAGGTCGGTGAACGATTCTGCGTGCGGAACTCCGGTGCCGTGGTCGTCGCCGAAGGCGTCGGCGACCACGCTTTCGAGTACATGACCGGCGGCCGGGCGGTGGTGCTCGGCTCGACCGGACGCAACCTGGCCGCTGGTATGTCCGGAGGCGTTGCCTACGTGCTCGACCTGGACCGCAAGAAGGTCAACCGGGAAATGGTCGACCTGCAGACACCCGGCCCGGACGACATGGCGTGGCTGAAGGAGACCGTGCAGAAGCACCACGACCTGACGAGGTCGGCGGTGGCCGCGTCGCTGCTCGGGGACTGGACACGCCGTGCGGCGTCGTTCACGAAGGTCATGCCGCGTGACTACCAGCGGGTGCTGGACGCGGCGAAGGCGGCGCGCGCGGCGGGTCGCGATGTCGACGAGGCGATCATGGAGGAGGCGGCTCGTGGCTGACCCAACCGGTTTTCTGAAGTACAACCGAGAAGAGCCGTCCAAGAAGCCGAAGGCGGAGCGGCTCGAGAGCTGGGGCGAGGTCTACGCCGAGGTCCCGCCCGCGGTGCGCAACGAGTCGGTGCGCAAGCAGGCGTCGCGGTGCATGGACTGCGGCATTCCGTTCTGCCATTCAGGCACGTCCGGCTGTCCGCTGGGCAACCTGATTCCGGAGTGGAATGATCTGGTCCGCCGCGGTGACTGGGAAGCCGCGAGTGATCGGCTGCACTCGACCAACAACTTCCCCGAGTTCACCGGGAAACTGTGTCCGGCGCCCTGCGAGGCCGGCTGTGTGCTGTCGGTTTCGCCGCTGTCCGGCGGTGCGGTGGCGATCAAGCGCGTCGAGCAGACGATCGCCGACCAGTCGTGGGAAGCCGGATACGTCCAGCCGCAGATCTCGGCAGTGTCCTCGGGGCAGCGAGTCGCCGTGGTCGGCTCTGGGCCGGCGGGTCTCGCTGCCGCTCAGCAGCTGACGCGCGCGGGCCACGAGGTGACGGTCTTCGAGCGCGACGACCGGCTGGGCGGGCTTCTGCGGTATGGCATCCCCGAGTTCAAGATGGAAAAGAAGGTGCTCGACCGCAGGCTCGCCCAGCTGCAGAAGGAAGGCACCAAGTTCGTCACCGGGTGTGAGGTCGGCGTCGATCTCACCGTCGAAGACCTGAGTGCCCAGTACGACGCCGTGGTGCTGGCGGTCGGGGCGCTCCGCGGGCGCGACGACACGACAACCCCGGGCCGCGAGCTGACCGGGATCCATCTCGCGATGGAACACCTGGTGCCTGCTAACAGGTTCGTCGAGGGTGACGGACCGTCCGCTGTGGACGCCAAGGGCAAGCACGTGGTCATCATCGGCGGCGGGGACACCGGCGCCGACTCCTACGGCACCGCGACCCGCCAGGGCGCGCTTTCGGTGACCCAGCTCGACCAGTACCCGTCACCACCGTCCGAACGGGACGATGACCGCTCGCCGTGGCCGACGTGGCCGTACATCCTGCGCACCTACCCGGCGCACGAAGAGGCCGGCGAGCGCCGGTTCGCGGTCGCGGTGAAGCGGTTCGTCGGCGACGAGAACGGTCACGTGCGCGCGATCGAACTCCAGCGCGTCCGCGTGTCGAAGGACCCGGTGACCGGCGTGCGTGAGGTCGTGCCCGTCAGCGACGAGGTCGAGGAACTGCCCGCGGACCTCGTGCTGTTCGCGATCGGTTTCGAAGGCGTCGAACACATGCCGTTGCTGGGCGGTCTCGGGCTGTCGCTCACCAAGCGCGGCACGCTGTCCTGCGGCGCGGACTGGCAGACGTCGTCGCCGGGCGTGTTCGTCTGCGGTGATGCCCACCGCGGCGCGTCGCTCGTCGTCTGGGCGATCGCGGAGGGCCGTTCCGTGGCTCACGCCGTCGACGCTCACCTCACCGGCGCTTCGGACCTCCCTGCCCCCGTGCACCCGACCCTGCTCCCGCTGGCCGTCGTCTAAAACCCCTCAAGGCCAGCGCCGGCGAGTGTCGACACGGCGGCATGAGCTGTCGACAGAGCGTAGGCCTTTGCCTGCTTTTTCACCCGTAGTAACGCTTGTCCGGACTGTCGCGACCGTTAGACCGTGGTGGATGGGGATCTGCCGGCGTCGAAGCGAGCCAGAAAGGACTGCCCACCGTTGCCACCGGGTTGAACAACCCGCGGCATCTGGTGGTGAACAACGGAAATCTGTATGTCGCCGAAGCAGGCAAGGGCGGCGCCGGACCGTGCCTCACCGGACCGGAGGGACCGGCGTGCTTCGGCACGAGCGGCTCAGTGGCCACTGTGGACCATGGCAAGGTGCGGCGTGCCTCACCGGACTACCGTCCGTTGCCGGACCCGACGGCTCCAGTGCCGGTGGCCCGGCGAGTGTCGCGTTTGTCGACGGCAACCTCGCGGTGCTCCTGCAGGACTTGAACATCGATCCGGTGACCGGCGCGAACCCGTTCGGTGACATCACGGCCTACCGAGGCGGGTTCTCGGTAACCGACGCGGCCGCGGATGACCTGCTGTACGTCGACAGGTGGGGACACATCAGTGTGCTGGCCGTATTCCCCGCGAAGATGGTGCTGGCACCGCCGCAGTTCCGTCTGCCGGCGGGCAGGAAGGTGCCGGTGCAGAGCGTGCCGACGTCGGTCGTGGTCGGCCCGGACGGCGCGCTGTACGTCTCCGAGTTGAGCATCATCCCGGGGTCCGCCCGGGTCTACCGGGTCGTTCCGGGCAAGGCGCCCAAGGTCTACGCGTCCGGGTTCACCGCCTTGACCGACCTCGCCTTCGACAGCCACGGCCGGCTTCTGACGTTGTTCTTTGCTCGCGAAAGCATCATCGGCCCGCCGTCACCCGGTGTGCTGACCCGCATCGAGCGCAGCGGTTCCCGCACTGTCCTGGCGTCCGACGGCCTGGAATCGGCCACCGGGATCGCCGTGTCCGGTGACGCGTCTACCTGTCCAACCACGGGACTTCGCTCGGTACCGGCGAAATCCTGAAGCTGCATCTGCGCCAGTGAAGAAAGGACTCGTGAGTGTTCCGGCCGCCTACTGTGTCCTGCGGGACACCCGCACCCGGGCGTGCCGGAACACTCACGAGCCACGCTGGGTCAGGATGGTTCAGCAGTCAGGATGGGGTCGGCTTCGGTGGCCGTTTCGCGCGCGGCGAGGCGTCGGATCACCAGTCCGCCCAGGATGGCGGCGACGGCACACGCCACCGCGGCGAGTACGAGTGCCGCGCGGCCGCCGAACTGCTCCGCGACCCACCCGGCGATCGGGCCGCCGATCGGGGTGGAGCCGAGGAAGGCGACAGCCCACAGCGCCATCACCCGGCCGCGCATGGTCGGCGAGGCCTCCAGCTGCAACGTGCTGTTGCCCTTGGACAGGAACCCGACGCTGACCGCGCCCACGGCGAACAGGGCGATCAGCTCCACCCACAGAACCGGTGCCACCGCCGCGAATCCGAGTGCGACGGTGAACATCATCGCGGAATTCACCAGTGCCCGCATGCCCGTCTTCCCCTTGGCCGCGATGTACAGCCCGCCGACGACGGCGCCGGCGCCCATCGCGGCCGTCATGAACCCGTAGACCTCCGGCTTCCCGCCGAACGCGTCCCGCGCGACGATCGGCAACACGACTTGGAACTCATACGCCAGGCAGCCGACGAGCGCCATCATCAGCAGCGGCACCAGCAGCGTGGGCGTCCGGCGTACGTACGCAACGCCTTCGCGGATCTGCCCTGGCGCGCGGGCGGTCTTCGGTGGCGGGCTCAACTTCGTGACGTCGAGGGTGAGCAACGACGTCACGACGGCGATGAAGCTGACGGCGTTCAGCAGGAAGCACACGCCCACGCCGCTGACCGCGATGATGATCCCGGCGACCGCGGGCCCGACCGCGCGCGCAGCGTTGACGAGCACGGAGTTGAGACTGATCGCGTTGCGGAGGTCGGTCGGGCCGACCATCTCCAGTACGAACGCCTGACGGGCTGGGTTCTCGAAGCAGTTGTTCAGCCCGAGCAGGAACGCCAGCACGAAAACGTGCCACAGCTTCACGGTGTGGGTCAGCGCGAGAACGCCCAACACCAGCGCCAGTACGCCCATCATCGACTGGAGCATGATCATCAGGCGGCGCTTGTCGACGCGGTCGGCCACGACTCCGCCGTACGGGCCGAGCAGCAGCACCGGCAGCGTCTGCGTCGCGACCACCGCGCCGAGCGCCGCGCCGGACCCGGTGAGCTGCAGCACCAGCCAGGACTGCGCGACAGTCTGCATCCAGGTGCCGACAAGTGAGATCGCCTGCCCGGTGAAGTAGCGGCGGTAGTTGCGGTTGGACAGCGACGCGAACGTCTGCCTGCCGAGCGTTCCGATTGCCGTCAAGAGCGGGTCCGTTCCGTGAGGCCGAGCGAGGGCTTCCGGCGCATGACGTCGGCGAGCGCTTCGAGAGCGGGGAGGCCGGTGAGCAGCTGGTCCGCGAGGCCGTCGGGCAGTTCGACAAGCCGCTCGGCGAACAGCTGCGTGCGCTCGGCGCGGAGGCGTTCCTGCAGCGCGGCGCCCTCGGGAGTGACCTCGACGAGCACCGCCCGGCCGTCACGTTCGTCCTGGACGCGCGTCAGCAGGCCCTCGGCCGTCATTTTGCCGACGATCCGCGACAGCATCGTCGGGTTGAGCCCTTCGACGTCGGCCAGCTCGCCCATGCCGATCGGGCCCTTCCTGGCGACCGTGCCGAGCACTGAAAGCCTCGTTCGGGAGAGCCCGTCGGCCGATACCTGCCGGTCGATCGACCTGGCGATCCGCGCGAGCGCGCTGCGCAGGCGAACGATGTCCTCATCGGCGAAGGGGTGGTCCATCACGTCTCCTAACTACTTGCCTGCCGATAAGCATATACTTTTCGGTAAATCATTGCCACTGTCGGGCCGGGGTTGGTCAACGTGAACGTCCAGGTCCGCTTTGCGTCCCGACGCACGCGGGTGACCAGGCGCGCCCTATCCTGGAGCCGTGAACTGGACAGTGGACGTTCCCGTCGACACGCTCCCCGAACTGCCGCCGCTTCCGCTCGAGCTTCGCGCCCGGCTGGATGACGCGCTCTCGCGTCCGGCCGCGCAGCAGCCCGAGTGGCCGGACCCGGCCCTGGCCAAGCGGGTACGCAGTGTGCTCGAGAGCGTGCCGCCGATCACCGTGCCAGCGGAGATCGACCGCCTGCGCGACAAGCTCGCCATGGTCGCCCGCGGTGAGGCGTTCCTGCTGCAGGGCGGTGACTGTGCCGAGACGTTCGAGTCGAACACCGAGCCGCACATCAGGGCCAACCTGCGCACGCTGCTGCAGATGGCCGTCGTGCTCACCTACGGCGCGAGCTTGCCGGTGGTGAAGGTCGCGCGGATCGCCGGGCAGTACGCGAAGCCGCGTTCGGGCAGCCTCGACGCGCTGGGCCTGCCGGTTTACCGCGGCGACATCATCAACTCGCTCATCGCGAAGCCCGAGCTGCGCGTGCCCGACCCGGGCCGCATGATCCGCGCGTATGCCAACGCGGGCGCGGCGATGAACCTGGTGCGCGCGCTGACCGGCGCCGGCATGGCCGACCTGCACCAGGTACATGACTGGAACAAGGACTTCGTCCTCACTTCGCCGGCGAGCGAGCGCTACGAGGCGCTGGCCGCGGAAATCGACCGCGGCCTGCGGTTCATGTCCGCCTGCGGGGTCACCGACGCCTCGCTCCAGTCGACCGAGATCTTCGCCAGCCACGAGGCGTTGCTGCTGGACTACGAGCGCGCCATGCTGCGGCTGGACAACGCCGACTCGGCGAACCCGAAGCTGTACAACCTGTCTTCGCACTTCCTCTGGGTAGGCGAGCGCACCCGCCAGCTGGACGGCGCGCACATCGCGTTCGCCGAGCTGCTGGCGAACCCGATCGGGTTGAAGATCGGCCCGACGACCACGCCGGAGCAGGCTCTCGAGTACGTCGAGCGCCTCGACCCGCGCAACGAGCCGGGCCGGCTGACGCTGATCTCGCGGATGGGCAACGGCAACGTCCGCGACGTGCTGCCCGCCATCGTCGAGAAGGTCGAAGCCTCCGGGCACAAGGTCGTCTGGCAGTGCGACCCGATGCACGGCAACACCCACGAGTCGTCCACCGGCTACAAGACCCGCTCGTTCGACCGGATCGTCGACGAGGTGCAGGGGTTCTTCGAGGTGCACCGCAAGCTGGGCTCGTACCCCGGCGGGGTGCACGTCGAGCTGACCGGCGAGGACGTCACCGAGTGCGTCGGCGGCGCCCAGGAGATCTCCGACCTGGACCTCGCGGGCCGCTACGAAACAGCGTGCGACCCGCGGCTGAACACCCAGCAGTCCCTCGAACTGGCCTTCCTGGTCGCCGAGATGCTCCGCAGCTAGTCCGAGAGGTCGCAGAGGGACGCGGTGGACTTCAGCACGGCGTCCCGGAGCGAGCCGATGTCCGGCACCGCGGCCCCGTTCGCTTGCAGTCCTATGTGGACGGAGTCGCGGTAGGTCACCACGGCGATGCCCAGCGCCTGGCGCGGTGCGAGCGGTACGAACGGGTACACCTCGCGCAGCGCGGCGCCGTCCAGCGTCAGCCCGACCCCGGGCACCGGCACGTTGGTGACGACCGTGTCGAACAGCAGCGGCGCCGCCTGGCCGGTCACCCGGCCGGCCAACCGGTGCACGGCAGGCGGGACCTTGTCCGCGAGCAGGGGGAACGCGCCGGGCCCGCGAGCGGGTCCGGCGGCCTTGTTGTGCGCCATCGTGCGCCGGATGAGCCGCAGGCGCCGGACCGGGTCGTCGATGCCGATGGGCAGGTCGCACAGGTAGCCGGACAGCTTGTTGCCGCCGTCCTCGCCCCGGCGCGCGCGGACGCTGACCGGGATCAACGCGCGCAGGCTGCGGCCGTCCGCGTGCAGGCCGCGGTTGATCAGCCAGTCGCGCAGCGCCCCGGTGAGTACGGCGAGCACGACGTCGTTCGTGGTGCCGCCGTGGGTTTTGCGGATCCGGCGGAGATCGCCCTGGTCCAGCCGGACGAAGCCCAGCGACCGCTCCATCGACGCGGGCGCGGACAGCGGCGAAATCGGGTACGGACGGCTGGCCCGCAGGATGGACGACGTGATCCCGGCGGCCTCACCGGCCTGTGCCCACGTCGCGCTCAGCGTGTCCTTCACCGTCTCGAAGGGTGAACGCACCGGCACCTCGGGGACGACCTTGGCGGCTCGTACCGGGATCGGCCGCCTGTCGAGCAGCCCGGACGCGATCGCGAACGCGCCGGCGCCGTCGGAGAGGGCGTGATGCAGCTTCAGCAGTACCGCGAATTCGTTGCCGGGTAAGCCGGTGACCAGGTGCAGGTCCCACAGCGGCCGGTTCCGGTTGAGCGGCTCGGCGATCCACCGCGACGCGTAGGCGGCGAGTGGATCCGGCTCGTAGAGGCCGCTCGCGTGGTGGAGGTGGATGTGACGCGACGCGTCGAAGTCCGGATCTTCCGCCCAGGTCGCCGCGCCCGGTGGGAAGAACGATGTCCGCGCGCGGAGGCGAAGTTTGGGGATCCGTGCGGCGCGCTCGGCGAGGAGCTTCGCGAGCTGCCGGGGATCAACCCGGCCTTCGGGGCGGAATATGACCACCGCGCCCATGTGCATCGGGGTGTTTTCGCCTTCCATGCAAAGGAAGGCGACATCGAGTCCGCTGAGCTGGCTGCCGGCCATCGTCGACCTTTCCGTGACTGGGTTTCGGGCGCGCACCTCAACGTGCAACACGATTACTACACCAGCCGGAAGTGACAAGCGAGTGGTCTCAATGTTTCGTTGACGCTAAGGACCACCGGGTTCACCCGTTAGGGCGTAACCCGGTGGCCGTCCGCGTTTTAGCTTATCTCGGAAGGAAAGCCCGGTAGTTCTGGGAGAATTCGTTGTTGTTGAACTTGTCCCAGTTGATCGACCACGTCATGAGACCGCGCAGGGCCGGGTACGTTCCGTGCGGTTTGTAGCTGCCGCAGTTCTGGCCCTTCATCAAGCAGTTCAACGACTGTTCGACGTCGGCGACCGCGGTGTACCCATTGCCCGCGGTGCTGCTTGCCGGCAGCCCGATCGCCACCTGGTCCGGCCGGAGCGCGGGGAACATGTTCGCCGTGTTGCCTTCGACCGGGAAGCCGCTGAGCAGCATGTCCGTCATCGCGGTGTGGAAGTCGGCGACTCCCATGGTGTGATATTGGTTGTCCAAGCCCATGATCGGGCCGGAGTTGTAGTCCTGGACGTGCAGCAGTGTCAGGTCGTTGCGCAGCGCGTAGATGACGGGCAGGAACGCGCCGGCGCGCGGGTCGGCCGTGCCGTTGGCCCCACTGCCGTAGAACTGGTAGCCCAATTGGACGAAGAACGTTTCCGGCGCCATCGTCAGCACGAAGTTCGCACCGTATTTCGCCTTGAGGGTTTTCAGTGCGGAGATGAGGTTGACGATCGACGGTGTCGTCGGTGCGCGGAAGTCACGGTCTCCGGTGTTGAGGGACAGTGAATTCCCTTCGAAGTCGACGTCCAGTCCGTCGAGTCCGTACCGGTCGATGATCGCGCTGACCGAACTGACGAAGGCATCACGCGCCGCTGTCGTGGTCAGTTGCACCTGGCCGTTTTGGCCGCCGATCGAAATGAGCACCTTTTTGCCCTGTGCCTGTTTCGCCTTGACGGCTGCGATGAAATCGGCCTGGCTTTCGACGGTCGGGCATTCGCTCACCGGGCAGAGCTGGAAGTTGACCTGGCCCGAAGTCGGCGATGTCGGCTCCGCGAACGCGAGGTCGATAACGTCCCAGGCGTCCGGTACGTCCTGCATGCGGATGTAGCCGGATCCGTTCGCGAAGCTCGAGTGCAGGTAGCCGACCAGCGCGTGCGTCGGCAGGGAGCCGTTCGACGGCGGGGTCGGCGTCGTGGGGGTGGTGGGCGTCGTCGGGGGCGGCGTGGTGGGCGAACTGGTCGGGGGCGGGGCGCCGCCGGGGCCGGTCAGCGTGACGTCGTCGGCGAAGTAGCCGGGCTGCCCGTACCAGCCGTGGAGGTAGACGCTGACGCTGGACGCGGAGGCGCCCGTGGTGAACGTGGTCGTCAGTTGGGTCCACGAGGTGGCCGCCGGTGTCCACGTGCTGACATCGCCCGCGGACGTTCCGCTGGCGCCCAGGTAGACGTAACTTCCCTGCACCCAGGCGGAAAGCGTGTACGAGGAATTCGGCTGAACGCTCACGCTCTGCGAGCACTGACCGGTGGCCGACGCGCTGGGCGTGGCGGACAGGGCGTGTGTGCCGGAGTGCACCGGCGTGGTCACCGTGGTTCCGGCGGCGCACGACCATCCCGTGGTCCCGGCCTCGAAGCCGGGGTTGGCGGCCAGGTTGGCCGCGGCCGAGGCGTTACCCGGCACCAGCACCAAACCGAGGACGGGGAGCGCGGCGGCCACCAGCCCGGCGAGTATCGAAGTCCGTCTGCGCATCAGGGCCGACCTCCAGGGAGTTCCCGTGGTACGAACCTGAATTGGACTAGACCACAACGCGGCCTGTCAAGGTCTGGACCATTTCGATACCGCTACCGCAGGCTGGCGTGGAGTTCCGGTGGGCCGCCCAGTGTGTACCGAAGCGAGAGTGGCGCGGTCCCGTCGATGTCGGTTACGCCGAGGTAGGCGCCCAGTTCGGCGCCGATCAGGGCCCGGCCCGAGTAGTCCATGAGGTCGTCAGCCGCGTAGAGGGCCGAGATCACGCGTCCGGTGAACTGCGGCGACTCACGTCGTGCCGTCGGCCGCTTTTCCGGCGGGAGCAAGGCGAGGTGCGCGCGGGCGCGCTCGGTGTCGAGGCCGCCCATCCAGATCGAAACGGCGGCCACGTTGTGCGGCCGGAGTTCCTTGGCCATGTCGGCGGCCATTTTGTCGGAGCCGGCCTTTTGCGCGCCGTAGGCGGGGCCTTGGTAGTGGGCCACCGAGCCATAGTGCCCGGTGTTGACGATCAGCCCGCGGCCGTTCGCGATCAGCAGGGGTGCGGCGTGGAAGCTCGCGACGTAGTGCGACCGGAGGCCGACGTTGATCAGGTCGGCCGTTTCGAGCGGCTTCTCCCAAAACCCGCCGGACTGCGTCGAGTTGACCAGCTTGGCCGCGTTGTTGACGAGGATGTCGAGCCGTCCGTGTTCGCGCTTGACCTGGGCGAACAGCTCCGCGACGGCTTCGTCGTCGGAATGGTCGACGGACACCGGGATGCCCTTGCCGCCGGCTTCGTCGATGAGGGCCGCCGTCTCGGCGATGGTGCCGCCGTAGGGCGAGTCGGTCGACTGCCTGCTGCGCCCGGTCACGTAGACGGTCGCGCCGGACGCGCCGAGCGCGAGGGCGATGCCCTTGCCCGCGCCCCGGGTCGCTCCGGTGACCACAGCAATCTCGCTCATACCGTCTCCTCATGTGTTAGATGCAAATCGAACACAATCGAGTGTACGATGACGGTCAAACACGTCAACCCGAGGGGGTTCGCCATCACCGAGCCAGCTACGCGCCGGGCCAGGAACCTGGTCCATGCCGACCCGGCGGAGGTCGCGCTGCAGGACGCCCTCGACGCCGTCGGCGACCCCGTACGCCGCTCGATCCTGCGCGAACTCTCCGCCGAACCCGACTTCACCCGCGCCTGCGGCACCTTCGACCTCCCAGTGTCGAAAGCCACCGCCAGCCACCACTTCACCGTCCTGCGCGCCGCCGGTCTCCTGGAACAGGTCGACAAGGGCTCGCGCCGCTTCAACCGCCTCCGCCGCGCCGAATTCGACGCCCGGTTCCCCGGCCTCCTGGCCCTTGTCCTTTCGGAGGGCACTGCGGGTTAGGTCAGTTTGGGAGACTGATGTCGCGGGTCGGTGTTTGTCTTTCGCTGACGGGAAAGTACGTGCCGTTCGGTAGTCAGGCGGCGCCGGTTTACTGCAGCAAGGACTGGGACGGCCGGGGTTCTCGAACGGATCCGAGGGCCGCTTCCACCAGGCAGGTGGTGCGGGGTCGGTTCGGTCGTGGGGTTGGTGGGGCAGTGGGTGCTGCTGTGGCGTTGAGGCTCGCGCGCGAGCGACTCGGGGGACGTTTAGTGCAAATCATTTGTATCGGGAGACCTTTCGTACACAAGGCAACTGGGCCGCCCGACCCCAGCAGTCACACCGACACCACCAGCCCCACGGACGCGGCTCTCTGATCCAGGCCATGTGCCCCAGCCGCCCCAGTCTCTGCTGCGGTAGACCGGAACCTCACACGACGTTCTCGCACACGGCCTGGAGCGTGCCGAACGTGGGACTCGCGCGTGCCGAGTGTGGGACTCGACGCCGCGAACGTGGGACTCGCGGCGGGGTCAGGAGTCGGGGCTGCCGAAGGGGGTCCAGTCTTCGGTGGCGTCTTTCGCGGGGCGGAGGACTCGACGCACGCTGAGGCTTTCGGGGGCTCGCTTGGGGAGGCCCGGCCAGACCTCCCGCGCTTCCACGGCGGCCGCGCGGATGGCGCCGCCGTCCAGTTCGGTGTACGTCTCGTCGATCTCCCGGTCCAGCCACCGTACGACCAGGCTCATCGGGCCTTCCGGCGGCAGCGGCCAGACGAACACCGTGTGCTGGAAATGGAACTGGCTGCCGCCGCCGCCGTCGGCGCGCAACACGGGGTGGTCGGGCTGCGTCGGCGACGGCATCGAAATCGTGTCCGAGCCCGCTCGGCTCCCGTCGGCGAACAGGACACCGATCAGCAGGCCTCGGCGATCGGGGACGCGGGTGTGGCCGACGAGCCCGTTGCGGGCGTCCTCGATGAGGTTGTCCAGCGCGTACACCGAGACGCGCAGGGTCATGGCCTCCGGCCACACGTCGATCCGCCGCAGCGCGACGATCGTCCGCTCGGACCGGCCCAGCGGCACTGACCACGGCAGGACGGCGGGCACGATGTACTCGTCGGGCGCATCGACCCACGGCCGCCCGCTGTAGCCGTAGAGCTCCTTGTCCGGGATCGGGAACACCGGACGCGGACGTGCCGACCGTTCCTCGAAGAAGTTCATCCCCGCCTCAGCAGGGAAGGACCGACGGACCGCCGGCGTCATTGAGCGCCACCATGCGCCTTACGTTACCGAACCTTGACCCGTTTCGGTCAACCTCCGAACACGTCCAGCTGAACCTTGCTGCCCTTGGGGACCTTTGTCCCCGGATCCGGCGACTGCTTGTACACGACGCTGAAGCCGCCGTGGTGCCCGCCACCACCGCCACCCCCACCGTTGTTGCCCTTGAAGTCGGCTTGGAGGCCGACCGCGGAGAGCGCGTTCTTGGCGTCGTCGATCGACATCCCGAACAGGCTGGGCACCTGGACCGCGTTCGACAGGTACACGCCGACCTTGTTGCTCCCGCCGGCCGCGGTCGCGTTCGCGGCGGGGGTGGTGCGGGTGACGCTGCCGGCGGCGACGTCCTGGGAGAACTCCTCGCCGGCCTGGTACGGCGCGAAGCCGGCCTGGGTGAGCATGGCGAATGCGTCGTCCTTGCTCTTGCCTGTCACGTCGGGCACGGGCGGCAGCGGGATCGCGCCCTTGGACAGCAGCACCGTGACCTGGCCGCCGATGTCGAGCAGCGTGCCCGCGGCGGGATTGATGCTGAGCACCATGCCCTCCGGCACGGTCGGGCTGTAGTCCGAGTTCGGGGTCACCACGGGGGTCAGCTGCTCGGCTTTGATCGCCTGCTGGGCCTGGTCCGGGGTCATGCCTGGAGTGATGTCGGGCACCCTCGGCTTACCGGAGGAGAGCACCACGGTGACCACCGCGCCCAGCTCCACCTGGCTGCCGGCGGCGGGGTCGGTCCGCAGGACACTGCCGACGGGCGCGGTGTTGCTCCGCTCCTGCCCCGTGTATTTCGGAGTGAGCTTCAGGTTGCGCAGCGACGTGCCCGCCGCGTCCTGCGTCTGCCCCACCAGCGAGGGAACCGCTACGCTAGTCGGGCGGTTGGGGGTGGATAGGAGCCAGGCGCCGGTGCCGATCAGGGCACCGAGCACGACCACGGCGACGATGGCCATCACCAGCGGGCGTTTGCTCCGACGGGCGGGGCGTTCAGGCGGCCGCGGGGCCGCGCGGTGCGTCGTGTTCGGCCCGGTCGGCGGCCCGGAGGGGAACTGACCGGTCGGCGGAGCGACCATCGGCGTCGGACGCTGGAGCGCCATGGTGCCGCGGGGGCCGGCAGGCGGCACAGCCGGCGCGACTGGTGGCGGCGACGCGATGTTGATCGTGGTGATGCCCGGCATGGTGCGTTCGACGTCGGAGACGCCGTCGCCGTCCGGTGGCGGCGGGACCGGCACGGCGACGAGCGGGATGTTCAGCTCCATGCGCACGCGGTTCAGCTCGGTCAGGAAAACACCCGCGTCGGCGGGCCGGGCTTCGGGATCGCGGCGGGTCGCCCGCACGATCAGGTCGTTCAGCGGCTGGGGGAGGTCCGGCCGGAGCAGGTTCGGCGGCGGGACGTCGTCGTTCACGTGCCGGTATGCCACCGAGATCGCGGTGTCGCCGACGTACGGTGCCTGGGCGGTGAGCATTTCGTACAGCAGGATGCCGGCGGAGTAGACGTCACCGCGTGACGTCGTCGCGCCGAGGGTGACCTGCTCGGGCGAGAGATAGGCGACGGTGCCCAGGATGACGCTGGAGCTGGTTGTCCCGGCGCTGGCGACGGCCCGTACGAGCCCGAAGTCGGCGACCTTCACCACGCCGCCGGCGCCGACCGTGCCGCCGCGGCCGATCAGGACGTTCTCGGGTTTGACGTCGCGGTGCACCAGCCCGGCACCGTGCGCGGCGGCCAGCGCCGACAGCACCGGCTCGGCCACGCTCAGCACCAGCGGGATGTCCAGCGGCCCCTGCTCGTCCATCAGGTCGCGCAGCGTGCCGCCGTCGACGAGCTCCATCACCAGGAAGGCGCGCGCGTTGTCGCCCTGGGTGTCGACGCCCTGGTCGTGCACGGCGACCACATGCGGGTGGTGCAGTCCGGCGGCGGAGCGGGCCTCGCGTTGGAAGCGCTCGACGAAGGAACGGTCGTCGGCGAACCGCGGGTCCATGATCTTGATCGCGACCTGCCTGTCCAGCCGCGTGTCCAGCCCTCGGTACACCGAAGACATCCCGCCGCGTGCGAGCAGCTGGTCAACCCGGTAGCGGCGCTCGAGAAGCGCGCCGACCAAACTGGTGTCCGTGCGTGTCACAACTGCCGATCGTACGGGCGGGCGAGGCGGGGCGGACGGGGAGTCCGGGTTTGGCGGCCTGGGACGTACAGGTTTCGTTACGCCATGGGAGCGAGGTTGCTGGGTGTAGGCGACGATGTGGCAGAGTGTCGACTGTGAGTGGGATTCCTGTCGCCGATGACGTGCTCGATGCCGATGTAGCCGTGCTCTCGCTCGACGAGACGGCCGCCGCCCTCGGGACGTCGTCCAGCAAAATTCGGCAGATGCTCCGCGACGGCGACCTGATCGCCGTCCGTCGCAAGGGGCAGCTGCTCGTACCCGCTCCCTTCCTGGTGAAGGACGGGATCGTCAAGGGGCTCTCCGGCACCATCACGGTGCTGTCGGACTCCGGGTACAGCCGCACCGAGATGCTGCGGTGGCTCTTCACCCCCGACGAGTCGCTGCCCGGGTCCACCCCGGTCAACGCCCTGCGGACGAGCCATCACACCGAGGTCAAGCGGCGCGCGCAGGCGATGGCCTTCTGACCCCGAGCCTGCCGAAAGCGGTGTAGGTCAGCGCGGCGAGCAGCTGCGCCCCGGCCGCCGCGAGCAAGCAAGCTGTCAGCGAGACCGTCGCGAGCGGTCCGGCGATCGCCGAACCCGCGGCGAACGCGGTGATCTTCACACTCGAACCCGTGGTGAAAATCTGAGCCCGCAGCCGGTCCGTGGCCTCCCGATGCCGCACCGCGAACAGGGCGGTGAGCTGAGGGCCTTCGCCGAACCCGGTCACCGCGGCCGCGAGCACCAGCCCGACGACGCCACCGGCCAGTGCCGCGAGGAGCGCGCCGGCGGCGAGCGCGCCAGTACTCGCCCAGACGATCGTGTCCGGGGTCATCGGCGGCCGGTACCGTGCCAAAACCGCGTTGGTGACCAGCGCCGCCGCGGCCGCCGCGGTCATCAGCAGCGTGCCCCGGCCGGCTCCGCCGAGTTCGTGCAGACCGAGCAGGGGGAAGCACACGACCGACATGCCGACGCCGACATAGGACACCATCGACGTCGCAGTGGCCCGCCTCAGCGGTCTGCTCGCCCAGATCCCGGCGAAACCCGCGGACAGTCGCCAGGATGACGTCGAGACCGCGCGTACGGGCAGGGACCAAGCCGCGGGCAGGGCAGCAGTGACCAGGAAGACCGCCACGGCCAGCGCGGCCGGCGCGCCCGCCACCGTGCTCAGCAGCCCGGCTACGCCTGGGCCCAGCAGGCTCGCGGTGCTGAAGGTCATTGCGTCGACGGCGTAGAGGCCCAAGGCGTACGCGAGCACGCGGCCTGGCCTGGGACTGTGGTCGAGGACCGCTCCGAGAGCGGGTCCGCCGAGGGCTGCTGACGCCGTCAGCCCCGCCAGCAGCCACGACGCGGTGCTCGCCGAACCGGTGATGGCTATGCCCAGCAGCAGGAGTGCGGGTCCGGACAGCTCGTCACCCGTTCTCGCGGCGGCGGCTCCGGCTAGATATCGGGAGAGCGGGTAACGCCTTCTCATAAATGAGACGTTACAGTGTGGACATGCCCGTCCCGCAAGAGGATTTTCGGCCCGGCCGCGCTGCCCGCGACGCCGCTCGGCGCGCGGCCGACCTGCTGGAGGTGCTGGAGGTCGACCGGCCCGACCTGGAGAAAGTCGCCGAAGTGCTGCGCGCGCATGGCGAAACCGACCTCGGCGATCTTTCCCGCGAGGCCGTCGATGAGATGCGCGAAGCAGCCGGCTTAGTGCGCGAAGTGTTCGCGGCGGTCGACGTCGATCAGGCGGCGGAGCTGCTCAACGGCTTGCTCGCCCGCCACGCGTTTCCGCCCAGGCTGACCACGCACGGCGGCAAGTTCGGCTGGCACCTGCACGTCGACAGCGAGGACGACGGTCCGTGGGGCACCTGGCTGGTCACGTCGTCCTGCCTGGCGCTCGCGGTGCTGCTGGCCGACCGCCAGACCCCGCCCGGCGGCGTGTGCGCGTCCCCGACCTGTGGGAAGGCGTTCGTCCACGCCGCCGGCGGGAGTCCTCAGCGCTACTGCTCACCACGCTGCGCGACGAGGGAGCGGGTGGCCGCTCATCGCCGTGCGCAGCGAGACCAGGACTCCTGAGTGTTCCGGCATGCCCGGGTGCGGGTGTCCCGCAGGGCACAGTAACGAGCCGGAACACTCACGAGTGCTGCTTGTCCCGCCAGGTGATCCAGCGCTTGAGCAGGTCCAGGTCGTAGTCGGGGCCGCTGGCGGCGACGGTGAACAGGCTGGCGCCGAGGTCGCGCAGCTCCCCGCCGACCTCCTCCGGCTCCTTGCTGACGGCGGTGGAGACCTCGATCTCCGCCGGATCGCGGCCGACGTCCTTGCAGTGCCCCGCGAGGACCTCCAGCTTGTGCTTGAGGACCTCCGCGTCACCGAAGCTGTGCCAGATGTCGGCGTGCTTGGCGACCAGCTTGAGGGTCTTCTTCTCGCCGCCACCGCCGATGAGCACCGGGATGTCGCGGACCGGCTGCGGATTCAGCTTGGCCAGCCGGGATTCGATGCGCGGCAGCGACTCGGCGAGACTGTTCAGCCGCCCACCTGCGGTGCCGAACTCGTAGCCGTACTCGTCGTAGTCCTTTTCGAACCAGCCGGAGCCGATGCCGAGGATGAGCCTGCCGTCGGAGATGTTGTCGACCGTGCGGGCCATGTCGGCGAGCAGTTCCGGGTTGCGATAGCTGTTGCACGTCACCAGCGCGCCGATTTCGACGCGGGAGGTGGATTCCGCCCAGGCGGCGAGCATGGTCCAGCACTCGTAGTGCAGGCCTTCCGCTTCGCCGTACAGCGGATAGAAGTGGTCCCAGTTGAACACGATGTCGACACCGAGGTCTTCGGCTTCCGACGCGGTGCGGCGGATGGTCTTGTAGTCGGCGTGCTGGGGCTGGATCTGCAGGCCGATCCGGACCGGCCTTTGTGCTGCTGTCGTCATGTTCGCAGGCTAGGCGCGACGCGTTGTCGTTGCCACGTGGAGCTACACCAGCTTCGTGCGGCGACAGCCAGCCGTCGTCCGTTTCCGATCGATACTCGGCGGTTCAGGATGTCGTAGCCGGCGTCGACGATCTCGTCCAGAATCGCTTCGTACAGCGTCAGCGCGGTGTGCACGCAAGGCTGGGATTCCCTGCGCAACAAGGGAATCCCTACCGCCGCGCGACGGTAGACGGCCCGGTTCCTCGACACCGCCCCGGCCAGCGCGCGCCGGATCCGCGGATCCGGGGTGTCCCGCAACCGTGACCATGACAACAGTTCACGGTCCACTCCGTACACAGCGAGTTCCTCGGCGGGCAGATAGACCCGCCCGCGGTCGAGGTCCTCGCCGACGTCGCGCAGGAAGTTGGTGAGCTGAAAGGCTTCGCCGAGTGCGGCGGCGCTGGGCGCAGCCTCCTCCCGTGGCACGACCGTGCCGAGGATCGGCAGCATCTGCAGGCCGATCACACACGCCGAGCCGTAGACGTACTCGCCGAGGTCGGCGTAGGTCGCGTACTCGGTCACGTGCAGATCCATACGCATCGAGTGCAGGAACGCGCCGAACAGCCCGCGGTCGATGTCGTAGCGGCGGGCCGTATCCGCGACGGCCGCCAGTACCGGGTCAACCGGCGCTTCGCCGTCCAACACCGCGTACAGCGATTCAGCCAGTGTCTTCAACGCGGCACTCGGATCGCTGCCGGGAGCGGGGTTGTCGACGACTTCGTCCGCCGCGCGAGCGAACCCGTACAACGCATGCGCGGCCGGCCTGACTCGAGGCGGCAGCAGCCGCGTCGCGAGGAAGAACGTGCGGCCGTGGTGCGCGTTGATCCGGCGGGACTCGGTGTACGCCGCGCGCATCGCCGGTTCGGAGATGCCGGCCGCGTCCAGCTCGCTCGTACTCATCAGACGCCGGTGACCCGCGCCGCGGCCAGCCGCCCGGAGATGACGACCGGCGGGATGCCGACACCCGGGGTGGTGCCGCAGCCGGCGAGTACCGCGTTTTCCAGGCCCAGCGGCATGTTCCGCGGCCGGAACGGCCCGGTCTGGGCGAAGGTGTGGGCCAGCGAGAACGGCGTGCCCGCGGCAAGTCCGCGAGCGGCCCAGTCGGCGGGGGTGACCACCTCGGTGACCTCGAACTCACGGTCGAAACCGGTGACCCCGCGCGCGGCCAGCGTGCCGAGCAGTTCGTCGCGGTAGGCGGGACCGACGCGGGCCCAGTCGATGCGTCCGCGGACGAGGTTCGGCGCCGGGGCCAGCACCGAGACGAGTTGGCGTCCGTCCGGGGCGAGCGCCGGGTCGGTCGCGGTGGGCCTGGTGACCAGCAGCGAGGGGTCGCTCATCAGCGCACCTTCCCGGATGAGCTCGGAGAACGTCTTTTCCCACGCGGCACCGAAGAAGATCGTGTGGTGGTCCAGTTGCGGCCACGTCGTCGCGGTGTGGCCGTGCACCACGACGGCTGACGGCGAGTAGCGCAGCGGAAGCAGACGTCGTGGCTTCGCGCCGAGCAACCGGTACGCGCTGCTCAACTCCGTCGCGAGCACGACGGCGTCGCACTCGATGCGTTCACCGGTGCGAGTGCGTACGGCCCGGACACGCGAGTTCACGCGCTCCAGCCAGGCCGCGTCGGTCTTGAACCGCACGTCGGCACCCGCGCGCCCAGCGGCTTCGGCCATCGTCTCGGCGATCCGGCCCATCCCGCCCGCCGGGTAGTACACGCCGCCGACGGTGTCCATGTACGAGATGACGCCGTAAGCGCCGATCGCCCGCATCGGATCGAGTCCCGCGTACAGCGCTTGGAACGAGAAGAGCCTTCGCACGCGCTCGTCATGCAGGAAACGCCCGACGCGCGGACCGAGTCTGCCGAACCCGCCAAGCGCGAGGAGTTTCCCCAGCTCCGGGCGTACCAAATCCAGAGGCGAGTCGAAGTTGCCGCCGATGAAGTGGTCCTTTTGCGCGGCGTACAACTCGGTCAGCCAGGCACGAAGCCTGCGGTAACCGTCCGCTTCGCGCGCTCCCGCCTTCTCGTGGATCTCGGCTTCCATGGCGGCTGCGTCCGTGTGTACGGCGATCGTGCTGCCGTCGGCGAAGTGTGCGCGGTAGGCGGGGTCTAGCCGGGTGAGCGTGAGATTGCCGGCCAGGGTCTCGCCGACGGCGGCGAACGCTTCGTCGAGCAGCTCCGGCATGGTGAGCACGCTGGCCCCGGTGTCGACGGTGTACCCGTCGGACGTGCGTTGCCCGACCCGGCCGCCCGGTCGTTCGTCCTGCTCCAGCAGCGTGACGCCGCGCCCGGCACCGAGCAGGTGCAGCGTCGCGGAAAGCCCGGCGAGCCCGGCGCCGATCACCACGACGTGGTCGGTGCGCCCGGTGACCGTCCGCACTAGGACGCCCGCTTGGTGGCCTTGACCACCAGCTCGGTGAGTCGGGCGGGCGCGGGATCGGCCAGGTGGGCCCGGTCGAGCGCGGCCATCGCGGTGTGGGTCAGCTCGTCGATGCGCCGCTCGACGGCGTCCGGTGCGCCGACCTCGGTCAGCGCCTCGCGGACCAGTTCGACGGCCTGATCGGACAGGTCGGCCTTTCCGATCGCGTCCGCGATGACCCCGGCCGCGGCGGACTTGCCCTGTTCGGCGCCCAGCTCTAGGCCGAGCGCGACCAGCAGCGTCCGCTTGCCTTCGCGGAGGTCGTCACCCGCGGGTTTGCCGGTCACCGACGGGTCCCCGAAGACGCCGAGCAGGTCGTCCCGCAGCTGGAACGCGACGCCGAGATCGCCGCCGAACTCGAGGAGCGTCGCGATCAGCTCGTCTTCGGCGCCGGCCAGCGAAGCGCCGAGGTGCAGCGGCCGCTGCACGGTGTACGCGGCGGTCTTGAGCATGTCGATGCGCAGCGCGGCCTCGACGGACGCGTCGCCGGTGGCCTGCGTGCGTACGTCCAGGTACTGCCCGGCGAGGACCTCCGTCCGCATGGCGCGCCACGCCGGGCGCGCGGCGGCCATCGCCGCGGCAGGGAGGGCTGCGTCGGCGAACATGTCGTCCGCCCAGGCCAGCGCGAGGTCGCCGATCAGCACGGCACTGGCCAGGCCGAACGTCGAGGGCAGGCCCAGCCAGCCCTGGTCGGCGTGCTGCTTGGCGAACGCGATGTGCACGGTGGGGGAGCCGCGGCGCGAGTCCGAAGAGTCGATGAGGTCGTCGTGGATCAGCGCGCAGGCCTGGATCAGCTCCAGGCTCGCGGCGGCCTGGAGGACGCCTTCCGCGTCGGGACCCGAGGGATCGCCGCCCGCGCCGCGCCAGCCCCACCACGCGAAAGTGGGTCGCAAGCGCTTGCCACCGCCGAGCACGAACTCGCCCAGCGCGTCGATCCCTGGCCGGACGCTGGGCTCGGTGCGGCAGATCTCCTCGCCCGCGCGGCCGAGGAACTCGGCAAGTGCCCGCTCGACGTTCGCCGGGAGGTCTTCGTCGTAGCCGGGCGCGCTCATGGTCCTATCCTGCGGGAACCGCGCCGGGCGTACGTCGCGGGGTGGCCAAGATGTGGCGGACCGCTCAGCGTTAGCGGAGTCCGTTGCGATTGATCACGGCCGAGGCGATGGCCAGCGCGCAGCCCATCGCGAAGATGGCGGGGAGCCACCAGACGCTGCCGTTGGCGAGGTTCCACACCAGCCCGGCGGCCATCAGGATGGCCACGAGGATGTTGCGGACCTGCAGCGGTGTCGGCTTCCACCGCGGCTTCGCGGCCGGTTGCTGGGCTGGCTTCGACACTGGCTTGGGCATGCCCGGCAGCCTACGAGCCCCAGAACGGCCCGGTCAGCCCGGCTCCGGCGAAGTAGTCGGACGCGGTTTTCGGGTCCCGGCGCCGGTAGCCGCGGTCGAGGCGGCCTTCGTACCAGCGGGAGGCGAGGTTCCACAGCGTCGTCAGGTCCATCACGTGGCCCTTGTCGCCGCCGGTCTCGGCCAGCCAGGCCTCCACACAGGCTTCGCCGCAGAAGATCCGCTGGTTGGCGCACGTGTGCACGACGTCATCCCACATGTGCCCGACGGGCACGAGGAAGTGCGCCACCTGGTCACCGGCCGGCGGGGCCTCGCGGTTGACGACGATCGCGTGGGGCTCCGCGCAGCCGGGGCAACGGGTGGAGACGAGCACCTCCGGCTCGGCGGGCACCAGGTGCGGCAGCGCGAACGAGTCCCACGCGCAGCCTCCCCACCACAGCGTCTTCGCGCCCATCACGGAGAAACCGAGCGGAATGGACGCGAACGGATGAGCCAGCACGATGTGTTCGCACTCGTCCAGCACCAGGTGGTGGTCCTCGGCCAGCCGGTGCAGTGAGATCTTGGCCACCGCCAGCGAACCGCCGGCGGCTTGGGCCAGCTCGGCGCAGGAAGGCGCTCTGCCGTAGGTGGCGAACGCACGGAAGACCGCGACCCGCACCTCCTCGTCCGTCCGCGGGTCGACGCCTGCCACGTGCTGGGCAATTGTGCTGGTCATAGCCTCACCCTCCGGTCTGAGCCGGTTCCGCGCAATTCGAGGTCGCGGGAGCGGTACTGCCACACCGCGGTCCAGGCGGGCTTGACTGCCGGATCGCGAGAGCGCCTCTCATACTACGGACAATTCCCGATAATATGGGCGCCATGACTTCGGTGGTCGAACGGTTGCAAGGAGACACCCCGGTGTTCTCCATCGAGTTCTTTCCCCCCAAGGACGTGGCGGACGAAGCCATCCTTTGGCGCGCCATCCGCGAACTGGAGCCCTACGACCCGGCGTACATGTCGATCACCTACGGCGCGGGCGGGTCCAGCCGCGAGGGCACCATCCGCAGTATCGCCAGGGTCGCCACCGAGACCACGCTCGTGCCGATGGCCCACCTGACCGCGGTCAACCACTCCGTCGCCGAGCTCCGCAACGTCATCGGCTGGTACGCCGCGGTCGGCGTGCGCAATATCCTCGCGCTGCGCGGGGACCCTCCCGGCGACCCGTACGGCGAGTGGATTCCGCACCCGGAGGGCCTTTGCTACGCCGAGGAGCTCGTTGAGCTGGTGCGTTCGCTCGGCGACTTCTGTGTCGGCGTCTCCGCGTCCCCGTACGGCCACCCGCGTTCGCCCGACCTCGACAGCGACACGAAGTACCTGGTGCGCAAGCTCAAAGCCGGTGCGGACTTCGCCATCGCCCAACTGTTCTTCGAGCCCGAGATCTTCCTTCGTCTGCGCGATCGGGTGGCGGCCGCCGGCTGTGACGCGCTGGTGCTGCCCGGCATCATGCCGCTGACGACGTTGCGCACCCTGCAGACGACCGTGAAGCTGTCAGGCGCGCCCGCGCCGAAGATCCTGCTGGACCGGCTCGAGCCGCTCGCCGACGACCCGAAGGCGTTCCGGGCGGAGGGCATCGACGTCGTCACCGAGCTGTGCGAGCGGCTCATCGCCGAGGGCGTGCCGGACCTGCACTTCTATACGTTCAACCGGTCCAAGGCGACCAGCGAAGTCGTCGGCAGGCTCGGCCTGGTGCCCGCCAGGGCGTAAATCCGACTGCCGCCATTACGGGTGGCCCGGTACGGTGCCGGAATGGCTTCCCCTCACCCAGGCGTGCACCAGATCTGTGATCGTTTTGTCGACGAGTACGCGGCGGCGGACCCCGTCACGGCGACGCTCTTGGGCATCACCGGATACGACGACCAGCTGCCCGACTACACACCGGAGGGGTACGCGGCCAGGGCATCGCTATCCGCACGCGCGCTCGCCGACGTCGAAGCGGCCGAACCGGTAGACGACTCCGAGCGTGCCGCGAAGGCGCTGTTCGGCGAGCGGATCGGCCTCGAACTGGAGATCCACCGGGCCGGACTGGACATCGCGGCGCTCAACGTGATCGCGTGCCCGGTCCAGGACGTGCGCGTGGTCTTCGACCTGATGCCGGCCGAAACTCCCGAGGACTGGGCGGTCATCGCGGCTCGGCTCACCAAGGTGCCTCGCGCGCTCGACGGCATCCGGGCTTCGCTGCTGCGAGCGGCTGACGAGGGCCACGTCTCGGCGTTGCGTCAGGTCTCCAAGGTCGCCGGGCAGGCCGAAACCTGGGCCGGGCTGGGCAGTGAGCCCGGCTTCTTCACCACGTTCGTTGCAGGCGCGAAAGACCTGTCCGAGGCGCAGCGCGCCGAACTCGACAAGGCTGCCCGCGCGGCGCAAGAGGCCTACGCCGAGCTCGCCGGGTTCCTGCGCGCGGAGCTGGCCCCGAAGGCGCCGACGAAGGACGCCGTCGGCGAAGACGCCTACCGGCTCTGGTCGCGGTACTTCACCGGCGCGGCGTTGGACCTGCAAGAAGCCTACGAGTGGGGCTGGGCGGAGTTCGCGCGCATCGAGGCGGAGATGTTCGCCGTTGCCGAGCGCATCAAGCCCGGAGCCACGCTCGCCGAAGCCGCCGAAGTGCTCGACGCCGACGAGCGATACCGCGTCAACGGCCGCGTCGCGTTCGAAAAGTGGATGCAGGACCTCTCCGATGACGCGCTGAAGTCCTTGCGCGGCAAGCATTTCGACATCCCCGACGCGCTCATGGCGCTCGAGTGCAAGATCGCGCCGCCCGGTGGCGGGATCGGCGCCTACTACACCGGCCCCAGCGAGGACTTCAGCCGCCCGGGCCGCATGTGGTGGTCGGTCCCGGCCGACAAGGAGGAGTTCATCACCTGGCGCGAGGTCAGCACCGTCTACCACGAGGGCGTCCCGGGTCACCACCTGCAGATCGCCACCGCGGTAGCCCAGGCGGCGTCGCTGAACAAGTACCAGCGGGTGATGTCGTTCGTCTCGGGCCACGGCGAGGGCTGGGCGCTCTACGCCGAGCGGCTGATGAAGGACCTCGGGTACCTCAGCGACGATGGCAACCTGCTCGGCATGCTCTCCGAGCAGCTGTTCCGCACCGCCAGGGTGGTCGTCGACCTCGGCATGCACCTCGAGCTGGAGATCCCGGCCGGCACCGGCTTCCACGAGGGCGAGCGCTGGACCCCGGAGCTGGGCCTGGAGTTCCTGCTCACCCGGACGATCACCGACGCCGCTCACGTCTACGACGAGATCGACCGCTACCTCGGCTGGCCGGGCCAGGCACCCGCGTACAAACTCGGCGAGCGGCTGTGGCTGAGCGCCCGCGAGGAAGTGCGTCAACGGCAGGGGGATTCCTTCGACATCAAGGACTTCCACACCCGCGCGCTCCAACTCGGCGGCATGGGCCTGGACACCCTCCGCGACCAGCTCTCCCGGCTGTCCTGACCCGGTTTTGACGTTCCCTCGGGGCCACCCCTGTGGCGTTGAACGCCATCAGGGTGGCCCCGAGGGGTCTTCGGCGTACGACATGCAGGGCGGGGACGTCGTGTCGGGTTCCGGTCTACAGCAGCAGGGACTGGGGCAGCAGCATCCTCTGCCCCATCAGCCCCGCGACCCCCGAGGGGGCCGGCGGCTCAGCTCAGCGGCAGGGGGCGGCCCAGGATGGCGAAGGGGCGCGGGTCGCCGGCGAAGTGGTAGTGCCGCAGGACGTCGACGAACCCGATCCGGCGGTACAGCTTCCACGCGCGGCTCGGGCCCTCGGGGGTGGACAGCAGCACGTTCGCGTTCGGTACGCCGTCGAGGAGCCGCCGCAGCAGGTCCTCCCCGATCTGGTTGCCCTGGTTCTCCGGGCGCACGTGGATCTCGGTCAGCTCGAAGTAGTCACCCAGCCAGCCCTCGACCTCCTGCTCACCGGCCTGCCTGGCCAGCCCGCGACGCACCTGCTCGTGCCACCACTGGCCTGCTCGCCCGCGGTAGCCGTAGGCGAGCCCGAGCATGACCCCTTCGGCGTTCAGTGCCGCTACGCAGCGCCAGCCGTCACGCAGGGCGTGGGTCAGCCACATGGGGGCGCGCTGCTCCGCGGTCCCCTCGGGATAGCGCATGGCGCTGACGTAGAGCGTCAGCGCCTCGGGCAGTCGTAGTCGGAACTCTTCCGCCGAGAGCTCGACGTAACGGGTGCAACTGGAGGACATCGCGGTCACGGGTGAATATCCTGCCCGGCTGCCGCCAGGTCCGCTGCTTTGCCCCCGGTGAGGGTGACGAGTTCACCGAACGTGGTCGGGAACACGGACTTGGCGTGACCGGCCGCGGCCCAGACGACGTCGTACTCCCGCAACGCCGTGTCGACCAGCGTGAGCAGCGGCTCCGGGTGGCCGATCGGCGCGACTCCGCCGATCACCTGGCCGGTGTGCTCCTTCACGAACGCGGGGTTCGCCTTGCCGACCGAAACCGCGCCGACGAGCGCGGCGAGGGCTCCGGTGTCCGCGCGGTGCGCGCCGGAGGTCAGTGCCAGCAGCGGCACCACGCGGTCCCCGAAGTCCGCGCTGAAGACGAGGCTGTTCGCGATCGCACCGACGGCTGCGCCGAGCGCTTCGGCTGCCTGCGCGGCGGTGCGGACCTCGGCGGGCAGGATGCGGATCCCCTTCGCGGCGTCGTGCTGCCCGGCTTCGGTGAGCGCGGTGGCGACCCTGGTAACGGATGGGTGGTCGAGCGTGTTCATACCGGACATGAGATCACGGACGCCGCCCCGGCGGTGACGCCGTATCCCAGCTCACTTTTCACCAGGTTGAGAAAACTGCCTGGTTGGGGTTACAGTGGAGATGTTCGAACATACGTTCGAGGTCTTGATCAGGATTCCCGGTCGTCGAGTTCCCGGTCGTCGAGTTCCCGGTCGTCGGGCTGTTGGTCGAGGTCGTTAGCGGTGTTCCGGGTCCGGTATCCGGCGCGGGGACGGGGGAAGCGTCTCAGCGCCGGGTACCGCCGGCCGTGCGGAGCGGGAGGAGGGGTCATGTCTGTCGCAGTCACGTCCCATGAGGACGTAGTGCAGCCGGGGCTGCCGTTTCAGGTGCGCCCGCCGGCACCCCGGGCCGCCGTCGCCCTGCTTTCGCATGCTCAGCACGGACTGGCCGACGCCGGTGGCGAAGCGGATCCGGTCGAGCGGTTCATCGCCTCCTACCTGTCCGCCCTGCGGGCAGGCGCGGCCGTGCTCGCGGCGCGCGGCCGTCCGCACCGGGGCCGGGCCAAGCCCACCAGCGTCTGGACCCTGCTCGAATCGGCCGCACCCGAGCTGCGGGAGTGGGCGGTGTTCTTCGCCGGCCACTCGGCCACCCAGGCCGCCGCGCAGTCCGGTATCACCAGGGGGCTGGACGTCGAAGCCGCCGATGAGCTGTTCCGGCGGAGCGGTCAGTTCGTCGAGCTCGCTCGCCGGGTCGTCCACGGGGCCGGCTAGTGACCAGGCAGGCCATGATCGAGCACAGCCGCCTGCTGGACGTGCTCGGTGTCGAGGGTGAGCTGCTGGCGTCCTCGGCCGAGGACGCCTCCGAAGACGCGCCGGTCGCGATGTGTCCGGGGATGACGATCGGGGGCACCGTCCGGCATGTCGGCAGCGTCTACCGCCTGGTCGTCGCCTGGCTGGACGAGGGCAGGCGCCCTGGCGACTGGCACCGCGACCAGGAGCCGGGCGAGTCCGCCGTGGCCTACCAGCGTGATGCCCTGCGCGTCCTGCTCGAAAGACTGGCCGCCCACCCGCCGGACGAGTACGCGTCGACCTGGTGGCCCGCGGATCACACCTTCGGGTTCTGGCGCCGGCGCATGGCCCACGAGACGGTCATCCACCGCACGGACGTGCAAGCCGCCGCGGGGCTCGAACGCACCGAAATCGCCGAGGATCTCGCCCTCGACGGCGTGGACGAGGTGCTCACGCTGTGGTTCGCCCAGAAGCTCCCGGTGCTGGGTCTGTCCGGCACCAAGGCCGGCACGGTCGCGGTGCGTACCGGTGGCCAGGCCTGGGTGACGCGGGCCGGACCTGGCGAAACGACGGCTTGGCGGTGCTCGGCGCGGGAGGCCGAGGGCGCCGACGCCACCGTTTCGGGTGACCCGGCGCAGGTCTACCTCTGGTTGTGGGGGCGCCTGCCGTTGACGGCCGTGGTATTCGGCGGTGAGTTCGACCTCGCGGGCCAGCTTTGGGCCCTCCTTCGGCTGGCGACGCGGTAGAACCCGCAGGTAGCCAGTGTTTCGGCCGGGTTGCGCCGGCCAGGGGAGCCCGGCAAGAGCGAAACATCGGCGCCACATCGACGCCCTTGACCGGCAACAACCGGCAGGCACGGTGGGTGGATGGAGATGCGCCGAGTTCGCACAGCACCTGCCGAGCAGGTCGTCCGGTTGCCGGCCGTGGAGGACGAGTACCCCATGTCGCTCACCTGGCGGCTGCGCATCCGGATGGACGACCGGCCAGGCACGCTCGCCAGGATCGCCATCCGGCTCGCCGACCTCGAGTGCAACATCCTCGGGCTGACGGTGCTCCCGGTGCCCGGCGGTGTGCTCGACGAGATCGTCGTCCGCCCGGCGACCGGACTGACCAGGGAACACCTGGTCACCGCCATCCGCGCGGAAGGATGCGAGTGCGCGGGGATCGTCGATGCCGATGTGCGTGAGCTCGTCGACACCTCGGCCGCCATGCTCGTCGCCGCGGGCAGGGTGGTCGACGACCCCGCTCAACTGGCCGACGTACTCCGCGAAGTCCTCGCCGCGGACATGGTGACCCTGGTCCCGGCCGCGGAAGCGAACCCGGCCCGCACCGAAGGCGGCCACCGCGAGGTGTTCGAAGTCGACGGGGACAAGGCCTTGGTGGCCCGTCGCGGCTGGGCACCGTTCGTCCAGCTGGAACTGGCCCGCGCCGGGGCGCTGCTGGGACTGCTGGAGTCCGTCCGCGCCAACGTGGCCGGGCCCGTGGTGGTGAGTTGCCAAGACGGTGCCGACCTGGTGCTCCGGCAGGGGCGCCCCGGTGACGCCGACGCCGTGTTCGCGCTGCACGACCGGTGCTCGATGACGACGTTGTTCCAGCGTTATCACACGGGAGTGAGGACAGTGCCGCGTCGCTGGCTGCACCGGTTGCTTGTTCCGCCGCGGGGTGTCAGCCTGCTCGCCGTCAGTGGGCGGGAGGTCGTGGGGCTCGGCCAGCTCATCGCCGCACCTGGCGGCGAAAGTGCCGAAGTTTCCTTGCTGGTCGAGGACTCGTGGCAGCGCAACGGACTCGGCACGGCGTTGATGGCCAGGCTGGCGGTGATCGCCCGCGCCCGCGGACACCGCGAGCTCACGGCTGTCTGCCTGCCGAGTCAGGACACCATCGCCCGCACCGCGACCAGGGCCGGCCTGCGGCCGGAGAAGCCCGCTCAGGGGGACGGGATGGTGAAGATCCCGCTCCCCTGAACGGATTAAGCACTGAACGGATCAGCGCCGCCAGAACCAGTCTTTGTCCCGGGCTTCGCGCATAGCCTGCTTCTTCCGCTCGGTGGTGAGCCGATCCAGGTAGAGCAGGCCGTCCAGGTGGTCGGTCTCGTGCTGCAAAGCCTGTGCCAGCACGCCGAAACCCTCCACTTCGATCGGTTCGTTCTTCACGTCGACTCCGCGGACCAAGGCCCGTTTCGCCCGCACAGTGGGGAACCACAGCTCGGGAACCGACAGGCAGCCCTCGTCGATCTCGTGTGTTTCCTCGGAGAGCTCGACGATTTCCGGGTTGATCACATAACCGGTCAGGCCTTCGACGTGGTAGCTGAAAACCCGCAGGTTCACCCCGATCTGCGGCGCCGCGAGACCGGCCCGGCCAGGCAGTTTCACCCCGTCGAGCAGATCCGTGACCAGTGACTCGATGGTCTTGTCGAACCGGGTCACCGGATCGGACACGGTCTTGAGCACCGGGTCACCGAAATAGCGCAGTTCGCGCACGGCCATCATCGTTTCCTTCCTGCTGGCCGTGCGAACTTTAGAGGATCGGTTCAGTGAACCTCAGCCGTGGATCACCGGCGGTCCCAGCGGGAGGGCGTCGCCCCCGGTCGCCTGCGACGCGGAGCTGAAGAACAGGTACACACCCACCGCGGCGAACAAGAACACCACGATGCCGGCGATCTTCAGCACGCTCGCCGACCCCTGCAGGGTGCCGATCAGCACCAGGATCAGTGCCACCTCGACGAGTGCCAGCAGCAGCGTGTAAGCCATCGGCAGTCGCATCGTGGCCAGCGTCAGCATGCCGATCACGACTATCCAGGAGATCAGGAACAGGCCTTGCGCGTGCACTACGTCCGCGGTCGCGACCCCGAACCAGGAGTGCGTCAGCCCCAATACCAGCAGGGCATAACTCAGCCAGAATCCGGCGAAGACGCCGAAAACGCTGGCGACCGCGCTCTGGCCCAGGGTGGCGGCCCAGATCGCCGCGATCAGCAGGCCCAGCCCGGTCGCGGCGACGATGATGGCGAGTGGAGCGCCGACCGAGGCGGCCGATACGTAGCCGACTAGGGCCAGGCCGAGTGCAACCGAACCCGCTATGAAGCAGGGTAAGCCGATCATGGACGGGTCGCCGACGGGTGCGGCTGCCACCGCCTCGGCTTCGGCGGCGTGATGTGCGGATGTCCGTTGGCTGGTTTCGGTCCCGGCGTCAATCGTGGTCATAACGGGTTCCCTTTCGCAGGACAACTCCGGCGTGCCGTGGACGTCGCGGGGGGCACATCCGGAGTTGTACGCCGTTCGGACCTGACGGTATGTCTCAATTTGAAGCGCCTCCGATCGCAGACCGCACACGCCCGGTCATGCAGCGCACTCGGACGCGCGTGAATCAGGCGCGGAGGCGTAGGCCTTTCGGGGTGGCGCGGAAGCCGGCTTCCTGGAGGATCTGGGACAGGTCCGTGCCCAGGGCGTTCTCGCCGTCGGTGCGTTGGACCGCGAGGTGGCCGAGCCAGCCCTCCCGGACGGCGGTGGACAGCGCTCGGGCGGCAGCGCGCAGCGGCGCGGGCTCCTCGGTGAAGGTCAGCAGCGAACGTCCACCGCGTTCGACGTACAGCGCCGGGACGCCGTCGGCGAGGACCGCGAGCGCGCCCGCCTTACGGGCCGGCCGGTGCTTGGTGTCCCCGGTCGCGGCGGGCCAGGGCAGCGCGGCACCGTAGGGCTGTGCCGGATCGGCCGCCGCCAGCACGACGGCCCCGGTCTGCTCGCGGGGGCTGCCGATGTCCGACAGCGCCCGGAGCCGGTCCACCGCGCCCTTGGCGGCGAACTGCGCGGCCCCGAGCCCCTCCACCACGTAACCGCGGACGACCTGCCCGGAATCCTCCATCCCGCGCAACACCTTGTAGATACCGGAAAAGCCGCCGGTGACCCGCTCGGTTTCGAGCGCGCCCCTGGTCAGCACCCCATGGCGTTCGAGGAACGCCTCGGTGCGGGCATGCGCGCGCCGCGTCGGGTCGGGCTCGCGGGCGGGGGTCAGCGCCCACCGCCCGGCGACCGTCGGCGGGCCGGAGCGGGACGGCATCGCCGGCCTGCTCGCCCGCATCCGCGTGTAACGTCCGCGTGGTGCGGCCCGTCGTGGTTTGTGAGCCGCGCCCTTGCCGGAGACCTGGGCACGCAACGGGCCCAACGTGTCTCCGGTGACCAGACCGGCCCAGACTAGGTCCCACAACGCCGCCACCATGTCACCGTCGTTCGGGGCGATTTCGACGAGCGGGGTGACGCGCTCCACGAGCTGGCGGAAGAACAACGCGCCGCCATCCAAAGCGGACACGATGGCCTCGTGCAACGGGCTGTCCGGCAGGGACTCCTCGATCTCGGGCAGCAGCAGGTCCGCGACATCGGTGGGGGCCAGCGCCAACCAGCCGTCACCGCCCGAGAGCGACCCGCAGCCGCACCAGGTGACTTCGCCCGCGGTGGTGAGTTCGTCGAGCAGGGCCGGGAAATAGCCGGGCAACCGGCTGGGCAGGATCAGCGACTCCACCGCGCTCGCCGGCAGCGGCGCCCCGGCCAGCTGTTCCACCACCGACAGCACGTCGTCCGCTGTCGGTGCCGACCGCAGCCGGGCACCGACGCCGTGCCAGGACGGCAGGAACCGGCCCAACGCGGCCGGTTCGACCGGCTCCACCTCGGCCCGCAACCGGGCCAGCGAGGCCCGGCGGAGCCGGCGCAACACCGCCGCGTCGCAGTACTCCATGCCGCCGGTGCCACGCGAGTCATGGCCCAACGGGCTGAGCTCGCCCCGGACGACCCTGCCCTCGGACGTGAGCCTGTCGAGCACACCGGTGGCCACGGCCGTGCCCAGCCCGAACCGCCCGGCCACCTGCGCGGCGGTGAACGGGACCTGGCTGCGGGCATAGCGGGAGAGGAGGTCGCCGAGCGGATCGGCCACCGGTTCGGTGAACGCCTCCGGTATGCCGACCGGCAGCGCGGTGCCGAGGGCGTCACGGACGCGGCCGGCGTCCTCGATGGCGATGTACCGCTCCTCGCCGGCCATCCGCACCCCGATCGCCCGGCGGGTGGTTTCGAGTTCGATGAGCCACTCGGGCCGGATCCCGCGTGCCTGGGCCTCCTCGACGGTCAGATCACCCAGGAACCGCAGCAGGTCTGCCGCGTCTTCGAGGTTGCGTGCCTGTCTGTCCTCGTCGAGCCGCTGCAGCGACCGCCCGATTTCGGTGATCACCTCGGGATCGAGCAGCTCCCGGATCGCCTCGGTGCCGAGCAGCTCGGCCAGCAGTGTCGAATCCAGCGACAACGCCGCCGCCCGGCGTTCCGCCAGTGGCGCGTCCGTCTCGTAGAGGAACATGCCGACGTAGCCGAACAGCAGGCTCCTCGCGAACGGCGACGGCGATGGCGTCTCGACGTCGACCACCCGGACCCGCCGGGCGCGCACGTCCGACATGAGTTCACGCAGGCCGCCGACGTCGTACACGTCCTGCAGGCACTCCCGCATGGCTTCGAGCACCACCGGGAAACGCTCGTACTTGGCCGCGACCGACAGCAGCTGCGAGGCACGTTGCCGCTGCTGCCAGAGCGGGGTCCGGCGGCCTGGATCGCGTCGCGGCAGCAGAAGCGAGCGCGCGGCGCACTCCCGGAACCTGGCGGCGAACAACGCCGATCCGCCGACCTCGGCCACGATCAGCTGCTCGACCTCCTCCGGGTCGATCAGGATGTCGTCGACGCCCACGGTGACCTCGGCCCCGTCGGCGTCCAGCGCATCCGGCAGCCGCAGCACGATGCCGTCGTCGGAATGCGCCAGCTGCGCGTCGATCCCGCGGCTTTCGCGCAGCCGCGCGGCGATGGCCAGCGCCCACGGCGCGTTGACCTGGTCGCCGAACGGCGAGTGCAGCACGATCCGCCAGTCGCCGAGCTCGTCGCGGAACCGCTCGAGCAGCACCGTGCGGTCGTTCGGGATGTGCCGCGTCGCGGCGCGCTGCTCCTCGAGGTATCCCAGCAGGTTGTCGCAGGCGCGTTCGTCCAGCCCGGCTACCTCCGCGCGGGTGCGGGCCGCCGCGGAGTCCAGAGTGGACAGTTCGCGGACGAAGGCGCCCAGCGCGCGGCCGAGCTCCAGCGGCCGCCCTTGGGCATCGCCCTTCCAGAACGGCATCCTGGCGGGCTCCCCGGGAGCCGGGACGACGATGACCCGGTCGCGGGTGATTTCGGTGACCCGCCACGACGACGTCCCGAGCAGGATCGTGTCTCCCACACGTGATTCGTAGACCATCTCCTCGTCGAGCTCGCCGACCCGGGAACCTGGGCGGTCGCCGGGGCCCGGGGTCATCACGGTGAACAGGCCGCGGTCAGGGATCGTGCCGCCCGAGGTCACCGCGAGCCGCTGGGCGCCCGGCCTGCCCTTCAGCTCGCCGGTGACCCTGTCCCAGGTGATCCGCGGCCGCAGCTCGCCGAACTCCTCGCTCGGGTAGCGGCCGGCCAGCATGTCGAGTACCGCGAACAGCGCGTCGTCAGGCAGCGCCGCGAACGGCGCCGCGCGGCGGACCAGCTCGGCCAGCCCGTCGACCGTCCACGTCTCCAGCGCGACCATGGCGACGATGTGCTGGGCGAGCACGTCCAGCGGGTTGCGGGGATAGCGGACCGCTTCGATCTTGCCGGCGGCCATCCGCTCGGCGACCACCGCGCAGGAGACCAGGTCGCCGCGGAACTTGGGGAACATCACCCCGCGCGAGATCGCGCCGACCTGGTGCCCGGCGCGCCCGACCCGCTGCAGCCCGGAGGCGACCGTCGGCGGTGCCTCGATCTGGACGACCAGGTCGACCGCGCCCATGTCGATGCCCAGCTCCAGTGAAGAAGTGGCCACCACGCACGGCAGCAGCCCGGACTTGAGCTCTTCTTCGACGTGGGTGCGCTGCTCACGCGACATGGACCCGTGATGCGCCTTCGCGATGGTCGCCTCGGCACCCGTGGTGAGCCCTGATTCGCCGATCGCCTCGGCCGGGAAACGCTGCCCCGGCACGAGTTCGGACTGCTCGGCGGCCAGTTCGTTCAGCCGGGCCGTCAGCCGCTCGGTGAGCCGCCGGGAGTTGGCGAACACGATCGTGGACCGGTGGGCGCGGATCAGTTCGAGCACCCGCTCCTCGACCGCGGGCCAGATGGACGGCCGCTTGACCGCGCTCCCGCCGATCTCCTCCTGGGTGCCGATGCCCCCTTCGGACGGCATGCCCGGCGACGGCTCCGGCGGACCGGACGGGCCGTCCAGGTTGCCCATGTCCTCGACCGGGACCTCGACGCGCACTTCGATCGTCTTGGCGAGCTTCGGCTGCACCACCCGCACCGGGCGGCGGCCGCCGAGGAAGGCGCTCACCTCGTCCACCGGGCGCACGGTCGCCGACAGGCCGATGCGCTGGGCGGGTTTGGGCAGCAGCGCGTCCAGCCGCTCGAGGGAGACCGCGAGGTGTGCGCCTCGTTTGCCGCCCGCGACGGCGTGCACCTCGTCGACGATCACCGTCTCGACACCGCGCAGCGACTCGCGCGCGGACGAAGTCAGGATGAGGAACAGCGACTCGGGCGTGGTGACCAGCACATCCGGCGGTGTCTTGCCGAACGACCGCCGCTCGGCCGCGGTGGTGTCCCCGGTACGCATACCGACTTCGATCTCCGGCGGCGCGAGGCCGAGCCGGCGCGAGGCCTGCGAGATCCCCGCCAGCGGGGCACGCAGGTTCCGCTGGACATCGACCGCGAGGGCTTTGAGCGGCGAGACATAGAGGACACGGCAGCGCTTGATCGGCTCCGCGGGCCCCGGCCCGGACGCCAGCTTGTCCAGCGCCCAGAGGAAGGCGGCCAGCGTCTTCCCGGAACCCGTCGGCGCCACGACCAGCGCATGCTCACCCGCGTACGCCGCGCGCCAGGCCCCGGCCTGAGCCTCGGTGGGCGCGGCGAAGGCCCCCTGGAACCACTCTCGCGTGGCGGGGGAAAAGAGCTCGAGGACATCGGCCGTGGCCATACCCCCATCATGACCGCATCCACCGACAGTTTTCGATCGAGCACCCGGCAGCTTGCCCGGCGGGACGGATCACCGGGTGAATCCGCCGGGTCCGCACACGCGGCCGCTCCTGACGTGGGAGCATGCACCGGCATCGCGCGCGCCTGCCAGCAGGCGTTGATGAGGGGAGAGCTGTGCGGATCTTGTCGGTGGACCTCGGGACGTCCAATACCGTCGCCGTCCTGTCGGCGTACGGGCGGCCGCCGAGAGTCGTCGAGGTCGACGGTTCGGCGAACATGCCGTCCGCGGTCTTCGCCGGTGAGGACGGCACGCTCATGATCGGCCGGGACGCCGAGCGCCGCGCCCGGCTCGACCCCACCCGGTTCGAGCCCAACCCGAAGCGGCGCATCGACGAGCAGACCCTGCTGCTCGGCACTGACATCGTGCCGGTCAACGAGGCACTGGCGGCGATCCTGCGGCGGGTGCTCGAAGAGACCACCCGCCAGCTCGGCGGCGAACAGCCCGACGAGGTCCGGCTGACCCACCCGGCGCAGTGGGGGCCGGTGCGGCGCAACGTGCTGCTTTCGGCCGCCCGCCTGGCCGGGATGGGCATGGCCGTCTCGCTGGTGCCAGAGCCGGTCGCCGCGGCGGCGCACTTCGCCTCGTTCCCCGGCAAGACGCTGGCTCCCGGCCAGGCACTCGCCGTCTACGACCTCGGCGCGGGCACCTTCGACGTCGCGGTGGTCGGCGCGACCCAGAGCGGGTTCGCGGTGCTCGCCGAGGACGGCCTGCCCGACCTCGGCGGCCTCGACGTCGACCAGGCGCTGCTGGTGCACGTCGGCCGCGAGGTCTCGCACAAGGACCCGGCACGCTGGCAGCGGCTGCTGCGCCCGGAGTCCACCCCGGACCGGCGCACCCGGCGCGCGCTGCAGGAGGACGTGAAGGCCGCCAAGGAGGCCCTCTCCCGGCACCCGCAGACCGAGGTCCCGATGCCGGAGCCGTTCTCCGACGTGCTGGTGACCAGGGCCGAACTCGAGGCACTGGTCCGCCCGGCCATGCTGCGCAGTGTCGAACTGCTGTCCAGGACGATCCGCTCGGCCGGGCTCGCGCCCGAACGCCTCGCCGGGATCTACCTGGTCGGTGGATCGAGCAGGCTTCCGCTGGTCGGCACCCTGATCGCGGAGAAGCTCGGGGTCGTCCCCGGCAGCCTGGACCAGCCGGAGACCGCGGTCGCGCTCGGCGCGCACCACGTGGCCCCGGACGGCATCAGCATGCGCACGCAGAACGTCGAGGGCAGGCTCGCCGCCAGCGGCACCGGTCCGCAGCCCGTCGCACCTGGCTACCACCCCGGCCCGTACCCGCCGCAGCATGCGCAGTCCGGCAGCTACCCGGGGCCGCCGTCGGGCGCCTACCCGCAGTCCTCGTTCCCGAACAGCGGCAGGCAGCCCGCGCTGGGTGGTCAGCAGCAGGCGCCGTCCAACTTCCCGACGTACTCGCTCTCGGGCGGCGAGACCGAGCGCAAGCCTGACGGCAAGAAGAAGAAACTGGTCATCGGCCTGGCCGTCGCGCTGGTGGTGCTCCTCGGGGCCGGGTTGACGATCTTCCTGACGTCATCGTCCTCGGCCACCACCTACACCGCGGACCAGTGCAAGCAGCCGGGATCGGCCGACGCCTCCGGGATGACGAGCTGTCTGCGCCAGCTCGCCGGCAAGATCGCCGACACCGGCGCCTGCAAGCCCGGCATGGGCACCGGGCCGGCCGCCTCCGCGCAGAACCTCGGCGTCTCCACCACCTGCTCCGCGCCGAGTCGTGCCGGGACGCAGGTGACCTACATCCAGGGCACTTCGGCCGACACGCTGAAGCAGTACACCGAGCAGCTGCTGGTTTCCGCCGGCGGCAACCGCACCCAGGCGAAATGGACCGGGAACGGGCTGAACGGCCAGTATTCGTCCGCCGCGGGCGCGACCGCCGCCGTGCTGGTCTTCACCGTCGACGACCGGCCGCTGGCCGGCTTCATCTACCAGGTGAGTTCCGGCGACCAGTCGGCTGCGACCACCCCTGACGCGCTGGCCGACTACTTCGAGAAGAGCGTCCAGCCCGGTTCGTGAGACGGCAGGTGTGACGCTGTGACCTGTCGTGAAGGCCACCTTCATGGCGTAAGGCGCACTCAACTAGGCCTTGACAACGTCTCTGCCCTGCCGAACGTGCTTTCAGGAGCCCCAGCAGTCACTTGCCATCACCTGCACGACGTGACTGGCCCTTGCCTCCGCTACGAGCCCCCTCTCGCCCCGGTCCTTGCTGCCGTAGACAGGACCGACCGCGCCAACCAGTCACCACGCCACCCCTCCAAAGGCGCCGACGCGACGGAGCCACCGGGGCCGGGGGCTCCGCAGGCGGGCTCTACGATGAGAACCGATGCGTATCACGGTGTTTCGGCAGATGATGGTGGACGAGTTCGGCCCCGGCCGGGCCGAAACGTTGAGCAAGGACCACGTGTTCAGCAGGCTCGGCGGCCGCACGGTCGAGCAGGCTCTCGCGGCGGGCACCCCGACCAAGGAGATCTGGCGGACGGTCTGCGCGGAGTTCGACGTGCCTGCCGAGCGTCGCTGACGGTGCACTCGAAAGAGCGAGGCGAAAATTCTAGCGCAGGGGTGTGTCGGTTTTACCCTCGAACAGGTGTTCGTCTATCGTGTTGTCCACACCCGGGGTCAGCGATCCACAGATCGACGCCGAGGCCTGGAATTGTCGGACCTCGCCCGTAACGTCGGGCCCGACAGCTCACCAACCTGAAAAGCCCCACAGGCTCCCAACCAACGAGGTGGATTCCCATGGCACCAGCAGCACTGGACAGGGACAAGGCGCTGGAACTGGCCCTTGCGCAGATCGACAAGCAGTACGGCAAGGGCTCGCTGATGCGCCTCGGCGACAAGGGCCACGTGCCGATCGCCGTGATCCCGACCGGCGCCATCGCGCTGGACATCGCGCTCGGCATCGGCGGTCTTCCCCGCGGCCGCGTGGTGGAGATCTACGGTCCGGAGTCCTCCGGTAAGACCACTGTCGCGCTGCACGCGGTCGCCAACGCGCAGCGGGCCGGCGGCATCGCGGCGTTCATCGACGCGGAACACGCGCTGGACCCGGAGTACGCCAAGAACCTCGGCGTAGACACCGACGCGCTGCTCGTCTCCCAGCCGGACACCGGTGAGCAGGCCCTGGAGATCGCGGACATGCTGATCCGCTCCGGCGCGCTCGACATCCTGGTCATCGACTCGGTGGCCGCGCTCGTGCCGCGTGCCGAGATCGAGGGCGAGATGGGCGACAGCCACGTCGGCCTGCAGGCCCGGCTGATGAGCCAGGCGCTCCGGAAGATGACCGGCGCGATGAGCAACTCCGGTACTACCGCGATCTTCATCAACCAGCTGCGTGAAAAGATCGGCGTCATGTTCGGCTCCCCGGAGACGACGACCGGTGGTAAGGCGCTCAAGTTCTACGCCTCCATCCGGCTGGACGTCCGGCGCATCGAGACGCTGAAGGACAGCGGTGAGGCGGTCGGTAACCGCACCCGCGTCAAGGTCGTCAAGAACAAGGTCGCCCCGCCGTTCAAGCAGGCCGAGTTCGACATCCTCTACGGCAAGGGCATCTCCCGCGAGGGTTCGCTCATCGACATGGGTGTCGACCAGAGCATCGTGCGCAAGTCCGGAGCTTGGTACACCTACGAGGGCGACCAGTTGGGGCAGGGCAAGGAGAACGCCCGCAAGTTCCTGCTCGACAACCCCGATGTCGCCAACGAGATCGAGAAGAAGATCAAGGAGAAGCTGGGCATCGGTGCCCAGGTCGACGCCGACGAGGTCGTACCGGCCCCCGTCGAGTTCTAGGGGTCGCGTTCGATGACCGACGAGGTCGAGGAAGCGAGTTCACCCCCAAGGGGCAGGGCGAAGTTCGATCCGATGGAGCTTTCGCCTGAAGAGAGGCGGAAGAAGGCCAAGGAGATCTGCTTCGATCTGCTGGCCGCCCGGCCGCGCGCCCAAGGTGAGCTTCGGCAGACCTTGCGCCGTAAGGGCTTCGATGACGAGACCATCGAGGTCCTGCTGGGCAAGCTGGACAAAGCCGGTCTTGTCGACGACGCGGCCTTCGCGGAGCTCTGGGTCCAGGCCCGGCACACCCACCGGGGTCTGTCGCGCACCGCGATCGTCGCGGAGCTCAAGCGCAAAGGCGTCGACGAAGAGATCGCCGTAGCCGCGGCGAGCGAGGTGGATCGGGAGTCCGAGGAGCAGCGGGCTCGCGAGCTGGTCCGCAAGAAGCTGCGAAGCCTGGGTGAAGTGGACGAGCAGACGGCCATCCGGCGGCTGCTCGGCGTCCTGGGACGCAAGGGGTATCCGCAGGGGCTGTCGTACTCCGTGATCCGTGAAGAGCTGGGGGCGTTCGGAGCCGAGTCGAGCCTGCTCGACGAGGCCACCGCAGACTGACGCTGAGCCCCGCTCGTGCCCCAGGGGTGTTCTGGGCACACGAGCGGGGCAAGCGGTCAGCGGACGGCGACCAGCACGTGGTCGTCGCCGACCTGCCACACCGGCGCCACACTGCTGAAGCCGGCATCGGTCAGCATGGCCGAGTGCTCGCCGACGGTCAGGGCATTGGTGCCACTGTGCGTCGAGGCGTCGGCGGCGCGGGTCGCGCTCACTTCGGTCGCCCAGGCTTCGTGGGCCTCGACCTGTTCGGCGAGTGCCGGATCGGCCTTGAGAGCGGCCCACCAGGGCTTCCATTCCTCGTTGGCCAGTACTCCGGCCCGTGCTGCCCTGCGCTCGCCAACGGTCTTCGCCAGCGCGCTCACAGGGTCGGTTCCCACGCCCATGTGATCCCCGTCGACGAACACGCCGCCGGGGCCCATCAGGCCGCCAAGCGTGCGATAGAGCTCGGCCAGCCGCTCCACCGGCAGCCAGTGCAGCGCCGTGGTGGACACCGCGGCGTGAATGGTGGCGGGCACGTTCTGCCGCCAGGTCGGACTGTTCAGGTCGGCGTTCACCCAGGTGATGTCGTCGCCGTAGTTCCCCCGGGCCAGGCCGAGCAGCAGCGGATCGGCGTCGATCCCGATGATCTTGGCTGCCGGGATGCGTTCGTGGAGCCGCCCGGCCAGTGAACCCGGGCCGCAGCCGAGGTCGAGGACCACTGGCTCGGCGACGTCGACGAGCGCGGCCTCGACGACATCGCAGAGCACCGCGAAGCGTTCTTCCCGGTCGGCGACATAACGTTCCTGTTGTGCATCCCAGCGCCGCAGCCATTTCGAGGCCGTTTCGCCGGGCACGGTCGCGGTAGTGCCGGTCTTCCCCATATCCCACTCCGTCACTGTCTATAGTCTGTATGCCAGTGATGAACATAGGGCGGAAAGGGGTGACTGGTCAAGTGGACTTTGACAGTCACACGAGCAATGTCGTGGCAGCTGCTGTGGAGGCTGTCAACGTGCTGACACCCGGTTACGCCCTCGGACGCGAGTACAAGCCAGAGGTCAAGGACGGCTCGGATGTGTTGCGCGGCTGGAGTCACATCAAGCCGGGCGCCACAGTGTCCGACGACGAGATCGATCAGCTCAGCGCGTACGCGGGCGAGCTTCGGGAGGTGTTCGTCGCGGTCGACTCCGGACGTATCGATGACGCGTGTGAGCGGACAAACGACCTGTTACGCCGCACCCAGGCCGTTCCAGTGCTCGCCAGACACGACGACGAGCCCTGGCATTTGCACTTCCACGCCACCGACGCCGACTGGGCAAGTAGCTGGGCCGCGCCCATGGCGACGGCGTTGGCCGTCGTGCTGGGCAACCCGATGTTCGACAGGCTCGGTGTGTGCACGGCACCGGTTTGCGACCGCGTCTTCGTCGACACCTCACGCAACGGCGCGAAGCGGTTCTGTTCCACGGCATGCCAGAACCGCGTCAAGGCGGCGGCGTTCCGTGCGCGCCAGCGCTCGTGAGCGTTCCGGCTGCCTAGAACCGGCAAGAATGCTCACGAGCTCTAGAAACTCACCGTCTGACGCACTCGTGTGTTGATGCCCGAACGCCGCTTGACGGAGATCAGCAGCGCTGCCAGCAACGCCATCATCACGCAGGTGACGATCGCCGAAAGCACGAGGAACTCGTTCAGCTGTCCTGCCGAGAGATAGGCGCCCAACGCCACGGCGACCACGGCACAGACCGCGCGGTCGAGGATCGACTCCATCGAAAGCAGCGTCGCCCGGTAACGCGAATCCGGGATCGCGTCGTTGAGCAGCTGCTTTTGGATGGGGAACGAGATTCCCGTGGCCACGGCGAACACGCACAGCAGGAGCACCGCCACCACCGCGCTGCCCAGCGCGATGAATCCCAGGCACAGCGCCATCACGATGGTCAGGAAGAACACCGCGGCGGCGGGCCCGATCGCTCGACGCAGGCGGTGCGGACGTGCGGCGCCGAGTGCTTCGAAGATCGTCATAGCGGCCAGCACCCCGCCGAAAGCGGTCACCGACAGGTGTTTCGACTCCAGGATCGGCTGGAACAGGTTTACCTGACAGATCCGGACCAGGGTGAACATCGCGACGCCCTGCACCATCAGCAGGAACAGCCAGCGCGACTTGCGCAGGGTGGTGAAAGCGCCGCCGATGCCCGCGACCATCGTCGCGGTTTTACCCTGCTCCTTGGCTTTCCAGCCGGGGATCGGCGGCAGTTTCAACGCCAGCACCACCGCGATACCGGCGTTGATCGCCGTCAGCCAGTACGGCGAAGGCATGCTCCACTGCATCAGCAGACCGATGACCGGCCAGAAGACGATCTTGCCGATCAGGCTGTACGACCGGCCGACGCCCTCGACCTTCAGATAGTGCTCACCGGCGCCGTGCGCGTGCAGGTACTCGTAGAGATAAGCGCTCTGCGCCCCCGAAATCAGCGACCTCGCCAGCGCGATCAGCAGGAAGTGGATCAGGAAGCCGGAATACGAACCCATGAACACCGGCACGAGGTTCGCGACGACGAGCACCGAAGCACCGGCGACCAGCGACGTCCGGTAGTCGAACCGGTCGGCGAGCATGCCGGTCGGGATCTCCAGCAGGCAGAACGCGATGTAGTAGATGCTCTGGATGCCGAAGATCTGGCTGTTGCTCATCCCGAGCTGCTGCTGGTAGCTGTAGAAGATCGGCACCCACAGCAGCAGCCCGAAGAAGAACTGGAAGCCGTAGGTGAGCCGGACCGCTCTTCGCACGGCCGGGTTCGCGGGCAGGCGCAAGCCCAACATCTGTTGTCTCCTAGGAAAAAGTTCGGGGTAAGTGCTAGAGCGAGTAGGGCCGCAGCTGCACGATGTGGATCTGATCACGGTCGGCCAGCCACTCGATGTCCACCGGCGAATCGAAGGTGTAGTCGGGGGAGAAGTGCGACTGCAGCACGCGACCGATCAGCGCGAGGCGTTGCAGCTGGTCCTTGGCAGCCTCGTCGAGGTCGTGTTCGGCGTCGCCGAGCGACACGGTCCGCCCGCCGCCCTCGACCGTGCTGTACAGGTACTGCATCGGCAGCGTGGACCCGTCGACCACATCGGTCACCTTCGGCGACACGTTGACGTACACATTGCGGAAGTCGCCGCGGTTCATCGGGTTCCCGGTCACGAGTACCCCGCCGAAGTCGGCAGCGACCTGTTCTTGGACGACGACGCCCATGAAGCACTCGTCGAGCGAGATCCCGGCCTGCTGACGCAACCGCACGCTGCGAGAGGACACCAGCGAGGCCCAGACCTCCTTGACGCTGTGCATGATCTTTTCCGCGGTCGTGACGTGGTTGATCGACTCGTAGATCCCCGCGGCGGAGAAGCCGGCCAGGTCCTCGGCGTTCGACGAACTGCGGACGACGAAGGTGCGCACGCCGGCCAGCGTGGTGAACAGCGCGTTGTCGATGTCCGAGACCATGTCCGGCGGAATTCGCGTCGAGCGGATGAGCTGCTGCAGTTCGACGCAGAGCGGCTCGACCTCGCGGGCGTCGAGTTCCAGCGCCATCTTCAGCTTGCCGATGGCTTGCTGGATCCGCGGTGAAGACTCGAGAAACCTTTGCTAGAACGAGAACGGCACGGCGATGCCGCGGGGCACGCGCAGCCGCTCGGCCAGCAGCTTCCGGGTCGCGGCCATCAGGTCGCTGTCCTCGGGGACGTCGAGTAGCCGGGCCAGGTACGGCAACAGGTTCTCGCGCGGCGGGCGCGGCACCTGGAAGAACCCGAGCAGTCGCCGCGAACCGTGGGCCAGGACATGGTTCAGCTCGCCGAGGTTGGCCGCCTTGGTCCCGTAGCGGTGCCGGTCGTTGTGCCGCAGGTCGGTCAGGCTCGCGATGGGGCTGTACTGCGATTCGGCCTCTTCCAGCGTGATCCGCTGTGCGTACCAGGCGGGGCGCTTACCGAGGTCGGCCGGTTCGTCGATGAGCCGGAGGCCGACTTCGGCCAGTCCGCCATCGACGGAGTATTCGACCCAGTGCCCGTCCAGCTTCTCGCGTTCGATCGTGTCGAAGGCGCCGATCTGGATCGCGTTCGGGATCTGCCAACCGGTCGCGAGCACATTCGTGTGCGAAAGCGGCGTGGTGTGGTGCGCGTTGATGATTCCGGCGAGACGCGGGATGTCGTCGGGCACCCGGTGCATGACGATGATGTCGTGCCATTCGAGTGACGTCAGCGCGGAGCGGTAGTCCTCTTCCGTGCGGAAAGCGCGAAGCCGCCCGGTGGTCTTGCCAGGATTGAGCGGGACGAACCGTGCGGTGGAAAACAGTTCGTGCGCGAGAATCCGGGGGAGTTCGGCGGGGGAGAGTTCGAGAACGGCTCGCTCCTGCAGGTGGTTGGCCGGCTTGAACAGCAGCGGCAGCACCGGGTCGAGGTATTCGCGGACGAACCCGTAGAAGAAGACGATCATCTCGGCGGACATCGTGTCCACCTCGACGGTTTCCAGCGAGAAGATCTGCCGTTCCTGGCCGGTTTCGACGTCCTTGCGGCTGTGCAGCGCCAGAATCCCGAGATAGAAGCGGCGGTCGGTGTCGTTGTAGAAACTCTTGTTGTACTCGTCGATCGAGCTTTCCAGCTCCCCTGGCGCCAGTTCCAATATCCGCTCACCGGTGTATATCGCGTGGAAGGAATGCTTGGCGTTGTTCAGGAAGTGAATGGTTGACGTCTGCCGATCGACGACGACCTTGACGAAGGAGTAACCCCCGAGGTTTCCGGCGAGCTGTTTGAGTGCCGACAGCGTCAGCCGCTCACCGACCAATGCGGCCACGGTGTCCATTTCATAAGTGGCCGCGTCGGACACCGATTTCTCCTTGCTCGTTTGTGGGCAACGAGCAAAGATAACAGACCTTTACGCCTGGTTTACCGCCGTGAAGTACCGGTGATCGGGCAGCGGGCGGGAACTATGGCGGGCGCCTCACTCCGATGGTCTATTTCTCCACGGAAATGAGACGCCCGTCCTGCCATCTGGACGAAAACACTGGTAATTCGCCCGGTGACCTTCCTTACACGCGTAATGCGGCCGCTTCACGAGCCAGCGTCTCGACGCGGGTGAAGTCCTTGGCCTGCAGTGCGTCCTTCGGGGTCAGCCAGGACCCGCCGATGCAGCCGACGTTCGCCAGCGCCAGGTAGTCCGGCGCGGTCTTGACGGAGATTCCGCCCGTCGGGCAGAACTTCAGGCCGGGCAGCGGCCCGCCGATCGAGCTCAAATAGGCGATCCCGCCGCTGGCTTCGGCCGGGAAGAACTTGAGCGCGGTCAGCCCGCGCTCGGCCAGGCGCATGGCTTCGGACACCGTGGCCGCACCCGGCAGGAACGGCAGGCCGGTGTCGACGACGGCGTCGAGCAGCCGGTCGGTGCAGCCGGGGGTGACCAGGAACGCGGCACCCGCGTCGGCGGCTTGCTTCGCCTGGTCCGGCGAAGTGATCGTGCCGGCGCCGATGACGATGCCCGGCACTTCGGTGGCGATCCGCGCGATCGCTTCGAGCGCCACGGGGGTGCGAAGCGTCAGCTCGATCACCCCGATCCCGCCGCCGAGCAGCGCCTGCGCCGTCGGCACCGCGTCGTCCACGTCCGAGATGACGACGACGGGCATCACGGGCGACAGCTCGAGCAGGTCCGCTCCGGTCCTCACTTGCCTACCTCCACGGTGTTCGAACGAATGGGCACGCCGAAATGCTCCGGGGTGAGCGGGCCGAACACGCTCGCGCCCTGGTCGGCAGGGCCGACCGAGCGGCGCAGCGCGGCGAACAGCTCCCGGCCGGTGCCCGTCCAGGATGCCTCGTCAGGGGGTCCGTCCACCAGCTCGCGCAGTGCGAGTTCGGTCTCGCCGACCAGCACGTCGAGCGTGCCGGCGTCGGCATCGAGGCGCACGACGTCGCCGTCGGCGATCCGCGCGAGCGGACCACCGGCCGCCGCCTCCGGGGTCAGCTGGATGGCCGCCGGGATCTTGCCCGACGCGCCGGACATCCGGCCGTCGGTCAGCAGCGCCACCTGGTAACCGCGGTCCATCAGGACGCCGAGGGCCGGGGTGAGCCCGTGCAGCTCAGGCATGCCGTTGGCCTGCGGGCCCTGGTTCCGGATGACGACTACGACGTCTCGTTCGAGCTCTCCGGCGGAGAACGCCTGGTCGAAGCCCTGCTGCGAGGTGAAGACCCGGGCAGGCGCCTCGACCACCCGGTGCTCATCGGCGACCGCCGACACCTTGATCACCGCCCGGCCCAGGTTGCCCGAGACCATCCGCAGACCACCGTCGGCGGAGAACGGCCTGCTCGCGGGCCGGAGCACGTCCTCGTCCAGGCTCCGCGTCGGAACCTCGCGCCAGCGGAGTGATCCGTTGTCGAGGATCGGCTCCTGCCGGTAGCGGTGCAGCCCGTCTCCGGCGACCGTGCGGACGTCGGGGTGCAGCAGACCGGCGTCGAGCAGGGTGCCGATCAGGAACTGGATGCCGCCGGCGGCGTGGAAGTGGTTGATGTCGGCGCTGCCGTTGGGGTAGACCCGGGCCAGCAGCGGGATCACCGCGGACAGGTCCGAGAAGTCGTCCCAAGTCAGCTGGATGCCGGCGGCCGCGGCGATGGCCACCAGATGCAGCGTGTGGTTGGTCGAGCCGCCGGTCGCCAGCAGCGAGATCAGGCCGTTGACGACCGTTTTCTCGGAGACGATCTCGGCGAGCGGAGTGTAGGACTCGCCGCGGGCCAACTCGACGACACGACGTCCGGCCTCCTCGGTGAGAGCGCGACGGATCGGCGTCCCGGGGTGGACGAAGCTGGCGCCCGGCAGGTGCAGTCCCATCACCTCGACGACCATCTGGTTCGAGTTGGCGGTGCCGTAGAACGTGCAGGTGCCCGGCGAGTGGTACGACGCCGATTCCGCTTCCAGCAGGTCCTCGCGGGTGGCTTTGCCCTCGGCGTAGAGCTGGCGGATCCGGGCCTTCTCCTTGTTCGGCAGGCCCGAGTTCATCGGCCCGGCCGGCACCAGCACCGCCGGGAGGTGGCCGAACGAGAGCGCGCCGATCAGCAGGCCCGGGACGATCTTGTCGCACACGCCGAGTAGCAGCGAGCCGTCGAACATGTCGTGCGACAGCGCGATCGCGGTGGCCATCGCGATGACCTCGCGGCTGAACAGCGACAGCTCCATACCGGCGCGGCCCTGGGTGATGCCGTCGCACATGGCGGGCACGCCGCCGGCGAACTGCGCGACGCCGCCGGCCTCGCGGACCGAAGTCTTCAGCCAGTCCGGGTACTCCTTGAGCGGCTGGTGCGCGGACAGCATGTCGTTGTAGGACGAGACGATCGCGACGCCCGGCTTGCGCGCGGCGCGGAGGGCTTCACGGTCTCCGCCGCCCATCGCGGCGAAGCCGTGGGCGAGGTTGCTGCACGCGAGTCCCCGGCGGGCGGGGCCTTCGGCGTAGGCGGCAGCGGTGCGTTCGAGGTAGGCCGAGCGCGTCGATGCGCTGCGGCCGATGATGCGGGCGGTGACTTCCGCGATCTTCGGATGGATGGCTGGGGCGTCGCTCATGGCTGGTCTCCGGCTCGGATCACTGGGATGCGGGCGGACGGCGGCGCTGGCGTCGCTGGGTGGTGACAGTGGCCACAGTACTCGGGTCTCCCGCTCGAAACAAAATCGATTCAGAAGATCTTGGGAAGTGACCCCGATCACGCACGAAACGCACTGTGTGCTACTTGTCACAGTGCACACGGCACGGCAGAGTCGGTAGTGGCGCGAGAACCGCTACCGGCCTTGCCGTCGAACTGACTCGGAGGTACCGATGTCCACCACCGAAATCGTCGAACTTCGTCGCATGATCGGTCAATTGAGGCAATGTGTGGGCGCCCTGCGCTCCCGCTACGGCGACGCGCAACCCATCCGCCGGATCGCCAACGACATCGAACGGCTCGACATCGACACGTGCGACCTGGACGAAGCACCCCCCGTGCCCGCCCAGCTGAAGGCTGTCGACCGCGTCGTCGTGCCGGACACCCCGTACGACCGGTCGCTGTGGCACGGCGCGGACGACGAGGGCGTCGGCGGCTACCAGCGCGATCAGACGTGAGCGCCCCCGCCGACAACCGGACAGGCCGAGAGGGAACCGGGGTCCACGCGCCGTCGCGGGCCAAGATCGCTCAGCGCACCCTGCGTACCGACCGATGGTGGCTGCAACCGCTGCTCACCACGACCGGCCTGGCCACGTTCGTCATCTACGCGACGATCCGGTCCTTCGTTCGCACGGCCTACTGGGTCAACGACTATCACTACCTGACGCCGTTCTACTCGCCGTGTCTGAGCGAGTCGTGCGTCGCGGGCTCCAGTGACTTCGGCACGCCGTTCGGACACCTGCCGGGGATCATCCCGCTCGGGTTCGTCGTGCTGCCGTTCCTGCTGGGCTTCAGGCTGACCTGCTACTACTACCGCAAGGCGTACTACCGCTCGGTGTGGATGTCGCCACCGGCGTGCGCGGTCGCGGAGCCCCACGCCAAGTACACCGGCGAGACTCGGCTGCCGCTGATCATCCAGAACGTGCACCGGTACTTCTTCTACGTGGCCGTGCTCGTCTCGCTCGTCAACACCTACGACGCGATCAACGCGTTCCACGGCAAGGGCGGCGGGTTCGGGTTCGGGCTGGGCAACATCATCATCACGGCCAACGTGGTGCTGCTGTGGGCGTACACGGTGTCGTGCCACTCCTGCCGGCATGTCACCGGCGGCAGGCTGAAGCACTTCTCCGCCCATCCGGTCCGGTACAAGATCTGGACGTTCGTGTCCAAGCTCAACACCCGCCATATGACGCTCGCCTGGACGACGCTGGGCACGCTCACTCTCACCGACCTGTACGTGATGCTCGTTTCCAGCGGAGCGATCACGGATCTGCGTTTCGTCAAGTGATTCGCGGTTCGCACCAAGACAACGACGTCGTCTGAACTCCCGAGGTGAATTCTCTTCATGACCGAAGTCGAACGGCACAGCTACGACGTGGTGGTGATCGGTGCCGGTGGCGCCGGATTGCGTGCCGTCATCGAAGCCCGCGAGCGCGGCTTCAGTGTCGCCGTGGTGTGCAAGTCACTGTTCGGCAAAGCCCATACCGTGATGGCCGAAGGCGGCTGCGCGGCCTCGATGGGCAACGCGAACTCGAACGACAACTGGCAGGTCCACTTTCGCGACACCATGCGGGGCGGGAAGTTCCTGAACAACTGGCGCATGGCCGAACTGCACGCCCAGGAGGCCCCGGACCGCGTCTGGGAGCTGGAGACCTACGGCGCCCTGTTCGACCGCACGGCGGACGGCCGGATCAGCCAGCGCAACTTCGGTGGCCACACGTACCCGAGGCTCGCGCACGTCGGCGACCGGACCGGCCTCGAGCTGATCCGGACCATGCAGCAGAAGATCGTTTCGCTGCAGCAGGAGGACTTCAAGGCGACCGGTGACTACGAGGCGAGGATCAAGGTCTTCGCCGAGTGCACGGTCACCGAGCTGCTCAAGGACGGCGACCGCATAGCCGGCGCCTTCGGCTACTGGCGCGAGTCGGGCCGGTTCATCCAGTTCGACGCGCCGGCCGTGGTGCTGGCCACCGGCGGGATCGGCAAGTCGTTCAAGGTCACCTCGAACTCGTGGGAGTACACCGGTGACGGCCACGCGCTCGCGCTGCGGGCCGGGGCGAACCTGATCAACATGGAGTTCGTCCAGTTCCACCCGACCGGCATGGTCTGGCCGCCCAGTGTCAAGGGAATCCTGGTCACCGAAGGCGTCCGCGGCGACGGCGGGGTGCTCAAGAATACCGAGGACAAGCGGTTCATGTTCGAGTACGTCCCGGACGTGTTCAAGGGGCAGTACGCGGAGAGCGAAGAAGAAGCCGACCGCTGGTACGCCGATCAGGAGAACAACCGCCGGACCCCGGACCTGCTGCCGCGTGACGAGGTCGCCCGCGCGATCAACTCCGAGGTCAAGGCCGGCCGCGGTTCCCCGCACGGCGGTGTGTTCCTCGACATCGCGAGCCGGCTGCCCGCCGAGGAGATCAAGAAGCGGCTGCCGTCGATGTACCACCAGTTCAAGGAACTGGCCGACGTCGACATCACCGCCGAGCCGATGGAGGTCGGCCCGACCTGCCACTACGTGATGGGCGGGATCGAGGTCGACCCGGACACCGCGGCAGCCACCGTGCCGGGGCTCTTCGCGGCCGGCGAGTGCTCCGGCGGGATGCACGGCTCGAACCGCCTCGGCGGCAACTCGCTGTCGGACCTGCTCGTGTTCGGCCGTCGAGCCGGACTCGGCGCGGCGTCCTATGTGGAGGGCCTGGAGAAGCGGCCGACGGTCAATCAGTCCGATGTGGACGACGCGGCCAAGATGGCGCTGGACCCGTTCAACCCGCCGTCCGAAGGCGTCGAGGAGAACCCGTACACGCTGCACACCGAGCTGCAGCAGTCGATGAACGACCTCGTCGGCATCATCCGCAAGGCCGGGGAGATCGAGCAGGCGCTGGTGAAGCTGAGCGAGATCAAGGCCCGGATCCCGAGCGTGACCGTCGAGGGACACCGGCAGTTCAACCCCGGCTGGCACCTCGCCGTCGACCTGCGCAACATGCTGTTGGTCAGTGAATGCGTCGCGCACGCCGCGCTGCTGCGGACCGAGAGCCGGGGCGGGCACACTCGCGACGACCATCCCGGGATGGATCCGGACTGGCGCAACCGGTTGCTTGTGTGCAGTGTGGACGGTGGCGACCCGACTGTTCCGGACGTCAAGATCACGCCGAAACAGCAGCTGCCGCTTCGCCAGGACTTGCTGGAGCTGTTCGAACTGTCGGAGATGGAGAAGTACTACACCTCCGGGGAACTGGCCGGGCATCCGGGAAGGAAAGCGGAATGAGCTACAAGGCGAGCTTCCGGGTGTGGCGCGGCGACTCGGACGCCGGCGAGCTGCGGGACTACACGGTCGAGGTCAACGAGGGTGAAGTCGTCCTCGACATCATCCACCGGCTGCAGGCTACCCAGGCCTCGGATCTCGCGGTGCGCTGGAACTGCAAGGCGGGCAAGTGCGGCTCGTGCTCGGCGGAGATCAACGGGAAGCCGCGGCTGCTGTGCATGACCCGGATGTCGACGTTCACCGAGGAAGACGTCATCACGGTGACGCCGCTGCGGACCTTCCCGGTCATTCGCGACCTCGTGACGGACGTGTCGTTCAACTACCAGAAGGCACGCGAGATCCCGTCCTTCACCCCGCCTCCGGGGCTGAAGGCCGGCGAGTACCGCATGCAGCAGGTGGATGTCGAGCGCTCGCAGGAGTTCCGGAAGTGCATCGAGTGCTTCCTGTGCCAGAACACCTGCCACGTCGTCCGCGACCACGAGGAGAACAAGGAGTCCTTCGCCGGGCCGCGGTATCTGATGCGGATCGCGGAGCTCGAGATGCACCCCCTCGACGTCGAGGACCGGCGTGACGCCGCGCAGGAAGAGCACGGACTCGGCATGTGCAACATCACCAAGTGCTGCACCGAGGTCTGTCCCGAAGGGATCCACATCACCGACAACGCGCTGATCCCGATGAAGGAGCGTGTCGCCGACAAGCGCTACGACCCGATCGTCTGGCTGGGCAACAAACTTTTCCGCCGCTGAGGTTTCCCACGCTGAGGTTTCAAACGACTCGGGGGACGTTTCGTACAATTCAATTGTACGAAACGTCCCCCGAGTCGTTTGTGCTACGCCAGCGTCGTGTGCTCCGCGAGTCCGATCGGGATCCGCTTGACCTCTTCATAGACGTCCGCGATCGCGTCGTACTGGTCCGTCATCAGGATTCTCCCTCCTAGTCCACAGCGGACGCTAACCGACTCCGAGGAGACACAAAAGGCCCGGGATTCCTCTCTGCGCGATGGGGCAGAGAGGAATCCCGGGCCTGGGAGAGGACTCAGACCGCTCGGCCCGTCGCCATGTCCGTGACGGCGGTGATCGCTAGCGGGGTGGCTCCGCGCGGTGCCTTCTTGCGCCGTGAAAGCTTGCGCTGCAAGTACGACGCGAGTCCCGTGAGCATCAGGTTCAGGACGATGTAGACGAGCGCGTCGAAGATCAGGATCGGGATTGTGTTACCGAAGTTCGCGGTAATCGGACCGGTGCTGCGGATCAGCTCGTTGAAGCCGACCGTCAGCTGACCGGCCAGCGCGGTGTCCTTGAGGATGACGACGAGCTGACTGAGGATGGCCGGCAGCATGAGCGTGACGGCCTGGGGCAGCAGGACGCTGATCATGGTCTGCGTTTTGCGCATCCCCAGCGCCGACGACGCCTCGGCCTGGCCCTTGGGCAGCGACAGGATGCCCGCGCGGAAGACCTCTGCCAGCACCGAACCGTTGTAGAGCACCAGACCGGTGACCGCCGCGAACAGCGGACGGGAGTCGCTGGCGACGCTGGTGTAGTACGAGTAGTACGCCGCCGCGAAGACCATCAGCAGCAGAACCGGGATCGCGCGGAAGAACTCCACGATCACCGCGGCCGGGATGCGGATCCACTTGTGCTCGGAAAGCCGTCCGATGCCGAGCAGGGCGCCGATCGGCAGGGCGATCACAATGGACAGTGCGGCGGCCTCGAGGGTGTTCACCAGGCCCGGCAGGATGAACTGCGACCAGGTATCGCCCTGTACGAAGGGCTTCCACAGCTTGCCGGCCCACTGACCGTTGTTGGCGAACCCCGAATAGATGAGGTACGCGATCGCGAGGATGACCACCGCGAACAGCAGGCTGTAGAGCCTGTTGCGGGCCTTGGCCCTGGGCCCGGGGATGTCGTAGAGGACTGTCTGCGTGCTCATCGCTTGACCTCGACCTTCTTGGCGACCCAGCCGAGCAGCAGGCCGAGGGGGAGGACCAGGATCACGAAGCCCACCGCGAAGATCGCGAAGACGGAGAACAGATGGTCCGATTCGTTTTCGACCATGGTCGACATCAGCAGTGACGCTTCGGCAACCCCGATGATCGACGCCACGGTGGTGTTCTTCAGCAGCGCGATGATGACGTTGGCCAGTGGCCCGATCACCGAACGGAACGCCTGCGGCAGCACGATGAGCCACAGGACCTGCGTGAAGTTCAGGCCGAGTGCGCGGGCTGCTTCAGCTTGACCGACGGGCACCGTGTTGATGCCCGACCGGATCGACTCGCACACGAAGGTCGCTGTGTAGACGATGAATCCGAGGATGGCGATGCGGAACGAGTTGTCGACCAGGAAGGTCGGCGAAGCCGACGGGGCGAGCTTCAGGTGCAGCGTCGCGGACAGCCCCAGCGAGGCGAACAGGATGATCACCGTCAGCGGCGTGTTACGGAAGATGTTCACGTAGGCGGTGCCGAAGGCGCGCATGACCGGAACCGGGCTCACCCGCATGCCGGCCAGCACTGTTCCCCAGATCAACGCGCCGATCGCGGAGAAGAACGTGAGCTGGATGGTCGTCCAGAACGAGTCGAGTAAGTGGTAGTCCGGGTTGTTGAGGAAATCGAACACGGTGTTCAACCCTGTCTCGCCTATGGGAACGGTGCGCCACGCGAGTGCGTGGCGCACCGTTCAGCCGTGAAAAATCGAGCTGCTGGCTACTTCTCGGTGATGGCCGGGACAGCCGGGATGGTGAAGCCCGACGGACCGACGTTGGTCTTCAGCGAGGCTTCCCAGGATCCGTCGCTCTCCATCTTGGTGATGGCCGCGTTGATCGCGGTCTGGGTCTCGGTGTCGCCGAGCTTGAAGCCGACGCCGTAGTTCTCCGTGGTGAAGCCCTTGCCGACCAGCTTGAGCTTGCCCGGGTACTGGGCGGCGTAACCGGCGAGGATCACGTTGTCCGTGGTCATCGCGTCGACCTCACCGCTGAGCAGCGAGGTCACGCAGTCGGTGTACTTCGCCCGCTCGAGGAGCTGGACCTTCTGGGCGTACTTCTTCTGGATGTTCTGCGCCGGGGTGGACCCCTTCACCGAGCAGAGCTTCTTGTTGCCGGTCAGCGACTCCGGGCCGGTGATGTCGGTGTTGTCCTGGCGAACGAGAAGGTCCTGCGCGGCGACGAAGTACGGACCGGCGAAGGAAACGACCTTCTTGCGCGCGTCGGTGATCGAGTAGGAGGCGACGATGAAGTCGACATCACCCTTCTTGATCAGGTCCTCACGCTGCGCGGACTGCGCTTCCTTCCAGGTGATCCCGGACGCGTCGACACCCAGCTGCTTGGCGATGTAGGTCGCGACGTCGACGTCGAAGCCGACGTACTTGCCGTCGGCGGTCTTCAGGCCGAGGCCGGGCTGGTCGAACTTGATGCCGATGGTCAGCTTCTTGTCGTTCTTGGCCTTCGACACGACGTTCGTGCTGCCGCTGCTGCCACTGGTGCTGCTGCCGCCGCCACAGGCCGCCAGGGCGAGCCCTGCCGCCACGACGACCGCGCTCACGCGTAGAACTCGGCTCAACCGCATTATCTTCCAGTTCCTTCCGATGAATGAAGCGAAAATCAGTGGGTCAGGATCTTGCCGAGGAAGTCCTTGGCCCGGTCGGACTTCGGCTTGGTGAAGAACTCGTCCGGGGTGGCGTCTTCGACGATCTCCCCGTCGGACATGAACACGACGCGGTGCGCGGCGCGGCGGGCGAAGCCCATTTCGTGGGTGACGACGAGCATCGTCATCCCGTCCTTGGCCAGTCCGGTCATCACGTCGAGGACCTCCTGGACCATCTCCGGGTCCAGCGCCGAGGTCGGCTCGTCGAACAGCATCACCTTCGGCCGCATGGCCAGCGCCCGGGCGATGGCGACCCGCTGCTGCTGGCCACCGGAGAGCTGCGCCGGGTACTTGTCGGCCTGGTTGGCGATCCCGACGCGCTCGAGCAGCTCCATGGCCGTCTTGCGGGCCTCGGTGGCGTTGACCTTCCGGACCTTCTGCGGCGCGAGCATCACGTTCTCGACGATGGTCTTGTGCGCGAACAGGTTGAACGACTGGAAGACCATGCCGACGTCGGCGCGCAGCGCGGCGAGTGCCTTGCCCTCGGCGGGCAGTGCGGTGCCGTCGACCGCGATCTCGCCCGAGTCGATGGGTTCGAGGCGGTTGATGGCCCGGCACAGCGTGGACTTGCCAGAGCCCGAGGGGCCCAGCACCACGAGCACCTGCCCGCGGGGCACCTCGAGGTTGATGTCCTTGAGCACGTGCAGCTCGCCGAAGAACTTGTTGACGGCAGCCGCCTTGATCATCGGCGGTGCCGTCGGCGCGGCGGTCATCTGGCCTCCGTGAGCGTGTTTGTACAGGTTACGAGCGCTTGGCGCACGCGATGGCGGAAACTTACTCCAGCCGGGCTTGATGTACAGGCGGCTTGAGCAATACTTAGGGTTTCAAGTCTGTTACACCCTCGATCGAATGTACTAAGGGGACGTGTGCGGGTACTGCTGATAGAGGACGACGACCGGGTGGCCGGGGCCCTGATACCTGCTTTGCAACGTAGAGGCCTCGCCATCCACCGGCTGGCTTCCGGCGCAGGAGCACTCGATCGAGTGCACGAGGTCGACGTCGTGCTGCTGGACCTCGGCCTGCCGGACGTCGACGGCATGGTCCTGTGCCGGCAGATCCGCGCGGTCAGCGACGTCGCGGTGATCGTGGTGTCCGCGCGCGGCGAGGTGGACGACCGCATCCTCGCGCTGCGTACCGGCGCCGACGATTACCTGGTCAAGCCCTACGACGTCGACGAGCTGGTGGCCAGGGTGCAGGCGGTCCGGCGGCGCCGGGGCGACCGCGTCGCCGTGCCCGCCGGGCCCGGCGGCGTTGTGAAGCTGGGGGAGGTCACGGTCGACCTCGACCGGCACGAGGTGACCCTGGGCGACCAGTCGGTACCGCTTTCCCGCAAGGAGTTCCAGGTGTTCGCGTTGATCATCACCGCCCAGGGCGCTGTGATGCCGCGTGACCAGGTGCTGCACGAGGTGTGGGGCCGTTCGGGCGCGGCGGAGAGCCGTTCGCTCGACGTCCACGTCGCCACGCTGCGGACCAAGGTCGGCCGGGCGCTGATCGAAACCGTGCGGGGGGTCGGGTACCGCCTGGCTGAACACCCGGACCAGCTGGAACGCTGAGCGGATGCGGGTACGGCTCCAAGCCATCGTGTTGTCGCTGGTCGCGCTGCTCGTGTTCGGGCTCGGCGTGCCGCTGGCGCTGTCCACGGCCAACAGCGTGCAGCAGCAGCTGTTCCTCGACAGGCTGACCGACACCGCGCGCTTCGCCTCGCTCGCGCAGCAGCCGCTGGTCGACGCGCGTGCGGGCGTGCTCACCACCGACCTGCAGCGCTACCGGGAGGTCTACGGCGGCACGGTCGTGGTGCTCGACCAGGACAGCCGCCCGCTGGCAAGCTCGGCGGACGCGCGCGGCGCCGTCCCGGTCGACCTGCGGGACCCGTCGATCACCGTCCACATCCGGGAGGCGCTGGCCGGGCGCCGGTCCACCCCGGGGTCGTTGCTGATGCCCTGGGCGAGCAACCCGCTGATCCTTGCCGAGCCGGTGCTCGTCGACGGAGAGGTCCGCGGCGCGGTGCTGATGGTGTCGCCGACGAACAACGCGCGGGACGTGCTGTGGGTCAGATGGGCGCTGCTCGTGCTGGGCGGGGCGCTGGCGTTCGGGCTCGCGCTGCTGGTGGCGATTCCGGTGGTGCGGTGGATCCTTCGGCCGGTCCGCCGGCTGGACGAGGCAACCGGGTCGCTCGTCGCGGCGGTGGTCAGCGGCCGTGACGTCGAGCCCGTCGGTGACGCGAGCGGCCCGCGCGAACTCAGGCAGCTGGGACGCTCGTTCGACCGGATGGCGGCCAGCGTCGGTGAAACCCTCGCGGCGCAACGCGCGTTCGTCGCCGACGCCTCTCACCAGCTGCGTAACCCGCTGACTGCGCTGAAGCTCCGCCTCGACAACCTCGAAGGCCACGTCGACGGCGAAGCCGACGAACACCGCGACGCGGCGGTCTCCGACGCCGACAGGCTCAACCAGATCCTCGACGGCCTGCTGTCGATGGCCCGCGCCGAGGCGTCCGGTGGCGACGTGTTGCCGGTCGACGTCGACACGGTGCTCGCGGAGCGCGTCGAGGACTGGCGGGTCGTCGCCTCGGCGCGTGACGTGACCTTGGACGTGACCGGGCTCGGCGACGGTTTCGCTGTCCTCACCCCGCCGCGCGGGCTCGGCACCATCCTGGACGCTCTGCTCGACAACGCGTTGAAGTTCACCGAACCGGGTACCAGCGTCTCCGTCGACGTCTCCTCAAGTGACGGAATGGTCGAGCTGGCGGTCCGCGACCACGGGCCCGGCCTTCGCCCCGAAGAACTGGAGCGGGCCGCCGACCGGTTCTGGCGCAGCACGGCACATCAGAACGTGCAGGGCTCGGGGCTCGGTCTCGCGATCGTCAGCCAGGTGGCGGCCAAGGCAGGCGGCTCGAGCCGCCTGGACCTGCCCGAGGGCGGTGGTCTCCGCGTGAGCGTCCGGCTCCCCAAAGCCCTCGGTCTTAAGGCTTGATCTCCCGGTAGTAGCGGAGCGCGCCGGGGTGCAGTGCGATCGGCGCGGTTTCGATCGCCGGGTGCACGTCGATCGCCAGCGCCGTCGGGTTGGCCTTGACCAGGTCCGCCTGCGCGAGGAACAGGCCTCTCGTCAGTGCCTCGGCGACGTCGTCGGACATCGTCTCCGAGACGATGAGGTAGTTGGGCACCACCAGGGTGGTGACCGGGCCGCCGGTGAGCTGGTAGGTGGTCGCCGGGATCGTCGCGGACCGGTAGACGCTGTTGAGCTCGAGCAGCTTGGGCAGCACGTCGGCGATGTCCACCAGCTTGAGCTTCGTGTGCTGGTTTTCCAGGGAGATCGACGTCGTCGGCAGGCCGCCGGACCAGATGACGGCGTCGATGTCGCCGCTGGCCAGTGCGCGGAGCGAGTCGTCGAGGCCGAGGTTCCAGATCGTCACCGCGCCCGGCGCGGACAGGTCCGACGCGGCGAACAGCTTCTTCGCGATCACCGCGACCCCGGAGTCCGTCGCGCCGATGGACACCTTGTGCCCGCGCATGGTGGCCATCGACTTGATCGGGGAGTCCGCGCGGACGACCACGTGCAGGTAGTCGTCGTAGATGCGGGCCAGCGCGCGGAGCTTGGGCGTCCGGGGGGTCGCGGCCGTGTCGGCGGCGACGTCGGCGGCGCTGAACGCGACGTCGGCCATGCCCGACTGCAGCCGGTTGAGGTTGTCGGGGGAGCCGCGAGTCTGCTCGACCTCGGGCCGTTCGATACCCAGCTGCGCCGCCCACGCCGAGGACAGCGGCTGCGCGAGCTGGTAGTAGACACCGCCGTTGTTGCCGGCGGCTATCCGCAGGTGCAGGCCGGAGAAGTCGGGGCCGCAGGCGCCCAGCAACCCGCTCACGGCCACGAGCACGAGCGTGAGCATTCCGGCCCTGATGACGTCCCCGGTCCGAGCCATCCCGAGATCGTGCCAGACCGGTGCCCGCGCCGATACGCCCGGCGGCCGGGCGCGTACCCTCGGAGCCGAGATGAGCGCGCGTACTTACCAGATCCGCACCTTCGGCTGCCAGATGAACGTGCACGATTCCGAACGGCTCGCCGGCAGCCTCGAAGAGTCCGGGTATGTCCCGGCTGAGGGCGACGGCACCCCGGACCTGATCGTGTTCAACACCTGTGCGGTCCGGGAAAACGCCGACAACAAGCTGTACGGCACGCTCGGGCAGGTGCGCCCGGACAGGCTGGCGAACCCGGACATGCAGGTCGCCGTCGGCGGCTGCCTCGCGCAGAAGGACCGCGGCGAGATCCTCGCCCGCGCGCCCTGGGTCGATGTCGTGTTCGGCACCCACAACCTCGGCTCGCTGCCGACGTTGCTGGAGCGCGCGCGGCACAACGCCGAAGCCCAGATCGAGATCCTCGAATCGCTCGAGACGTTCCCGTCGACATTGCCCGCGCGCCGTGAGTCGGCCTACGCGGGTTGGGTGTCGATTTCGGTCGGCTGCAACAACACCTGCACGTTCTGCATCGTGCCGTCGTTGCGCGGCAAGGAACGCGACCGGCGCCCCGGTGAGGTGCTGGCCGAAGTCGAGGCACTGGTCGCCGAAGGCGTGCTCGAGGTGACGTTGCTCGGGCAGAACGTGAACTCCTACGGCGCCGAGTTCGGGGACAAGCTGGCCTTCGGCAAGCTGCTGCGGGCCTGCGGCGCGGTCGACGGCCTCGAGCGCGTCCGGTTCACCTCACCGCATCCGGCCGCGTTCAGCGACGACGTCATCGAGGCGATGGCCGAGACCCCGAACGTCTGCCACCAGCTCCACATGCCGCTGCAGTCCGGTTCGGACAGACTGCTCAAGGAAATGCGGCGTTCGTACCGCTCTGCCCGCTATCTCTCGATCCTCGACCGCGTCCGTGAGGTCATGCCGGACGCGGCCATCACCACCGACATCATCGTCGGGTTCCCCGGCGAGACCGAGGCAGACTTCCAGGCCACGCTCGACGTCGTACGCCAGGCCCGGTTCGCGAACGCGTTCACGTTCCAGTACTCGAAGCGCGCGGGGACGCCGGCCGCCGAGCTGGACGGCCAGGTGCCCAAGGCGGTCGTGCAGGAACGCTACGAGCGCTTGATCGAGCTGCAGGAAGAAATGGCCTGGCGGGAGAGCAAGAACCTGGTGGGGCGCAAGGTCGAGCTGCTGGTCGCCACCGGCGAAGGCCGCAAAGACGCGGCGACGCACCGGATGAGCGGCCGCGCGCGAGACGGCAGGCTCGTCCACTTCGCCCCGGCGGGAGCGGCGGTCGATCGCTCGGTGCGCCCAGGCGACGTGGTGGAAACAGTGGTGACCTACGGCGCTCCGCACCACCTGGTGGCCGACGGCGTACTGCTATCGCACCGCCGGACCAAAGCGGGTGACAACGTCGAAGCCGGTCTTCGGCCGAAGACGAACGGCGTCGGCCTCGGCCTGCCGTCCTTCGGCGCGCCGAGCCCCGGATCCGTGACGACAGAGGGATGTGCGCTGTGAGGGAAAACCCGGTCGGGGCGATCAACAACAATTCCGCCGAGGTGGCCGATCTGGTCGCCCAGATCGAGGAGTCGAACCGCAAGGTCTCCCGCACGGTCGAGCTCGGGAAACGCGGCTTCGTCATCTCGGTGCTGGTGTTCGTGCTGATCATCGGCCAGCTGCTGCCCTGGGTCGGCGGACACGTCGGCTGGGAGGTGCTGGTCGGGCGCGGCGGCCCGGTGCCGCAGCTGTTCGCCGCGACGTCGACCGTGATCGGCATCCTGGCCTCGGCGCTCGCGCTGGCGACCCGGCGCTGGGCGCTCGCCTGGGTCTGCGCCGTCGGCGGCTGGTTCTCCTGTGTCGACGGGGTGCTGTCGATCTGGTCGCAGCAGTCCTCGCACGCCAACGGCGCCGCCGGCGGCGGCCCGGGGATCGGCATGATCATCGCGTGGCTCGCGATCATCGTCCTGGCCGTCCAGTGGATGCGCACCGCCTGGTCCCGCGACTAGCTGATCCGCCGGCTTCAAAACTGAATCAGGGGACCCCTGGTACGAATGATTCGTACCAGGGGTCCCCTGATTCAGCTCGGTGACGACTACGGCGTTCTCGACTACTACCGGTCGGCGACGGCGTTCTCGGCCGCTTCGAGCCATTCGCGCCACTGCGCGGCCTGCTCGTCGGCCTTCTTCGCGCGGCGCTCGTCCCCGGCGGTGCGAGCCTTCGAAGCCTGAGACTCGAAGTGCGCGATCCGCTCGCGGAACTGTGCGACCCGGGCCTCGGCCTCGGGGTCGGTGCGGCGCCACTTGCTCTCTTCGGCGTCTTTCACCTTGTCCTGGACGATCTTGAGCCTGCCGTCCAGATCGCGGATGCGCTCGCGGGGCACCTTGCCGATCTCGTCCCAGAGATCCTGGATCTTGCGCAGCTGGTTCTTCGCCGCTTCCAGGTTGACCGCGGGGTCGATCTTCTCGGCGTCGTTGAGCAGTTCTTCCTTCTTCGTCGCGTTGTCGGTGAACTCGGCGTCGCGCTCGTTGAACGCGGACGAGCGACGAGCGAAGAACTTGTCCTGCGCCGCGCGGAACCGCTGCCAGAGCGCTTCGTCGCTGTCCTTCGGCGCGCGGCCGGCGGCCTTCCAGTCGTTCATCAGGTCCTTGTACCGGCTGGCGGTGTCACCCCACTCGTCGGACTCGGCGATCTTCTCGGCCTCGACGATCAGCTCTTCCTTGCGCGTCTTGGCCGTGGCGCGCTGCTTGTCGAGCTCGGCGAAGTGCGATCCGCGACGCCGGTTGAACGCCTCGCGGGCCTTGGAGAACCGCTTCCACAGCTCGTCGTCGGTCTTCCTGTCGACGCCCTTGACGCTCTTCCACTCGTCGAGGATCGTGCGCAACCTGTCCCCGGCGGACTTCCACTGTGTCGACTCGGCGGCGAGCTTCTCCGCCTCCTCCGCGAGCTCCTGCTTGCGTGCCACCGCGGCCGTGCGGGCTTCGTCGCGCTCCTGCTTGGCGCTGGCCAGTGCCTTCTCGGCGTGGGTGATGACGTGCGTGATCCGGTTACCGAGAGCGACCAGGTCACCCACGACAGCGGCGTCGGCTAGCCCATCCCTCATCTGGGTGGCACTGGAGAGAGCGTGCTTCGGGTCGCCGGCGCCGGAGGCCAGGCGGGTTTCCAGCAGCTCGATCTCGGTGCGGAGGTCGTCGAACCGGCGTGCGAAGTGGAGCAGGCCCTCGTCGGGGGTGCCGGCCTGCCAGATCCCGACCGTGCGCTCGCCCTCGGCGGTGAAGACGTACACCGTCCCCTCTTCGTCCACGCGGCCCCATTTGGCCGGGTGCGGCTCCGCGGGCGGCACCGGCGGCATCGTCGCGTGTCCACCGCCGAGCGCGTGGGGCATCGGGTGTGGTGCCGGGGTACCGGTGGGGGTGTTCTCCTGGGCCATCGCAGGCTCCTTATCGCCTGTACGCCCGCCGTGGCGGGCGCCCCACTCTTCGAGTGGGGCCGGGTCATGCGGATACGCGGATCGTGTTCGGGACAGCGATCCCCTTGCCGCATTCAAGCAGCTCAGGGTCCGCCGTGGTACTCCGAAGTGCCACCCGAGCCAGTGATCCTACTTCGTCAGGGGTCCCCGCGATCGACGAACGGGGTGACTGCGGGTGAGGACTGGGTGCGCGCGCGCCCGAAGGTGGCCGGTATCGTCGTCAAACGTGATCACGCGTGACTAGTCCCATCCCTAGTCCCGTCGCGGTGGTCGGGCCGACCGCAACCGGCAAGTCCGACCTGGCCGTGGCGCTCGCGCTCGCCCTCGGCGGCGAGGTCGTCAACGCCGACGCCATGCAGCTCTACCGCGGGATGGACATCGGAACCGCGAAGATCAGCCATGACGAGACGCGCGGGGTCCCGCACCACCTGCTCGACGTATTGGACGTAACCGAGACCGCGTCCGTCGCGGCTTACCAGCGTGACGCCCGCGAACGCATCGAGGCGCTTCTCGCGTCCGGTCGTGTTCCCATCCTCGTCGGCGGGTCCGGCCTCTACGTCCAGGCCGTCGTCGACGATCTACGTTTCCCAGGCACCGACCCCGAGGTCCGCGCGCGATTGGACGCCGAAGCGGCCGAAGGCGGCGTCGAGTCCCTGTACCGCAGGCTGACGACGTTGGACCCGGCCGCCGCGACGGCCATCCTGCCGTCCAACGTCCGCCGGATCGTGCGCGCGCTGGAGGTCATCGAGATCACCGGGCAGCCGTTCTCGGCGAACCTGCCCAAGCCGGGACCCGCCCGGTACGACACCGTGATGATCGGGATCGACCGCGCCGTCGGCGAACTCGACGCGCGGGTCGACCTCCGCGTCGAGCGCATGTTCGCCGGCGGCCTGGTGGACGAGGTGAGCGCGCTCACCGAACGCGGGTTGCGCCGCGGGAAGACGGCGTCGCGGGCCCTGGGCTACCAGCAGGTGCTGGCCGCGATGGACACCGACCTCGACTTCGAAGCGGCCGCGGCGGCCACCGCGCAGGCGACGCGGAGGTTCGTCCGGAAGCAACGTGCCTGGTTCAAGCGCGACAACCGGATCCACTGGCTCGACGGTGGCGAAGAGCACCTGGCCGATAGCGTGTTGTCACTCCTGGCCAAGTAATCTGGACCGATGGGCGGTATCGAATTTCTCAAGGGGCACGGCACGCAGAACGACTTCGTTCTCCTGCCCGACCCGACTGGCCGCCTCGACCTGACGGCGGCCCGGGTGGCCGCGCTGTGCGACAGGCGGCGCGGCATCGGCGCGGACGGCGTCCTGCGTGTCGTGCGGCCGGAGGCGATCGGTGAAACCTCCGGTGGCGACTGGTTCATGGACTACCGCAACGCCGACGGTTCGATCGCCGAGATGTGCGGCAACGGGGTCCGGGTCTTCGTCCGGTACCTGGTGGAGGCGGGCCTGGTCACCGGGACCGACTTCCCGATCGGCACCCGCGCTGGGGACAAGCAGGTCCAGGTGTGTCCCGACGGCACCGTGACAGTCCACATGGGACCGGCCGCGATCACCGGATCTTCGGTCACCGTGGTGGCCGGCCGTCCGTTCTCCGGGATCTCCGTCGACGTCGGCAACCCGCATCTGGTGTCCATTGTGGATGACGACGTCGCCCTGCTGGACCTGCGCGACCAGCCCGACTTCGATCACGACTTCTTCCCCGGCGGTGTCAACCTGGAGTTCGTCAACCCGCTCGCCGACGGCGCGCTGCGGATGCGCGTCCACGAGCGCGGGGTCGGCGAGACCAGGGCGTGCGGCACCGGCACCGTCGCCGCGGTGGCGGCGAGCCTGCACCTTGCGGGCACGGACACCGGCGAGGCCGTCGTCGAGATCCCCGGTGGTGTTGTCACGGTGACCATCGCCCGCGGCGCTTCGACGCTCACCGGCCCGGCCGAGATCGTCGCGCGCGGCGAGCTGGACGAGGCCTGGTGGGCCGCAGCGGACGCCTAAACCGCGACCGCGTCGGGGATATCGCGCTGCTGACGCAGCGGTGAGCAGATAACCCAGAGCAGCGCCAGCGTCTCACCGGCCGTGGCGATCCACACGGTGCCCCGCAGGCCGATCCACTCGCCGAGGGCGCCTCCGGCGAGGCCGCCGAACGGGGTGATTCCCCAGACGACGAACCGGACGCTCGCGTTCATGCGCCCCAGCAACCGGTCCGGGCAGATCGCTTGGCGGTAGCTGACCTGCGCGATGTTGTAGACGATGACGCCGTAGGAGAAAGTCGCCAGCCCGACGGCCACCAGTCCGATCCGCCACCCGGGTTCGGCCAGTGGCACCAGCAGCAGGATCGGTGAGGTCAGCGCCGGGACCAGCCAGATCGACCTCGCCTGGCCGAACTTCTTGGTGACCCGGCCCGCGGTGAGTGCGCCGAGGACCCCGCCAACGCCGCTGAGCGCGAACATGGTGCCGACTCCGGCCGGGCTCAGCCCGAGCGACCTGGTCAGGTACAGCACCTCGACCGCGCTGAACATGCCGGCGGCCAGGTTGGCCGTCGCCGTGGTGGAGGTGATGGCCCGCAAAGTGGGGTTGCCGAAGACGAACCGGAGGCCTTCGGTGATCTGCGGCCACAGTTTGGGGTTTTCGTGCCGCTCGGGTTCGGGCTCGGATTTCTGGATGCGCAGCAGGCACAACGCCGAGGTCAGGAAGCCGAGTCCGGTGACAAGGACAGCGTTCGCCGCGCCGGCCAGTTGCGTGAGTACTCCGCCGATACCCGGCCCGACGACCTGGGCGACGGACTGACTCGCCTGCAGCTTCGTATTGCCCTCGACCAGGTTCTCGCGACCGACCAGCGAAGGCAGGTACGACTGGTAAGCCACGTCGAAGAACACCGTGCCGACCCCGACCAGCAGCGCGACCACGATCAGCTGCGCCAGCGTCAGCCAGCCGCCCCACCAGGCGATGGGCACCGTGAGCAGCAGCGCGGAACGGGCGAAGTCGGCTCGGAGCATCAGCCGCCGGCGGCGCAGCCGGTCCACCCATACTCCGGCCGGGAGCCCGATGATCAGGAAGGCCGCGGTCTCGGCCGAAGTGAGGACGCCCATCTCGAACGGCGTCGCGGCCAGCACGGTCGCCGCCAGCAACGGGATGACGATCTGCCCCACGAACGAGCCGAGCTGGCTGACCGTGTCGCCGGCCCACAGGCGGCGGAAGTCGCGATGGAAGAACAGGGAGTCGCTGCGCACGGGAATCACTCTGGAGGAGTGATTGGAGAGTGTCAATCACTTAACGTTCTACGCTGATCGGGTGGCCAGGCAACGACGTAAGGCGACTGATGCGGAGGCGAGCGCGCTCGCCTCCGGAATACGCCTCAGGATCATCCGGTTGACCTTCGGGGAAGCGCTGACGAACAAGGAGCTGGCAGCACGGCTGGACAAGGACCCGGCGACCACCCTCTACCACGTGCGCAAGCTGGCCGACGCGGGCTTCCTGACCGCTCAGCAGCCGCGTCGGGGCGCTCGCGGCGCCAAGGAGATCCCCTATCTTTCGACCGGGTTGTCCTGGCACGTCAGGGCGCCGGGCGACGTCGTCGATCAGGCCATGCTGGAGGCTTACCTCGCCGAGGTCGGCGAGCTTGAAGCCGGCGATCTGGACCAGACCAGGCTGGTCGTGGACGTCACCGAAGACGATCGGGAGGAATTCCGGCGACGGCTGGCCGACTTGCTGGAAGAATTCCGCACCAGGCGCCCGGGACCGGCCGGGGAGCGTCTCGCGATCTACGTCGCAACGTATCCGAGCAGGTAATCGGCTCGGCGCCCGCGGGGAACCGTGGGACTATGGAAGGACGATGACGGAACTGACACACGAAGACACAATCGCCAAGGACCTCTCGACCGGCGAACTGGAGCTGGAGGAACGAGCTTCGCTCCGCAGGGTCGCCGGGCTGTCCACCGAACTCGCGGACGTCACCGAAGTCGAGTACCGGCAGCTCCGGCTGGAGCGCGTGGTACTGGTCGGCGTGTGGGCAGAGGGTACGGCGGCACAGTCGGAGGCTTCACTCGCCGAACTCGCGCGCCTGGCCGAAACGGCTGGCTCCGAGGTACTGGAAGGCCTGGTCCAGCGCCGCGTCCATCCCGACCCGGCCACCTACATCGGCTCCGGCAAGGTCCGCGAGCTGTTCGACATCGTCGTCGCCACCGGCGCCGACACCGTCATCTGCGACGGCGAGCTTTCGCCCGGCCAGCTGCGGCAGCTCGAAGCCAAGGTGAAGGTCAAGGTGATCGACCGAACGGCCCTGATCCTCGACATCTTCGCCCAGCACGCCCAGTCCCGCGAGGGCAAGGCCCAGGTCGAGCTGGCCCAGCTGCAGTATCTGATCCCGCGACTGCGCGGGTGGGGTGACGCGCTGTCCCGGCAGGGCGGTGGCGGTGGTGCCAACGGCGGCGTCGGCCTGCGCGGTCCCGGTGAAACCAAGCTGGAGACCGACCGGCGGCGCATCGCGAAGCGCGTGTCGAAGCTCCGGCGCGAGATCGCCGCGATGGACACCATCCGCGAGACGAAGCGCGGACGGCGGGTCAGCAACGAGGTCCCCAGCGTCGCGATTGTCGGGTACACCAACGCCGGCAAGTCGAGCCTGCTCAACGCGCTGACCGGCGCCGGGGTGCTCGTCGACGACTCGCTGTTCGCCACGCTGGACCCGACCACCCGCCGGGCGGCCACCACGGACGGCCGCACGTACACGCTCACCGACACCGTCGGGTTCGTCCGGCACCTGCCGCACCAGCTGGTCGACGCCTTCCGGTCGACCATCGAGGAGGCCGCCGACGCGGACCTGCTGGTGCACGTGGTGGACGGCGCGGACCCGGCGCCCGAGGACCAGGTGAACGCGGTCCGCCAGGTACTGACCGAGATCACCCAGCGCCGTTCGGACCCGCTCCCGCCGGAGCTGCTCGTGATCAACAAGGCCGACGCGGCGGATCCCGTGGCGCTGGCCAGGTTGCGGCACGTAATGCCCGGCGCGATCGAGATCTCCGCCCGCACCGGACTCGGCGTCGACAAGCTGGCCGAAGTCATCTCGAACCGGCTGCCCAGGCCGGAGGTGGTGATCGAGGTTGTCATCCCGTACACCCGGGGTGACCTCGTTTCCCGGGCACACGGGGACGGCGAGGTGCTCGTCGAGGAGCACACGCCGGAGGGCACGCGGCTGCGTGTCCGCGTCCACCCGGACCTCGCGGCTCCGCTACGCGAGTACGAGACCAACGGATCACCGCTCTGAAACGTCCTCCGAGGACAACGGGACCCGCCGGGTCCCCGACTCGGAGGTGGCGAGTGCGGCCGGTGCGGTCAGCGGGACGAATCGTCTCGGTAATGGTCCTGTGCGCGATGTTCGTTCCGGTGCTGCCGGCGGCGGCGACCCCGCCGCCGGCACCCGAAACGCTGTGCAGGATCACCGATCCCCGGATCACCGAGCTGTCGGGCCTCGTGTCGGACGGCGCGCACTGGTACGGGATCAACGACGGCGGTACGAAGGTCGAGGTGTTCGTCTTCGGTCGCAACTGTGCAGTGCAGAAGGTGATCACGAACTCGCTGGATCCGTACGACGTCGAGGACCTCGCACGGGCGGCGGACGGGACGTTGTGGCTGTCCGACACCGGTGACAACCGGAAGTCCCGGAAGACGATCGCCTTGCTGGCGATGACCACGCAGGGCAAGACGACGTTGCACCGGCTGAGCTATCCGGACGGCCCGCACGACACCGAGGCGTTGATCCTGGACCCCTCCGGCACGCCGTATCTGATCACCAAGGAGATCCTCGGTGATGCCCAGGTCTACCGGCCGGCCGGTGCCTTGGCGAGCCCGGGCCCGACCGCGCTGGTGAAGGTCGGGTCGCTGGCTTTCAAGACCACCGACACCCCTGGTGGCCCGGTCGGCGAGTTCGGCTCAGTTTTGGTGACCGGGGGCGCGTCGAGTGCGGACGGCAAGGTCATCGCGCTGCGGACCTACACCGATGCCTACCTGTACTCGGCACCGGACGGAGATGTGGTGGCCGCGTTGAAGCGGGTTCCGGTCCGCGTACCGCTGCCCGACGAAAAGCAGGGTGAGGCGCTGGCCTTCGAGCCGGACGGCACGCTGCTTTCCGGCGGGGAAGCGGTCGGGCAGCCGATCCGGGCGATCCGCGCGGCCACCTCGCTGGTCCAGCCGGCGGTGACGAACACAGGCGCTGACACGGAAAAATCCGGAGGCACTGGCGCGGTGGCCGCGCCGCAGACCGCCGCGACCGCCGCGACCGCCGACGGATTCGACCTGCCCGTCGTACTCGGCATCGCCGTCGCGCTCGTGGTCGCGATCGTCGGCTGGTACGCATTCAGCAGGGTTCGCCGCCGGCGGTGAACCTCGTCAGTTCTCCGAAGCCGTGTCAGATTCGACGCAGGACGGCGGTGACTTTGCCGAGGATGCTCGCGTCGTCGCCGGGGATCGGCTGGTAGGCGTCGTTGTGCGGCATCAGCCAGACGTGGCCGTCCTTGCGCTTGAACGTCTTGACCGTGGCCTCGCCGTCGATCATCGCCGCGACGATGTCGCCGTTCTCGGCGGTGGGCTGCTGGCGCACGACCACCCAGTCACCGTCGGTGATGGCCGCGTCGATCATCGAGTCACCGGCGACGCTGAGCATGAACAGCTCACCCTCGCCGACCACCTCCCGCGGCAGCGGGAAGACGTCCTCGACGGCTTGCTCGGCCAGCACCGGCCGACCGGCGGCGATCCGGCCGACCAGCGGCACGTAGGCCGCCTTCGGCAGGTCCGGTTCCTGTTCGATGCCCATCGGGTTGTCGTCGAGGCCCGCGCTGAGCACGCCCACGGCGCGGGGCCGGTTCGCGTCGCGGCGCAGGTATCCCTTGCGCTGCAGGGCTCGAAGCTGATGCGACACCGAAGAGGTCGAGGTGAGGCCCACCGCCTCCCCGATCTCCCGCACGCTCGGCGGGTAGCCGAACCGGGCGACCCAGGCCCGGATCACTTCGAGGACCTGCTGCTGCCGCACGGTGAGGATGTCGTCGACCTCACCGATATCGGGCAGGGGGTGCACCTTGCCCATCGCCTTCTCCAAGCCCTTGGGCTTGTTGTCCGCTGTCACTTGCATTGCCTCCCAGATGGTCACTGCCCGCGTACGGGATACCGAGGTGGTACGCCCGCATGCGGCAGTGTTGCTCTGCCGGTACTGCTTTTCGCCCGTGGCGGCATTCGGGAGCTCCGCCGCTGTGTTTGACCGGACCTGGTTTGACCGGACCCGGTTGGACCAAGCCTGGTCCGACCGAGCCTGGTTGGACCAGGCTTGGTTCGAGAGTCTGCCGGAACCGGTCGAAACCGGCCTCCCGGCCGACTTGCCGAGTCCTGCTGGCCCTGCACAGCGTTGTCGCCACCTGGCACCCCGCCGCGCCGGCCGCACTGTTCCCAGCGCGGCCGCCCCGGCGGGATTCCCGGCGTTGTTCCTGGTCCAGCCCCTGTCGACACGGGGACCGCACCGGAAACCTGCCGGACACCTGCCACGGTTGTCCTGCTCACCGACCTCGACTTGAACGAGGTTGACGTCCTGGTAACCGACGTTAGCTCGCAGTAGCGACCATATCAAACATTTGTTCGAACGACACGCCGTGGTCGCTCGATTTTGTCGGTGCGGGGTGGTAGACATTCGCACGGGCGTTCGATAGAACGCTTGTTCGACCCGGCGGCGGGTGGAGAGCGGTGGGGCGAGAGCCCGGCCAGGCCCTTCGGGACCGGCCGCCGGAGCAAAGGTAGCGCGAAGTGGTGCAGGGACTGCGAGGAGGTCCGTGATGTCGGTTCTACTTGATGGCAGGTCGGGTACGCGAAGGGTCGCCGCCGGGCCGGCAATGGCCGCCGGGCCCGAAGCGCCCGCGCGGCAGGCGCCGCCCCGGCCGCTGAGGCCGGTCCGGCCCGGCGGCCGGAGCCGCCGGGCGCTCGGTGAGACCCGGCGGCCGCCCACCAGGGCGAGGGTCATCGCCGGGCACCGCGCGCCGTCGGTCGCCCCGTGCGGCCCGCGTCGGGTGTCGCTGCACTGGCCGTGGCTGGTCGGGCTGGCGCTCGCGTCGGCGATGGCTGTCACCGGTTTGGGTCTACTTGCGGGTGCCATGTCGCCCACCGACGTGCCCTCTCAGACCGCAACGGTGTCGGTGACCCCGGGTGAGACCCTGTCGGAGCTGGCCGCTCGGTTCGCGCCGGAAAGCGATCCTGGCGCGGTTGTCGCCCGGATCAAAGCGCTCAATGGCCTGGATGACGCCACTCTGGTGCCCGGACTGCCGCTCTCGGTCCCGGTCGGACCCGGTGGCGCGGCCGTTCCCGACGCGGGTTGAGCACGCTTCTCGTTCGCTCGCATGCCGACCGTGTTCACCCGGTTGTGGAGGTTGCGCCCGACCCGGACGCGTTCTAGGGTCCACCGCTATATGTGGTAGTTACATGGCTGTAGTTGGTCCACAAGTAGGGGTAGACTCGACCTAGTTGTCCACAGCTGGTCGGTGTTCACCCACCGGATATCCACATGTCGATCACCAGGTCCGCACCGCGCGTGGCGGTGCGCTGGTGGGCGTCAGGTGGCTGTCCTCGGGAACGACCGGCACGGAGGGGAAGGTGATCGGCGGATGAGGTGCCCGTTCTGCCGGCATGCGGACTCTCGGGTCGTAGATTCCCGAGAGGTGGATGAGGGTCAAGCGATCCGCCGGAGGCGTTCGTGCGCCGAATGCGGTCGCCGGTTCACCACTTCGGAGACGATGGTGCTCGCCGTCGTCAAGCGTTCCGGGGTCACCGAACAGTTCAGCAGGGACAAAGTCGTTCGGGGAGTGCGCCGGGCGTGTCAGGGCAGGCCGGTCGATGACGACGCGTTGCAGCAGCTCGCGCAGCGCGTGGAGGAGTCGATCCGCTCGGCCGGACTGGCGGAGATCCCGAGCCACGAGGTCGGCTTGGCGATTCTCGGCCCGCTCAGGGAACTCGACGGGGTCGCCTACCTCCGGTTCGCCAGTGTGTACCGCTCCTTTTCCTCGGTCGAGGACTTCGAAAAGGAGATCTCGGACCTACGAGAGGCCATGGCCGGTCCGGATGAGAGCGAAAAGCGCGCCGTCGACGATTGAGGTCGCCGCTGCCGCGCGGGAGTGAGGGAAACCCATGACAGAGACCGTGGGAGCCGACGCGCGGGCGGCCAACGAACCGGGCAAGAAGAAGTCCCGACGCGGGCCGGTCATGCGGCGCGTGTTCACCACCGAGGGCGTCCACCCCTACGACGAGGTGACCTGGGAACAGCGTGACGTCGTGATGACCAACTGGCGCGACGGCACGGTGAACTTCGAGCAGCGCGGGGTCGAATTTCCCGACTCCTGGTCCGTCAATGCCACCAACATCGTCACCAGCAAGTACTTCCGCGGCGCGGTGGGTACGCCCCAGCGTGAGCGCGGGTTGCGGCAGCTCATCGACCGCGTCGTCAAGACCTATGTAGCCGCGGGTGTCGAGCACGGCTACTTCGAGTCCGCCGCCGACGCGGAGATCTTCGACCACGAGCTCACCTGGATGTTGCTGCACCAGGTGTTCAGCTTCAACTCCCCGGTGTGGTTCAACGTCGGCACGAAGTCGAAGCAGCAGGTCTCGGCCTGTTTCATCCTGGCCGTCGATGACACCATGGAGTCGATCCTCAACTGGTACCGCGAGGAGGGCCTGATCTTCAAGGGCGGCTCCGGCGCGGGCCTGAACCTGTCGCGGATCCGTTCGTCACGCGAGCTGCTGTCCTCCGGCGGAACGGCGTCCGGCCCGGTGTCGTTCATGCGCGGCGCGGACGCCTCGGCCGGCACGATCAAGTCCGGCGGCGCGACCCGCCGCGCGGCGAAGATGGTCGTGCTCGACGTCGACCACCCCGACATCGAGGAGTTCGTCCAGACGAAGGCCCGCGAAGAGGCCAAGATCAAAGTCCTGCGCGACGCCGGGTTCGACATGGACCTCAGCGGCGCGGACATCACCTCGGTGCAGTACCAGAACGCGAACAACTCGGTCCGCGTCTCGGACGAGTTCATGCGCGCCGTCGAAGCCGGGGACAAGTTCGGCCTGCGGGCCCGGATGACCGGCGAAGTCCTCGACACCGTTGATGCGAAGACTCTCTTCCGTTCGATCTCCACCGCCGCGTGGGAATGCGCGGATCCCGGAATCCAGTACGACGGCACGATCAACGACTGGCACACCTGCCCGGAATCCGGCCGCATCACCGCGTCCAACCCGTGCAGTGAATACCTTCATCTGGATAATTCCAGTTGCAACCTCGCGTCCTTGAACCTGCTGAAGTTCGTCACCGATGAAGGAACGTTCGACGCGCCGTTGTTCGCCAAGGCCGTCGAATTCGTGATCACCGCAATGGATATTTCGATCTGCTTCGCGGATTTCCCCACGGAAGCGATCGGGGACACCACGCGGAAGTTCCGTCAGCTCGGAATCGGCTACGCCAACCTCGGTGCGCTACTCATGGCGCTCGGTCACGCCTATGACTCCGAAGGCGGCCGCGCGCTTGCCGCGGCAATCACCTCCCTGATGACCGGCGTTTCCTACCGTCGCTCAGCCGAACTTGCCGGCGTGGTGGGCGCCTACGACGGGTACGCCCGCAATGCCGAGGCGCACCAGCGAATCATGCGCAAACACGCCGCCGCCAATGATGTCGTCCGCACCCATCACGCGAATGATGCCGCCGTCCGGACTTTGGCTACCGAGGAATGGAAACGCAACCTCGAAATCGGTGCGGTGAACGGCTGGCGCAATTCGCAGGCGAGTGTACTCGCGCCGACTGGCACCATAGGTTTCATGATGGATTGCGACACCACGGGAATCGAACCGGATTTCTCGCTGGTGAAGTTCAAGAAGCTGGTCGGCGGCGGTTCGATGCAGATCGTCAACCAGACCGTGCCGCGGGCGCTGACCGCGCTCGGGTACCAGCCCGAGCAGGTCGAAGCGATTGTCGAATTCATCGCCGAGCACGGGCATGTGGTGGACGCGCCTGGTTTGCGCTCGGAGCACTACGAGGTGTTCGACTGCGCGGTCGGCGCGCGGTCGATCGCGCCGATGGGGCACGTGCGGATGATGGCCGCGGTTCAGCCGTTCCTGTCCGGCGCGATCTCCAAGACGGTCAACATGCCGGAGTCGGCCACCGTGGAGGAAGTCGAGGAGATCTACTTCCAGGGCTGGAAGTACGGCCTCAAGGCGCTCGCGATCTACCGTGACAACTGCAAGGTCGGCCAGCCGCTGTCGACGGTCAAGAAGGAGACCGAAGAAGCGGCGGTTGTCGAGTATCGGCCCGTTCGCAAGCGTCTGCCGAAGAAACGGCCCAGCCAAACGGTTTCGTTCACCGTCGGTGGTGCGGAGGGGTATCTGCACGCCGGTTCGTACCCGGACGACGGGCTCGGCGAGATCTTCATCAAGCTCGGCAAGCAGGGGTCGACCCTGGCCGGCGTGATGGACGCGTTCTCGATGTCGATCTCGGTGGGCCTGCAGTACGGGATCCCGTTGGAGTTCTACATTTCCAAGTTCTCCAACCTGCGGTTCGAGCCGGCGGGGATGACCGACGACCCGGACATCCGCATCGCGACGAGCGTGCTGGACTACCTCTTCCGCAGGCTCGCGCTGGACTTCTTACCCGTCGAAAAGCGTGCGCAACTCGGCATCTTCACTGCCGACGAGCGGACCGCGCAAGTCGAGGCGGACTATGGGACTCAGGCGGTTTCCCCTGGTGACAGCGTTGACCTCGAGGCGCTGCGGACCGGTGTGGACGCTACAAACCCGTCTCCGCCCGAAGACCGCCAGGAGGCGCACAGCACCGCCGAGCTGGTGGAGTTGCAGATGGGCAAAGCCGCCGACGCACCCCTGTGCCTGACTTGTGGCACCAAGATGCGTCCGGCTGGTTCCTGCTACGCGTGCGAAGGCTGTGGAGCGACTTCCGGCTGTAGCTGATCGTTCTTGGGCAGGGGGCGCGATCGTGCCCTCTGCCCAGGAATCGGTTCCTTCGTCTCAGGCTTCGTGGTGCCGCTGGTAGTAGCGGCTGACGCGGGCCCGGTTACCGCACGAGGGTTTGCACCATTCCTGACGTGGATGTTGCTTCACGAAGTACCGCACGCATCGCGGCGCGGGGCAGGCTCTCAGGCGTTCGCGGTCGTCGCCGGTCAGGAAACCGATGGTCGCGCGGGCCAGCTCGGCGAGCAGTCTGGTCGTGGTGTCGGCGTCGGTCCCGTCGTGATCCAGCCACGGGTCGGCGTTGTCGGGCCAGTTCAGCTGCGGTGCCCTGAACACGGCTGCCGATGCGGTGTTCAGCTGGTCTCGGGCGACGGCCGGATCGAGGAGGCGGGCAGCATCCGCACTGCTCGGCGGACCGGGTCGAACAGCTCGGGCGAACAGGGAGCGGACAGCGCGTCGTAGCGCGACGACCTGCTCGCGGGCCTCGGTCGTCGGGTCGACGTTGGCGTTGACCTCGAGCAGGTCGGCTTGTTTGTCCAGCCAGGCCCTGAAGGCGTCGTCGGTGTCGAGGTCGTCGGCGACGCCGCCGTGGCCATCGTGCCGGATCGTGCTGGCCAGTTCCAGCGCCAGGTGTCGGTACGTCACGCGCTCATCCTAATGGACATTGTGCTTGACGCCATGTGGCTGGCCTCGCTAGTTTCGGCTAATGATCCAGGCTGCAAAGTCCGTTAGAGAGCTGCTTCGTCGGGTGCCTTCACTCGCCGGCCCTTTTGCCGCGTTCGATCCGACCGACGTTCCCGAAGACCCGGTGGACCTGTTCGTCGAGTGGCTGACGGGCGCTGTCAATGCCGGGATCAAGGAACCGCACGCGATGACGTTGTCCACTGTGGACCCCCAGGGGCGGCCGTCGGCACGGGTGCTGATCTTGAAGAACGTCGGCGACGACGGCTGGCAGTTCGCTTCCGGCGCCTCAGGTCGCAAAGGCAAGGAACTGGCCGACACGCCATGGGCCGCACTGACGTTTTACTGGCCCGCGCTCGGCCGGCAGGTACGCGTCCGCGGTGCGGTCGCTCCGGTCAGCGAGGCTGAGAGCGCGCGGGACTTCCTGAGCCGATCGGTCAGTGCCCGCGCAGCCGCGCTGATCGCGAAGCAGAGCGAGCGCATGGTGAACCGGAACGAGCTCGACCTCGCGCTGGTGCGGACGGCCGACCAAGTCGAGGCCGAGCCAGGACTGGTTTCCCCCGACTGGACGCTGTATGCCGTGGACGCCGACGAAGTCGAGTTCTGGCAAGGGGACGAACAACGGCGGCACATCCGGTTGAGCTATCGCCGTGCCGACGCGGCATGGACGCGAGGTCTGCTGTGGCCGTGAGCCAGCTCGACGACGTGCATGCCGGCCATGCACGACTGGGTGTCATCCTCGACGATCTTGACGACGTCGGGGCGCGGCAGGCTTCGGCGTTGCCAGGTTGGACTCGGGGTCACGTTCTCACGCATCTCGCGGAACACGCGCGAGCGCTTACCCGCCAGGTCGAGTTCGCGATCGAGGGGAGACTTGTCGACTTCTACGACGGCGGCGCGGCCGGTCGGAACGCCGTGATCGAAGCGGGCTCCGGCCGTCCCGCTGCCGAGTTGCGGGCTGACGTCGTGAGCCTCAGTGCAGCATTGGAAAGTGCCTGGGCGCGGGTGCGCCCTGACGGGTGGGCGAGCCCGGTCCGGTATCGGAACGGCACGGTGCTCGACACGGTGTCCAGCCGGTGGCGCGAGGTCGAAATCCACACCGCCGACCTGCTTCTCGGGTATACGTCCGCGGACTGGGCGCCGGAGTTCTGCGACTATCTGGTGGAATTCACCGCTCCGCGGGTGCCCGAAGGTGTCGAAGTCCAAGGGGCGTTGACCGACATCGCCGCCTGGATGGCCGGCCGCGAAACCATTGGCATGCTCACGGTGGCCGGCGGTGTTGGCGCCCTTCCGGAACTCGGGGCCTGGCCTTAGGACTCGTGAGCGTTCCGGCCGTTCAAACGGCCGGAACGCTCACGAGTCCGTCGACCCTCGGCTCAGCTCGCGGTGAGCTTCTCCCAGAGGAACTCGAACACGAGCGCCCATTTGAACGCGAGCTGCTCGTTGTCGGCCGCCGCACCGTGGCCGCCCTCGATGTTCTCGTAGTAGCGGACGTCGTGCCCCTGCTCGACCATCCTGGCCATCATCTTGCGGGCGTGTGCCGGGTGCACCCGGTCGTCCCTGGTCGAGGTGACGAACAGGGTCGGCGGGTAATCCCGTCCACTGTGGACGTTCTGGTACGGCGAGTACTCACCGATGTACGCCCACTGCTCCGGCTCGTCCGGGTCGCCGTACTCGGCCATCCACGATGCCCCCGCCAGCAGTTTGTGGTACCGCTTCATGTCCAGCAGCGGGACCTGGCTGACGATGGCGCCGAACAGCGCGGGGTACCGGGTGAGCATCACGCCCATCAGCAGGCCGCCGTTGCTGCCACCTTGGATGCCGAGCCGTGCCGGCGTGGTGATGCCGCGCTCGACCAGGTCCGCGGCCACTGCGCTGAAGTCCTCGTACACCTTGTACCGCTTGGCTTTGATGACCTGCGTGTGCCACTGCGGCCCGTACTCGCCGCCGCCGCGGATGTTGGCCATGACGTAGGTGCCGCCCCTGGCCAGCCAGCTGCGGCCGGTGACCCCGCTGTAGCCCGGGGTCATCGAGACCTCGAAGCCGCCGTAGCCGGTCAGCAGGGTCGGGCCCGCTTCGCTGCCTGACGGCGTCACGACGAAGTACGGAATCCGTGTGCCGTCCGCGGACGTCGCGAAATGCTGCTCGACGGACATTCCGTCGGCGTCGAAGAACGCCGGCGCCTGTTTGAGCACTTCGGTCGTGCCCCCGACCTCGCCGCAGGTCAAGGTGGCCGGCTCGGTGTACCCGCTGGTGTTCAGCAGGTATTCGTCGCTGACGTCCGGGTCGGTGTCCAGGATCTCCGCCGCCCCCAGCGCTGTCCCGCCGGGCAAGGGCTCGCTTCGCCACCCGTTGGACGGCGTCAACGCGTGCAGTTCGGTCTTGACGTCCGACAGCGTGGCCAGCAGCAGGTGGTTGCGCGTCCAGGTGTAGTACTCGAGAGACGTGTGCTCGTCGGGTTCGAAGATCATCGTGAACTCGCGGCCGTCCTCGAGGAACGCGTCGAGCTTCATCGCGAGCAGTGCGCCACTGGGGTATTCGGCGCCGCCGATCTGCCAAGGTGACTTCACACGGACCAGGAGCCACTCACGATGGATCGACGTGTTCGCGTCGTCCGGGACGTCGAGGCGCACAAGCCCGGCGGCGGTGCGCAGGTAGCGCTCCGAACGGTAGAAGTCGAGACTCCGGGTGACGAAGTCGCGCTCGAAACCCTCGGTCGGGTCGTGCGATCCGCGGACCGACACGTCCTCCGGCTTGCCCTCGAAGACCGTGACGGCTTCCTCGATCGGAGTACCTCGGCGCCATTCCTTCACGATGCGCGGGTAGCCGGAGTCGGTCAGCGAGCCTTCGCCGAAGTCCGTCCCGACGTACACGCGGTCGACGTCGATCCAGCCGATGTTGCTCTTGGCTTCGGGGAGCTCGAACCCCCCTTCGACGAATCGCCGTTCGTCGAGGTCGAACTCGCGGACGACGGTCGCGTCGGCGCCGCCGCGGGACAGCTCGACCAGCGCGAACCGGTAACCCGGACGGAGGACCGCGGCGCCCTGCCACACCCAGTTCTCGTCTTCGGCTGCGGCGAGCGCGTCGACGTCGAGCAGGAGTTCCCAAGCCGGCTCGTCGTTGCGGTAGTCCTCCGGAGTCGTTCGGCGCCAAAGTCCACGAGGGTGGGTGGCGTCCTGCCAGAAGTTGTACACGTACTCACCGCGCCGACGGACGTACGGAATGCGGTCGTCGGCGTCGAGCACCTCGCGGATGTCGTCACGCAGAGCCGCGAACCGTTCGGTGCCGGTCAGCTCGGCTGCGCTTTCGTCGTTGCGGGCGCGCACCCAGTCGAGCGACCGCTCGCCGGTCACGTCTTCCAGCCACAGATACGGGTCCTCTTCGGTCATGTCCGTAGTCTTCCCCGTCCGGCCACCCGCGTGCTACCGGATCGGCGGTTTCCGGCGCCGCGCGCGGCGTACCCCTTTCGTGATCTTTCGCGATTCAGCCTGGCCGTATGCTGATTCGAGCGCCGGTCGGGGGACCAGGACGCTTCAGTACCAGCGGGGGAGCCATGACGGATTTCGAAGACGAGGCCGGGCGCTCGGGGGAGCTGCCCGCGGCCGAATCGCCCATGCCTGTCTCCGCTCTCGACGCGGAGCGCTCGGTGTGGGCGACTCCCGCCTACGCCGTCCAGGACATGTCCCGCCCGATGCCGACGGCGGCAAAGGTGCTCATCAGCGTGGTGGTCGCCATGCTGGTGCTCGTGGTGGCCGGCGCCGCGAGCGGCGGGATCCAGCAGACCGTCGCCGGTCAGGCGGCCGTCACCCCGGCGGATTCGACGTCCGACGCGCAGGGGCAGCCGCCCAGCCCCAGGCCCGCGTCCCGCGTGCACGCGCTCGCCACGAACCCGCTGCTGGCGAAAGGCGTCGCCCTCACCCCGGTGACCTGCGAGTTGCCGCGCATCGGCCGCGCGCCGGCGGAGCTCACCGCGTTCTACCAGGCGGAGATGAAATGTCTCGACGAGGCGTGGAACCCGGCGCTGACCGGGGTGCACGAGCCGACGTTCTCGTCGTTGCTGGCGGTGAGCGTCCCGGCGCACAGCGCGTGCGGGAAAGCCCCCGACAGCAAGGAAGCGCTGGCCTACTACTGCGCCGGCGACCTCACCATCTACGCGCCGTCGGACTGGATGCTCGCCGCGGTCGGCCTGAACAAGGCGTCGCACCTGGCGACCATCGCCCATGAGTACGGCCACCACGTGCAGAACGAAAGCGGCATCCTGGACGCCGCCGAGGAGGACACGTCGTCGCCGGGCGGGGCCGGCCCGGCGGACCTCGAGATCAGCAGGCGGATCGAGCTGCAGGCTAACTGCTTCGGCGCGTTGTTCATCGCCGACGCCGAGGGCCGGGGCGCGATCTCGACGTCGCTGGCGAACGCCACGATCGCTGACTACGGCAACACCGACGACAGCGACACCCACGGCAGCCGCAAGCACCAGCTCGGCTGGGCGAAGACCGGCTTCGCGGGCAAGACCCCGGCTTCGTGCAACACGTGGTCGGCGTCGCCGGACGAGGTCAGCTGAGACTGCTCGGAGTCCAGCCGGGTGAACGGCCGAGCACACCGAGAAAGCGGTCCAACGCGGACGCGTTCTCGACAACCGGCACGACGACGTCGAATGTTCCCCGTTCGCGGCGCCCGGCCGGGTCGGCGGGGATCTGCTGCGCGCCCCAGAGCGCTGCCGCCACGACGTCCTCGTCCTGCTCGTAAGGCAGACCCAGCGACTTCGCGATGTCCCAGCCGTGGGCGACCGTGTCGATCAGGTGCATCCCGACCGCGACGATCCCGGGGAACGTGCCGAACTCTCGGAGGGTGACCTGGCGTTCGAGCATGTCCTCGGCGAACGCGTCGAGCACGGTGGTGACCGACTCGGCGTAGGAGCGGTACGGGTCGTGGCCGATCGAACCGCTGTGCCAATCCGTCGCGGCGCCTTCGCGCACGGCGACCGCGAAGCCGCGGTTCTCGCTGATCTGGTGTTGGAGGAGGTCGCTCAGCGTCCAACCGGCACAAGGGGTCGGCCGGTGCAGGTCGGCCGGGGTCACCGTGCCGACGAGCTTGTCGACGACGGCGAGGGCGCGGCCGTCCAGTTCTCGGATGTCCATGTCCATGACGGTAAGGGCAGGATCGGTCCACCTGAAGAGCCAAACACCGCCCAACTCTGATGGGCCAATTAAGCTCGGCGCGGTGGACGTGCACATCGAGTTCTCCGGCGGCCGGGGCCACCGCGACGAGATCTACCGGCAACTCCGGGCGGCGATTCTCGACGGCCGGATCCGCGAAGGCGAGTCGTTGCCGCCGACCAGGGAGCTCGCGCGGCGGCTGGCGATCTCCCGCACCACGGTCAGCGCGGCGTACGACCGGCTGACTGCCGAAGGCTTCCTGGCCGCGAAGGTCGGTTCCGGCACATTCGTGCGCGTCGGCGCTGGGCGCCATCTGACGCCGCCGCCGGGCGAGCCGGTCGCGAGTCTCCGTGGCACCGCGGTGTGGGACGACGTGCCCAGGGCGCCGAGAGGCTTCGCGCCTTCGCCGGAGTTCGACTTCCGCGCCGGGGTCCCCGATGTCAGCCGGTTCCCGTTCGCCGCCTGGCGGCGGCTCGTTGCCGCGCAGGTACGGATCTCGAACGCCGACCTGATGACTTACGCCGATCCCGGCGGCCACCCTGCCCTGCGCGAGGCGATCGCGCGCCACGTGGGGGTCTCGCGCGATGTCCGGGCGGCACCCGCGGACGTCCTCGTCACCAGCGGCGCGCAGCAGGCATTGGACCTGGTCGCGCGTGTGCTGCTGAAGCCGGGTGACGTAGCCGCGGTCGAAGACCCCGGATACCCGCCGCCGCGGCTGCTCTTGCACACTCTCGGCGTTCGGACGGCAGCCGTCCCCGTGGACTCGGAAGGGCTCGTTGTCGACGCTCTTCCGGACGACTGCCGCGTCGTCTACGTGACGCCGTCGCACCAGTACCCGCTCGGCGTGTCGATGTCGCTCGCCCGACGGCTCGAGCTGCTCGCGTGGGCCGAGCGTCATGACGCCGCCATCGTGGAGGACGACTACGACACCGAGTTCCGCTACACCGGACGTCCACTGGAACCCTTGTACAGCCTCGATACCGGACGTCGTGTGCTCTACGTCGGCTCGTTCTCCAAGGTGCTTTCCCCGGCTCTCCGGCTCGGTTTCCTGGTGGCACCACCATCTTTGCGCGACGTGCTGACGAAGGCGAAGTACCTCACCGACTGGCATTCGGCCGCGCCGGCGCAAGCGGTGCTCGCGGAGTTCATCGACGAAGGCGGGTTCGCCGCGCACATTCGCCGTATGCGGCGGGAGTACCAGACGCGACACGACCTCGTCGCGGCCATCCTCAAGCGCGACTTCGCCGGGATGCTGGACGTGATCCCGTCCTCGGTGGGCCTTCACCTGAGCGCGTTCGGCCACGGTGACAGTGCGGCTGTCCGGCGGGCCGCCCGGCAGGCTGGGGTGACGCTGTACTCGCTCGGTGACTTCGCCGTGGAAAAGCGCACGACGGCCGGGTTCGTGTTCGGCTACGGTGCGATCGCGGCAGACCGGATCGAGGCCGGACTGTGCCGGCTGCGCGAGGTCATGGCAGACAAGGGTGGGGATTGAGGACGGGGTTGAGGATGGGGACTGCGGGGGTTCGCACCGCCTTGCCGGTGGAGTTCGCGCGGCTCCGGGAGGTCGAGCTGGCGTCGGACATGATGTTCGCGGACATGGTGTTCCCGCCGGGCAGCGTCCTCGACGGGATCGACGCGACGCACACGGTGCTCGCCGCCGGCAGTCCGCCGATCGGGTTCATCGTGATCGGCTCGCTCGGGCCTGATCTGCACGTCCACCAGCTCTCTGTGGACCCTGCGCACGGCCGTCGCGGGGTCGGCTCGGTATTGCTGGAAGCCGCCGTCGCCGAGGCTGTCGTGCCGGTCACCCTGACCACCTTCGCCCACGTCCCGTGGAACGAGCCTTGGTACCTGGCGCGAGGCTTCGAACGGTTCGATTCGGGCGGTTGGTCACCTGAACTCAGGGAGCTGGTGGCCGGCGAACGGGCTGCGGGGCTAGACGATCTTGGACCGCGCGTCGTGCTGCGCAGGCCTGCTCAGAGCGTCGATCAGGGCGTCCGGAGGTACCCGGACGACCGACGTGCCGGATTCGCGACTTTCGCACTCGGCGCCTAGGCCATAACCTGGTGTGAGCCAGCTCACCGAACCGGGAGGTCGCGATGCGCATTTCCGATTTGCTGCGGAGCAAGGGTACGGCGGTGGCCACTGTCGAACCGGACACCACGGTCACCGACTTGTTGCGCGGACTAGCCGAGAACAACGTGGGGGCCATGGTCGTCGTCGGCCCCGACGGGATCGCCGGCATCGTCTCCGAACGAGACGTCGTCCGCCGCTTGAACGATTTCGGCCCGGACCTCTTGACCAGGCCCGTGTCGGACATCATGACCAGAATGGTCGCCAGCTGTACCCCCGAGGACTCCGTCGACCACCTCAGCGTGCTGATGACCGAGCGGCGCATCCGCCACGTCCCCGTGGTCGTCGCCGGGAAACTCGCGGGCATCGTCAGCATCGGTGACGTCGTGAAGAGCCGTATGCAGGAGCTCGAAAAGACCCAGGAACACCTCGAGGCCTACATCGCCCAAGGCTGACCGACGCGGGCACTTTTCTCCATTTGTGCCCTGGTTGACGTCTCAAGCAGGGCACTTTTGTACACAAGTGCCCTGCTTGCGGACGCTAGGTTCAGCCGGCGATGCCTGCCTTGTAGGCGAAGGCGACCGCCTGTGCGCGGTCACGCAAGCCTGCCTTGGCGAACAGGTGGTTGACGTGGGTTTTCACGGTCGCCTCGCTGACCACGAGGGTGCGGGCGATCTCGGTGTTGGACATCCCCGTCGCGATGAGGCGCAGCACCTCGACCTCGCGTGCGGTGAGTCCCTCGACCTCTTCGCTGCGGACAGGCGCGGCCCTGGTTGCCGCGGCAACCAGCCGCTGCTGCAGTTCGGCGTCCACTGTGGACTGGCCGTCGGCGGCGGACCGCAGTGCCCTGGCGATGGCTTCGGCGTCGGCGTCCTTGGTGAGGAACCCCCGGGCACCCGCCCGCAGCGCGGCCAGTAGCGAGTCGTCGTCGGTGTAGGTCGTCAGGACGACGACCTCGGTTTCGGGGTACTGGGCGCGGACCTTCGCGGTGGCTTCGACGCCGTCGCACCGCGGCATCCGCAGATCGACCAGCAGCACGTCCGGGCGGTGTTCGGCGACCAACTCGACCGCTTCGAGGCCATCCGAAGCCGCGCCGACGACTTCGACCCCGGGCAACAGGCCCAGAAGCGTCACCAGTCCTTCGCGCACCACGGCCTGATCATCGGCCAGCACCACCCGCAGCGTCCCCGCTACGCCGGCACTGTCAGGTGTACTCGCCATCCGTCCTCCACCGGCCCACTGTCCAGTTCGCCCGAGAGCAGTTCGACCCGCTCGCGCATCCCCCGCAAACCGTAGCCTGCGGCCACCGGTTCCGGCGGTCGCCTGCCCTGCTTGTCCTGGACCGTCACCTCGACGTGGTCCTGGCCGAACATCAGGGTGACGCGGACTTCGGCCGACTGCGCGTACTTGCGGGTGTTCGACAGCGACTCCTGCACCGCCCGCACCACGGTGGTCCCGGCGGCCGCGGCGAGCTCGCGCGGCTCGCCTTCCACGGTCAGCTCGGCGGTCGCGCCGGTGTCCATGCGGTAGCCGGTGACGAGGTCGGCCACGGCCTTCGTCACCGGGACCAGGTCGTCGCGCAGCGCAGCGACCGCGCTTCGGGCTTCGCTGAGGCCGTCGGCGGCGAGCTTCTGGGCCCGCTCGATCTGGGCGACTGCGTCGGGGCTCGCGCCGTCGCGCACCAGCATCAGCCGCGCTCCCTGCAGGTTCAGTGCCAGACCGGCGAGTGAATGGGCGAGTACGTCGTGGAGTTCACGGGCGATCCTGGTCCGTTCGGCCAAGGCCGCCGCGCGGGCGTGTTCCTCGGTCGCCGTTTGGGCCCGCGCCAGCGCGAGCTCGGCCTGTTCCAGCCGCGCTGCCCTCGATTCGCGGTTGAGCCCGAGCAACACGAGCACGACGAGGACGGCGTAAAGCAGCGACGAGTCCCGCCAGTTGTCGATCCGATAAAGGATGTTCACGGTGATGGCGGCCGCGGTGATGGCGACCAGGAAGGCGCTTTGGGCGCGCGACAGCGTGCGGACACCGTAGAAAGTGGTGCTGAACATGGCCACCGTCGACCACCCGATCGGGGCGACGATCCAGATCGTGCCGGTGCAGGCGACCACCAGCCACATCGCGACCGGGAGCATCCAGGGGTGCGTCCGGGGAAGCCGCAGCAGCGGGATCGAAGCGATCAGCGCGAGCACGATCAGCGGCCACAGCCACGGCTTCGACGGGGGGATGACGGTGAAGACGGGAATTGCCACCAGGCCCCAGCGAACCCAGTCGAGCGGGGTGAGGATCGCGGCCTCTGGCCGGCCGCCGTGCGCCGTCATGGCGTTCAGCATGCGCCTTACCTGGCCCGGCGGCCCACCCGAACCTTCCATGTCTTCCATGCTGACCGTTTTCGGGCGCCGGGGCATCAGTGCGGAGGTGGAGATCGCCTCGACCCCAGGGTGGACGCGGCCGGGCAAGATAGCGCATCCCACCGACGGGAAGCGCGTGTTCTGGTCCGGTCGGGACGAGTTGTTCCTCGTCTTGCGGAGTTGTCCACAGATCGTCTCCGGCGCCCCCATCGAGTCCCGGCCGGCCGCAAGGTGGGTGAGTGACCTCATCCCAGACAGCCGGTGCGACCGGCAACGGCGGCCAGACCCGGATCAACCTCAGGGACCCGGGCCAACTGCTCGCCGCCATCCCGTATGTCGTCGGCTTCCGGCCGGCCGACTCCGTCCTGCTCATCGGGCACCGCCCGCCCCGGGGCACTCTCATCGGACTCGTCGTCCGGGGCGATTTGCCCCCGTCCGACCTGCGGGCCCCGCAGGCCGAGAACCTGGTGACCACCCTGGTCACCAGCGGCGCCATGGCTGCCACGATCGTCGTGGTCGGCGGCGGGCCGAAGCAGGCTCACGAGGAGTTCGTCACGATCGTGGCGGAGTTGCTCAGGGACGTCGGCGTGCCGCCGATGCACGCGATGTGGGTGTCCGAGATCAGCTCAGGTGCCCCGTGGGAGTGCTATTTCGAGCAGGACTGCGGAGGAGTGCTGCCGGCGGTGGACAGCACTGTCGCGGCGGCGACCATGGCGAGCAAGGGCGCTGTCACGTTCGACAGCCGCGAAGCCATGGAGAAGTTGCTTGAGCCCGTCGGCGAAGCGGCGCTCAGGCGGCGTGCGCGGCTGCTGAAAGCCGCGCCCGGCCCGGACTCGTCGGCTGATTCGGTTCGCCGCCACCGTCGCGTTGTCCAGCAGGCACTCGTCAAGCTCGCGGCGTCCGGTGCTCACCTGACCGATGACGAAGTCGTCGGACTCGGGCAAGCGCTGGCCGTCACCCGCGTTCGGGACGCCTGCCTCGCCGCCGCTGTTCCGCCGGGGACAGGCGTGGCCAGACAAGCCGAGCGGTTGTGGCTCACACTCGTCCGTGAGCTGCCCGCACCCGAGCGGGCTGAGGCAGCCGCTTTGCTCGGCTACACGGCCTACGCTCGCGGCGATGGGGCTTTCGCCGGAATGGCCTTGGCCAACGCGCTGCGAGCCGACCCGAAACACGTGCTCGCCCAACTGCTGCAGGCCGCGCTGGGCAGCGGTATCGAGCCGTCGCGATTGGCGGACCTTGGCCGGAACGAAGGGGTGGAAAGCCTCCGGTTCACCGGTGACGTCAGCCCTGGGCGGTCAGCCGATGCTGCGTGAACTCCCACGCGTCGGAGACGATCCCGGTCAGCTCGGCGTGCTCCGGCTTCCAGCCGAGCACCTCACGGGCCCGGTCGCTGGCGGCCACCAGTACCGCCGGGTCACCCGCGCGCCGCGGCGCGGCCGCGGCGGGGATGGGGTGCCCGGTGACGGCGCGGCAGGCGTCGATCACCTGGCGGACCGAGAACCCGGTGCCGTTGCCGAGGTTGAAGATCTGGTGCTCGCCGGCCTTGGCGTGCCGCAGCGCCAGCAGGTGCGCGTCGGAGAGGTCCGAAACGTGGACGTAGTCGCGGATCGCGGTGCCGTCCTCGGTGGGGTAGTCCTCGCCGTAGATGTTGATCTGCTCCCTGGCACCGGTCACCACACCCAGCACGAGCGGGATGAGGTGGGTCTCGGTGGCATGCCGCTCGCCGTAGGTGCCGTAGGCGCCCGCGACGTTGAAGTACCGCAGGCTGACCGCGGCGAGTCCGTGCGCCCGCGCGTAACTCGTGATCGCGTGGTCGATGGCCAGCTTCGTCGCGCCGTAGGTGTTGGTCGGGCTCGTCGGGGCGGATTCCGGGATGGGGGACACCTCGGGCTCGCCATAGGTCGCCGCGGTCGAGGAGAAGACCAGCCGGGGCGTGCCGTGGCTGCGCATCGCGTCGAGCAGCTTCAGCGAGGTGACCACGTTGCCGTGCCAGTATTTGGCCGGATCCTGCATGGACTCGCCGACCAGGGATTTCGCCGCGAAGTGCAGCACGCCGTCGAAGCCTTCACCCAGCAGAGCCTCGGCTCCCTCTGCCGCGTCTTCCTGGATGAACCGGGCGCCCGGGTGGACGGCGTCCGCGTGCCCGGTGGACAGGTCGTCGATGACCGTGACTTCGTGACCGGCCTCGACGAGGCGGGCCGCACAGACGCTGCCCACGTAACCGGCGCCGCCCGTGACGATCAGTTTCAGGGGCTTGTTCTGCTCGTCGGTCACGTTCGGGCCTTTCTCGTCAGCTGTTTCGCCAAGGAAGCGGTATCCGGGTCCAGTCTTCCCTCACCTGGACGTGCGACCGGCCCGGGGGGTGGTTCGCCCCCGGGCCGGCACCGTCGTCTTTCACCGCTGCGTCTTTCAGAGCTTGTCGCGCCCCGCGCCGCGCGAAGGCACTGCCGAGAACACGCGCGGGCGGCGCAGGCCGCCGCGCTCGAACGCCAGGCTGACGGACTCCTCGACCCGAGCCGCGTCGCCCGCACGGACCAGGGCGATCGCCGAACCGCCGAAACCGCCGCCGGTCATCCGGGCGCCGAGGGCGCCGGCCTCACGCGCGGCGTCGACGGCGAGGTCGAGCTCGACCGAGGACACGCGGTAGTCATCGCGCAGGCTTTCGTGCGAGGCGTCGAGCAGCGGCCCGATCTCGGCCAGCCGGTCGGCGTGCAGGAGTTCGACCGTGTCGAGGACCCGCTGGTTCTCCGTCACGACGTGCCGGACCAGGGGGCCCAGCTCGTCGGGCAGGGTCTTCAGCACCGAGGGCAGATCGGCGAGCTCGACATCGCGCAACGCCTTGACGTCGAGAAGTTCGGCGGCGTGTTCGGTACCCCGCCGGCGCTCGCCGTAGCCGCCTTCGGCGTGGGAGTGTTTGGCGCGGGTATCGATCACCAGTACCCGCATCCCGGCGGCGGCCGCGTCGAAGGGCACGTGCTCCATCTCGCCGGACCGCACGTCCAGGAACAGCACGTTCGACTCGGTGCAGCACAGGGACGCGGTCTGGTCGAGCAGGCCGGTCGGCGCGCCGACGAAGTCGTTCTCCGAACGCTGCACCCAGCGGGCGATCTCGGGCCTGGTCGGGGTGCCGGGCGCGTCGCCGTCGAGCTCGATGCCGGAAAGGCCGAGCAGCGCCAGCGCCACGGCGCACTCCAGCGCGTGCGAGGAGGACAGGCCCGCGCCGGAGGGAACGTCACCGGCGATCACCACGTCGGCACCCCGGTCGAAACCGTGGTCCCGCATGACCCAGGCGACACCGGCGGGGTAAGCGGCCCAGCCCTCGATGTCGGACGGGCTCAGGTCGGCGATCCGCAGGTTCCCGGAGTACTGGAACTTGCCGTCCGAGCCGAGGGTGGCCACGTTCAGCACCTGGTCGGACCGCCGGGTCGCGGCGGCGGCCAGTCGGTGTGGCAGCGCGAACGGCAGGACGTAACCGTCGTTGTAGTCGGTGTGCTCACCGATCAGGTTGACCCGGCCCGGCGCGGACCACACACCCGAGGGCGCGCTGGAGTGCACGGTCGCGAAGGCGGCCGCGGCTTCTGCGGCGGGGCTCACCGAGCTTGCGCCAGCACCGCGTGCAGCACAGACGTCGCGACGTGCATGCTTGAGCTGTCTCCGGTCACCTCGATGGTGGAGCCGCCACCACTGGACTTCGCCACGCTCACCGTGCGGCCGGGAAGCAGCCCGACAGCCTTGAGCTCGGTCATGACGGCTTCGTCGAGCTGGATGTGCTCGGCGATCCGCCGGATTTCGACCTTGCCGCCGCCCGCGCGGGAGAACTCGTCCAACCGGACGAGGTCGGCTTCGGCGGGGGGCGCCGGCTTGCCGCCCTCGCCGAGTTTGTCCAGGCCGGGGATCGGGTTGCCGTACGGCGAGGTGGTGGGGTGGTCGAGCAGCTTGACGAGCTTGCGCTCGACGGCCTCGCTCATCACGTGTTCCCAACGGCAGGCCTCGGTGTGCACGTGCTCCCATTCGAGCCCGATCACGTCCACCAGCAGCCGCTCGGCGAGCCGGTGCTTGCGCATGACCGCGATGGCCAGCTCGCGGCCGTGGTCGGTGAGCTGAAGGTGCCTGTCATCGGCGACGACGACGAGGCCGTCGCGCTCCATCCTGGCAACCGTCTGGCTCACCGTGGGACCGCTCTGCTGCAGTCGCTCCGCGATCCGCGCGCGCAGTGGGACGACACCCTCTTCTTCGAGCTCGTAGATGGTACGCAAGTACATCTCTGTGGTGTCGATGAGATCGTTCACATTGTCCCCTTCATCCGCGTCACCCATCGTAGTCGCTGGGCCCGACAGCGACGCCCGTGCGATGGTCTAACAAGCTCGAACCTGCAAAAAGTCCTCTCCACCTGGGTGGACAGCGGGCGGCGGGGTCGGCGGGGCAGGATGGCCGCATGCGCCCCTTGACGACGCCGGCCGAACTGGCCGCCCAAGCGGAGGATTCCGCCCCGACCCTGCTGGACCTCCGGTGGCGGCTCGCCGGGCCGCCCGGGATCGAGTCCTACCTCGCCGGGCACCTGCCCGGCGCTGTTTTCGTCGACCTCGACGAGGCACTCGCCGGTGAACCCGGTGAAGGCGGCCGTCATCCGTTGCCTGAGCCTGCCACGCTTCAGCGGTATCTGCGGGCTTCCGGTGTCCGGGCGGGTCACCCGGTCGTGGTTTATGACGACGGTGACGGCTCGGTCGCCGCCCGTGGCTGGTGGCTGCTGCGCTGGGCCGGCCACGCAGAGGTGTCCGTGCTCGACGGCGGTTTCGCGGCCTGGGTCGGCGAGGGACGCCCTGTGACGACCGAGGTTCCAGCGGCCGTGCCGGGGGACATCGAGGTGCGTCCGGGCGGGATGCCCGTGCTCGACGCTGTTGAGGCGGCTGACCTCGCACGAGACGGCGTCCTGCTCGACGCCAGGGCGTTTCCGCGCTACGCCGGCGAGGTCGAGCCGATCGACCCGCGCGCCGGGCACATCCCGGGCGCGATCAACGCGCCCTTCGCCGAACACCTCGGGGAAAACGGGCGGTGGAAGCAGCCGTCGGAGCTGGCGGCGCGCTTCGCCGACTTGGGCGTCTCCGGCGACCCGGTGGGCGCGTACTGCGGGTCCGGGGTCACCGCGAGTTCGGTGGTCCTCGCCCTCGAGGTCTCCGGGCGGTCCGAACCCGCCGCGCTTTACACCGGTTCTTGGTCGCACTGGTCTCGCGACCCCGAGCGGCCCGTCGCCACCGGCGGCGAGCCCGGCTGAGACAACACCGCTGGGACAACACCGCTGGGACAACAACGCTGGGACACGCGCCGGCCGGGCGCGGGGATTACAGTCGGGGCCATGCTGGAACCGGCCGTCGTCTGGGACTCCTCGCTGCTGGGCTACGACCTGGGCAGTGAACATCCCTTCAACCCGGTCAGGCTCGCACTGACCATCCGGTTGGCCACCGAGCTCGGCGTGCTCGACGGCGTCCCGCTGCTCGTGCCCGACACCGCGGGCGACTCCGAGCTGCGCCGAGTGCACGTGCAGGAGTACCTCGACGCCGTCAAAGAGGCGCCGATGGCGAGCTGGGACGTCGGCCACGGGCTGGGCACTTCCGACAACCCGGTGTTCAGCGACATGCACCAGGCGTCGGCGCTGGTAGTCGGCTCGACGCTGCTCGCGGCGCGCAAGATCGCCGACGGCGAGGTCACCCGCGCGGTCAACATCGCCGGCGGGCTGCACCACGCGATGCCCGACCACGCGTCCGGGTTCTGCGTGTACAACGACTGCGCGGTGGCGATCTCCTGGCTGCTCGACCACGGGTTCGACCGGATCGCCTACGTCGACACCGATGTCCACCACGGTGACGGTGTCCAGAAGGTGTTCTACGACGACCCGCGGGTGCTGACCGTCTCGCTGCACCAGCATCCGTTCACGTTGTGGCCGGGCACCGGGTATTCGGCCGAGATCGGCGAGGGCGGGGCGGAAGGCACCGCGGTCAACATCCCCTTGCCGCCGAAGACGTCGGACTCCGGCTGGCTGCGCGCGTTCCACGCCGTGGTGCCGTCGCTGCTCGCCGAGTTCCGGCCGCAGATCCTGCTCACCCAGTGCGGCGTCGATTCGCACGTCGAGGACCCGCTCGCCGACCTCTCACTGACCGTCGACGGTCATCGGACGATCTACCAGACGCTTCGGGAGCTGGCCGATCGCTACGCGGAAGGCCGGTGGCTGGCCGTCGGCGGTGGAGGCTACCAGCTGATCCGCGTGGTCCCGCGGTCGTGGACGCATCTGATCGCCACCGTGCTGAACCGGGATGTCGCGCCGGAGACCCTGATGCCGCCCGGCTGGCTCGAAACCGTGCACAAGGCCGCGCCCAGCGCGAGTGTGCCCGCGGCGCTGGCCGACGGCGACGACACCACGTTCAAGCCCTGGGGTGACGGCGAGGACGACCCGGTCGACATCGCGATCCGGGACACCCGTCGCGCGGTCTTCCCGCTGTACGGCCTCGACCCGGACGATCCGAGGGATTGACCGTGAGCGAGCCCGGCGCACCAGACGTACCCCACAAGACCGACAAGCCCGACCCGTACGACTACCCGCGCCGCTGGGAAGCGGACGTCGTGCTGTCCGACGGCGGCACCGTGCACCTGCGGCCGGTGGTGCCCGAGGACGCCGACGGACTGGTGGGTCTGCACGGCAGGTTGTCCGACCGCAGCCGCTACTTCCGGTATTTCGGTGCCTACCCCCGGATACCACCGCGGGACCTGATCCGGTTCTCCACCGTCGACCACCACGACCGCGTCGCCTTCGTCGCGCTGCTCGGGGACGACATCGTCGCGGTCGGGAGGTACGAACGCCTCGACGACGGCCCGTCCGCGGAGGTGGCGTTCGTGGTCGACGACGCGCACCAGGGCCGCGGGCTGGGTTCGATTCTGCTGGAGCACCTCGCCGCGGCGGCCTCTGAGCGCGGGCTGGGCAGGTTCGTCGCCGAGGTGCTCGCGGAGAACTCGCCGATGGTGCGTGTGTTCCGCGACGCGGGTTACCAGGTCAGCCGCGAGATCGAGGAAGGCGTGCTGCACCTCGAATTCGACATCGACCCGACCGAGGAGTCCCTCGCCGTGGCGCGGTCGCGCGAGCAGGCCGCCGAAGCACGCAGCGTGCACAACCTCCTGCATCCGACTTCGGTCGCGGTGATCGGCGCGTCGACGGATCCGGCGAAGGTCGGTTATGTCGTGCTGACCAACCTGCTGGCGGCCGACTTCGCCGGCACGGTCTACCCGGTCAACCCCGAGCACCGCTCGGTCCGCGGGGTACGCGCCTACGCGTCCGTCCTGGACATCCCCGATCCGGTGGACCTCGCTGTCGTCGCCGTGCCCGCGGACGTCGTCGAGTCCGTTTTGGACGGTGCGCTTGCCAAGGGGGTCAAGACGTTGCTGATCCTGTCCGGTGGTTTCGGCGAAGCGGGCCCGCTCGGGCTGCACGCCGAGCTTCGGCTGGTCGGCGAGGCGAGGGCGCACGGGATGCGGGTGGTCGGGCCGAACGCGCTCGGCGTGCTCAACACCGATCCCGCGATCCGGCTCAACGCCACTCTCGCGCCGCGCCTCCCGGCACGCGGGCGGACCGGGTTCTTCTGCCAGTCGGGTGCGCTCGGCACGGCGATCCTCGCCGACGCCGAGGCCAGGGGACTGGGCATGTCGACCTTCGTCTCGGCGGGCAACCGGGCCGACGTCTCGGGCAACGACCTGCTGCAGTACTGGGAAACCGACCCCAACACCGACCTCGTGCTGCTCTACCTCGAATCGTTCGGCAACCCGCGCAAGTTCGCCCGGCTCGCCCGGCGGCTCGCACGGACGAAACCGGTGGTGGTGGTGAAGTCCGGCCGGCACGCCGTCCGCCCGCAGTTGGCCGCGACCTCGACCGAGATCGACGAACCGAGTGTGCAGGCTCTGTTCGAGCAGACGGGCGTGGTCCGGGTCGAGTCGCTGGCGCAGCTGTTCGACACCGCGCTCGTGTTCGCCCACCAGCCGCTGCCGGCGGGACCGCGGGTGGGCATCGTCGGCAACTCCAGCGCGATCGGCCTGCTCGCCGCCGACGCGGCCCGTGACCAGGGGCTTCGGGTCGCCGTCGACCCCGTCGACGTCGGGCCGCAGGCTGGGCCCGACGAGTTCGCGGCCGCCGTGCGGGAAGCCTTGAACTCGCCGGAGGTCGACGCGTTGGTGGTCGTTTTCGTGCCACCGCTGGCCATTCCCGGGACGACGTACGCGCGGGCGCTGCGGGAAGCGGTCGTGGAGCTGGACAAGAACAAGCCGATCGTGTCGACTTTCCTGGCGGCCGAAGGTGTTCCGGCGGAGCTCGCGGTGTTGTCCGAGGACGGCTCGCCGACCCGCGGTTCCATCCCGTCTTACCCGAGCCCGGAGCGCGCGGTGTACGCGCTGGCGAAGGTCGTCCGGTATGCGGCGTGGCGCCAGCGGCCGCAGGGCTCGTTGCGGCGTCCCGGCGGGATCCACGTCGAGCAGGCGCAGGAGATCGTGCGGGAGCTGCTGGCGGACAGTGAGAGCTCGGGGCACGTCGTCCTGTCCGACGAGGATTCGGTGCGGCTGCTCGGTTGTTACGGCGTCGGTGTGGTGCCGTTCCGGGTCGTCTCCTCCGCGGACGACGCCGTGTCGGCCGCCGAAGTGCTTGGTTACCCGGTGACGTTGAAGGCGGTCGACGAGCGGCTGCGCGGCAGGCCGGACCTGGCCGGGGTCCGGCTGGACCTCACCTCCGAGGACGCCGTCCGCACCAGCTATCGAGATCTCTGCGAGGTCTCCGGCGAGGACGACCTCTACGTCCAGCAGATGGCGCCGAAGGGTCTGTCCTGCGTGATCGGGCTCCAGGACGACCCGTCGTTCGGCACCTTGGTCTCGTTCGGGCTGTCCGGGCTGATCAGCACGCTGCTGGGCGACCGGGCGTACCGCGCGCTCCCGCTGACCGACGTCGACGCGGCCACGCTCCTCCGCGAGCCGCGTACCGCGCCGCTGCTGACCGGCTACCGCGGTGACGAACCGGTCGATCTCGGGGCGTTGCAGGACATGGTGCAGCGGGTGGCCGCGCTCGCCGAGGACAACCCCGAGGTGCGGTCACTGGCGCTGGACCCGATCCTCGCTTCGCCGTCCGGCGCGTTCGTCGCGAACGCGCGTGTCGTCCTCGGTCCGACTCCGTCGCGACCCGACAGCGGCCCGCGCCGCCTCCGCCCCATCCCCGAACCCGGCTGACCTGCTCGCACTTTTGTGCTTTTGCGGGGTCTCTCAGTTTCTAAGAGACCGCAACTCGACGGCGAGTTGCGACGCTTGGGCAGGCTCAGCATCAGGGGGCATGGCGTTGGAGTTCGCCGAGGGTACGTAGCTGGGCGGTCGCGCCACCGAGGGCGAACTCGAGCCGCCCGGCCGCCGCGAAGTACCGGTGCAGCGGATGCTCGACGTCGATGCCGACGCCGCCATGGATGTGCACGGCCGTGTGTGAGACGCGGTGTCCGGCCTCGGCCGCCCAGAACTTCGCGCATGCCGTCTCTTCGCCGGCAGGGTGGCCTTCCGCGAGTCTCCAGGCAGCCTGCCACAGGGTGAGCCGGACGGCTTCGACGTCGATGTAGGCGTCGGCGAGCCGCTGCCGGACGGCCTGGAACGCGCCGATCGGATGGCCGAACTGTTCACGTTCTCGCGCGTACTCAGCCGTCAGCTCCAACGCGCGTTCGAGCACACCGAGCTGTTGCGCGCACAGCCCCACCGTGCCCCTCAGGCGCAGCCATTCGTCGACACCTGGTCCGCCGAGCATGGACGACGTCTCGACGCCGTCGAACTCCACCAGTGCCGCGTCGGCGTGGTCCACGGCTTGTTGCGTCGACACCGTGACGCCGGTCTGCTCACGGTCGATCAGGAACACCGCGACGCCATCCTCCGTCGACGCGGGGATGAGGAACGCTCCCGCGAACGCACCGGACAGGACCGCGGTTTGGGCGCCCGAAATCCGCCAGCCGGTATCGGAGCGTTCGGCCGCGAACCCGCATGGCGCGCCCGCGTCGGCCAGCGCCGCGGTGAGCACGAGTTCCCCGCGCACGGCAGGCACGGCCCATCGCTCGACCTGGTCAGGCGTGCCGAACTCGGCGACCGCGGCGGCCGCCATCGTGACGCACGGCAGGTAGGGGACCGGGGCCACCGCGCGGCCGACCTCGATCAGCACCGAGCATTGCTCCAGCAGCCCGAACCCGCCACCGCCGACCGACGCGGGCAGCGCGGCGTCGACGATCCCCGCCTTCGCCAGCCCCGACCACAGATCGGCGTCGAATCCGCCCTCCCCGCACGGACCCAACGACTCGGGCGTGACGCGGTCACTCAGGATCCGGCGGGTCAGTTCGGCCAGATCGTGCTGCGCTTCGGTCAACGAGAAGTCCACAACCAACTCCTAGCGGGTGACGGGCAGGCCGAGGGCGGTGGCGGCGATGATGTCGCGCTGGACCTCGTTGGCGCCGCCGCCGAAGGTGAGGATCAGCGACGACCGGTAGAGCCGCTCGACCCGGCCGCGCAAGGGGGCGCCGGGTGAGCCCTGCCGGAGGATCGCGCCGGCCCCGAGGACCTCCATCAACAGCCGGTAGGACTCGATCGCCGTCTCCGTGCCGAACACCTTCGACGCGGACGCCTCGGCCGGTCCGAGTTCGCCGTGGGCGGCGGCCCAGGCGATCTTCCAGTTCCGGAGCTTGAGGTATTCGGCGTTGGTGTGGACCCGCGCGAGGTGCAGGCGGACCCATTCGGCGTCGACGACCAGGCCGCCGTCAGGCAGTTTCGTCGTCTGCGCCCACGCGCGGACCTCGGCGAGCGCGGACTGGACCGGCGCGGCCGAAGTCAGCGCGACGCGTTCGTGGTTGAGCTGGTTGGTGATCAGCGGCCAGCCCGCGTTCTCGTCGGCGATCCGGGAGGTCACGGGCACGCGGACGTCGTCGTAGTAGGTCGCGCTGGTGCCGGGGCCGGCCACGGTGCGCACCTTGGTCCAGGAGAATCCGTCGGCCGAAGTCGGCACGATCAGCATCGACAGCCCTTTGTGCTTGCGCGCGTCCGGGTCGGTGCGGACGGCGAGCCAGACGTAGTCGGCGTATTCGATCAAGCTCGTCCACATCTTCTGGCCGTTGACCACGTAGTCGTCGCCGTCGCGGATCGCGCGGGTGCGCAGCGACGCGAGATCCGTGCCCGCCCCGGGCTCGGAGTAGCCGATCGAGAAGTGCAGCTCGCCCGCGGCGATCTTGGGCAGGTAGAACGCCTTCTGTTCCTCGGTTCCGAACCGCATGATGGTCGGCCCGATCGTGTTCACCGTCAGGAACGGGACGGGCACGCCCGCGGCGGCGGCTTCGTCGGTGAAGACGAGCTGGTCGAGCGTCGACCTGGCTTGGCCGCCGTGCTCGGTGGGCCAGCCGATCGCGAGCCAGCCGTCGCGCCCCAGCTCACGGACGATCTCCTTGTACACCGTGCCGTCCCCGTATTCGCCGCCCGCGCCGGCGAGCGCCTCACGACGTTCCGGGGTCATCAACCTGGCGAAGTAGGTGCGCAGTTCCTCGCGGAGCGCCTGCTGTTCCGGCGTGTAGTCGATCCGCATCCGCGACCTCCCGTGTCATAGAACTCGTTCTAGTTGTAGCAGGCTCTGCCGGGATAGCAAAAGGCTAGGCCCGCTCATCTGGGCCTTGTTAAGAACGAGAACAGATTCTAGTCTTGCCCTGACAACGAGGTCGAGCCCCAGTGAGGAGGCAGTCGGTGTGAGAGTGAACCGCCTGGACGGCCGGACCGCGATCGTCACTGGCGCCGCGGCGGGCCTCGGCCGCGCCGAGGCCCTCGCGTTGTCCGGAGCGGGAGCGGCCCTGGTCGTCAACGACGTCGCGGACACCGCATCGGTCGTGAGCGAGATCGAAGCGGCCGGCGGCAAAGCGCTCGCCGTGGCCGGGGACGTGTCGGAGCGCTCCATAGCCGATGCGCTCATAGCCGCCGCTGTCGAGCATTTCGGCGGGCTCGACATCCTCGTCAACAACGCCGGCGTTCTGCGGGACAAGATGCTGTTCGGGATGTCCGACGAAGACTGGGACCTCGTGCTGAAGGTCCACCTGCGCGGGCATTTCCTGCTTTCGCGCGGCGCGGCGGCCTACTGGCGAAACAACGCCAAGGCGACTGGCGCGCCGGTGTACGGACGGGTGGTCAACACCGCGTCCGAGGCGTTCCTGATCGGCTCGCCCGGCCAACCCAACTACGCCGCCGCGAAGGCGGGCATCGCCGCCCTGACCGTTTCCACCGCCCGAGGCCTTGCGCGATACGGCGTGCGAGCCAACGCGATCTGCCCGCGCGCCAGGACAGCGATGACCGAGGACGTCTTCGGCGACGCACCGGCCGAAGGCGTCGACCCGCTGTCCGTTGGTCACGTCGCGCCGTTCGTCACGTTCCTCGCTTCGCCGGCCGCGGAAGCGATCAACGGCCAGGTGTTCGTCGTCCACGGCGGCATGGTCGCGCTCCTGCGGCCTCCGTCGGTCGAACGGCGATTCGACACCGTCAACGGCTTTTGGACAGCGGAAGAACTCGAAACGGGTGTCGGCGCGTACTTCGCCGGACGCGATCCGCAAAGCATGTTCGCCAGCCAGGAAATCCTTTCCCTCCCTTAAGTGTCGCGTGATAGGAGAGTCATGACACGCACTGTGCGAGTGGGACGGCTGGCCGGGAAGGTCGCGCTGATCACCGGTGCCGCGCGCGGCCAGGGCGAAGCCGCCGTGCGGGCGTTCGTCGGCGAGGGCGCGCGGGTGATGATCGCGGACATCGACGACGCCGGCGGCGAGCAGCTTTCCGCCGAACTCGGTGACGCCGTGGTGTACCAGCATCTCGACGTTTCCGACGAAGACGACTGGGCGGCCGCGGTCAAGCAGGTCGGGGAGACGTTCGGCCGACTCGACGTGCTGGTCAACAATGCCGGGATCCTGTTTTTCGCCGAACTCGCCCACACCGCGCTCGCCGACTACGAGCGCGTCATCCGGGTAAACCAGATTGGTACGTTTCTTGGGATGCGTTCGGTCGTTGAACCCTTGTCCGCCGCCGGTGGCGGGTCGATCGTCAATGTGTCCTCTGTGGAGGGTCTGGCCGCCATGCCGTACCTCGTCGCCTACACCGCGAGCAAGTTCGCGATCCGCGGGATGACCAAGGTCGCCGCGCTGGAGCTGGGCGCGCGCGGCATCCGGGTGAACTCGGTGCACCCGGGCATGATCGACACGAAGATGGTCTCCGACGCCGTGGGCGGGCACGACGTCGATCTGTCGCCGGCCGGGAAGAAGGTCGCGCTCGGCCGAGTCGGGCGGCCGGAGGAGATCGCGCAGCTGGTCGTGTTCCTCGCCAGCGACGACAGCTCGTACTGCACCGGAGCGGAATTCGTCGCCGACGGAGGTGCCACGGCCACCCACGCCCTCAAGTTCTGAAGGCTCACTGCCGAAGGGTAGTTAGTGAACACCGCTAACGGAACGCGGTTGTGAGGTATGCGTAAGACTCGGTCGGGGTACTGGGGGCGAAACGACGCGGAGGTGTGGTGGCCGGCGAGGAGAGCGGATCGTTCCGAATCCCGGGAATCGCCGCACTGACCCAGGTGGGCAGGCTGTCGACGCTTGCCTGGGAGGTCTTGCGGGCGATCTTCAAACGCCCCTTCCAGGTCCGCGAATGGATCCAGCAGTCGTGGTTCTTCGCGAGTGTGACGATCCTGCCGACGGCGCTGGTGGCGATCCCGTTCGGCGCGGTCATCGCGCTGCAGCTGGGTTCGCTGACCGAGCAGATCGGCGCGCAGTCGTTCACCGGTGCGGCCAGCGCGCTCGCGATCGTGCAGCAGGCCGCGCCGCTGATCACGGCGTTGCTGGTGGCCGGTGCGGGCGGAAGCGCCGTTTGCGCGGACATCGGCGCCCGCAAGATCCGCGAAGAGATCGACGCGATGGAAGTGCTCGGCGTCAATCCCATCCAGCGGCTCATCGTGCCCAGGGTGCTCGCCGCGATCGTGGTTTCGGTGCTGCTCAACGGCTTGGTCAGCGTGGTCGGGGTGCTCGGCGGGTACTTCTTCAACGTCGTCATGCAGGGCGGCACCCCGGGCGCGTACCTCGCCAGCTTCAACGCTCTAGCCCAGCTGCCGGACCTGTGGGTCAGTGAGATCAAGGCCCTGCTGTACGGCTTCGTCGCGGGGGTGGTCGCGGCGTTCCGCGGGCTCAACCCGGCCGGCGGGCCGAAGGGCGTCGGCGACGCGGTCAACCAGGCCGTGGTGATCACGTTCCTGCTGCTGTTCCTGATCAACGTCGTGCTGACGGCGATCTACCTGCAGATCGTCCCGGCCAAGGCGCTGTAATGACTGCACTAGCCGAGGACCAGGAGCCCGTCCAGTCCATCGACCGGACGCTGGAGATCATCGCGCGTCCGGGGGCGAGTCTCGAGGGTCTCGGCGAGCAGCTCTGGTTCTACGCGCGTGCGCTCGCCTGGGCACCGCGGACCATGCGCCGCTACGGCAAGGAAGTGCTGCGCCTGCTGACCGAGGTCATCTTCGGCAGCGGTGGCCTGGCCGTCATCGGCGGCACGCTCGGCGTGATGATCGGGATGACGTTGTTCACCGGGCTGATCGTCGGTCTGCAGGGGTACGCGGCGCTGAACCAGCTCGGCACGGCGGCGCTGACCGGGTTCATCTCGGCCTACTTCAACACCCGTGAGGTCGCGCCGCTCTCGGCCGGGTTGGCGCTTTCGGCGACCGTCGGCTGCGGGTTCACCGCGCAGCTCGGCGCGATGCGCATCTCCGAGGAGATCGACGCGCTCGAGGTGATGGCCATCCCGAGCCTGCCGTACCTGGTGACAACCCGCGTCATCGCCGGAGTGGCCGCGGTCATCCCGCTCTACGCCGTGGGGCTGCTGTCTTCGTACCTGGCGTCACGCGAGATCACGATCTTCCTGTACGGGCAGTCGGCCGGCACCTACGACCACTACTTCAACCTGTTCCTGCCGCCCGAAGACGTGCTCTGGTCGTTCCTGAAGGTGCTCATCTTCAGCGTTCTCGTGATCCTTTCGCACTGCTATTACGGCTATACGGCCGAAGGCGGTCCCGCCGGGGTCGGCGTGGCGGTGGGCCGCGCGGTGCGGACGTCGATCGTGCTGATCTCGGTACTCGACTTCTTCCTCAGCCTCGCCATCTGGGGCGCGACCACGACGGTGAGGATCTCCGGATGAACCGGCGGATCCTGCTGCGGCGCCTGCGTTTCCAGCTGCTCGGGCTGGTGTTCCTGGTCGTCGCGGCGCTGTTTTTCGTGACTACTGTCGCGATCTACAACAAGGACTTCACCCCGGTCACTCAGGTGCGCCTGGAGACCGACCACGTCGGCAACCAGATGCGCAAGGGCGCCGACGTCAAGGTCCGCGGGGTGCTCGTCGGCGAGGTGCGGTCGATCGAGGTCGACGGTGACCACGCGGCGCTCGACCTCGCGCTCGATCCGGACAAGATCGACGTCATCCCCGCCAACGTCTCCGCCCGCCTGCTGCCGAAGACGCTTTTCGGTGAGCGGTACGTCGCCCTGCAGATCCCGCCGGACCCGTCCGCCGCCCACATCGCCGCCGGGGACGTCATCGGACAGGACCGCAGCAGCAGCGCGATCGAGCTGGAGAAGGTGCTCGACGACGTCATGCCGCTGCTTCAGGCCGTCCAGCCGCAGAAGCTGTCGAGCACGCTGAACGCGGTGTCGACAGCCTTGAACGGGCGCGGCACGCAGCTTGGCCAGACCCTCGCGCGGCTCTCGGACTACCTCGGCAAGCTCGACCCGTCGCTGCCGGACGTCAAGGCCGACATCACCGGGCTCGCGAACGTTTCGGACACCTACACCAAGGCCGCGCCGGATCTGCTGGACGCGCTCGCGGACCTGACGACCACGAGCAAGACGTTGGTGGACAAGAAACAGGGGCTCGCCGACCTGTACTCGTCGGTGTCCACCGCGTCGGTCGACCTCACCAGCTTCCTGGCGGTCAACGAGAACAACCTGATCGGGCTCACCACCGACGTCCAACCCACGCTCGACGTCCTCGCCAAGTACGCGCCGGAATACCCCTGCCTGCTCCAGCAGCTCGCGGCCTCGGTTCCCGCAGCCGAACTGGCGTTCGGCAAGGGCACAGCGCATCCCGACGTCAGCCGCGTGACCATCGAGTTCACCTCCAGCCGCGGTAAGTACCTGCCCGGGGTCGACGAGCCGAAGTACGACGACAAACGCGGTCCGCGGTGTTATCCGCAGGTGCCCAAGCCAGGCACCTGGCCGCAGTATCCGCCGGACGGCGCGATCAAGGACGGGTCGACCAAGCCCGCGCCGCCGCGTTCGCCCGACGGAACTTTGCCCGGCCCGATCGCTTCGGGCAGCGGCTCGACGGGCGGCGCGCCGTCGCTGGTGAACTCGCCGGGTGAGCAGCAGCTGATCAACCTGCTGACCGCGCCGGCACTCGGGGTGGCGCCGTCGGACGTGCCGAACTGGAGCAGCCTGCTCGTCGGACCGCTCTACCGCGGCGCGGAGGTGGACCTCAAATGAGCAAAACCCTGCCTTCGCTGATCAAGATCCTCATCTTCGCCGTGGTCACCATCGTGCTCACCGGGTTGCTCGGCGCGACGATCGCGAACACGAACTTCGGCACGACCTCGGGCTACACCGCGCGTTTCACCGACGCGTCCGGGCTGAAGGTCGGCGACGACGTCCGGATCGTCGGGGTCAAGGTCGGTCAGGTTTCGGCGATCTCGGTGGCGGAGGTGGCGGGCGACACTGACGCGACGCTCGCCGACGTGCGGTTCGACGTCGAGTCGCAGTACAAGCTGCCGGAGTCGGTCACCGCGACGATCAAGTACCGCAACCTCGTCGGTCAGCGCTATCTCTCGCTCGGAACCGATGTCGGCGACAGCAAGACGCTGCCCGGAGGCGGCACGATCCCGCCGAACCACACGCAGCCGGCGCTCAACTTGACCGTGCTGTTCAACGGGTTCAAGCCGCTCTTCCAAGCGCTCAACCCTGACGACGTCAACAAGCTGTCCTACGAGATCATCCAGGTCTTCCAAGGTGAAGGCGGCACGATCTCGAGCCTGCTCGACCACACCGCGTCGCTCACGTCGGCGATCGCGGGCAAGGACCAGGTGATCGGCCGGGTCATCGACAACCTCAACTCGGTGCTCGGCACGGTCAACAGCCGCGCCCCGGAGCTGTCGGGCTTGATCGACCAGACCCAGCAGCTGGTGACCGGGCTCGCGCAGGAACGCAAACCCATCGGCGACGCCGTGTCCGCGCTCGGTGACCTGGCCACCACGACGTCCGGGCTGCTCGCGGACGCGCGGCCGGCGCTCAAGGATGACATCGGCCAGCTCGGGGCGCTCTCGTCGAACCTCGACGACTCCCAGCAGCTGATCGATCACCTGCTTCAAGTGCTTCCGGGCAACCTGCAGAAGTTCACCAGGACCCTGAGCTACGGCAGTTGGTTCAACTACTACCTCTGCGGGATCACCGGCCGGATCGGCATCTCCTCGCTCAACATCGAGGTGCCGATCGTTCCCTTGCCCACCACCCGGCAACCTGCGAGGTGCGGGCCATGAAGCGTCTCAAAGACCGCAACCAGGCGGCTGTCGGCGGGGTGACCCTGGTGCTCATCCTGCTGGCCGTGCTGACCGCGTACTACTCCAACGACCTGCCGCTGTTCGGCAACGGTACGGCGTACTCGGCGTACTTCGCCGAGTCGGCCGGGCTGGCCGCGGACAACGAGGTCGAGGTCGCCGGGGTCAAGGTCGGGCAGGTCACCAGTGTTTCGCTGGCGGGCAAGAAGGTGCTGGTCAAGTTCCGGGTGAAGAACGTCCGCGTCGGCGACGCGACCACGGCGTCGATCGAGATCAAGACGCTGCTGGGCGAGAAGTACCTTTCGCTGGTGCCGAAGGGCGCCGGCACGCAGGAGCCGGACAACGCGATCCCGGTGCAGCGCACTACCACGCCGTTCGAGCTGCAGGACGCGTTCCAGCAGCTGTCGACCACGGTCGGTGACATCAACACCCAGCAGCTCGCCCAGAGCTTCACCGTGCTCTCCGACAGCTTGAAGGACAGCCCGCAGTACATGAAGGACGCGCTGAACGGCTTGTCGTCGCTGTCCAAAACCGTCTCGTCCCGCGACGAACAGCTGCGGAACCTGCTGGCCAACACCAGCGGGGTGTCGAAAACGCTCGCCGCCCGTGACACCCAGCTCCAGAAGGTGATCAGCGACGGGAACCTGCTGCTCGGGGAGTTGCAGAACCGCAAGGACGCGATCAGCACGCTGCTGAAGGGTGCGCAGCAGTTGTCCGCGCAACTGACCGGACTGGTCTCGGATAACCGCCAGCAGCTCAAACCGACTTTGGAGAAGCTCGGGCAGGTGACCGATGTGTTGCAGCGTAACCAGGACAACCTCGAACGCAGCCTGCAGCTGATGGCGCCGTTCGCGCGTGTCGGCGCCAACGCGACCGGCAACGGCCGCTGGTTCGAAGGCTACTTGTGCGGGCTGCTGCCGCCGTCGATCACCGCGCTGGGGCTGCAGATCAACCCCGAGGGCTGCACGCCGCCCATCGCGGCGCCGAACCAGGGGGTGGGCGGGAATTGAGCATGCAGACTCGAACGGGACGCAGTGTCGCCACGTGGGTGGCGTTCACGTGTGTGGTGGCTTTGGTGCTCACCGGCGCGCTGTACTTCGTGTTCCACGAGGACAAGAGCACCAAGCTCAGCGCGTACTTCGGCAAGACCGTCGGTCTCTACGCCGGTTCGTCCGTGCGGGTGCTGGGCGTCAAGGTCGGTGAGGTGACGTCGGTCCAGCCGCAGGGCGCCGCCGTGCGGGTCGATCTGACCGTCGACGAGGGCGTCCAGATCCCGGCGGACGCGGGCGCGGTCGTCGTCGCGCCGAGCCTGGTCAGCGACCGGTACGTGCAACTGACCCCGGCCTACGACGTCGGCCCGGTGATGGCGACCGGCACCGTCATCCCGCAGTCGCGCACGGCGACCCCGGTCGAGCTCGACGATCTCTACAGCAGCCTGGACAAGCTCTCGACCAGCCTCGGGCCCGACGGCGCGAACAAGAACGGCGCGCTGTCCGGCGTGCTCGACACCGCGGCGGCGAACCTCGACGGCAACGGCAAGAACATCAACAACACCATCACGCAGCTGTCGGATCTGGCCAAGACGCTCGACGGTTCCAAGGACGACCTCTTCGCCACGGTTACCAACCTCAACACCTTCACCAAGGCCCTCGCCGACAGCGACGCCGAGCTCAACGAGTTCTACGGCCGCGCGGCCGACGTCGGCAAGTTCCTGGCGGCGGATTCCGGAGACGTCGGCGCGGCGCTGTCGTCGCTCGCGAGCTCGCTCGGTGAGGTCAAGGATTTCGTCGCGGAGAACAAGGACCTCCTCGCGTCCAATGTGGACAAGCTGGCCGGGATCACGAAGGTGCTGGTGGACCAGCGGTCGTCGCTCGCGGAGGTGCTCGACGTCGCGCCGGTCGGGGCGACGAACTTCATCAACTCCTACGACGCCGCGTCCGGCACGATCGCCGTGCGGGACAACCTCAATGAGATCACCAACCCGCCGATCCTGACCGTCTGCCGCCTGATCAGCGCGTTCACCCCCAAACAGGTCCCCGCGACCCTGGCCGACATCTGCAAGCAGCTGGCGCCGGTGCTCGCCGGGGCGTTGAAACTGCCGTCGATTCCGCAGACGATTTCCTCGCTGCAGCAAGGACAGCTGCCGCCGTTGCCGCTGCCATTGGTGAACGTGCTGAGCCAGCTCACGGGCGGTGGGAAATGAGTTCCCAACGGCGCCTCGCCGGTGTACTCGCCGGTGTCATGTTGCTCGCGGCCTGCAGCGGGAGCGGGTTTTCGGGACTGTACAACACTCCACTACCGGGTGGCGCCGACGTCGGCAACCATCCGATCCGGCTCACCGCGCAGTTCTCGGACGTCCTCGACCTGGTGCCGCAGGCGAGTGTCAAGGTCAACGACGTCGCCGTGGGCCGGGTGGACAAGATCGATCTGGCGCCGGACACCCACTCCGCGCTGGTGACCGTGCTCGTCAACGGGGACGTCGTGCTGCCCGCGAACGCGGACGCCGGCCTGCGCCAATCCAGTCTGCTCGGCGAAAAGTACATCGAGCTTGAGCAGCCGGTGGGCACGCCGCCGACCGGGCGGCTCGCGACCGGCGCGAACATCCCGCTGGCGAGGACCAGCCGCAACCCCGAGGTCGAAGAAGTGCTCGGCGCGTTGTCGCTGCTGCTCAACGGTGGCGGGGTTGAGCAACTGCGGAATATCAGCCGCGAACTCAACAACGCGTTGTCCGGCAACGAAGCCGACGTGCGCGCGCTGCTGTCGCATGTGGACCGGATCGCCACCGAACTGGACGGGCAGAAGGGTGAGATCCTCCGTGCGATCGACGGGCTCGACAAGCTGTCCGGCACGCTCGTCAAGCAGACCGGGAATCTCACGACCGCGCTCGACGGGCTCGCGCCGGGGCTGAAGGTGCTGACCGATCAGCGTGACCAGCTCGTCGCGATGTTGCAGGCGCTGACGAAGCTTTCCGGGGTCGCGGTGGACACGGTGAACAAGAGCCGCGACCAGCTCGTCGCGAACCTGACAGCGTTGCGGCCGACGCTGCACAAACTCGTCGAGGCGGGCCAGAACCTGCCGAACGCGCTGCAGATCCTGCTGACCTACCCGTTACCCGACTACGCCGGGAATGTGATCAAAGGCGACTACGCGAACGTCGACGCGACCGTGGACCTCGACCTGGACACGTTGCTGCAGAACCTGAACAACTCCTCGCAGCCGATCATCTCGCTGCCGAAGGGACCCGGCACGCCGGGCGGGATCGGCCTGACCAACGGGTCGGCGCCGCCGATCCTGCCCCTGCCGACCACGGCCACGGCACCTGACCCGCAGACCCCGGCGACGGGCGGCTTGCTCGGCACCGTCGGCGGGATTCTGGGCACGCTGCTGGGAGGTGGCAAGTGATCACTCGCAAGCACCGCGTCCAGCTGCTGCTGTTTGTACTGATCGCGGTCCTGTCGGTGGGCTACGCCGGCGGGAAGTACGCGGGGCTGGACAGGTTGTTCGGCGCGCGCGGTTACGTCGTGACGGTGAACCTGACCGAGTCAGGCGGCATCTTCGTCAACGCCGAGGTCGACTACCGAGGCGTCGCGGTCGGCCGGGTGCGCTCGATGACCGTCACCAAGAGCGGCGTCGACGTCGGGCTCGACATCGATTCCAACGCCCCGAAAATCCCGGCGGCCACGAACGCGGCGGTGTCCGACCGGTCGGCGGTGGGTGAGCAGTTCGTGGACCTGTTGCCGCAGAACGAGAACGGCCCGTACCTGCACGACGGTTCGGTGATCGACGCCGGCAAGACGTCGCTCCCGCTGTCCCCGGACACCGTGCTCGGCAACCTCGACAAGCTCGTGTCCAGCGTGCACCCGCAGTCGCTGCAGACCGTCGTCGACGAGGCCTACGACGCGTTCGCAGGCTCGGGGCCCGCGCTCGGGCAGCTGCTGGACAGCACGCAGTCATTGACGTCGACGGCGACGCAGTTCTTGCCGCAGACCACGGGACTTCTCGCCGACGCGCGCGTCGTGCTCGACACCCAGCAGCGGCAGTCGGACAATATCAGGTCGTTGTCGGCCGGGCTGAAGACGATCGCGGCGCAGCTGAAGACGTCGGATCCGGATCTGCGTCAGGTCATCGACGAGGCGCCGCAGCTGAGCCGCCAGGTCACCGACGTGCTCGCGACCTCGGGTTCGGACCTCGGGATCGTGCTGGCCAACCTGTTGACCACCGCGCAGATCACCTCCGTGCGGACCGACTCGATCGAAGAGCTGCTCGTGGCGTACCCGATCATCTCGGCGTTCGCGCCGACGACGTCGCCTGATGGAACCGGGCATCTGGGGCTGGTGCTGAACTTCTTCGACCCGGCGTCGTGCACGAAGGGTTACGAGGGCACGAAAGAGCGTCCGGCCAACGACCTCACCGAGGCGCCGGTCAACCTCAACGCGTACTGCGCGGAGCCGCCGGGCAGCCAGACAGGCGTCCGAGGCGCGCAAAACGCGCCGTACGCGGGAAAGCCGCCGGCGATCCCGGTTTCGGCGCCCGCTCCGGCGACCGAGAGGCAGAGCCTTCCGGGCGTGTTGGACCTGCCTTCGGGCGGGCCGCAGGCGGGCAGTGTCGGCAAGTTGCTGGGGCTGCCGGGGTGACCGGGACAGCGCGCAGGGGACTGGTCGTCGCCGCGGTGGTTTCGGTGCTCCTGGCGGCCTGGTTCGGCTGGTCGTGGTGGAGCGCGGCGCACGACGACGGCCTGGCAGTGGCCCGGGACCGTGACGGATTGCTGTCGGCTGCCGGGAACGCACTGGTCGTGCTCTACACGATCGACTACCGCACCGGCCCGCAGGACGTGGACCGCTGGCTCCAGGTGACGACCGGGCAGCTGGGCAAGGACCTCGGCGGTGACCGCCAGAGCCAGCTCGACCGCGCGAACACCACGAAGACCGTGGCCACCGCGACACTTGACCAGGCCGCCGTGACGCAGTTGAACTCCGCTGCCGGCACCGCGGAGCTGATCGCCGTGCTCACTGTCCGCGTCAGCACCGGTGGCGGCGCGCCCGCGTCGAAACTGAGCCGGCTCACCGTCGAGACCAACCGGACGGTCGACGGCTGGAAGGTCAGCGCGGTCCAGGCGGGTACGGCATGAGCCCGCGCGTGGATCTCGTGTCGGTGCTGACAGGGGTGGTCGTGCTCGCGCTCGGCTGCTCGGTGTGGTTCGGATTCCAAGCGCACGCGCTGACTTCGGGTGACCCGACGGCCAACGCGGCACTGGTCGACACGGCCACCACCGGCGAGGTCACCGACCAGGTCGGCGCCGCGGTGAAGGCCGTTTTTTCCTACGACTACAGCGATCTGGCCCGCACCGAACGCGCCGCCGCCGACGTACTCGTCGACTCGGCCGCCACGACGTACCACGCGAGTCTCGCCGCGGCCGAAAAGCAGTCGACGTCGGAAAAACTCGTGCGGACGACCACCATCCGGTCGATCGGCGTCCGCGAGCTGAGCGGGGATCAGGCAACCGTGCTGCTGTTCCTCGACCAGCAGACCTTGCACACCGTCGGCAACCAGCACGACTCGACCGGCGCGCAACTCCTCGTCACCGCGAAACGCGTCGACGGCCGCTGGAAACTCGCCACTCTGATCCCCCTCTGACCCGCGAGTCCCACGTTCGGGGGCGCGAGTTCGACGTCCGCGGGGACGTTAGGCGGTGGGTTCCGGCTTACCACAGCGAGGACCGGGGCCGACGTGGGTTCTCGGAGCGGATCCGAGGGCCACTTTCGTCGGGCAGGTGGTGCCGGTGGCGCAGGTGGGACTGCTGAGGCTTCTGGTGTTGCGAACGTGGGACTCGCCAACGTAAACGGGGGACTCGCCCGGTGTGAACGTGGGACTCGCGTGGGGCGGCGCGAGTCCCACGTTCACGCGCGTGAGTTCGACGGTCGCGGGCGACGGCGGCCCCGGCAGGATTACGCTGGGTCACGGAGTTAGCGTTGAGTGATGACGTCTCTTTCAGTTGACACCGAGCGCGCGCGCCTCGACTACGAGGCCCTGGTCGGCCGCGGCCTTTCCCTGGACATCACGCGGGGCAAGCCGTCGCCCCGCCAGCTCGATCTCGCGTCGGAGATGCTGAAGCTGCCCGGTGACGTCCTCAAGTCCGAAGACGGCGCGGACATCCGCAACTACGGCAACCTGCAGGGCCTCATCGAGCTGCGCCGCTTGTTCAGCGGGTTCCTCCAGGTACCGGTCGAGCAGCTGATCGCCGCCGGGAACTCTAGCCTCGAGCTCATGCACGACTCGTTCGTGCAGGCGCTGCTCAGCCCGGTTCCGGGCGCCGAGCGTCGCTGGGCCGACGAGCCCCGCGTCGCGTTCCTCGCGCCGGTGCCCGGGTATGACCGCCACTTCGCGCTGTCCGAGCGCTTCGGCGTCGAGCTGATCCCCGTGCCGATGACCGAAACCGGTCCGGACATGGACGTCGTCGAGCGGCTCGTCGCCGAGGACCCGGCGATCAAGGGCATCTGGTGCGTGCCGAAGTACAGCAACCCCACCGGCGTCTCCTACAGCGACGAGACCACTCGGCGGCTCGCGGCGATGCCCACCGCCGCTCCGGACTTCCGCATCTTCTGGGACAACGCCTACGCCGTGCACCACCTCACCGACGAAGAGGTCGAGATCGCCGACATGCTGGCGCTGGCCGCGGAGAACGGCCACGCGGACCGGGTTCTCGTGTTCGGCTCGACGTCGAAGATCACCATGGCCGGCAGCGGCGTCGGTTTCCTCGGCGCGTCGGAGACCAACGTGCGGTGGTTCCTCGGCCTGCTCGCCAAACGCACGATCGGCCCCGACAAGACCAACCAGCTCCGGCACGTCATGTTCCTCAAGGACGAAGCCGGCGTCCGCGCCCACATGCGCGCCCACCGCGACGTGATCGGCCCGAAGTTCGACGCCGTCGACCGCATCCTCACCGAGGAGCTCGGCGACTCCGGCCTGGTTTCCTGGACGAAGCCCGCCGGCGGGTACTTCATCAGCCTGACCGTGCCCCCGGGCTGCGCCAAGGAGGTCGTCCGGCTGGCCAAGGCCGCGGGCATCGCGCTGACCCCGGCCGGGGCCACCCACCCGTACGGCGACGACCCCGAGGACCGAGTCATCCGGATCGCCCCGACCTTCCCGGTGCTGTCCGAGATCGAGGCCGCCATCCACGGTCTCACCGTCTGTGTGCGACTCGCCGCCGCGAGCCGCTGAGCCTCCTCCGTTCGTGGCCAACCCCGGGCACGAGTGGTTCCGAATGACTGATGTCGGGCGACCGCATGCATCAGACGAGAGGAACCACTCGTGTTCGGAAAGCCTTTTGTACGGGAACTGATCAGCCGAAGTGCCGAGAACGACACAGACCGGCGCCGCTTCCTGAAGAGCGCCAGTCTCGCTGGTCTCGGCGTAGTCGGAGCGGCCACCATCGGCGGCAGCGTTCTCGCGCCGTCGGCCGGGGCAGCGGAGCGCAAGAGCGCGGCCTCGACCGGGGCCGCCGCGGACGCCGGTGCCCCGAGTGACGGGGCGGTCCTGAACTTCGCCCTCAACCTCGAGTATCTCGAGGCCCAGTTCTACTCGCACGCAGTCAACGGCTGCGGCCTCTCGGGCTCCTTGACCACCGGCACCGGGCTCCACGGCGGGGTCACCGGCGGCAAGCGGGTGCCGTTCCGCAGCCGCGGCCTGCGTCAGATCGCCCAGGAGATCGCCGGTGACGAGCTCGCGCACGTCAAGTTCCTGCGGACGGCGCTGGGGAGCGCGGCCGTCGCACAGCCGCAGATCGACATCCAGACCAGCTTCACCGCGGCGGCCAGGGCAGCGGGGCTCATCAACCAGCACCAGACGTTCGACCCCTACGCGAACGAGAACAACTTCCTGCTCGCCGCGTTCATCTTCGAAGACGTCGGTGTGACGGCCTACAAGGGCGCGGCTCCGCTCATCACGAACAAGACGTACCTGGAAGCCGCGGCCGGCATCCTCTCGGTCGAGGCCTACCACGCTGGGATCGTCCGCAGCGCGCTGTTCGAGCGTGAACTGGGCGACGCGTCGGTCAAGATTTCGGCGGCGCGCGACAGCCTCGACGGCCCGAGCGACGACGATCAGGGCGTCGTCAAGGACGGCAAGGCCAACCTCGTGCCGACCGACGCCAACGGCATCACCTACAGCCGCAGCGCCGGCCAGGTGCTCAACGTCGTGTACCTGAACCCGAAGAAGGCGACTTCGGGCGGATTCTTCCCACATGGCGTCAACGGCGACATCAACACCAGCGCCGGCGCCTGACCACCGGCACCTCGCCGCCGACTTGCGCTCGCGAGTCGGCGGCGAGGTGTTGCGGCGCAAAACCCGCCGGGCCGGACGGTGATCTCGATAAGGTCGGAAGATGACTCGGGCTTTGATCATCGGTGGCGGGATCTCGGGGGCGGTGACGGCGATGGCGCTGCGCCGGGCCGGGATCGACTCGGTGATCTACGAGGCGTACCCCACTGGCGCGGCCGACATCGGCGCCTTCCTGACGATCATGCACAACGGTATGGACGCGCTGCGGGCCATCGACGCGCACGACTGCGTGATCCGGCATTCCTTCCCCGCCAACGGAATCGAGCTTGTCACGGGCGAAGGTGAGACGGTCGGTCTGCGGGATTTCGGGTATGACGGCGTCACGAGCCCCCGCACGGTCACGCGCGCGCAGCTTTACGCCGCGCTGCACGACGAATCCGCGCGGCGGGGAATCGGGCTCGAGCACGGAAAGCGGCTTGTCCGTGTCACCCAATCCGGTTCCGGGGTGGTCGCGAAGTTCGAAGACGGCAGCACGGCGTCGGGCGATCTGCTGATCGGCGCCGACGGCGTCCACTCCGCGGTGCGCGGGCTGATCGACCCCGAGTCACCGCGTCCGCGCTACACCGGGCTCAACGTTGTATACGGCTACACCCGGGACACCGGGTTCCCCGCGGCGCCCGAGCGGTACCGGATGATCCAGGGCTCGCGAGCGGCCTTCGGCTACACCACTGATCCCGACGGCCAGACGTACTGGTTCTCGCGGATTTCCTGGCCTGAACGCGATCGCGCCGAACTGGCCGCGATGACGCCGAGCCAGTGGCGCGACCAGACCGCCGACCAGCTGGCGGGCGACCGGACGCCCGCCGCGCAGATCGTGCGCGCGACCGACGACCTCTACGGCGGCCAGGCCTACGACATCCCTTCGACGGAGGTCTGGTCGACGGAGTCGATGGTGTTGGTCGGCGACGCCGCACACGCCGCTTCGCCCGCTTCGGTCCAAGGTGCGTCGATGGCGCTGGAGGACAGTGTTGTGCTCGCCCAGTGCTTGCGCGACCTACCCAAGATCCCGGACGCCTTCGCCGCGTACGAGCGCCTGCGACGGGGGCGCGTCGAACGGATTGTCTCGGCGGGAGCCGGCCAAGGTGGCGAGGGCTACCGCACCTGGCTCTACGACCATCACATCGACTGGGACGCGCCCGTCACGGCGTAGGCGTTACTTCTTGTAGAGCGTGTCGATGGTGTCGGAGTAGTTCTTCGTCACGACGTTGCGCTTGAGCTTCAGGCTTGGGGTGATCTCGCCGCTCTGCTCGGTGAAGTCGTTCGCCAACACGGTGAACTTCTTGATCGCCTCGGCGTGCGAGACGGCCTTGTTCGCCTCGTCGACGGCGGTCTGGACTTCGGCGCGCAGATCCGCGTCCATGGCGAGGTCCGCGACGGTGGCGTCCGCCGGCTTGCCGTGCTGCGACTTCCAGCTCGGGAAGTACTCCTCGTCGATGGTGATCAGCGCCCCGATGAACGGGCGCTGGTCCCCGACGACCATCGCCTGGCTGACCAGCGGGCTCGCCTTGAGCGAGTCCTCCAGGCCCGACGGCGCGACGTTCTTGCCGCCGGCGGTGACGATGATCTCCTTCTTGCGGCCGGTGATCTTCAGGAAGCCCTCGTCGTCGAGCTCCCCGATATCTCCGGTGTGGAACCAGCCGTCAGTCAGCGACTCTTTGGTGGCCGTTTCGTTGTTGAAGTAGGCACCGAACACGACGTCGCCCTTGAGCATGATCTCGCCGTCGTCGGCGATGCGGACCGACGTCCCGGCGACCGGCTTGCCGACGGTGCCGACGCGGAACGCCGCCTTGGTGTTGACGTTCGCCGCCGCCGAGGTTTCGGTCAGGCCATAGCCCTCGAACACCGGCACGCCGATGCCGCGGAAGAAGTGGGCCAGCCGGGCGCCGAGCGGCGCGCCGCCGGACACCGCGGCGATGCAGCGGCCGCCGAGGGCCGCACGGAGCTTGCCGTAGACCAGCTTGTCGAACACTGTGTGCTTGACCGTCAGCGCCAGCCCGGCACCGCCGTGGTCCTGCGCCTCGCTGAAGGCGACGGCCGTGGCCTCGGCGGCGTCGAAGATCTTGCCCTTCCCGGTGCTGTGGGCCGTCTGCTTAGCGGTGTTGTAGACCTTCTCGAACACGCGCGGCACGGCGACGACGAACGTCGGCCGGAACGCGCCGAGGTCGCGGACCAGGTTCTTCACGTCCGCGGTGTGCCCGAGGGTGACCCGGCTGCTGAACGCCGTCACCGCGATCGCCCTGGCCAGGACATGCGCGAGCGGGAGGAAGACGAGCATCGAGTTGCCCTGCTCCATCAGCTCCGGGAACGCCTCGACCGCGCCGCGGATCTCCGAGAGCAGGTTCCGGTGCGTCAGCTCGACGCCCTTCGGCCGCCCGGTCGTGCCGGAGGTGTAAACGATCGTGGCGAGCGCGCTCGAAGCGACGGAACGCCGCCGGGCGTGCAGCTCGTCGTCGGTGACGTCGGCGCCGAGCTTGGTCAGCTCGTCGATCGCCGGCGTGCCGGCGGACTCTCCGGGCTCGATCTGCCAGGTGTGTTCGAGCACGTCGAGCCGGTCGCGGACCTCGTCGACGCTCGCCCGGTGCCCGTCGGTCTCGACGAACACGCCCTTGGCCGCGGAGTCGGACAGGATCCAGTGCACCTGCTCGGCCGATGACGTCTCGTAGATCGGCACGGTGACGCCGCCGACGGCCCAGATCGCGAAGTCGATGAGCGTCCACTCGTAGCGGGTCTTCGACATCAGGCCGATCCGGTCACCCGCCTCGACCCCGGCGCTGACCAGGCCTTTGGCCATCGCGAGTACCTGGTCGGCGAAGTCCTTCGCCGTCACGTCGAGCCAGCTGCCGTCGACCTGGCGCCGGAAGCTGACGACGTCGGAGAAGCGCTCGGCATTAGCCCACACGACGTCGGCGAGGTTCTCCTTGTCGGAGACCGGACGAGTGGCGGGAGCGCTGTATTCGCGCACGTGGACCTCCGAGTTCAGCGCGGGAAAGTGTGTTACCCGCCAGTCAACTTAGCTTGCCATCCACTGTATGACCATGCTGATCGCCGGTTGGTGGGGCGGGCATGACATTCTGCTCGCCGTGCCCGCTTCGAACGCCGAGCCCTCCGCGCTGGACATAGTCGACGAGACCTTCATCGCGGTACCGCCAGGCACGATCGCCGCGGTCTACGCCGACCCTCGCTCGTGGCCGAAATACTGGCCCGACCTGGTCCTCGAGGTCTACACCGACCGCGGCGAGAAGGGCCTGCGCTGGACAGTTCGCGGCGCACTGGTGGGCACCATGGAGGTCTGGCTGGAGCCGATGCTCGACGGCACGATCCTGCACTACTTCCTGCGGGCGGCGCCGGCCGATTCGACCGGCACCCCGGTCGCGCTCTCTCCGCGCGAGCTGCGGCACGAGTTCGACCGTCGGGCGCGGGCGGCCAAGGCCGTGGCGCTCGGGCTCAAGGAAATCCTCGAAGACGGCCGCGAACCGGGTATCCCGCCGCGGCCCGCGGAATAGGGGCCGGGTCTTGCGAGTACATGTCGTCTCCGACGTACACGGGAACGCCGAAGCGCTCGCCCATGCCGGCGAAGGCGCCGACGCGCTGGTCGTGCTCGGTGACCTGCTCGATTTCGTCGACTACCGCCAGCACGACCGCGGCATCATGGGCACCTTGTTCGGCGCGGAGCGGGTCGGGGTGTTCGCGAAGCTGCGCCGCGAGGGCACCCGGGAGGAGACCATCGCCTTCTCCCGGTCCCTCTGGGCCAGCCTGGAAGACCCCGGCGCCGCCGTCGACGAAGCGATCCGCGACCAGTACACGACGCTGTTCTCCGTACTGAGCACCCCGACGTTCGCCATCCCCGGCAATGTCGACGCCCCCGCGCTGTGGCCGGGGTTCGCCCGTGACGGCGTCCGGATCGTTGACGGCGAGACGGTCGACATCGGCGGCCTCAAGTTCGGCTTCGTCGGCGGCGCGCTGCTGCCCGAGGGCGTGGTCCCGCGCCGCAACGGCGTCTGGCGGCCCTATCTGCGGACCTCCGCCGAGTTCAACGAGGCCGTGAGCGGTCTCAAGGCGCCGGACGTCCTGTGCAGCCACATCCCGCCCGCGGTGCCCGACCTGACCTACGACGTGGTGGCCCGCCGGTCCGAAATCGGCTCGCCGGCGCTGCTGGAGACGATCACCGCCGCGCAGCCGAGGTGGTCGGTGTTCGGGCACGTACACCAGCCGTTATCCCGCCGTCGCCGGATCGGCCGCACCGAGTGTCGTAACGTGGGTCACTTCAAGGAGACGGGGCAGCCCTACGTGCTGCGCTGGTGAGCACCGCCTCCGGCTACCCTTCCCTCCATGGCCGAGCAGTCCACGCAGTCCATCGAGGTCGACGCGTCGCCGGAGCGGGTCATGGCGGTGATCGCCGACTTCCCTTCCTACCCGGAGTGGGCGAAAGCCGTCCGTGAGACCGAGGTACTGGCCGAGAACGACGACGGCCGCGCCAAGCAGGTCCGGCTGACCCTCGACGCCGGTCCGATCAAGGACGTCTACACCCTGGAGTACGACTGGGATGCCGACGGCCACGGCGTCAGCTGGCACCTGGTCAAGGGGCAGATGCAGAAGGCGCAGAACGGCCGCTACCAGCTCGAAACGGTCTCGAGCGGTACCAAGGTCACCTACACCTTGTCCGTCGAGCTCGCCCTGCCGATGATCGGGCTCCTGCGCCGCAAGGCGGAGAAGATGGTCATGGACACCGCGCTGAAGGAGCTCAAGCGCCGGGTCGAGAGCGCCTGAGCCATGCGTATCCTGCTGTTCACCGGCAAAGGGGGCGTCGGCAAGACGACGCTCGCCGCGGCCACCGCCGTCGCGGTGGCCGGTCGCGGCAGGAAGACGCTCGTCGTGTCCACCGACCCGGCGCACTCGCTGGGCGACGCGTTCGGCCTGCTGCTGACTGGTGAGCCCACCGAGGTCGATACCTGCCTGCACGCGGTCCAGGTGGATTCGCGTTCGCTCGTCGACAGCGTCTGGCAGGACCTGCGCGGGCAGCTGCGTTCGGCGTTCGCCGGTGCCGGCATCGACTCGCTCGACGCCGAAGAACTGACCGTGCTCCCCGGGGTCGACGAGGTGCTCGCGCTCACCGAGGTCCAGCGGCTTGCCGAGAACGGCCCGTGGGACACCGTGGTCGTCGACTGCGGGCCGACGGCCGAGACCTTGCGCCTGCTCGCGCTGCCCGAGGCACTGTCGGGGTATCTGGGCAAGCTGTTCGGCCGTGGTCGTCGCTGGGGCGGCGTGTCCGACTCGGTGCGGCGCCTCGGTGCCCACCTGGAATCCCTGCGCGTCCTGCTGACCGATCCCACCATCACCACCGTGCGGCTGGTGCTGACCCCGGAACGGGTGGTCGTCGCCGAAGCCCGCCGGACGCTGAGCTCGCTGGCGCTGCGGGGGATCAAGGTCGACGGCCTGATCGCGAACCGGCTGATGCCCGCGCCGGGGATCTGGCGCGGCTCGGCCGCGGCCTGGCTCCGCGCCCGCCGCAACCAGCAGAACGAAGTGCTCGCCGAGCTCGCGGCCGCCGGGCTCGGGCCCGATGTCGTCCGTCCGGTCGAGCACCGCGCGGTCGAGCCGGTCGGCCTCGCCGCGCTGCTCGAGATCGCGGACGAGCTTTATGGCGGGGCAAACCCCCTGGTGGGCCGCGGCAAGGGCGTCACGCCGCTGCTCGAGGTGTCCGAGGTCGACGGCGGCTACCGGCTGCGGGTCGCGCTGCCGCTCGGCCGCGACACTCCGTTGGACCTCGCGAGGGTCGACGACGACTTGGCGATCACGGTCGACGGCTTCCGTCGGCTGATCGCGCTCCCGGCGCTCCTGCGGTCCTGCCACATCACCGGCGCGGAATCCGACGCCGAGGGCCTGCTCGTGTCGTTGGCGCCTGATGGAGGTCTCCGATGACCGCACAGGGCACCCCAGGCGAACAAGAAGAGCCGCGGGCCGGCTACGACGGCGCGAGCCTGACCGAAGAGATCCGGCTGCTCGTCGAGATGGTCGTCGAGCGAGCCGCCCCGTGGCTCGAAGGGGTGGTTTCCGCCGGACACGGTCCCGACGCCCGCGCGGTGCCCGTGCCGGGAGAAACCGGCGAGCGGGCGTGCGGCTGGTGCCCGCTCTGCGCGCTGGTCGCGGTGGCCAAGGGCGAACCCCCGGAGTTCGTGGCGAGGCTGCTGGAGCAGGCGGCGCAGCTGATCGCGCTGCTGCGCGCCGTGCTCGCGGACCGCTGGGAGCCCGAAGAAGGTGTGCACATGCCCGGTTTCCATCCGGCGCCGAGGTCAGGAGCACGCCAGGATGAACCGACGCCCACTCGGGCGTCGTCGGTACGAGTGCAGCACATCGCCGTGCGCAAGCGCGCCGAGTGGCAGCCCGATCAGGAGAATTGAGTGCTCGCGATAGGTGTGGACGTCGGCGGAACCAGCGTGCGCGCCGGCGTGGTCGACGAGCAGGGCACGCTGCTGGACACGGCCAGGGTCGGTACGCCGAGCGGCGAAGCGGCGCTGGAAGACGCCATCGCCGGGGTGATCGAGGACCTGCGCAACCGGCACGAGGCCGCCGCCGTGGGCCTCGCCGTGGCCGGTTTCGTGGCGACGGACCGCCGTTCGGTGATGTTCGCGCCGCATCTGCCCTGGCGGGCGGCGCCGGTCGCGGACCGCATCGCCAAGCGTGTCGGCCTTCCGGTGACCCTGGAGCACGACGCCAACGCCGCAGCCGTCGGCGAACACCGCTTCGGTGCCGCGCGTGGTGCGGGGGTCGCCGTGCTGGTCGCCGTCGGCACCGGGATCGGCGCCGGGCTGCTGCTCGACGGCACGATCTACCGGGGTGCGCACGGGGTCGCTCCCGAACTCGGCCATCTGACCGTGGTTCCCGGTGGCCGGGCCTGCCCGTGTGGCAAGTACGGCTGCTGGGAGCGCTACTGCAGCGGGACCGCCCTGGCCGCGACGGCCGTCGAAATGCTCGCCCGCCACCCCGGCCGCTCGACCGTCCTGCGGCGCGAGACCCACGGCGACCCCGGATCGGTCACCGGCCGGCGCGTCGCCGGAGCGGCGCGCGACGGCGACCCGGTCGCGCTGCGCGCGATGGGCGAGTTGGCGAAATGGCTCGGCGAAGGGCTCGCGCTGGTGGCCGACGTCTTCGATCCCGAGGTCATCGTGATTGCCGGTGGCGTGTCCGAGTCGGCGCCGCTGTTCCTCGACGAGGCACGCGAGCACTACACCGGCATGATCACCGGAGCCGGCCACCGGCCACTGGCCCGGATCCGTACCGCACAGCTCGGTGTCGACGCGGCGATCGTCGGCGCGGCCGCGGTGGCGATGGAAGAGGCGGCGGCCGAGACGCAGGTCGGCGTCATCGGCTGAGACGTTCCCGGGGGAGGCGCTTTCCTGGGTAGGGTCGGAGGCATGGTGCTCGACAACGGCAATGTGTTCGTCCGTTGCGAGCTCGGGCATCGCCACTGGGGCCGCTACGGCGCGGCCGGGCTGCTGCTCAGCGATCCCGGCCGGGGGATCCTGCTCCAACGCCGGTCCTGGTGGGTCCATCACGGCGGCACGTGGTCGTTGCCGGGTGGTGCGGTCGAAACAGGGGAAACCGCTCGGCAGGCGGCGACCAGAGAAGCGTTCGAAGAGGCCGCCGTCGCTCCCGAACTGGTTCGGCCGATCGCGGAATCCGTTGTGGACCACGGGAACTGGCGGTACACCACCGTGCTCGCGTCGACCACGCATCCGGTGGAGGCGAAGGTGGCCAACGCGGAGAGCGCGGAACTCCGGTGGGTGCCGCTGGACGACGTCGCGGGGTATCGGCTGCACAACGACTTCGCCGCGGCTTGGCCCGCGCTGCGTGTCCAGGCCGGTCGTGAGCTGGTCCTCGTCGTCGACGGCGCGAACGTCGTCGGATCGCGGCCGGACGGCTGGTGGCGTGACCGGGCCGGGGCCGCCGCGCGGCTTCGGGACAGGCTCGCCGGGCTCGCGCTGTCCGGTGTCCGCGGCGGCGACCAGTCGATTCCGGGCGGCGCCGACTGGGTATGGTGGCCGAAGATCGTGCTCGTGGTCGAGGGGCAGGCACGCGGTACGGACTCCGTCGACGGGGTGGAAGTCGTCGCCGCCGAGGCGGACGGCGATTCCGCGATCGTCGAGGTGGTCAAGGCAGCCGGCGTGCGGCAGCCGGGGGACCACATCGTGGTCGTGACGGCGGATCGGGAGCTGCGGGGCAGGGTCGCCGCCGAGGGTGCGGCCACGCTCGGGCCGGGCGCCCTGCTGGCCATGCTTGACGCTGGGGCTGTCGGAGACTCCGGAACTGTTGGCGGGTAACGAACAACCCTTGACGCCGGGGTGACGTAGCCCTACTGTCCTGGTATTAGTTCACAAGCTGAACTAAAGATCGAGCAGCCGAGAGCAACGAAGCTCCAGGAGAACCCCATGCCTCGACGCATCCCAGCCTCCCGCGCGCGGATTCTCCTTCTCACCACTGCCCTCGTGGCTGGTGTGTGCGCTGCCTCGGTCTCGTCGGCGACCGCCGCGACCGGCACCACCGCGTGGCAGAACGGCCAGTTCGCCGTCGACACCGCCGGCGTGGTGCGGCGGTCGGACATCGTGCTCGGCCGCGCGAACGCCGATCCCACGCAGTCCCTGCCGCTGGGCAACGGCACCCTCGGTGCCGCGGTGTGGGCGGCGAACGGGTTCACCGCGCAGCTCAACCGCACCGACACCTTCCCCGACCGCAAGTCGCCCGGCCAGGTGGTCATCCCCGGTCTCGCGAAGCTGACCGCAGCCGCGGACTTCGCCGGCTACCTCGACCCGTACGACGGAACGTTGCGCGAGTCCGGCGGCGGCATGTCGCTCACGGCGTACCTCCGCGCCGACACCGACCAGCTGGTCGTCGACGTGACGGGAGCGGACCCGAACAGCACCCAGACCGCGCAGGTCAAGCTGTGGAGTGGCCGGTCGCCGTCGGCATCGGCCGCCAACGGCGTCGCGACGTTGGCCGAGACGTGGGCCGATAACACGGCGACGGGTGGGTCGGGCCAGACGTTCGGCTCGCTCGCGGGAGTGACCGCGGGCGGACGCGGGGTCGTCGCGTCGAACCCGGACGGCCTGACCGGGCAGGTATCGTTCCAGCCCAACACCGACGGTTCGTTCCGGGTCATGGCCGTGGCGCCGACCTGGACCGGCGGTGACGCGCTCGCCAAGGCCACCGCGACGATCAACGGCGACGTCACCAAGCCGGCATCCGCCATCTCGGCGGCACATTTGGCTTGGTGGCACAACTACTGGGCAGGCGCGGGGCTGATCAAGATCACCTCGGCCGACGGCAGCGGCGACTACGTCGAAAACCTGCGCACGCTGTACCTCTACGACTCCGCTGCCCAGAGTCGCGGCGCCCTGCCCGGTTCGCAGGCCGGGGTCGCCGACCTCTTCACGTTCTCGCAGGACCACCAGGACTGGTATCCGGCGGGCTACTGGTTCTGGAACCTGCGGATGCAGGTCCAGGCGAACCAGAACGCCGGGGTGCCGGCGCTGAACGACCCGGTTTTCCGGTTGTACGAAGGCAATACCGGCAACATCGGGAGCTGGACCTCCGCGCACATGCCGGGCAAGCAGGGACTCTGCGTTCCGGAAACCATGCGCTTCAACGGAAACGGCTACTACGCCGGCGGTGACGCGGCCTCGAACGCCTCCTGCGACTCGACCATCTCGCCGTCGTACAACTCGCTGACCATCACCAGCGGCGCCGAGATCGCGGCGTGGATCTGGCAGGAATATCTGAACACGGACAACGTGTCCGCCCTCCGCGACGGCTACTCACTGATGAGCGGTGCCGCACGATTCTTGCTGTCCGCGGGAACCTCCGGGTCCGACGGGCTCCTGCACACGAAGTCCAACGCGCACGAGACGCAGTGGGATGTCACCGACCCGGTGACCGACATCGTCGCGCGGCAGGCGCTGTTCCCGATCGTCGTCAAGGCCGCGCAGACCCTCGGCGTCGACCCGGACCTCGTTTCGCAGCTCAATGCCGCGATTCCGAAGATCCCGCCGCTGCCCCGCACGGACATCGCCACGAAGTCGCAGCTGCTGACCGCGGCGGACGACGCGGCAGGCAAGGACATGTTCGGCCTCTCCACGCAGCCGACCGCGACTTTGCACAACAGTGAGAACCTCGACCTCGAGGCCGTCTGGCCGTACGGGCTCATCGGCGACACCGGGCCGCTGAGCGATCTGGCCAAGCGGACCTACCAGTCCCGCCGGTTCGTCAACTCCGCCGACTGGTCGATGGATTCCCTACAGGCAGCACGGCTCGGCCTCGCGAGCGACGTCAAAGCGGCCATGCTCGCGTCGATCCAGAAGTACCAGGCCTACCCGTCCGGCTTGGCCAGTTTCACCGGCGCACCCGCCTCGCAGCCCTACATCGAACAATCCGGTGTCCTCGCCGGTGCGGTGAGTGAGGCGCTCGTGCAGGACTACGACGGCCTGGTTCGGGTCGCGCCGGCGTGGCCGTCGGACTGGAGTGGCGAGGGAACCGTGCCCATCCAGCACAACTCGAAGGTCCACGTCCAGGTGACCGGCGGAGTTCCGGTGACCGTCGCGATCGAGTCCGGGTCCGCCACACCGATCACCGTCCGCACCCCGTGGCCTGGCGAGAACGTGACTGTCGTCGACGGGAAGACCGGGGCGACTGTGCTTGCGGCACAAGCGAACGCGACCTTCACCATCCCGGCCAAGGCAGGCGCTTCGTACCTCGTGTTGCGCACGTCCTCGCCGTCGAACGCGCTGCCCTTCGCGGCCGTCGGTGGCACCCCGGCCACGGCCGCCAGGCATCTGGGGAGCGCGTCGATCGGACTGGACAAGCAGACCTCGACCTCCTCGGCGATCAGCCTTCGTTCGCACGCCAACGGCCGTTACGTCACCGCGGGCGCGTCGCCATTGATCGCGGACCAAACCAGCATCGGCACCGCGCAGCAGTTCGACGAGGTCGACGCCGGCAACGGTGCGATCGCCCTGCGCGCGCATGCCAACAACCAGTTCGTGACGGCGGAGAACGCGGGCGCGGCATCGCTGATCGCCAACCGGACGTCGGTCGGCCCATGGGAGCAGTTCCGGCTGGTCACCAACGGCGACGGCAGCGTGAGCCTGAAAGCCTTGGTGAACAACAACTTCGTCACCGCCGAGAACGCCGGCGCGGCTCCGCTCATCGCGAACCGGACCGCCATCGGCCCCTGGGAGGAATTCGACCTCGTTACCGGCTGAAGGAGCTGACCATGGTTTGGCGAAGTCTTTTCCTCTGCGGTGCGGTGTTCGCGTCGGTGCTGGTCGCCGCGGGCGCGGCTCAGGCGGATACGCCATGGACGGGTACTTGGGCGGCGGCGCCCCAGGGCGGCGGGGGACCGTTCGACCAGCAGACCCTCCGCGAGATCGTGCACACCAGCGTCGGGGGCTCCGCGGCCAGGATCACGCTGTCCAACGCCTTCGGCGGTCAGCCACTGGACCTTCAGGACGTGCACATCGCGCGCCGGACCTCGGGCTCCGCGATCGACACCGGTACGGACCGCGCGGTGACCTTCTCCGGAGGGGGTTCGGTGAGCATTCCGGCCGGTGGGACGGCGACCAGCGATCCGGTGGACTTCGCCGCGCCCGCGGGTTCGGACGTCGCTGTCAGCGTCTACACGCCCGATGAGACCGGCCCGACGACCTATCACCAGTTCGGGAACCAGACCAACTACGTCGCGTCAGGCGACAGCAGCGGCAGCGCTGATCTGGTGAACGCGCGGACCGACGGTTCGTCCTACTTCCTCGCCGGGCTCGACGTCCAGAATCCCGTCGCCGAGGGCGCCGTCGTGGCACTGGGCGCGTCGCTGACGGACGGCGTCGGGTCGTCACCGGACGCGAACCGGCGCTGGCCGGATGATTTGACCGCCCGCCTGGCGTCGGAGGGGCGCACGGTCGGCGTGCTCAACGAGGGCATCAGCGGGAACCGGCTGCTAGTGGACGGCGCCGGTCAGAGTGCGCTGAACCGCTTCGACCGTGATGTCCTTTCGCAAGCGGGCGTGCGTTGGGTGATCTTCTCTGACGACCCGATCAACGACCTGGGCTCGACCTCACCCCCGCCGACGGCGGACCAGCTGATCGCGGCAGCCGGGCACCTCATCACCCGCGCTCACCAGGCCGGCGTCAAGTTCCTCTGTTCGACCCTGACCCCGTACCAGGGCGCCGGATACTGGACGCAGCAAGGAGAAACGCAGCGGGAGGTATACAACGCATTCGTGCGCGGGCCGGGCAGCGGCTGCGACGGCGTGGTCGACCAGGACACCGCCACCCACGATCCTGCCGACCCCACCCGCTTCCTGCCCGCTTACGACAGCGGTGATCACCTGCATCCGAACACCGAGGGGCTCCAGGCGATCGCGAACGCCGTCGACCTTCCCTGAAACCGAAAGAAGGGCCTTCCCCGCGCGGGGAAGGCCCTTCTTGCATGCCATGGTGGTGATGACACGCCATCGCCTGGCAGCCTCAATAGGGGCTACCGCCGCTACAAATGGGGCTCTTCGGTCGTATTGAACCGCCCCGGGTTTGGCGGGGACTCCATCGTGTGAGTGAGGATGGAGTTATGGCCAAGTCTTCGAGGCACCCTCGTGAGCTGCGTGAGCGCGCGGTTGCGTTGGTGTTTGAGCAGGTAGAGCA
>NZ_JAODNM010000023.1 GCF_025464955.1 Amycolatopsis sp. | reverse complement strand
TGTCGGACACGTCACCGAGCCAGGCACTCCACTCACCACACTGGCCCAGTTCCACGACTACCTGACCGCTTCGGGCATCACACCGGAAGACCCCAACAAACCAACGCTTTAATTATCGGCAACGCCTAAGTTCCAGGCATTGGCGTTGACCGCAAATGCGGCGGCCGCCATCAGGTGGCCCTGAGGGGTCTTTAAAGCCACCGACCTACGCGGCGGCAACGCCCTGGGGGCCGCGGGCGGTGTGCGTGACGTGGGCACCGCGTTCGGAGATCCACGCGAGCGCGGAGTCCGACTGCTGGCCGCGGAGGCCGAGGCGGAAGCGCGCGACCGGGGTGTCGCCGATCTTCGTCACGCCGCCGCCGATGGTGGCGAGCTCGACGTCGAAGCGGGTAGCCGCCTCGGGCAGCAGCGCGCCGATCGAGGCGAAGCCGATGAGCACGACGTCGACCGACCGCTCGTACCGCGCGGACTGGGCGCGGGTGGTCTCGATGGCGGGCAGCAGCGACTGCGAAGTCCGGGTCGTGGGGTCGCCCACCAGGTCGAGCACGGAACCCCGCTCGACGATCGCGCCTTCCTCCAGGACCGCGACCCCGTCGCAGATGCGCCGGACGACACCGGCGTCGGGCGTGGTCAGCAGCACGGTGACACCGAGCTCGGCGCGAGCCCGGTCCAGCACGGCGAGGACGGCGCCGGCCTCTTCCGGCGACACATCGGCCGTCGGGTCGTCGGCCAGCAGCACCGCCGGTCCGACGGTGAGTGCCCGCGCGACGGCGACCCGGCGACGCTGGCCCGCGGTCAGCTCCGACGGCCGCTGGGTCGCCCGCTGGGTGAGGCCGACCAGGTCCAGCAGGTTGCCGACGCGGGTCCGGCGCTGCGGCCCGTCGAGGCCGAGCTGCTCGAGCGGCGCCGCGATGTTGCCGGCGACCGTGCGCTCACCGTGCAGCTCGGACTTGGTGTCGAGGATGCCGACCTGGCGACGCACCTCACGCAGGCGACGCCCATCGAGCGTGCCGGTGTTCAGGCCGTCCAAGCGGACGACGCCGCGGTCCGGGCGCTCCTGCAGCCCGATGCACCGAGCCAGCGTCGACTTACCGGAACCGGCGGGGCCGACGACACCGAACAGTGAACCTGCCTCGATGTCCACGCTCACGTCGCGCAGTGCGATAACCGGTTTTCCCTTGGTGGCAAAGGACTTGCTGAGATTTTCGACAGTGATCACGAATGCTCCAGAAAAAGGGCGCGCAGCTCGACCAGAGGGCGCGCGAGGCCGTCACCGATTAGCCGTCCAAAAAGGACGGATCAGTTAGAGAACGGGGTGGGAGTAGGACTCAGGCGAAAGCGGTGGAGCGTCGACACGCACAGACCGTGCGGCGACCCTCATCCACGACGCGTCGCCGCGTGAGCATTCGAGACCGGTACACAATTCCTCCATCGGTCCTGGCGGTAGCACCTGCCCACGGGGGTGGTTGCTGCGACTTCAGCGAGCCAGGTCTCTCAGTCGCTCGGGATGGCAGCTCTAGTAGAACCGATCCCACAGGGTGAAAGCAAGGGGATAGGCACAGATCACACGTTCGCCTGACAAGCGCGACAGAACGTCACGCCTGGTGAGAATGGCCGGCTGACGGTGTCGCGCGAGGCGTTTTCCCATGATGCCGCCCGTTCGGGCAGCCCGCCGGACGTGTCCAAAGTGCGGGATTATCAGGCCTGACCGGCCGCGACGGCGATCCTCACGAAATCATGGACGGTCAACTGCTCACCGCGCGTCTTCGGATCGATACCGGCTGTGGCGAGCAGTTCCCCCGCGCGGTCGGCCGAACCCGCCCAGGTGGCGAGCGCGGCACGCAGCGTCTTGCGTCGCTGGGAGAATGCCGCGTCCACAATGGCAAACAGCGCAACCCTGTCCACAGTGGACAGAAGCTCGCCGCGTTCGAACGAAACCAGCGCCGAATCGACGTTGGGCACCGGCCAGAACACCGCGCGGGGAACAGCCGCGACCTTGCGGGCGTTGCCATACCAAGCAAGCTTGACGCTGGGGACGCCGTAGATGCGGCTACCGGGGCCGGCGGCCATCCGGTCGGCGACCTCGGTCTGGACCATGACCATGCCGCGGCGCAGCGACGGCAGTTCGGCGAGGAGGGTCAGCACGACCGGCACGGCGACGTTGTAGGGCAGGTTGGCGACCATGCTCGTCGGCGCGAGCTCGAAGTCGGACGCGCGCACACGCAGCGCGTCGGCGGTGAGCACGGTGAGCCGGTCGGCGACCTCGGGGGCGCGCTCGGCGATGGTCAGCGGCAGCCGCTCGGCGAGCACCGGGTCGATCTCGACGGCGACCACGCGCGCGCCCGCGGCGAGCAGCCCCAGCGTCAGCGACCCCAGGCCGGGCCCGACCTCGAGCACGACGTCGTCCGGTCCGACGCCGGCGAGGTCGACGATGCGACGCACGGTGTTGGGATCGTGGACGAAGTTCTGGCCGAGCTTCTTGGTCGGGCGGACGTTCAGCTCGGCGGCCAGCCCGCGGATCTCGGCAGGCCCGAGCAGTGCAGTCACATCCGGCAGCCTATCTGCGGCCGTCCCCAAGAAACCCTCAAGGTCACCTTAGATGCGGTGAACGCACCCAAGATGACCTTGAGGGGACTTCGAAAAAGCTAGGCCTTCTGGCCGCAGACGGGCCAGGCGCTGTAGCTGCCGCCACGCCCGTCGCGGACCTTCTCAGCTACCGAGATCTGCTGCTCACGGGTGGCCTGGCTGGGCAGGGCCGCGTACTGCGAGCCGCCGTAGGCGTTCCAGGTCTGCTTGTCGAACTGGAGACCACCGTAGTAGCCGTTGCCGGTGTTGATGGCCCAGTTGCCGCCGGACTCGCAGGCCGCGATGCGGTCCCACGCGGAACCGTCACCGATGACCGGGTTGGGCGGGGCCTTGGAGCCGACCTTGACGATCTTCGGCTTCGGCTGCGTGAGGATCTGCTCGGAGATCTGCTCACGGCCGGTCTCCTGGCCGTTCTTCTTCGTGACCTTGTAGGTCACCGTCTTCGTGCCGGGCGTGCCCGGGTCCTGGACCGTCGTCTGGCCCTTGAGCTGCGTCGGGTCGTCGACGTTCTGCGTCGGCGGAGCGATGTCCTCCTGCTGCTGGACCATCGAAACGCCGGTGCGGCTGATGTAGATCGACGCGCCGTCGGAGATCTTGAAGTCGAGCCCGCCCTGCGCCGCGTCGTCCGGGCCGAGGGTCATCTGCAGGTCACCGAGGAACTCCTTGGTGGTGACCGCGGTGGTCGACATCTTCTTCGGCAGGTTCGCGCCGTCGTAGAGCGTGATGTTCTTGAGGGTCTTGACCGTGATCGTCGCGCCCTCGAGCGGCAGCGAGCCGCTCTGGGCCATCGACATCCAGTTGCCCTGCTTGGCCAGATCCGTCAGGCCGAGCTGGGTCAGCGCGTCACCGAGGTTGGTCGCGCGTACCCAGGACTCTCGCTGCGAGCCGTCGATGACCAAGCTGAGCTGGCGGCCGCGCTCGAGGTGGATGACGCCACCGTCGCCCACAGCGGCCGTCGGGGAGGGGGAGAGCGAGTCGTGCGCGCCGACCGAGAGTCCGGCGTCCTTCAGGACGTCTCCGACGGTGCCGCCGAAGCTGTGGACGGTCTGCTGCTGACCGTCGACGTCGATGGTGACGCTCTTGTTCATCGCCAGCGCGGCGGCGCCACCACCGGTGAGGGTGATGAGGATGGCCAGCACGGCACCCTTGAGGAAGCGCTTCTTCCAGATCTTGGTGGTCGCGACCAGGCCTTCGGTCAGGCTTTCGGCCTTCTGTTCGGCGGTCAGCGCCAGTTTCCCGGCCCGATCCTCGGCGACGTCGTCGGGGATGCGGATCGGCGGGAGGAGGGTGGTCTCGGCGTTGATCAGCCGGATCAGCTCGTCGACGTCGATGTCCGCTTCGGCCATCAGGTCGTCGGCGTCCGGGCCGAGCACCGCGAAGACATCCTGGTGGGTTACGCCCAGGTCGTCGGAGAAGTCGAGGTCTTCGTCGTCCGGCCAGTCGAGGACTGCCACAGAGCCTGCCATCGGGGCAGCGGGCGCGAAGATGTTCGTAGGAGCATCGAGACGTGAGGTCTCACGTCTATGGCTACCAGTCACAGGGTCGATCCCTTTCCGAAAGAGGTCGTTGCACCCGCGGTCCTCGTCATCCCAACTTGCTCCAGGCCGGAAACTCCTGGTGCCGCGCCCCGACGCGCACTGACGTGACCACGGGCGTGACGTTCGACAACTACAAGTCGTAGCGATCGACCGGCACGATCACGGGACAGTAACGAAGGCTGGCGGGTTGCGCAAACACCCCCCGGAGTGTCGTGACCTTCGTCACTCCTCAGGTGGACGTATCGGCTCCCCGAATGTCGCAACCTCGTCGCTACGCGTTCAACTGGAAGTAACACTGAGCAGTCGGAATACGCGTTCCGCGTTGGCCCGTGCCGCTTCCGCGACCTCGTGCACGCCCACGCCGCGCAGTTCGGCGAGGTTACGGACGGTGTACGCGGCGCAATACGGCTCGTTCGGCTGCCCACGGAACGGGTGGGGGGTCAGAAACGGCGCGTCGGTCTCGACGAGGAACTGGTCCGACGGGACGAACCGCGCGACCTCACGCAACGCCCGCGCGTTGCGGAAGGTCACGGTGCCGGCGAACGAGAGCACGTAACCCGCCGCCACGCAGCGCCGCGCGACGTCGACGTCACCGGAGAAGCAGTGGAACACGACGTCGTCCGGAGCACCCTCTTCGTCGAGGATGCGCAGGACGTCGTCGTGTGCGTCGCGGTCGTGGATCATCAACGGCTTGCCGAGCCGCTTCGCGAGGTCGATATGCCAGCGGAAGGCATCCTGCTGGGCGTCGTGCGGCGCGTAGTCCCAGTAGTAGTCGAGACCCGTCTCTCCTATCGCGACAACCCGCGGCGCGGCGGCGAGGCGTTCCACTTCGGACCGTTCGGCGTCGCCGAAGTCCTTGGTGCGGGTGGGATGCAGCGCCACCGCGCCGAACACCCGCCGGTCCCAAGTGGACGCCTCGACGACCCACCGCGCGGAGGCGAGGTCGTCGGCGACGGTGACGACCCGCGCCACGCCCGCGAGCTCGGCACGGTCGACCATGGCGACGACGTCGGCCGCCGTGACCGCGCCGCAGGCGTCGAGGTGCGTGTGCGAATCGACCACCGACACCGGCAGCCTGTCCGGCACCGGCGGCTTCTCCTTATTACTCCTGTCCACCTGGGCCGGTCCTCCTCGTAGCGCTACTTCGCGATCGGGGCCCACTCCGGGCCCGTCTCGCCGAGCTCGGGGTCGAGCTTGGCGAACAGCGGGCTCGGCTTCTGCAGCGGCCGGCCGACCTCGATCGGCGTCGACTTCCACTCGGCCTGCTCGGCCTTGTAGTCCCCGGTGATGATCGGGTTGATCCGGCCGGGGAGGTCGAGGTCCTCGACCTCGGACAGCTCCGGCTGCGAAGCCCAGATGCCGGTGCCGCCGAGGGCCTCGTGGACCTTCTGCGCCGAGTGCGGCAGGAACGGCGTCAGCAGCGTGTTGGCGTCCGAGACGACCTGCAGGGCGGTGTGGAGGACGGTGTCCCGGCGAGCGGGATCGTCCTTGAGCTTCCACGGCTCCTGCGCCGAGATGTACCGGTTCGCCGCGGTGACGACGCGCATGGCCTCGCCGGAGGCCGCCTTGAACCGCGACCGGTTCAGGTGGGCGCCGATGGTGTCGAAGGCCTTGAGCGACAGCGCCTTCAGCTCCTCGTCGGCCGCCTCCGGGGCCTCCGGACGCGGGATGGCGCCGACGTTCTTGTGCGCCATCGAGATCGACCGGTTGACCAGGTTGCCCCACTCGTTGGCGAGCTCGGAGTTGGTCCGGCGGACGAACTCGTCCCAGGTGAAGTCGGTGTCCTGGGTCTCCGGGCCGGCCGCGGCGATGAAGTACCGGAGCGCGTCCGGGCCGAAGTCGCGCAGGAAGTCGTTGACGTAGATGACCGTGCCGCGCGAGGTGGAGAACTTCGAGCCGCTCATGGTGAGGAACTCGCTGGAGACGATCTCGTCCGGGAGGTGCAGCTTCCCGTACGGACCGGGCTCGCCCCCGTGATCACCTTCGCCGTTGTGGCCGAACAGCAGCGCCGGCCAGATCTGGGCATGGAAGGTGATGTTGTCCTTGCCCATGAAGTTGTACATCCGGGCGTCCGGGTTGAGCCACCACTCCTGCCAGGCGTCCGGGTCGCCGGACCGGCGGGCCCACTCCACGCTGGCCGAGAAGTAACCGATCACCGCGTCGAACCAGACGTAGAACCGCTTCATCGGCTCGTCGCGCCAGCCGTCGAGGGGGATCTTGACGCCCCAGTCGAGGTCGCGCGTGATCGGCCGGGGGCGCATGTCGTCGACGAGGTTCTTGGTGAAGTTGAGGACGTTCGGCCGCCAGTCGGTCTTCGTCGACAGCCACTTGCCCAGCGTCTCGGCGAACGCGGGCAGGTCGAGGAACAGGTGCTCGGTCTCGACGAACTTCGGCGTCTCGCCGTTCACCCGCGACTTCGGGTTGATCAGTTCGGCGGGGTCGAGCTGATTGCCACAGTTGTCGCACTGGTCACCGCGCGCGCCGTCGTACCCGCAGATCGGGCAGGTGCCCTCGATGTAGCGGTCCGGCAGCGTGCGGCCGGTCGACGGGCTGACCGCGCCGGTGGTGGTCCGCGGCACGATGTAGCCGTTGCGATGCAGCGCGAGGAAGATCTGCTGGGTCACCGCGGCGTGGTTGCCGGTGGTGGTCCTGGTGAACAGGTCATAGGTCAGGCCCAGACCCTGGAGGTCCTCGCCGATCTGCCGCGTGTACTTGTCGACGGCCTCCTGCGGGGTCAGGCCTTCCTTTTCGGCCTGGACCTGGATCGGCGTGCCGTGTTCGTCGGTGCCGGAGACCATGAGCACCCGGTTGCCGGCCATTCGCTGGTAGCGCGAGAAGACGTCCGACGGGACGCCGAATCCGGATACATGGCCGATGTGACGGGGGCCGTTGGCGTAGGGCCACGCCACCGCTGTAAGTACAGAGGTGCTCATGCCTGTTTAGCCTACGGATGCTGTCTCGCGCATTGTTGGCTGGGACCGCCGGAGCACGGCCGGAGACGCCGTTCGGCGAACGTGACGCCGGAGACACGCAGGCAGAAAGGCCGCGTGCGGTCCGCCCCGCCGACGTAAGGTGACATTTCACTGGACTTCACTGGGGATTTCAAAGGCGGAGGATGACCGAACCGGAATGCGAACGCGGGATCGACCTGTCCCACCGTGAAATCGTGGACGACTGGAACGCCGTCCGCGACAGTGAGGTGCGTTTCGCGTCGGTCACCATCACCGAGAACACCAATTGGAGCGACCTGACCGCGGAACGGCACATGGCCCGCGCGCAGGAAGCCGGGATCCACACCGGCGCGCGGCACTACGCCCGGCCAGGCGCGGTGCACGACCAGGCGGAGCATTTCGTCCGGACGGCGAGCAAGCTCGGCGCGTTCGCGCCCGGTTCGCTGGCGCCGGCGCTGGAGGTGGCCGCCCCGAACGTCGACGACAAGTTCATCAAGGCGTGGATCAAGGCGATGCGGCACGCCGCGCAGGTCGAACGCGTCCTCATCTACGCGGAGTACGACTTCTGGCTGCACCGCCTGCACCCGGAAAAGTGGGCGGATTCCGAAGTCATGCTGTGGCTGGTGCGGCACAACGGGATCCCGGGACGGCCGGGCTGGTTCCACGCGCGACTCGGCCTGCAGCAGTACGGAAACGACGAGTCGGTGCCGGGGGTCCGCGGGTCGATGGCTCAGAACGCCGTCGTCTACCCGTTCACGCTCAACGACCTGCTGCTCTGAGAGACGCCCTCCGGGGTGCTTTCAGTCACGGGGCTTTCGCCTCGGACCGCGCGACAGCGACAATGCGGACATGCGGTTGGTGCGCAGGGCGCTGGAAGCAGCGGTGACTCCGGAGTCGGCGTTGCTGCTGCTCGACGTCCGCGCCTGGGAAAAGGGACTCCCGCCCCCGGCCGCGTTGTGCGGCGAGTGGTTCTCCTCGCGAGCGGTGCTGGTACCTGCCTGGAGCGGGCGAACAGTCGAACCCGATGAGGCCTTCGCCGTCCCCGCAAGGCAACCGGTTGTGCGCGACGCGGTGCCGGGTGCGGTGGGCGGAGGCTGGCTGGGTTACCTGTCCTACGACCTCGTCGACCCGTCACGACGTCGATCAGCGCTCCCGAAAGCCACCTGGGGCTGGGTGGATCACTTGCTGCGACTGGATGGGGACGGGCAGTGGTGGTTCGAAGCGCTGGTATCCGACGCAGCCGCCGACCCCGACCGGCTCGCCACTGAGCTCGCCGAACTGCTCACCCGAGAACCTCCACACGCGACCTGGACCGCCGCCGCGCTGGATCGGCCGCTGCCGATGGACTACCGCGACGCGGTGAAGGCGTGCGTGCACGCGATCGAAGCCGGCGAACTGTTCCAGGCGAACATCTGCAGCCGGTTCATGGGGGAGTTCGACGGGTCGCCGAGCGCGCTGTTCGCCGAAGGAGTCCGGCGGATGGGCCCTCGCCGGGCGGCCTTCCTGGCCGGCTCGTGGGGCGCCGTCGTCTCCATGTCACCCGAGCTTTTCCTTTCCCGGCATGGGAATCTCGTTCGCTCGACGCCGATCAAAGGCACCCTCCCGCGGCGTGACGCGGCGGACGACGTGCTCGCGCGGCGGCTGCGGGAGTCCGAGAAGGACGTCGCGGAGAACGTGATGATCACCGACCTGGTCCGTAACGACCTCGGGCGGGTCTGCGAGGTCGGCAGCGTGCGGGTGCCCGATCTGCTCAGCGTCCGCGCCGCGCCCGGGGTGTGGCACCTCGAGTCCACCGTCGAAGGGCGACTCGCGGCCGGGCTCACCGACGAAGACCTGCTGCGGGCGACCTTCCCGCCCGGCTCGGTCAGCGGAGCGCCGAAGATCCGCGCGCTCGACCTGATCGCCGAGCTCGAACCCGTCGCCCGTGGCGTTTATACCGGCGCGGTCGGCCTGGTGTCGCCCGTGGCCGGGCTGGAACTGAACGTCGCCATCCGCACGCTCGAAATCCATGCCGGCAGGGTCGAACTGGGTGTCGGCGGCGGGATCACCGCGGACTCGGATCCGGCGGCGGAGTGGCAGGAATGCCTGCACAAGGCGGCGCCGCTGGAGAAGCTCCTCGCGACGCCGCCCGCGTGATCAGCCGCCGAGTTGGGGTCTAGCGGGACGGGTCCAGGAGGAGTTTCCCGACGGTGGAGCGGGAGCGGAGTGCCTCGTGCGCCCCGCGCGCGTCGGACAGCGCGTACTCGCCACCGGTGACGGCGCGGATCTTGCCCGCCTGCGCCAGCTCGAACAGCTCGGTCATCGCGCGCCCGAAAACGTTGCCAGGTAACGAAAATACGTGCGGCAGCCACATGCCTGCGACGGCCGTGGAGTGCCCGAGCAGGTTGCGCGCTTCGATCGCCTTCGGCTGCTCTCGGCTGGCCATGCCGTAAAACGCGAGCCTGCCGAACGCGGCGAGCGCGGCGATGCTCTGGTCCGTCGTCGCGCCGCCGGTCATGTCGAGCACGACGTCGACGCGCTTGCCGCCGTTCGCCTCACGCAGCGCGGCGGTCATGTCCTCGGCGCGCGAGTCGATCGCGACGTCCGCGCCCAGCTCCAGCGCCAGTTCCCGCTTGGACTCGCTGCTCGCGGTGGCGATCACCCGGCCGGCGCCCCACGCCTTGGCCAACTGGACGGCGATGGTGCCGACACCGCCGGCGGCCGCGTGGACCACGACGGAATCACCCTGCTCGAGGTGCGCACTCTTGCGCAGCAGCAGCCACGCCGTGACGCCCTGAACGATGAACGACAACGCGGTGAGGTCGTCGATGTCGTCGGGCACGTCGATGGTCATCGGGGCCGTGCCGACAGCGAGCTGCGCGTAACCGCCGCCGCCGTTGAGGAGCGCGACGACGCGTTTGCCCTCGGACGTACGCCCGACGACCTCTCCCCCGGGAACCAGCGGCAGCTTGCTCGGCGAGAGATAGGAGTTCTCGGCCTGGTGGGTGTCGGCGTAGTTGACGCCGATCCGGTCGACCTCGATGAGGACCTCGCCGGGACCGGCCTGCGGGTCGGGCAGCTCGACGGCGACGAGTACCTCGGGCCCGCCGAACTCGGTCACCTGTACAGCACGCATCTGAAAACTCCTCCGACGTTGGTGTGAGACATTCTTGCATATGTCTCACACCTGAGACGTCCTGTGATAGATTTCATCAATCGAAACCGAACTCACCCGCCTGCTGCAGGCCGGCCGTCCCGATCGACAGGACGCGCTGCACGCCTTCGACGTCGCCCGCCGCTGGTTCCTCGACGGCCGCCGCGTCGATATGTGCGACCTTGCCGCCGAGTTGGAGATCAGCCGCGCGACGTTGTTCCGCCGGGTCGGCAACCGCGACCAGCTGCTCGCAGAGATCCTCTGGTCGATGACCGAGGACGTGTTCGACGCGCGGTCGAGGGGCGAGTACGGCAGCGGAGCCGACCGGATCGCCGGGGTCGTCGGCGAATTCGTCCGCACGGTCAACGAGGCCGCCGAGTTCCGCGAGTTCCTGCGCCGCGAGCCGGAGCGCGCGCTGCGCATCCTCACCACCAAGGCCAGCGTGATCCAGAGCCGCACGATCGCGAAACTCGAAGAACTGATCGACGCCGAAATCCGCGAAGGTGCCCTGACCCCGCCGCTGCCTGTGTCCGATCTGGCGTACCTGGTCGTCCGGATCGCGGAGTCCTTCATCTACACCGACGTCATCACCGGCGGCGAGCCCGACGCCGCCAAGGCCCGCGCGGCCATCTCCGCCCTGCTCCGCTGAGCACGCCCTCTAGGCTGGCCGACATGGGAAACGGGCGTTTGGTGCTGGCCGCGACGCCGCTGGGCAACGTGGAGGACGCGTCGAAGCGGCTGGTCTCGGCACTCGCGACGGCCGACATCATCGCCGCCGAGGACACTCGACGCCTGCGCACGCTGACGTCGGCGCTCGGCGTGACGACGACGGGCAAGATCGTCAGCTTCTACGAGGACGTCGAGACTGCACGTCTGCCGAAGCTGCTGGAGTCTCTTCGAGAGGGTCTGACCGTCCTACTCGTCACCGACGCCGGCATGCCTAGCGTGTCCGACCCGGGGTTCCGCCTGGTCGCGGCGTGTGTCGCGGAGGATCTGCCGGTGACGTGCCTGCCTGGACCGTCCGCGGTGACGACGGCACTCGCGCTGTCCGGTCTGCCCTGCGACCGGTTCTGCTTCGAAGGTTTCGCACCGCGTAAACCCGGTGAGCGCGCGAAGTGGCTTCGGGAACTCACGATCGAACCACGGACCGTCGTGTTCTTCGAGTCGCCGCATCGGATCGGAAGCACGCTGGAGGACGCCGTCGGCGTCTTGGGCGGTGATCGGCGGGCGGCTGTCTGCCGGGAGCTGACCAAGACGTACGAGGAGATCAAGCGCGGCACGCTCGCCGAGCTCGCCGAGTGGGCCGTGGACGGGTTGCGCGGCGAGATCACCGTCGTCCTCTCCGGCGCCGAGCCCCGCGAAGTGAGCATCGCGGACCTGGTCGTCGAGGTAAACGAGCGGATCGCGGCCGGCGAGCGGCTGAAGTCCGCGTCGTCGGAGGTCGCCGAAGCAACCGGAGTCTCCAAGAAGGAGCTCTACGACGCGGTCCTCACCGCTCGCCGCTCCTGAGGTCCTTCCGGAAGACGACCTGGCGGGCCTCGAAACCCATCCGGTCGCGGGAGAACGGCACGGACAGGTCGTTGTTGACCTCGGTCTCCAGGAAAATCGTCTCGGCGCCCCGCGACAACGCCCACTTCTGCGCCGCCTCCATCAACGCCGTTCCGGCTCCGGTGCGTCGGTACTTCTTCGTCACCGCGAGCGCCGTGACCTGGACCCGCAGCCGGCCGAGGTCGCGATCGAGCTGAAACGGCGCGCTGCTGGTCGGCTTGTGCAGCCGCCCCAGCAACAGGCCGGTGACCTGGTCATCGAGGGTCGCCACCAGGAACAACTGCTCCTCGGCGCCGTCGGCGGCCGCGCACGCCGCGTCGAACCAGGCGACGAGGCCGGTCCCGGCCGGCACCCGGGCGCGATCCGGGTTCAACTCGGCGAAGAACTCCCCCGCGTCGTGCCATACCTCGGCGCAGCCCGCACCATCCCCGAGCTGCGCACTCCTGACCTGCACTACAGCCATAGCGCTCACCCTGGCACAGCTGACGCGGCAACACTCGGCCACGCGGGTGGAGATCACCGCCACGGGGTCGAAATCATCATAAAAACGACGGCCTGAGTACGCCGACGACGAATTCACCGAGCCGCCCGTAGGATCTCCTCCCGTGACCGCACTGCTGACCCGTCCCGAAGACGAGAGTGTGCGGCCGGACCCGGTCGACGCGCTGAAGCCGCCGACGGATCGGGAAGCCACGCTGCTCGGCAAGCCGATGCCGACCGACCGCCTGCGCGGCTGGGTCGTCACGATCGTGCTTACCGTGATCGGTGCCGTGATCCGGCTGCAGGACCTGGGGTTTCCAACCGACAAGGGCACCCCGGTCTTCGACGAGAAGCACTACGTCCCGCAGGCGTGGCAGATGCTGCGCAACGGCGGTTTCGAGGACAACTACGGCTACGAACTGGTGGTGCACCCGCCGCTGGCCAAGCAGTTCATCGCGCTCGGCGAGTGGATGTTCGGTTACAACGGCTGGGGCTGGCGGTTCTTCCCCGCGCTCGCCGGGATCGTCATCATCGCGCTGACCATCCGGATCGCCCGCCGGCTGACGAGGTCGACGCTGCTCGGCGCGATCGCCGGAATCCTGGTGATCTGCGACGGCGTGCTGCACCTGCAGGCGCGGATGGGGATGCTCGACATCTTCATCGCGATGTTCGTGCTGGCCGCGTTCGCCTGCCTGCTGGCCGACCGCGACCAGGTCCGCCGGCGACTCGCGGTCGCCGTGCGCGAGGGCTGGGTCAACGAGTCGCAGTGGGGGCCGAAGCTCGGTTTCCGCTGGTGGCGGTTCTCGACCGGGCTGATGATCGGCCTCTGCTTCGGCGTCAAGTGGTCCGCGGTGTATTACATCGCCGCGTACGGCCTGCTCTGCGTGGCCTTCGACGTCGCCGCGCGGCGGGCCGCCGGGGTCGAACGGCCGTGGCTGGGCACGTTCCTCCGCGACGTCGCACCCGCGCTGTGGGCGATCGTGGCCATCCCGATCCTGATATACCTGGGCAGCTTCTGGGCCTGGTGGGCCAGCGAGACGGCCACCGACCGTAACTACGTGGAGATCAAGAACATCGACCCGGGCATGTTCGCCTGGATCCCGCCGGGGCTGCGATCGCTCGGCGACTACACGGCCAACGTCCTGCACTTCCACGAAAATCTGACAACGCCGAAGAACAACCCGCATCCGTGGGAGTCGAAGCCCTGGACGTGGCCGATGGGCCTGCGGCCGATGCTGTACTACTACGAGTCCGGTACCCCCGCCGCGGCCGGCTGCGGCGAGGCGACTTGCATCCGCGCGACCATGCTGATCGGCACGCCCGCCATGTGGTGGCTCGCGCTGCCGATGCTCGGCTGGAGCATCTGGCGGTCGGTCTTCCGCACGGACTGGCGCTACGCCGCCGTGCTGGTCGGCTACCTCGCCGGGCTGCTGCCGTGGTTCCTGAACATCGACCGGCAGATGTACTTCTTCTACGCGACCCCGATGGCGCCGTTCCTGGTACTCGGGCTGACGCTGATCCTCGGGCAGATCCTCGGCAGCTCGCGTCGCGGGTTCGAGCGAAGAGGCACCGGGCTGCTGGTCGTAGCGCTGTACGTCGGCCTGGTGGTGGCGAACTTCGCGTGGCTCTGGCCGCTGCTCAACGGCGACTCGATCACCAACGCCCAGTGGCAGGCCGAAATGTGGCTCCCCAGCTGGCGCTAGCCCCAAGCACGCGCTTTTGCGCTTTTGCGGGGTCGTTGCACGCGCCGATATCCCGCGCACGCAAGGAGGGCACTTTTGTACAAAGTGCCCCGCCCTGGACGTGACGCGCCCCCGCAACTCGACGGCGAGTTGCTGGGCGGAGCGCACAAGGAGGGCACAAAAGTACAAAAGTGCCCTGGTCTGGACGCGAGGGCTAGCGCGGCTGGCGGGGGACGATGCGGGTGACGGGGCCGTCGGCGGACTTCCCGGCGCGGGAGAGCCATGACTCGACCTCTCGCCGCACGGCGTCCAACGTGGGCCGACGCCGAGGTTCCGGGTCGAGCGACGCGCTGAGGATGCGGGCGTGCGCACTGCGCCGGGGCAGGTGCGACACCGGCTCGGACCTCGCGGCCGCCATGAGCGCGGCCATCGGTGTCTCGCGGGTGCCGCGCGGCGGCTGGCCGGACAGCGCGTAGGACACGGTCGCCGCGAGCTGCCAAGCGTCGGACGCCGGGCTGGCCGGGGCGCCCATCGCGGTCTCCGGGGCGACGAAGTCGGGCGTACCGATCATCATCCCGGTCGCGGTGAGCTTCGAGTCGCCCTTGCTGCGCGCGATCCCGAAGTCGATCAGGTGCGCGAAGCCACCCGGGTCGAGGATGACGTTCGACGGCTTGATGTCCCGGTGCAGGACGCCCTTCGCGTGCGCGGCGGCGAGCGCGCCGGCCATGGTCGCCCACAGCCGCCCGGCCGCGATGTCGTCCAGCGGCCCGAGGCCGTCGACGACCTCGGCCAGCGGACGGCCTTCGAGGTACTCCATCACCAGCGCGAGCCCGTCCGGCTCCTGCGCGAGGTCGTACACGCGGACGCAGTTCGGGTGGTTGACCGCGGCCAGTGCCCTGGCCTCACGCTGCATGCGCTCCTCGGTGTCCCGGTCCGGCGCGTGCGCGATCTTCAGCGCGACCGTCCGGTTGAGCTGGGTGTCGAGCGCCTGCCACACCGTGCCGAACCCGCCGTGCCCGAGCCGCTTGATGCGGCGGTACCGGCCACCGCCCGCGCCCTGCGAGCCGGGCGGCATCGGGACGGGACCCGGCGCCGCGGCGAGCTGGTTGAGGTCCGGGGTCTGCGCCAGCGACGTCGGCGCGTACTGCTTGACCGGCGGTGGCGGTGGGGGCAGCGGTTTCGGCTGCTCGGGAGGCGGTGTCGGCGCCCGGTAGGGCTCCGACTCGGGACGCGGCCGTTCGGGACGGTTGATCACCGACCAGGGCGGTTGACCGACCAGTGCGACGGCGATCAACCCCAGCACACTGAACGGAAGGAAGCCGAGCCACAGGAAGACCGCGGTGTTGGCCTCGAGACCGGCGCTGGTCAGGAACAACGCGACGAAGGAGAGCCAGAAGAAGCGTGACGGCCACTTCGGTCCGCGCCGGAACGCGGTGCGTGCCTGCAGCATCACGAAGAGCAGCGAGCCGGCGGGCAGCGCGAGCAGGGCGATCAGGTAGTAGCCGTAGGCCAGCTTGTTGCCCGACGGATAGAACAGGGACTCGTAGACGTTCGGCCCACCGCCGAGGTAGTCCTTCTGGACCCCGATGAAGTCGCAGGCCTTGGTGTTGAGCGAGGCCAGTTCCGTGCCGGACAGGCCGGACGAGCCGCCGGAGAACGCCGAGCGGAACGTCTCCGACACGCCGTTCATCAGCAGCCACGGGATCACCAGGACGGCGAGGATGCCGATCGCCGCGAACACCGACAGCGTCACGGCGTCGTACCGGTTGCCGGTGCCCTTGCGGATGATGGCCACCGCGACCGCGCCCAGCACCGGGAACAACGCGATCAGCGCGCCCGCAGTACTGGTCGCCCACACCCATTCACCTGGGCAGATACCCGGGCCGAACAGCGCATGGGCGAGCGAAAGCAGCGAGCTCGCGAAACCGCCCACTCCCCGCTCCCCTTTCGTTGACCCCGTGTCCAGCTTAGGACGCGGGGGCCCCACTCCAGGTTGCCGGGTCAACTGCCGTCCCGCTGGACGATCTGGTTCACTCGCCCGGCTTCGCCTTCGACTGGTGGATGATGGGACGGCATCACTCACCGAGAAGGCGAGGCGGGCATGGGCGCGTATTCCGACAGCTACCAGCGCAGCTTGGACGATCCGGAGGGTTTCTGGCTCGAAGCGGCGCGGGCGGTCGACTGGACCCGCGAACCGACCCGCGCCCTCGACACGAGCAACGCGCCGCTATACCGCTGGTTCCCGGACGGCGAGCTGAACACCTCCTACAACGCGTTGGACCGCCATGTCGAGAACGGGCGCGGCGACCAGGTCGCACTGATCTGGGATTCGCCCGTCACCGGCACGATCCGGCGCTACACCTACTCGGAACTGCTGGACGAGGTCGCGCGGTTCGCCGGCGCGCTCGCCGGACTCGGCGTGACCAAGGGCGACCGGGTCATCATCTACCTGCCGATGGTGCCCGAGGCCGTCATCGCGATGCTCGGCTGCGCGCGCATCGGCGCGGTGCACTCGGTGGTGTTCGGCGGCTTCGCGCCGAAGGAGCTCGCGGCGAGGATTTCCGACGCCCAGCCGAAGGTGATCGTCGCGGCTTCGTGCGGGATCGAGCCGACACGGGTTGTCGAATACCAGCCGATCATCCAAGCCGCCCTTGCCATCACCGCCCACCAACCGGACAAAGTCGTGTTCCTGCAACGGGATGCGGCGCCGGCCGAGCTCGGCGAACGGGACATCGACTGGCACGCGTTCGTCGACGGCGCCGAGCCCGCCGCGCCCGTCCCGATGGCCGCGACCGACCCGCTGTACGTGCTCTACACGTCCGGCACCACGGGGAAACCCAAGGGCGTCGTGCGTGACACCGGCGGCCACGCCGTCGCGCTGACGTGGTCGATGGGCGCGATCTACGACATCGGTCCCGGCGACGTCTGGTGGACGGCCTCCGACGTCGGCTGGGTCGTCGGGCACTCCTACATCGTCTACGCGCCGCTGCTGATCGGCGCGACTTCCGTGCTGTACGAGGGCAAACCGGTCGGCACGCCGGACGCGGGGGCGTTCTGGCGGGTGATCGCCGACCACGGCGTCAAGGCTCTTTTCACCGCGCCGACGGCACTCCGGGCGATCAAGAAACTCGACCCGGACGCTCTCGAACTGAAAAAGTACGACCTTACGAAGTTCTTAACCCTTTTCCTGGCCGGCGAGCGGTTGGACCCCGAAACCTACCGCTGGGCCCACGAGAAGCTCGGGACGCCGGTGATCGACCACTGGTGGCAGACCGAGACCGGCTGGGCCATCTCGGCGAACCCGCGCGGAATCGAACCCATGCAGGTCAAGCCCGGTTCGTCGACCATGCCGGTGCCCGGCTGGGACGTGCGGATCCTCGATCCGGACGGCGCTGAGCTGCCCGCCGGCGGGGAAGGCGCGATCGCGCTCAAACTGCCGCTACCGCCCGGATCCCTGCCGACATTGTGGGGCGATGACCGGCGTTACCTCAAGGAGTACCTCTCCACCTATGTCGGTTATTACCTGACAGGTGACTCTGGCTACCGCGATGAGGACGGCTACCTCTTCGTCATGGGCCGGACCGACGACGTCATCAACGTCGCCGGACACCGGCTCTCGACCGGCTCGATGGAGGCCGTGCTCGCTTCGCATCCCGCTGTCGCGGAGTGCGCCGTGATCGGGGTGAAAGACCAGCTCAAGGGCCAGGTACCGCGTGGTATTGTGGTGCTCAAGGCCGGGGTGGACATCGACGAAGACACCCTGCGAGCCGAGCTCGTGGCACTGGTCCGCAGCGATATCGGGCCGGTCGCGGCCTTCCGGGACGTGTCGGTCGTGGACGGCCTGCCGAAGACCCGTTCCGGGAAAATCTTACGAAAAACCATGCGCGGGATAGCCGACGGACGCGATGAGCCGGTCCCGTCGACCATCGAGGACGCCAGCGTGCTCGACGCGCTGCGTGCCGTCCTGGTGACCGGGAACTGAGCGGACGACTGGTACGGACCAGCCGACTTTCGGCTGTTGTGCCTAGGCCCACATTGGTCTATACCTTTAGGGACTCTCCCCTCAGTCATCGGAGGTACCTGGCGTGACGAAGCGCTTGTCCAGGACCAGCTTGCTCGGGACGGCCGTGGTGAGCCTGATGGCTCTCGGTCTCCCGGCAGTGGCCACCTCAGCCTCGGCCGCACCGGCCGCGGCTCACCCCGTCAGCGAGCGGACCGTCGCCGACGTCATCCCGGCGCCCGTCCAGGCCAAGGCGAACCCGAAGGCCGACTTCACCCTTTCACCGCTGACCGTGATCCGGACCGACTTCGGCGCGTCGCCGGACACCAAGCAGGTCGCGAACTACCTGGCCGGCCTGCTGCGGCCGTCGACCGGGTACCCGCTGCCCGTCATCGCCGCGCCGAACTTCGGCTGGCCCGCGATCTCGCTCGTCCTCGGCCACGCCGACCCGAGTGCCGGCACCGAGGGCTACCAGCTCGACGTCGCCAAGTCCGGCGTCACCCTGCGCGCGAACACGGCGACCGGCCTGTTCGAGGGCGTCCAGTCGCTGCGTCAACTGCTGCCTTCGCAGGTCGAAGCCAAGACCGTCCAGCACACGAAGTGGACGGTGTCGGGCGGGGCGATCCTCGACTACCCGCGCTTCGGTACCCGCAGCGCGATGCTCGACGTGGCCCGCCACTTCTTCAACCCGACGCAGGTCGAGACCTACATCGACCAGCTCTCGCAGTACAAGATCAACACGCTGCACCTGCACCTGGCCGATGACCAGGGCTGGCGCATCGAGATCAAGAGCTGGCCGAACCTGACCAAGATCGGTGGCAGCACCGAGGTCGGCGGCGGCGCGGGCGGCTTCTACACGCAGGCGCAGTACACCGACATCGTCAAGTACGCGGCCGCGCGGCACATCACGATCGTCCCGGAGATCGACATGCCCGGGCACACCAACGCGGCGCAGGCTTCATATCCGGAGCTGAACTGCACCGGCATCGCGCCGCCGCTCTACACCGGTACCGACGTCGGCTTCAGCTCGTACTGCGTGAGCAGCCCGACCACGTACAAGTTCCTCGACGACGTGATCCGCGAGATCTCCGCGATCACGCCCGGCAAGTACTTCGGCGTCGGCGGCGACGAAGCGCACTCGACCTCCGCCGCCGACTACGCGACCTTCTACAGCCACGTGCTGCCGATCGTCGCCAAGTACGGCAAGGCGGCGGTCGGCTGGCACGAGATCGCCACCGTCACCCCGCCGGTCAGCGCGGTCCCGGAGTACTGGGACACCTCGGGCACCAACGCCGACGTCGTGGCCGCCGCGGCTCGGGGCAACAAGATCCTGATGGCGCCGGCCAACAAGGCCTACCTGGACCAGAAGTACAACGTGGACAGCCCGCTGGGCCTGGATTGGGCCGGGCTCGTCGAGGTGAAGGACGCCTACGACTGGGACCCGGCCACCACGGTCAAGGGTGTCGACAAGGACAGCGAGATCGCCGGAGTCGAGGCGGCCTTGTGGTCGGAGACCATCTCGACCAGCGACAACATCGAGTACCTGGCGTTCCCGCGCCTGCTCGGTGACGCCGAGATCGCGTGGTCGCCGAAGTCCACGCACAACTGGGACAACTACAGCCAGCGGCTGGCGAAACAGGGCCCGCGGATGACAGCGGAAGGCATCGACTTCTACCGCTCACCGCAGGTCAACTGGCAATGACACCAAACAAATAAGAGCTAGGTTGCGGGCAGCGTGCCGGGCTCGACCGCCGCTGTCCGCAGCCTGATCAACATGCCCTTCCTGGCCATCGAGTAGGGCTCGGATCCCCCGAGCAGCACCGAGCCCGCGTTGGCCGCACAACCGAGGGCATGCAGTTCGAAGGCCAGCTGGGCCACCTCGATCCCCGAATCGAGGTGGCCCAGCTGTTTCGCTTCGGTGACGAGTTGTCCGATGAAACCGAGAAAACCGGCGCCCGCGGCGGCGACGGCATCGTGGACACGGCCGTCTCGCGCGTCGAATTCGGCGCCGGTGTTGAAAAAGAAGCAGCCGCCGGGGAAGACCCTGTTCTCGGAGTACCGCAGCCAGCTTTCGCAGAGCCGCCAGACCCGCGGCAGGCCGGGCTCGGCCGTCATCGCGGGTTCGGTGATGTGCTCGGCAAAAATCTCGTGAGCCGCCCGAATGGCCGCGAGCTGCAACTCTTCCTTCGAGCCGAAAAGTGCGAAAACGCCACTCTTGCTCAGGTCCAGCTCGGTTGCCAGCCTGCCGAGCGACAAACCGTCGAGGCCTTCGACCGACGCGACGTCGACAGCCCGCCGGAGCACCGCTCGCCGCGTCGCGTCACCGCGGACCAGCCGGCCGTCAGTGGGCACCGATGCCCTCCACCCGGGCGACCTTGGAAACCACGCCGGAACGGTACTGCTCGGCGAGTTCGGGTGTGCGCAGCAGGACGTTCTCGGCCAACCGCAGGTACGCGTCGCGCTGACCCGCGTCGAACTGGGCCACGTTCGCGAACGCGAGTATCGCCACCTCCGCGACCGTCGGGCGTTCCACCTTGCGCTTGACCAGCGTCATGCCCCCGGACGTCGGGACGCGGCCGGTCTTGAGGACGCGCAGGTACCAGCCGGTGCGGCCGGAGTCGATCAACGCCGGGATGATGTCCTTGCGTCCGGTTTTCATCGCGAGCTTGTAGCAGGGACTCCTGGGCTGCGAGACCTGGACCAGCGTGTCACCCCAGGACCACACGTCGCCGATCCGGACGTCGTCCTCGGTCGCGCCGGACAGCGAGATGTTCTCGCCCGCGTCGCCGATGTTCAGCGCGAACGAGTCCGCGGTCCACGCCGGGTAGTGCTCGACGGGGTAGACGTAGACAGCCTTCTCCGGGCCGCCGTGGACGCTGAGGTCCGCCTGCTCGTCGCCGTCGAGGTTGACTTCGCTGAGCGCCAGGCCAGCGGCGGCGACCTTGGCCTTGGTGATGGCGCTGTAGACCGGGGTCCCCCGCTGCGTGCCCAGCACGCTCGGCTTGCCGACGAACACTTCGCGCACGGTGACGTCCATACGCCCGAACATAGCACGATCGTTCGTATAGTTACATGGGTGCGACCTTGAGTCCTAGCTGGCGACGCGCTGAGAGAAGGTGCGGCGGTAGTCGTTGGGCGCGACGCCGACGGCCCGGTGGAAGTGGTGCCGCAGCAAGGCAGCCGTACTGAACCCGCACAACCGGGCGACTTCGTCGATACCGAGTTTCGTGTCTTCCAGCAGCCTGCGCGCGTGCAGCACGCGCTGCGCGGACAGCCAGCGGTTCGGGGTCGTCCCGGTCTCGGCGACGAACCGCCGGGCGAAGGTCCGTTCCGACATCCGCGCGCGACGGGCCAGCGCCGGCACGGAGTGTTCGACGGTGAGGTTGGCCGCCATCCAGTCGAGCACGGGCTGCAAGCTGTCGCCGGTGCACTCGGGTATCGGTAGCTCGACGAACTGCCGCTGCCCGCCTTCGCGTTGCGGCGCCACGACCATGCGCCGCGCGATGGCAGCGGCCACCGTCGAGCCGAGCTCGCGCCGGACCAGGTGCAGGCACGCGTCGATGCCGGCAGCCGTACCCGCGCTGCTGACGATGTTCCCGTCGTCGACGTACAGGACATCCGGATCGAGCAGCGCCGTCGGGAAGCGCGCGGCGAACTCTTCCGCGTGACGCCAGTGCGTGGTGCACCGACGCCCGTCCAGCAGCCCGGTGGCACCGAGCAGAAACGCGCCGCTGCAGACCGAAAGCACGGTCGCGCCCCGAGCCGACGCCGCGCGCACGGCCTCGAGTACCGCGGGCGGGTACTCCTCGCGGATATCGCACGCCGGCAGCGCCACGAGATCGGCGTCTTCCAGCGCGTCGAGCCCGAACTCCGGAATGACCCGCACCCCGACGCCCGAACGCAGCGGCACGCCGGCCTGTTCCCCACACACCCGGAACTCGATCGGCGGCACGCCGTCGCTCGTGCGGTCGACGCCGAAGACCTCGCAAACCACTCCGAGCTCGAAGGGCGCGAAGCCGTCGATCAGGACCGTGGCGACCGTCTTCAGCATGCCCCCACCGTACTTGGCAGAATATTGACACACAAGGGCAGACCTGCCACTCGTGGCAGAAACTAGTCGAGCGCAAACTTTATGCCATGACTTCCTTCCTGATAGTTCTCGTCCTTCTGGTTCCGATCTTCCTTGGCCTGCAACGAACCCACGCCCGCCACAACGGGCCGCACGCCCGACTCACCGGCTCCAGCGACGTCGAGGACCGCGACCTCAGCCGGACTCGCGCTGACCTGCTCGCCGCCGACCACCACCGGGCGAACAACGCGGCGGCGGTACCCATGCCGATCACCCTGCCAGTGAGGTGCGACAAAAAAGCCGGTTGCCGAGCAAACCCGGCAACGCTCCGGTGAGCTTCGCGACCCGAGGTAGACAACGTCTACATGAGTTTGATAGACAGTGTCTACAAGGTGAACTCGGGGTTACGGAGATCTGGATGGGTTACCAACGGTTTGTCGCACTCGGCGACAGTTGCACCGAGGGTCTCGACGACCCGTACCCGGCCGGCGGCCAGTACCGCGGGTGGGCGGACTTCGTCGCGGCCCGGCTGGCGCAGGACGAGCCGGACTTCCGGTACGCCAACCTCGGCGTGCGCGGACGCCGACTCGACCAGATCACCGCGGAGCAGATTCCGCCGGCGACCGCGCTCGACCCGGACCTGATCGCACTCTTCGGCGGCGGCAACGACGTGATGTCGCGCGGCTGGGACGCCCGGACCGTAGCCCGCCGCGTCGACGACGCCGTACGCGCGACGACCAGCCTGGCGCCGACGGTCGTCGTGTTCACCCTCAGCGACATCTCGCACCGCATGCCGCTCGGAAGTCGCATGCGGCCGCGCCTGCAGGCGCTGAACGACGCGATCCGCGAAGCGGCGGTCAGCTACGGCGCGGTCCTCATCGATCTGTGGTCCGACCAGGCCGCGCGGGATTCCCGTTACTTCGGCCCGGATCGACTGCACCTCGCCGAGACCGGCCATCGCAAGCTCGCGGCGCACCTGCTCGACGGGATCGGCGTCCCGTTCGACCGATCGTGGCTCGCTCCGCTGGCCGGCACGCCGGCCAAGCCGAGGCTGGCCGACAACCTCGGCTGGTTCTACCGCGAGGTCCTTCCCGTCGCGTACTCCCGCACCCGTAACCGCCTGATCGGCCGGTCACCTGGCGACGGAATGCTCCCGAAACGCCCGGAACTCCTCCCACTACGCACCGGCGAGGTGGACGCGTGGGCCCCCGGCAGCGCCTGATCACCACAGCGGCGGCACTGCTCGCCGAGGAGGGCGTACAGGCAGTCACCCTGCGCGGGATCGCAAAGGCCGCAGGTGTGTCCCACGGCGCGCCGCTGCGGCACTTCACCGGCCGCGCCCAGTTGCTTTCGGCGGTCGCGGCGCTCGGTTTCGTCGAGCTGCGCGAGCGCGGCGAACACCTGCCCGAGGCCCCACCGCGCGCGCGATTGCTGGCCGCCTGCCACGGCTACCTCGACTTCGCGCTGGCCAAGCCGGCGATGTTCGAGCTGATGTTCCGGCACGACCTGATCGACGCGCGTGATCGCGAGCTGACGTCGTCCAACAGCGCCGTCTTCGACTTCTTCGCCGACCTGATCGCCGATGTCCAACTGGAAGGCTGGCGCGAGGCAACGGATCCGCGGCTGCTCGCGGCGTCGCTGTGGGCGTCCCTGCACGGGCTCGCCGGGCTTTGGCTGTGGGGCGGCCTGTCGAACGCGAGCTTCGCCGAGTCGATCGAGGTACCGCTCGCGGTGACGCTGGACTCCTACTTCGGCACGTCCCAGCTCAGCGCTGCCCGTTGAGCACGCGGTATTCGGCCCGGATCCGCTCCCAGGCGTCGAGCACGTGACGGCGTTCGGTGGTCGTCGCGCCGATCGCCATCCGGAGCACGACCTGCCCGTTCACCTTGGTATGACTCAGGTACAGCGCGCCTGAGTCGTTGAGCCGTTCCATCAGCGCCATGGTCGACTCGTTGGCCACGTCCGCCGACTTCGACGTCCACAGTGGACGCAAGCAGACGAGTCCGAACGGATGGTGTTCGCGCACCTCGAAGTCCTCGTCGGTCCCGGCCAGGCGGGCGAACTCGTCCGCCAGCGCGACGCACGTGCGGATGTGGGCGCGCAGCCCTTCCGCGCCGTACCAGCGGATCACCGACCACAGCTTGAGCGAACGGAACCGGCGGCCGAGCGGGATCTGCCAGTCGCGGTAGTCGATCACCTCGCCCGACGCGCTCGCCGTGGTGCGCAGGAACTCCGGCAGGATCGACAGCGCGCTGATCATCGGCTCACGGTCGGCCACCCAGAGCACTCCGCAGTCGAAGTTGGTCAGCAGCCATTTGTGCGGGTTGGTCGCGTAGGAGTCGGCGTACTCCGCGACGCCGTCGTTGATCCACCGCAGCTCGGGGCATACCGCCGCGACGCCCGCGTACGCCGCGTCGATGTGGAGCCAGATCCCGCGGTCGCGGCAGATCTCGCCGACAGCGGCGACCGGGTCGATCGCGGTCGTCGACGTGGTGCCGACGGTCGCGCACACCAGCGTCGGCACGGCTCCGGCGGCGACGTCCTCGGCTATCAGCGCCGAGAGGTGCTCGGGCCGCATCGCCAGCGTCCGCGGATCGACGTCGACCACCCGGACGTTGGCCGAGCCAATTCCCGCGATCCGGGCGGCTTTCTCCAGCGCGGAGTGCGTCTGAGAGGAGACGTACATCGTGTGGCGGCCGGTGATCCCGGAATCGGCGATCTTGCCGCCACCGGCCCGCTGGAGCGCCGAGAGCACGGCCACCAACGCCGCGCTCGACGCGGAATCCTGGATCACGCCGCCACCCGTGGAATCCGTCCGGAAACTCGCCGGGAGGCCGAGCAGCTCGGCGAGCCAGTCGACGACGACGGTCTCCAGCTCGGTGCAGGCCGGGCTGGTCGCCCAGACCATGCCCTGGACGCCGAGCCCCGACGACAGGAGGTCCGCGAGGATCGCCGGGCCGGTCGCGTTGGCCGGGAAGTAGGCGAAGAAGTTCGGATGCTGCCAGTGGGTCACCCCCGGCATGAGCACCCTGTCGACGTCGGCGAGCAGGTCGTCGAAGGACCCGCCGGTCTCGGGCGGATGGGCGGGCAGGCCCGCCCGGACGTCGCCAGGGGCCGACTGCGAGCGAACGGGATAGGACTCCACCCGTTCGAGGTAGTCGGCAATCCAATCGACCACCTGCCTGCCGTGCTGCCGGAACTCGTCCGGTGTCATGTGCCCGTTCACTTTTCCCCGCCTTCGCCGACGCCTCCGACCGACCTTGGCCGGGCCCGCGGATCCGCGCAAGAGCGCACCCCGGTCCCACCTCGGCCGAACACCTGTGCGAATAATGTCGGACCCATCGGGTAGGAAACGAGGCATCAGATTCACCGGCAGTGTCCATCAGCAGTAAGGAACCCCATGCTCGACCACGACACCCTGCTAGCGAGGGTGCGCAAGCTGCTCGCGAAGGCGGAAGACCCGGCGGTCACCGAAGCCGAAGCCGAGTCGTACAACAACAAGGCCGCCGAGCTGATCGCCCGGTACGGCATCGACCGCGCGATGCTGGCCGCGGCGGACGCCGGCACCGACGAGATCACCACGATCAAGATCTCGATGGACAACCCGTACAGCCGGGACAAGGCCGGCCTGCTGACGAACATCGCCCATCCGCTGCGCTGCCGCGCGCTGCTGCACCGGTGGGGCCAGAACGTCACCGCGGTGACGGTGTTCGGTTTCCGGTCCGATCTGGAGCGGGTCGAGCTGCTGTTCACGAGCCTGCTCCTGCAGGCGACCACCCAGGTCACCCGCGTCCGGCCCGAACACTCCTACCGTGGCGAGTCGCTGGCGGCCTACCGGCGAACCTGGCTGCACGGCTTCGCCGGCGCGGTGTTCCGGCGCCTGCAACAGAGCGAAGCCGTCGCCACCCGCGACCACGAAGCCGCCCCCGGCGGCCAGTCCGCCGAACTGGTCCTACGCGATCGCAACACCCTCGTGAAGGACGCCTACGACGACCAGTTCGGCAACCTGCAATCCGCTCCGCCACGCCGTCTCTCCGGCAGCGGCTACCTGGACGGCCACGTCGCCGGCGAACGCGCAAACCTCAACCCCACCGGCCTCCCCGGCTCCCGCACCGCTATCGCCGGGTAGCGAATCCGCCAGCGAAATTCCATCACCCGGTTATCGCCGAGTCGACCGGAAGACCTTTTGAAGCATGGGGGAACAATCCGGAAGGAGCTGCCATGGAAAGCCTCGGCAATCACCCTGTCCAACCATGAAGCGTACGGATAGGATTCCCAGGGACAAAATGGACAGTGGCTAAACCTGCTTAACGCCCCCTTAAGGTTGATTAGGCCATTAGAGTGAACGCCTGGCCGGGTGGAGTCGGAGTTGGTGGACAACTTTCAAGCCCTGTGTAAGTCTCGTCGCGAACGACGCGACGTCGACACAATGGGGGCGTTGCGGTTCTCCACTCGAATCGGAGAAGCATTCGGATCAATAATTGAATTCTCTTCATGTCCGGCCGAGCTCCCGGTCCTCCGTGCGACATCCCTACAGGTGTTCCGGTGAGCGAAGCGGTTCCTATTGACACTCATTCGACAAAACCTGGGGGTTACGTTGAAGGTCAAAGTCAAGGTATTGATTTCGTGTACCGACCCGCTCTCGCGGGCCGGTCTCGCCGCGCTGCTGACTGGGCAGCACGACCTCGAGGTCGTAGGCCAGTGCGAGCGGGTACAGGACGCCCTCACTCAGGTCTCGGGTACAAGCGAGGTCGTGGCGGTGGTATCGAGCCCCTCCGACGACTTCGCGGCCTTCCGCGAGCTGGGCAGGTCGGCGAAAGTGGTCACGTTCGCCGAGATCGGCGACGACTTCCAGCCGGTGGACATCATGACGCTCAACGCGCGCGCCGTGCTGCCGCTCATGGCGACGCCAGAGGAGCTGATGCAGGCGATCCGAATGGTGGCCGCGGGCGACATCGTGCTGATGCCCGTGGAGGTGCACCGGCAGATGTCCTCGCTCATGCGGCACTCGGCCACCATCCGCCGTGGTGGCGTGGACCTGCGGCTCACGAACCGGGAACGGGACGTGCTGGGGCTGCTCGCCGACGGGCGGTCAAACGCGGAAATCGCCCTGCAGCTGTCGGTCTCCGCGGCCACGGTGCGCTCCCACGTGCACCACATCCTGCAGAAGTTCGCGGTGCCGAGCCGTGCGCAGGCGGTGGTCGCGGCGTACTCGGCCGGGTTGGTCGCACTCGGCGCGGACGCGCGACAGCAGCAGGCGTAAGCAACCATCCCGCACGCCGGAAGGGGCTTTCCTCGCGTCATCCGCAAGAAAAGCCCCTTTCCGCACAGGTACCTCAGTAGCCGCCGTTGTACTTCTTCTTGTCGTCCTTGCCCTTCTTTTCCTTCTTGCCGAACCAGCCCCCTTTGCCCTTGGAGCCGATCACGTTGGCGAGCGGCGGCTTGCGGTCGCCATCGTCCTTCTTGCTGAAAATTCCCATTTCCTTACTCCCTTCCCGGAACACGAGGTGGGCAGGCAGAAATCAGAGCCAGCCCATGTTTCTGGCGTGACGCACCGCGTTCATGCGGTTGTCGACGCCAAGTTTGGTGATCGCCGCGGAGATGTAGTTGCGCACGGTCCCTTCCTGCAGTGAAAGCGTCTTCGCGATGCCGGAGAGGGGGCGGCCATCCTCGGCGAGGCGGAGAATCTCCAGCTCGCGCGGGGCGAGCGGGCAGTCGCCGGCGAACATCGCGTCGGCGACCAGGTCGGGGTCCAGGTAGCGGCCCCCCGCGTGGACCTCGCGGATGACCTTGGCCAGCGCCGTGCCGGACACGTTCTTGGTCACGAACCCGCGCGCGCCCGCCTGCACGGCACGCTTGAGATAGCCGGGACGGCCGTGGCTGGTGAGCATCACCAGTGCCAGGCCGGGATGCCGCACGGCGAGCTGCTCGGCTGCGGCGAGGCCGTCGAGCACTGGCATGTCGATGTCGAGCACCACTACGTCGAGGTCGGTCTCGCCGGCGATCGCCACGGCACGGGCGCCGTCCTCGGCCTGGGCGACCACGTCGATGTCCTCCTCCAGCCCCACCAGGGTGACCAGCGCTGTGCGGATCAACTCCTGGTCCTCGGCGATAAGCACCCGAATCATCACGCCACCTCCAGCGGCGCCGACGCGGTGAGCCGGAAGTCGCCGTCCGCCAGTGGGCCACTCTCCAGCGTGCCGCCTACGGCGCGCAGCCGCTCGGCGAGCCCGATGAGGCCGTTGCCCAGCGCGTCTTCCGGGGTCGCGCGGACGCCGTTGTTGGTGATCTTCAGCGTCGCCCGGTCGTCGGCCACCCGGAAACCGATCCGGCAGCCGGTCGCGTCGCTGTGCCGGAGCACGTTCGTGACGGCCTCTCGCACCACCCAGCCGAACACCGACTCGACGCGCTCAGGCAGGCCTGCGGGCGCGGCGTCCACCGTGCACTCGACACCGGCCGCGATCAGCACGCTCACCCCACCCTCGATCTCCGCCGTCAGCGACTGCTGCCGGTAACCGCGCACCAGCGAGCGCACCTCGTCGACCGACCGACGCGCGAGATCGACCACGGAGTCCATCTCAGCCGCTCCGCGCTTCGGATCCTGGTGGACGAGACGCGCGGCCACCTCGCCCTTCAGTGCGATCACGGACAGGCTGTGCCCCAACAGGTCGTGCACGTCGCGCGAGAAGCGCAGCCGCTCCTCCAGGACGGCGACGCGTGCCAACTCGGCGCGGCCGCGCTCGACCTCGCCACTGAGCAGGATCACGGTGCCCACCACGTAGACCACCACCATCACCACGAGCCCGCGGCCCATCAGGTCCACGATCTGCTCGGCGGGCAGCGCGGACCGCCCGAGCACGAGGTAGGCGCCGCCCACCACGATCACCACCAGCGCAACGGCGCGTACCTTGGTGAGCGTGAACGCGGCCGCGCCGCAGAAGATCGCCGGCAGCGCCACGAGCGCCGGGCCGAAGCGCAAGTAAATGCCTACCGCCAGGACGCCCGCGAGCACCAGCGACCATGGCTTGCCATCCGGTACGAGCCGCGTGCCACGCCAGATCACGTGCGCGAGGGTAGCGCTGAACGCGGCAAGCCCGACGATGGTGGCCCACAGCGCGCCGGTGCCGCGAGACGGATCCGCGGTGAACAGCGGCTCGACGCCGTACGCGACGCAGATCACGATGAGCAGCAGCGTCGCCGTGCGTACGACCGCAGCGCGCGAACGTCGTGGCATTGCCCCTGTCACCTCCCGGTTCCTCCGAACGAGCGGGATCCGGAACCCGGCGTCAGCGCCACGCGGTGCCAGCGTCCCCATTTCGACCTCCTCTCATTGGATCACAGCCCGCGAACGGCGGCTCGGTTCGAACGGCTCAGCGGCCGGAACGCTTCGGGTCCCAGCGGAAATACTTCCGGGCGAACGACAGGCCGATCACGGCCCAGGCCAAGGTGATGCACAGCGGCCCGACCGCGGCCTGGAACTGGCCGAGGAAGTCCAGTGGCGCACCGGCGCCCCGCAGGCCCATGATCGCGCCGTGGCTGGAGAAGTCGGTGCCGAGATAGGCGGTGCGGACGATGCTGACGACCGGTGCCATCGGCAGGTACACCGCCACGTCGGCGAGCGGCCCGGGCAGTGACGCCAGCGGCGCGTAGATGCCGGAGCAGAACATGAACAGCACCATCACGGGCGTCACGATCCACATCGACGTGTCCGCGCTCGGCAGGATGCCGGAGATGCCCACGGCGATCATCGTGAACATCGCGACGCCCAGCAGCAGCCCGATCACGAGCAGCAGTGGGTTGGCGGGCGCCCCGGCGCCGAGTACCACCACACCGAACGCGATCAGCACCACCGCCACCGCAAGCCCGGGCAGCGACGCGGCCGCACCTTCGCCGGCGAAGATCGCGCTGTCCGGCAGTGACGCCGCGCGCAAACGCTTGTACACCAGCGCGTCGCGGCGTGACGTGACGGCGTTGACCAGCGTGTAGACGGTGAAGAACAGCGCGAACGCCAGAAACCCGGTGAGCGCGTAAACCCCGGCGGGCGCGCCGTCGACGGCCGGGCCATGCCTGAGCTGGAACGGCATGAAACCGCCGAGCGCCAGCGGGACCAGGGTGCCGGTGAGCGCGATGCCGATGCGCTTCCAGTACACGCGCTGCGACAGCAGGAACTGCGCTCGCGCGTAGGTGAGCCAGGTCATCGTGAGTTCCTCTCTCCGGCGGCAACCGCCAGGAACGCGTCTTCCAGCGAGCCTGCGTTCACGTTGAGCTCGGCCAGCTGCACGGCGCGCGCGTGCGCCCAGCCGAGCAGGGTGAACAGCACATGCTGGGGTTCGTGGCTGTGGACGAGCACGAGGCCTTCGCGCTCGGTTACTTCGGCGCCGTCGAGCGGCGGCAGGTCGGCGGTCGTGAGTGCGGGCGGCAGCCGGAACCGCACGACGGTGGCCGCGCGGGCGGTGACTTCGGCGAGCGTGCCCTCGCGCACGATCCGGCCGCGGTCCATGATCGCGACGTGATCGGCGAGCGCCTCGGCCTCCTCCATGTAGTGCGTGGTGAGCAGTACCGTCATCCCGCCGAGGATCAGCTCGCGCAGCAGCTGCCAGATGTTGCGGCGCGCCTCGGGGTCCAGTCCGGTGGTCGGCTCGTCGAGGAACAGCACCTCGGGATTGCCGAGTAGGCCGAGGGTGAGGTCCAGCCGACGCTTCTCACCGCCCGAGAGCCTTCCCACGGGGGTGCCGGCCCGGTCGGCGAGGTCGACCATCTCCAGCGCCTCGGCGCGGGACCGTGCGCCGGGGGTGAAGCGGCGCCAGGCATCGACGGTCTCCGCGACTGTGAGAACGTCCAGGAAGCCGGCCTCCTGCAACACGATCCCCACATACGGCGCGACCTTCGCCCGCTCCTTGAACGGGTCGGCGCCGAGTATCCGCACGGTGCCGCTGGTGGGACGCTGGAAGCCGGTGAGCACGTCCAGCGTGGTGGTCTTGCCCGCGCCGTTGGTGCCCAGCAGCGCCAGCACGCGGCCCCGCGGGACCTGCAGCGAGATGCCGTCCACCGCGGCGAACTTCCCGTAGTTCTGGTGGAGGTCGCGTATTTGAATTACCGCTTCGTCGCTCACGGAATTGAATTTACCGACCATTTCCAACCCCTGCCAGTGGACGATGAAACGACTATGGGATTACCTTTTCATGCGGTTCACATGACAAGTGTCATAGCGCGCATCCGCAGGTCACAGGCCGAAAGGAACAGCAGTCTGGCCAGCGCGGCCTCGGCCGCGGGGAACACCCCGATGCGATTGTCGGCGAGATGCAGGTGATGGAACAGCTGGAAATAGTTCGTGCGCGCTTTCGCCTCACCCGCCTTCGCCCAGAATTCCCGGGCGAAGCCTCGCACCAGCTCGCCGGACGGGCCTGCCAGCACGGCCTGGGTCTCCTCGAGCAGGCTTACCGCCCTGGCTCGCACCCGCGGGTCGGCCAGCGACGTCCACGGTGCCGGTGTCCAGGAGCGACGGGCCGGGCCGCCCGACCAGTACCAGCCGTACTGGTGTAGGAAACCCGGCCGCTGCTCGGGCGGGAGACCTTGGACCAGGGTGAGCATGAGCGCGGCGGCGAGTCCGGAGCGGGTGGGCCGCCGGTACGTGGCGAGCAAGCCGAGCATCGTCTCGCTGCTGAGCTGAAACAGTTGCTCGGCCACACCCAGATCAGCCCCGAACTTGCCGATTTCCGGGTCGTAGACGTGTTTCGTGTGGCCACCACAGGTTCCGTCGTGCGCCGCGGTGGTGAGCGCGTCATCCACCAAGCGCTCCACGTGGTTCAGAACCGGGGCGGCCGCGTTCAGCCGCCACCGCACGTGCAGCCCGGTGGAGTCGAGGAAGCGCAGGTAGAACCAGCGCAGGTCCGGGACCTCCGTGCGCAGGCGCCGGACCACCGGGCCGACCACCGAGCGCAGCAGGGGATCGCCCGCGCCGTCGGAACCCACGGGCACGCGGTAGTAGAGCCATTCGCGACGCTCAGCCATGGCGCACCAACCCCTGGAACTCGGTCGCCACCCGTTCGCCGTCGGACCCCTCGACCCAGTGGCCGCCGCGTGCCGGCAACGCCTCGACAAAGTCGAGGGTGGACACTTCTGGATCGGGCACGCCGAGCGCCGCCCAGACGGAGAACGGGTGATCGAACCCCAGCCACTGGGGCTTCCGTTTGCTCACCCGGCCACCGGCTCGGCTCACCCCGGTCACGAACACTTCGGCGGGCAGACCGTGCCCTTCCCCCCACACACGCAACCGCGCGAAGAACTCCACCGGCGACTCGGCGCGGTCCGGCCTCGGCACCTCGTCGGCCGCGAAGCTCCAACGGGCGCGGGCCCAGACCACGCGGCCGCTCTGCAGGCGCGGCAAATACCGCGCACTGTCCTCATCGGACACGAGTCGGTCGCGGTCCACGCGGCCGAGAGTCAACCAGGGGTTGGAGAGCAGGCAGACCAGGTCCGCGATGCCGCCCAGCAGGTGCTGAGGCACGGCGCCGGTGTAGCCGAATGCCACTGGACCGTCGTGATCGGACACCTGCAGGGTGTCACTCGCCGGGTCGTGGGCCAACGTCAGGCCGGCCAGCCCGGTGCCCGTTTCCGGATGCCGAAGGTCACCGGGGAGGTGCAGCATGGGCAGGCCGAGTGCCGGCCGTTGCAGCGACGCCCAGTCGGCGTGTGGTGTCACCTGGTACACCCGGCAGCCCGGGTGCAGGTTCTGCGCCCACTCGCCGAGCGGCGCGTCGAGTCCGTTGGCGACGGCCGCCCATCGGCCAAGCAGCCCCAGGCCACCGGAGTGCACGGCGTTCACCACAGTGGTGTGAGCGCCGGCGGCCACCTCCGCCGCCGAGGCGGCCACGACCTGGAAGAACACCGCGTTGCTCGCCGTCGCGAGGGTGCCGGTGCCATGCAGGCGGGCGGGATCGCGCGCGACCGACAGGTCGACCCGGGGCAGCAACCCGGCCACGCGACCGAGGTCGGAGCGGGTCAGGAAGGCGTACAGGAAGTCCAATACCGGCACGCCCGCCGCGCCGCGGCCGTGGCGGAGCACGAAGCAACGAAGCAGCTCGTCGTAGCGCGCGTTGCGCCAGATGTGCGGCACGAGCGCACGGCCGATCTCCGCCAGGTCGTCGACCACCGGCGCGGGCAACTCCGGACACAGCGGCGCGGCGACAGCCTCATGGAACAGCGGCAGCTCAGCCGCCCACGGCGGCGCGGGCTGACCCAGCGCCGCAAAGGCATCGGCAACGGCCGTCCGCGCTTGGGTGATCGAGGCAGTTCGCCGAGCCGGTGAAGGATCCGACGCGATGATCTCCTCCCGATCCGCGAGCGCCCGCGTGGCCGCCGTGAACTCGGACAGGTCAGCGAAACGCTCCTCGGCCCACGCGGCCAGCTCGCGGAAGTCGTCGCGCGAGCGGATCGACCAGGGCAGCACAGGTTGCAGCAGACCGATTTCCGCGAGCCGCCGAGCGAGTCCCGGCTCGTCCGGGAAAAGATCGGCGAGGAGCTCGGGCTCGCCGGGCAGGTCGGCGAGCAGCCGCTCGTACTGGCCGCAGCCGGTGATCTCGTCGACCCGCAGCGGAGTACGCCGCGCGACGACCCGGATGGGCAAGGTGGCGAGCCACCGTCCGTCGACCTGACACAACCCCTCGAGGGCAGCCACCGTCATGCGCCCCGCATGACGGCGCACCCGCAGACAAGCCAGCAGCAACGCCAGCGCGTGTGGACGCGACGAGCTGGTGACCCGCGTCCGGAGACCGGAGAAGCCCGTCACACCCACCGTCGTCAGTGAACTGAACGGGCTGGTCTTGAGCGCGACGCGGGTGAGGTACGCGGTGGCGCTGCGTACCGAGCGAGCCGACGGCGTGTCGTCCAGCGGGGCGGCCAGCAGCCGCTCGGTGAACTCCGGGCTCGCCAGCGCCAGTCCACTCGCGACAGCCGGCGCGCCCAGGTGCGCACGCATGGCCTTGGCAGCTCGCGTGGACTCGGCGGCGAAGTGGTCGCCGGCCGCCGTCCGACGCGCCGCCCCCTGCCGCACCAGATCGGTCCAACGCGCGACGTCAAGGGCCAACTCGGCGGGCAGCTCCACCGTCGGCCGCGGTATCCGTCCATTGTGGACATCTCGGCGGAGCTTCACGACGGCTTGCCGCAGCGGCTTGTCCAGCTCCGGTACCAGCCGGTAGAGGCGTTCGCCGAGCGGGACGGCCAGCGCGGCCGCGGCGCGCTCGTGCTCCGCGGCCTCCTGCAGGGCGGCCACGGTGTCATGGGCTTCCAGGTCGTCGATCGCGGACACCGGCAGCCCGGCAGCCCGGACCACGGCCACGGGGGAAACCGTGGTCCGGGAAGCCGCCGACGCCAGTGTTCCGACGTCGGGGATCATGACGAGGCCCAGTGCCGTTCACGCAGGAGCGAGTGCGCGCTGACCGCCCACTCCACATCGTTGACCGGCTTCCAGCTCTCGGGCAATGGCCGCGGCGGCGCGTCCGCCGGCAGCACAGGACGGCTGCCGAGGATGAAGTCGCCGACACTCGACTCGGTCAAGTAGTCGAGCCCGAACGCGCGGGCGGCCAGATCGGAGTCGCCGCTGCCGAGCCCGCACGGCGCGAGGCCCATCGCGGTCGCCACCAGGTACATCGTCTGGTACAGCACGCCGGCGTGCTTCAAGCTCACCGAGTAGGCGATGGCGCGGTACTTCCACGACAAGCGCTGGAACCGCGAAGTCATGGTCACCAGCACATCGGGGTCGGCCTGCAGCGCGGTGGCGACCGACGCGGTCTGCAGCAGCGCCTGCCGGTCCTGGACGCCGTTGTTCACCAGCACCAGCCGGTGACCCACCGGGTCGTAGTAGTAGATGCCCGGCTCCACGCCGTCGCAGCGCTGCACGGTGAGGTACAGCTCCAGCTCGTACGACGCGCCGCCACACGGGTACGGGCGGGTGCTCGCTTCATAGGGCGCGTTCGGTGTCGGTCCGTAGACAGCGCGGACGCGTGCGGTCCGGTACAACCACTCGCCGAGCTGCTTCGCCGTGAGCGGCTGCTCTCCGTACTGGCGCACGGAGCTGCGCGCCTCGATCACAGCGGTGAGCGACGGGTCGGTGGCCAGGACGTCGTCCAGTTCGGGCCGGTACAACTCGATCGCGGGCCCGTCGGGCATCGGTTTCACCGCGGGCCGGGGCTCGATGTCACCGAGGTAAGGGAAGATCCCGCCGAACGGCTGGTCGAAGCGGCCGCTGCGGGCACGCGAGTGCGTGAGCAGGTCGTGGAAATCCCATTGGCGGAGCACGGCTTCGGTGTCGGACGGGAAGCCGTCGGACTGGCCCTGCTCCACGAACCCCGCGCCGACGAGATGGCCCGCCAGTTCCTCGGCGGCGTTCACTGGCAGCAGTGTGGCCAGGTCCGCCGGGCCGCATTCGCCGCCGAGTCGCGCGACGACCGCGGCCGCCGCCGGGTCCACCAGCGTAAAGCGGTGCTTGACCAGCGGGGACTCCAGCACCAGCTCGTTGTCGAGGGTACGCAGCAGTGCGAACTTCGAAAGCCGCAGCCGGGCGTCCGGCTCGATGACGGCCGGGTGGTAGGCGCCATCGCGGCTGGTCGCCTCGATGCGGGCGAGCACGCGGCCGTCGACCTCCACGTAGCGCACGAAGAGTTGCTTCGCGCGTTCGGTGATCTGGCGCAGCTGCCGCGCCTGCGGGGCCGGCAACCGATCGCCGATATCCGGCTGAGGAGTGGTGACCAGATCGCGCAACGCTTGCGCGACTTCAGGAGCAACCCCGCGCAGCGCGAAGGAGCCAACGCGGCTGAGCAGGCGGAGGACGCCGTCACGCTCGTCGATCCGGACGTCGGAGCGCAGACCCACCAGCGTCCGCGAGTTGGTTTCTTGGGTGGTCGTCATGTCTTGCCTCACAGGAACATCGCGATCGGGTTCAGGTCGGCTTCCGCGGTGGGCTGGTCGAGCCAACCCATACGCACGGGCACGTCGAAGAGGCGGCCGGGCGCATAACGGGTCCAGAAGTGGCGCATGCCGGGCACCAGCACTTTCACCACGGGCAGGCCGATGTCGGGCCGGGTCTGGTCGAGCACCAGCATCTCCAGACCAGCCTGCTCGACAGTGCGCTGCGCGAGGCGGACGTCCTCGGCCAGGTCATCACTGCTGACGTCGGTGTAGTCGGCGGCGGTGCGAAGCTCACCCTCGAGCGGACGCAGGTACGGCTGATTGGCCAGCGTCGCGGTACGCCACCAGTGGTGCTGCTCCGGGTCGGGAAAGGCGTACTCCTCGGCGCCGTCGACCGCGCCGATCACGGCAGGCAAGAACTGGTTCATCTCCGTCATCGCCCGTGAGATGGCGATCTTCACGTCAAAATGCGCACCGAAGGCGATCAGCAGGTCTTCCACCGGCTTGTCGATCCGGCGGGAAACCGTGACCACCGTGGGAATCCCGAGGTCGGTGGTGAGGTCGAGCGCCCAGGCCTCACGGTTGGCGGCACGGTAGCTGCGCTGCCAGACGTCGAAGTACGGGTCCCCGAAACTCGCCAGGTCGATCGCCGGGCGGCGCAGCATGTTGTACCACCACACGGCGACGCTGTCGCGCTCCACCAGCTCCATGAAGCCCTGCACGATCGCGTCCTCCAGGCAGGTGCCCGCGGCGTTGCCGTTGGAGTCGGCGCCGCCGTACCGGTTGCCCTGCTGCAGCGGGTAGCCGAAGAACAGGCTCGCCGTGGGCAGGTACTTCGTGCGTTGGTGGGTGAGCGACCAGACCGGTGTCCAATCGAGCTTCTGGCTCACGTCGAACGGGTCGCACACGCGCTGGAAGTGCGAGCCGCGGGCGTTCCACTCGGCCCGGTCACGGAGCTGGGCCTCGCTGAACAAGTGCAGCTCGTTGGGCTGGAACGCCTGCTCCGGCCCGAGCTCCTGGTACGAAGCCGAGATACGTGCCTCGTCGCCGCGGTACAGGCCGCTGTAGCGCTCGATCGCCTCACCGATCGCCGACGCGCGCGCCTGCACATCGGTCATTCCCTTGCCGGACGCGGCGCTGCGGAGGCCGGCGCGCAGGTCGGACACGTGCCCCATCGGCACGGCGAAGTTCTGCCCGGCCTGATAGGTGTGCAAACCCTCCACATCGGACGGCAGTTTCACGAGCTGCTTGACCGGGCCGGTGATCGGGCTGACCAGTGGCTCGTACTCGGCCAGCAGCTTCTCCGGCGACTTGGCGCGGTGGCCGCCGTCAGTGACCTTGGCCTTCGGACGGCTGGTCAGCACCACGGGCAGCTGGTGCAGACGGCTCTGCAGTTCGCGGTCACCGCACGCGGCACACTGCGGGCGGCGGGTGAGCTTGTGGTGGTGGGTCTCCATGGTGACCGTGTCGAATGTGACGACCTCGGTGTCGCCGGTTCCGCGCTTCTCGGTCGCGAGCCAAGTCGCGACGTGCAGCGCGGTGAGCCGCATGCCGATCTGGCGGGTGGCGGCCAGATCCGCGAGCGCGGTGGCGGGCGGAGCGATGAGGCCGTTGCGCTGCTTGAGGTAGTTCATCACCATCTGGTTGGCCGACAAGCGCGCGGCCAGGCACCACCAGCATGCCGTGGTGTCCGGCTCGAACACCGGGCCGGTCCACAGCATCCCGCCGGTGGGCTTGGCGAGCAGCCATGGCCGACCGTCGGCGAGGCGGTCGAGGTTGAAGTCGGCGATGCCGGGGTTGAGGTAGTCGTCGGCGAGCACCACGGTAAAGGCGGGAGTGCCCGTGCCCAGGCTGAGCCCAGCCTGCTCGGCGGCCTCGGCGAAACCCTCGTCGGAGACGTCACCGAAGCGGACCAGGTCGATCGGAGTGGCGGCGACGCGCTCCAGAGCCAGGTCGCCATCGAGCGAGTGCATCTCCCAGAAGCCACCCGCACGCTGGTCGTACTCGTCGCGTACCTCCGCGACGTGACCGGCGGCCACGAGCCTGTCCAGAACAGCGTGCACACGCTCAGCCGGGTACTCGCCTGCCAGCGCGTCGACGACCTCGGCGCGCGTGTGCTTGCCGGCGAGCAGCGGCGTTGCCTGCTCTATGAGCCGACCCTGCAACCGCACGTGCCCGAACCGCTCGGCGACAAGGTACACACCGTCACCGTCGACGACCTCAGCGCGCAGGTACCGCTTGAACCGGACGACTTTCCTCATAGCTGCCCCCAATGGGTTTCGGTATTTGTCGCTTCTGGCCCGAGCACGACCACCCGATCGGCCGCGCGGAGCAGCCGGGGCGAATGCGTGACCACGACCCTGGTCACGCCCTCGTGGTCACGCAGTGCTTCCGCCGCCGTGTCCGGAGGCTCGTCGAAGAGGAGGATGCGGGGACCGCGCGCCAGGGCGCGGGCGTAAAGCATGAGCTGGAGCTGGCTGCGGGAGAACCCTCCGGCCCCACCGGCGACCACTGTGGACAGTCCCATGGGGAGGTTCCGAATCACTCCGGCCAGTCCGGACTTTTCGAGCGCCTGCCAGGCTTTCTCGTCGTCGTGGCTGGTTCGCCCGAGGACGACCGACCGGACGTTGCCACGTGGGACGTCGGCGTCCTGCGTGACGTAGCCGATGTGGTCGCGGATGTCGGCGAGCCGACGACGGGCACCGTCGTGGCGGACCTCGCCGCACTGGGCGACCTCCAGGCCACCGAGCAGCTTGAGCAGGGACGTCTTGCCGGCGCCGGAAGCTCCGGTGACAGCCACGAACTCCCCCGCCGCGATGTGGAGGTTCCTGAGCGTCGGGGCGCGGTCGTAGGAGACTTCCACGACCTCGATCTCACCCTTGAGTCGTTCGTTTGTGGACTGACGAGTGACGGGTGTGGCCTTGGCCAGCAACGTCTTCGCGCCGCGGACGGCCTCGGCCCCGACCACCAGGACCGAGCGGACCGTGTTGTCCGGACGGCCCAAAACCAGCACGAGCTGGACCAGGACCACGCACGCGACCGGGAGATCATTCGCGCGCGCGGTCCCGAGCACAATGGCGAGCAGCACCGGCAGGGTCAGCGCGGCCAATGCGGCCAGGCGCGGCTCCGTCTTCGCTCGTGCTTCCCGCGGCAGCAGCTTGGTGAGCATCCGCCTTTCGGCGGCGTAGAGGTGGATCTCGTCGGTGCCGGCGAGTACGGCGTCGAGCAGGTTCGTCGACTCGTCCCCGACTCCTCGGGCCTGCCACGCCATGACCACGAGGAGTCCGGCGGTGACACCCCCGAACGCGAACGCGAGCCGGGCGTCCACAGTGCACAGCACTACGAAGGCGGCACTTACCGTGGCGAGCGCCAGCAGAGCGTCGAGCAGCGCAGCGCCGACCAGGGTCCGCAACCGGGACACGAGGCTCGTCGCGGCGGCGCGCCGCTCGCGCCCGATGCGGCGAAGCTCGTGCTGAGCGGGATCTAGAACTAGGTCCCAGAGGGCCGGTTCGAGCTCCGCCTGGAGGCGGTGTTCGGTGGCTGTGGCGAAGCGGTCGCGGAGGACGAGCAGCAGGGTGACGGGGATCGTCGCCAGCGCGGGAACCCACCAGCCGAGCCGGGGCGCCAGCGCGGACGCGACACAGCCGGCGAGCGCGGCGGCCAGACTGGCCACTACCACGGCTGTGGCCTGACCGCGGACCCCTGGCCGCACCAAGAAGGCAGTCATGCCCGCACCCGCTCGCCGGCCGCATGACCGGCCGCAATGGTCAGTACCTGGTCGCCGTCGCTGACCAAGTCCATCGACGCGGTGGTGAGCACGGTGGTGACGGCGCGGCGCCGGAGTACGGCACCGATCTCCAAAGCCAGCGCCGGGTCCCAAGAACTGTGTGGCTCGTCGAGCAGGACCACGGCGGGATCCCGGAGGAGAGCACGCGCGAGGGCGAGCCGGCACCGTTCACCGCCGCTGAAATTCCGGCCACCCGGTTCGACCTTGGCACCGCGGGCACCGCCGCGCCGCATGACCACTTCGGACAGACGGGCGTCCTCCAGGGCACGCGCGACTTGACCGTCGGTCACGATGTCGTCGAAGAGCGTGAGGTTGTCGTGCACGGTTCCGGCGAAGAGCCAGGGAGTCTGGGGAACGTAACCGACGCCGTCGCGCACTGCCGCGCGTGGGATGTCCGCGTACACGCTGCCGCCGAGGCGGATCTCGCCGCGCACCGGATCCAGGGCGCCGGCGATCAGCTTGAGCAGGGTGGACTTGCCGCAACCGGGCGCTCCCGTGACCACGAGCCGTCCACCTGCCGGGACGGTGACCGTGACACCCTGCAGGATCTGGCGTCGATTCGAGTAGCCGAAGGCGACGTCCGCGAGTTCGATGGTTCCGTCTACTGTGGACTTCTCCGGTGTCGCCTCACGAACGAAGCGCGCATCGGGGGTGGCCTGATCGAGGTCTTCGAGCACGTTCAGCCGTCCGAGGAACTCAGGCAGCTCGCCGAGGTTGTCGAGCACCGTCCGTCCATACAGGAGGAACGGAACGAGCACCACCAGCGCCGCGAGCATGGTGGCCGGCGACCCCCAGCCGAGTCGCGCCAGCGGTCCGGCCAGTCCGGCAGCGGCACCCACGACAGCAGGCTCCACCGCCGTCGCCGCGGCGGCCCAGCACCGGGCACGACCGGCGGCCTGCCGGCGTGCGGCCAACTCCTCCTGCTGAGCCTGCCCGAACTCGGCGATCAGATCGGGCTCGGAGTGCTCGGCCCGCACCGCGTCCAGCCGTCCGAACGCGGTCCGCGCGAGCCCGCTACGCCGAGTCAACTCCCCGACGAACAGCCGTCGCGCGTCAGCTGACCGCCGACGGCCCGCCGACCGCAACGCCGCCGCCGTGAGCCCTCCGCAGATCCCCAGCAGCAGTACCGGCCAGGCCAGCCATCCGAGCACAATCGCCACTGGAAGGAGGGACGCCGCCGCGGCCAGCAACGGCACCACGCGGTGGGCCAGCAGCACGGCCGCTGTTTCCGCGAACCGCGCTTGGGTTCCGAGCGCCGCGCTCGACCGCCGATTCAGGAACGCGGAGGGCACCGTCAGCAGTTTGCCCAGCACGTCACGCTTCCGCCGCCGCGCCACCACCTCCTGCACGCTATTGAGCAGCCGCCGCTGCCCATACGCGAGCGTCGAGCACAGAACCGCCGCGACGCCCAAGACCACCGCCGCGGCCCCGGCCGTGAGGTGTCCGGCTACCACTGCCTCGACAGCCACCGCCAGTCCGGCGGTCACCGCCCCCAGCAACAGCCCGGCCACCACGGCCGCGGCAACCCGGTACCGCGCCACCGCGAGCCACTCGGCACACAACCGCACGGCCGACCATCGAGGCACGCCTCGCGAAGCGTTCTCCGCGACCGGAAGCCCGGCCTCGAAGGTCAGCACGATCCCACTGAACTCGGCGCGGAACCGTTCGCCGGTGCGATCATGCCGACCACGGGCAGGATCGTTGACCGCGACCGTGCCGTCGCCGGCGACCGCCTCGATGACGGCGAAGTGATTACCCCGCAACAACACGATCGCGGGCAACGACAACGTTCCCAGTACCGGCACCGGGTCTCCGTCATGGATACGCAGACCACGTCCCGGCATCCGATGTGCGGCGGCAACACGCAGCAGGTCAGCCGCCGTGGTCCCATCACGCGAGACCCCGCACTCCTCCCGCAACCGGGTGGCGGGGACTGGCGTGCCCCGGTGGGCGAGCAGGATGCCGAGACAGGCGGGCCCACAGTCAGCGTCCTCGACCTGCCCGACCACCGGCGTCGCGGACACCCGTCGGCTCCTGGTAATCACGGTCACACACCCGCAGGGGCCGACGAGAACGGGCACCCTGCCGGAATCTCGCTCGCCGGCGACATCGGTGGTGCGTCTGCCGTCGAAGTGGCGGAGCGGGGAGCGAGGCCGACATGCAGCTCAGCGGGGCTATGGAAGGCCATCTCGTCGCGCCGGCGGAGTGCGGTGTCCACCAGGCTGAAGTCGGGCGTGTGCGCGGCCAGCGCGGCCAAGACCAGCTCGCCCTGCAGGACCGCCAGACTCGCGCCCAGGCAATAGTGCGGGCCGTGGCCGAAGGCCAGGTGCCGGGACTCCGTACGGTCGAGGTCGAAGGCGAGTGGATCCGTGAACACGGCCGGGTCGAGGTTCGCGGCACCGTACAGCAGCAGCATCGTGCTGCCCTTCGGGATGGTGATGCCGTCGAGTTCGATGTCGGACTCGGCGATACGGCTCATGAGCGGCAGGGGTGGGTAGAGGCGGATGCCCTCGACGTACGCGGCGGCCGCCAGCGACGGGTCCGCGACCACGCGGCGCCAGGCCGCCGGGTGGCGGTGCAGGGCGAGAACGACGTTCGCGAGAGCGCTGCCCACAGTGTCGATCCCCGTCATGAAGAGCATGAGGACCATGGACACCAGCTCATCGTGCGACAGGCGACCGTCCTCTTCGGACGACGCGCGCTTGAGCCGGGAGATCAGGTCGTCGCCGTCGCCGCGCGTGGCGACGAGCTCGTTGATGTAGCCGATCACCTCGGCGATACCGGTCTCCGCCGCGGAGCCAGGTGTGCCGTAGCGACCGCCGACGCGCCCGGTGACTTCATTCACCACCGCGCTGTTGACCGCGCTGGCCCAGCCCAGCACCCGCGGCCGGTCCTCCGGCGGCAGGCCCAGCATCGCAGCCGTGGTGTACACCGGTAATGGCCCGCACACCTCGCCCACGAACTCGCATTCGCCTTGCCGCAGCGGTCCGGCCAGCAGGTCGGCGACAATCGCCCGCACGTCGGGGCGCAGCCCGGCCACGGACTTCGCGCTGAACTGCGAGGCCAGGAGCCGCCGCAGCCGCTGGTGGTCGGCAGGCGGCTGGATCGGCAGCAGGCCGTCGAGGATACGGCTGGCCGCCTCGTCGAGGTGCCGCGTGGCGGACCACTCGTCCGGCATCCGCAGGGCCCCGGCGGGGTGTCGCGCAAGCTTGGTCACCAGGTCGTGCCGGGAGATGATCCACACGGTGCCCGCGCGGATCACCGGCTTCTCCACCGCGAGGCGCGCGAACAGCTCGTTGTCACCCATCGGCTGCGACTTCGGATCGCCGATGAACCGCAGCGTCGCCTTCGTCAGCTCATCCATGCTCGCTCCCTCGGGTTCTGGTGGTGTGCCGGTGTGCGCCGACTGGTCGACGCACACCGGCGTCTACGTCACTAGGGCCGATCGCCCGCCGTCCGTCAGAAGCAGGACAAGCAGGCCGCAGTGCCCACGGTGGCCGGGGTGCTGATGGTGCCGGCGGTGCTGGCCGAGGCCGCGCCACCAACTTCCGAAAGCTCCTCCACGGTGAGGTCCTCGATCTGCAGGTCTGGCGTGTTCAGCGTTTCCGGAGTCATGTCATTCCTCTCACTACGAGTATTTGCGACAATTGCTATCGAAAAGCGAAAGAGCCCGGATCAGAAGCAGGCGCAACCGATGCAGGCCGCGGTGCTGACCGGCGTACTCGCGGTCGACGCCGTGCCGGCACAGTCGGCCGCGGCCACGTCGTTCAGCTCTTCAATGGACAGGTCTTCGATCGCAGGCGCATTCTGCTCCATGTCGATCACACCCCAATTCAATTCGTTGCGACGGGAAATCGAATGTTCGGGAATCCTTTCCCGAACCCCGACAACCAGTCTGGCAGCTGAGCCGAACGAATTCGTCGGCGATTTGATCGGTTGTCACCGAACACGAAATGCTCAGCCGACCCGAATCTCTAGATCATCCGTTGAGCCACGTTGGTGGACACCTGCGCTGTCAGCGCGTGGCACAAGGGTCGACCAAGGAGCCGTCACTGACGTAGTTGTCCCATTCCGCCGCGCCGATCGGGGTCCCCCTGGTCGCGCAGATCTGCTTGGCGACCGTCTCGGGGTCGTTCTGCCAGACGACGTTCGGCGCGTTCGCGACACCAGCCGCGATGCTGTCACCACGTGGGTTGAAGGCCACCGACGTCACGTTGTCGGTCGGACCGGAGAAAGTCGCGGTCAACGCGGGTTTACGTGGATCGCTGATGTCCCAAGTGGACACAGTGCGATCCCAGCCGGCGCTCGCGAGGTGTTTCCCGTCCGAGCTCAACGCCACCGAGGTGACGGTGTTCGTGTGGTCGGTCAAAGAACTGAGCAGCGCGGGCGTTCCGGTGACGTCCCACAACTCCACAGCGTGGTCGTCGCCGGCGGTCGCGAGCGTGTGCCCGTCTCGTGCCAGCGCGATGCCCCGGATCGGGGCGGCCTGGCTGGCGGACAGCTTCGCCTTGGGCACCACGTGCAGCGGATCCGACACGTCCCACAGCCTGGCCGTACCGTCGTAGCTGCCGCTGGCCAGCGTCTTCCCGTCGCCGCTGAACACCACGGAACTCACCACGTCGGTGTGCTCGGCGAGTGGCTGGCCGAGCTGCGTCACGTGCCGGGGGTCCGCTATATCCCACAGCCGGATCATGTGGTCGTCGCCGGCGCTGGCAAGCGTGCGGCCGCCGGGGCCGAACGCCACGGATTCCAGTTGTCCCGTCGAGGCGTCGATGGTGGAGAGGGCGACGGCGTGACGTGGATCGGAGACGTCCCACAGCCGGACGGTGTGGTCGTAGCCGGCATCGGCCAGCAGCTTGCCGTCCGGGCTGAAGGTGACCGAGGTGACCGCGTTGGTGTGCGGGGGCAACGTGGCCAGTTCCGCCGGGCGCCGCGGATCGGCCATGTCCCACAGGTGCACCGTGCCGTCGTAGTGTCCGCTCGCGAGCACGCTGCCGGACGGGTTGAACGCCACGCTCCAGCCGGACATCGCATGCCCGTTCACCTCGGCGGCCCGCACGTCCCACACGGTCACCGCAAAGTTCGCCCCGCCGGTGGCGACCTCGGATCCGTCGGGGCTGAAGGCCACCGCGCGAATGGTCGCGGGCGCGGCGAAGGTGGCGACCTGGAGCCGCGCGTCGACATCCCACAGCAGGGTGTTGTGATCGTCTCCCCCGGCGGCGATGGTGTGCCCGTCAGGGCTGAACGCCACTGCCTCCAGGAAGCTGGTGGCGCCGGCCAACGTCGTGACCGGCGCGTGGCTCGTGGTGTCCCACAACCGAACGGTCTCGTCGTAACTGGCGCTCGCGAGCAAATGACCGACCGGGCTGAACGCCACCGCCGTCACCGCCCGGGTGTGCCCGGTGAGCACCCCGGCAGGAGTCCCGTCGGTGGCGTTCCAAAGGCGGACGGTGTTGTCGTAGCTGCCACTCGCGATCAGCTTGCCGTCCGGGCTGAACGCCACCGAGGTGACAGCTTGCTCATGGCCCGCGAGCACGATGGGCGAGCTCAGCTGGTGGGAGTCGACGTGCCACAGCCGGACGGTCTTGTCTGCACCGGCACTGGCCAGCAGCCGTCCGTCCGGGCTGAACGCCACCGCCACCACGCTGTCGGTGTGCCCACGCCCAGTGGCCAGCTGGGTCGGGTGCCGTGGATCGTGCACGTCCCACAGCAGCACGGTGCCGTCGGTGATACCGGCCGCCATCAGCCGGCCGTCCTTGCTCAGCGCCACCCCGAACGCGGCGCCCGCAGTGGGCACGGTGGCCAACTCGGAGTGCGTCTTGCCATCCCACAGCCGGACGGTCTTGTCCTTGCCGGCGCTCGCAAGGAGCGTTCCGTCGCCGTCGAACGCCACCGCGGCCACGCCGCCGGTGTGCCCAAGCAGCCTGGTCGCCGCCGGCACGCCGGAGGTCGTGAGCAGGCTGCCGCGGGCCTGCGTGGTCGGCGAGAGTCGATACGCGGCAAGGCTGAGCTGCGCCGCCAGCGCCGGATCGGCGGCGAGGATCGAGTCCGCCCGTAACGCGACCTGGCGTGAGGTGGCGTCGGCCCGTTCTCGCAACGCCGTGCTCCGCTCGACCAGCGCCACCACCGTCGACGTGACGGCGACCAGCAGCAGCACGGTCAATCCGGCGACGAGTTGGCGCAGCCGTTTGGTGCGGCGCACGGTGGTCTGTCGTTCGCGGTCCTCCCGCGCCACGCTCGCCGTCAGCAGTTCGCGCTCGACCGGGGCCATCGTGCGATCGTCCGGCAGGGCATCGGCCCAGTTCTTCGCAATGGCCAGTCGCGTGCCCCGGTACAGCGCGGACTCGTCCTTGCCGTCCTGCTGCCATGCCCGCGCGTCCTGGGTCAACTGCTGGTGCAGCCGCAGTCCCTCACTGTCGTCCGCGATCCACTGGCGCAGCCTCGGCCATGAGCGCAGCAACGCCTCATGACTGATCTCGGCGGTGTTCTCGTCCAGCACGACCAGCCGGGCGCGAGCCAGCGCATCCAGCACCGCGACGGCGGTCTCGGGGTCGCCGGCTCCGTCGATCAGGCCGATCCGGTCCACACGCCTGCGGGTGACCTCCACACCCTCGCCGACGTGGACCATGCGCAGCAACATCCGGCGCACCATTTCGCGGCCGAACGGGTCGAAGCGGGCGTAGGTCGTGTCGGCGGTGGTAGCAATGGCCTTGTGGACACCGCCGACTTCGGCGTACGCCCGCAGAGTCAGCTGATTGCCCTCACGGTCCTGCCAAATCGCCAGCAGGGCATGTGCCAACAGCGGAAGCGGGCCGCCGGTGTCCTCTTCGGCGCCCAGGTCGCGCAGCAACAGCTCGGCCAAGCCGGGTTCCAGTTCGAGTCCGGCCAACTCCGCCGGCCGTTCGATGGCCTCTCGCAGCGACGCGCCGGTCATCGGGCCGACCACCAGCGCGCGTTCCAGCGAGGCCACGAGTTCGGGGTAGTGGGCACAGTGCCCGTAGAAGTCGGCGCGGAGCGCGAGGACCACCGAGACCGGTGGGACCGGCGTGTCGTCGGTCGGCGTGCTCACGGCGCTCAAGGCCCGCACGAACGCGCGGCGCTCACTTTCCTGCTCACACAACGTGAACAGCTCTTCGAACTGGTCGACCACGATGACGAGCCGCTCGTCGCGCCGGTTGTCGAGGGCTTGCGCCAGCTCGTCTGGCTGGTGCTGGAGGTGGGCGAGGATCTCCGCCTGCGGACGGCCGGTCGCCTGCGCCAACGCCGCGGCGAGTGTTTCGAGCGGCTTGTTGCCGGGCGTGATCAGCGACCACGACCATCGACGCGGCGTCGCCAGGTCCATGCCGTCGATCGCCGGTGCCAGGCCGGCGCGCAGCAGCGAGGACTTGCCCGAACCGGATGCACCGACCACGGCGATCGGGCCACCGCCCTCCTCCGGATCACCAAGCCGGTCCACCAGCGTGGTGGTCAGCTGCTCGCGGCCGAAGAAGTACTGCGCGTTGCCGACGGAAAAGGACAGCAGCCCCGGGTACGGACTGCGGTCGCTCGCCGGCCGCGGCACGTGTTCGGCTGCCCGGGCGACGCGGCGCGCCGCTGGGCCGGCCAGTGCCGGATCGTTGATCAGGATCCGCTGGTAGACCTCTTGTACCTCGGTCCCGGGGTCGACGCCCAGTTCGTCGGCCAGCATCCGGCGGAGTTGCTCGTGTTGCTCCAGTGCGGCGGCCTGGCGTCCGCCGCGGTACAGCGCGACCATGTGCAGTGCGCGCAACCGTTCCCGCAGCGGGTTTTCCACCACGTCCGCCGCGAGGTCGACGACAGTGAATTCCACGCCGAGCCTGAGCAGCGCCTCAGCCCTGTCCTCGATGGCCGACAGCCGCAGCTCCCGCAGGTGCGCTCGCTCGTTCTCGGCGAACGGACCCGGTACTCCCGCGAGGGGTTCGCCCTGCCACAAACCGAGGCCCTCGTCCCAGCGACCAATCGCTCCGTCGACATCACCGGCGGCCAACAACTCGGTCGCCTGACGGAACGCGTTCTCGAACCGCCAGCTGTCGATGTTCGCCGGTTCCAACCGCAGCCGGTAGCCGGATCCGACGCTGAGTAGCGCCGATTCCTTCGCGGCTACCTTGTGGCCTCCGGCCAATGCCTGCCGCAGCTGGGAGACGTAGGTGTGGATACTGCCGCGAACGCTGTTCGGCGCCTGTTCTCCCCAGATACCGTCGATCAGCTCGGTCCGCGAGACCACTTGGTTACGTCGAATCGACACCTGCGCGAACAGCGCCCGCTGCCGGGGCGGCCCCAGCTCCAGCGCACGTCCGTTGATCGTCGCGTGCGGTGCACCCAGAAGATCAACGAGCAGCATCGCGCGAGTATAACCACGCAACCAGTAGAATTGCATCCCTTACCAGCCAACAGAAACCGGCCCTACGCACCGGGGTCGGCTTGCCTGGCCCGTTCAAGCGTCATCAGCGCGAGATCCCGCTGTTGGACCTGGTCCGCCCACTTCTCCGCGGGCAGGTACTCGTGCACCGCCGCGGCGACCCGCGCGACCAGGTCGGGGGTCCACGGATCGTGCTGTCCTCGTTCCGCGCCCATCCGGGCATACGCCGGGCCCATCACCTGGGCATGGCGCTCGATGCCGCCGCGGGTGTTGAGCTGCGCGGTCGCGAACGGCCCGAGGACCGCCCAGCGGCGCCCGAGGCCGGCGCTGACCACCAGGTCGATGTCGGCCGGGGACGCGACGCCGTCGCGCACCAGGCAGTAGGCCTCGCGCAGTAGCGCGCCTTGCAGCCGGTTGAAGATGAATCCTTCGTTCTCCTTGCCCACCAGGACCGGGGCCATTCCCGCCGAGGACAACAGTTCGCGCGCCCGCTCGACCGTGCTGGGCGCGGTGAACGGCGCCGGGGCGAGTTCGGCGATCGGCAGTAGGTAGGGCGGGTTTCCCGGGTGCACGACGAGGCAGCGCGCTCGTCCGGGCAGGCCGGCCGCGAACCGCGAACAGGGGATCATCGAGGTCGAGCTGGCCAGGATCGCTTCGGGCCCGGCCATCCGGTCCAGTTCCGCGAACAGCTCCCGCTTGACCTCGATCGACTCGATCACGCATTCCTGGACGTATCCGGCGGAAGCGAGCACGTCCGCCAAGTTCGCCGCCACGCTCACCCTCGCGAGGATCGCGGGGACGTCATCGCCTGCCAGCCCGAACCGGTCGAGTTCGCGCAGGCGGTTTTCGATTTCACCGAGGGCTGCCGAAGCGCGACCGGCGTCAGCGTCGTACAGGGCGACGGGGTGACCGGCGCGGGCGAACACGATCGCCCACGCCACGCCGATACTTCCCGCGCCGACGATCGCTACCCGTGTCATGAGTTCTTCCGCTGATATGCCCGCCAGGTCGTGGCCCATCGGGCCGGATCGTCCAAAGAGGACCCATCGAGCTGGGCAACAACCTGGTTGTGCGGGGCGGACTTGACCATCGCCGGGTCGCTTCGCCCCTCCTCCAGCACGTGTTCGAGCACGTCGATCCAGTAGTCGATGTCCTCGATCGACCAGGCTTCACCGGCTTCCGGAGTGAACGGTTCCGGCACGATCCACGGTTCGTGGCTCAGCCAGAACGCGTCGATGCCGAAGTCGGTCATCCGATTCTGGACGTCCACCGCGTTCACCCCGGTCTGCTCGGTGAATTCGGCGAGGCTGAACCGGGTCATTTCCAGCCTCCGCAGCGGGAGGTGGTCGAACGACTTCGTGACACCGGGGATGGCGAGCAGGCGCGACTCCATGTAGTTGTTGGCCAGCACCGAGATGTCGGCTGCCTCCCGGATGCCGTCGGCACCCATCGCGAGCAGCCAGGAATAGCCCTTCACCACCTGTGGCAGGTTCCCGAGGAACTCGCGCACCCGACCGACGCCGGCCTCGTTCTCCTTGCGCGCGTAGCCCGACCCGGTGTCGACCACCAGCGGCCCCGGCAGGAAGGGTTCGAGCTCGGCGGAGCAGCCATAGGCGCCGACTGCCGGGCCGCCTCCGCCCTTCGGCACCCCGAAAGTCTTGTGCAGCATGAACATGCACGCGTCGAAACCCAGCTCCGCGGCCCGGATGCGGCCCATCACCCCGTTGAAGTTGGCGTGGTCGTAGAAGCACAGGCCACCGGCCTCGTGCACGATGTCGACCCACTCCTTGATATGCGGGTTGTAGATCCCCATGTCGTCCGGATTGTTGATCATCAGTGACGCGGTGCGCTCGCTGACGGCGGCCCGCAGAGCGTCGACCGAGGCATAGCCGTCTCGCTCGACGGGCAGGGTGATCACGGTGAATCCGGCCGCGGCCGCGGTGGCCGGGTTGCACGGATGGGCCTGCGCGGTGGTGATGATTTCGCGCCGCTGTGCCAGTTCGCCTCGCGATTGGTGGTAGGCGCGGGTGACGCACGCGTGGATGTAGGCGGCCGCGGCGCCGCCTCCCGCCTGAAAGACGAACCGGCCCATTCCGGACAGTTCGCGAAGCATCAGATCGAATTCGTGGACGATCTCCAGCAGCCCCTGGACCGTGCTGTCGTCCTGGTGGGGGTGGATCTCGGCGATCTGGTCGCGGGCCGCGAGCAGTTCGTTGACCCGCGGGTTGTACTTCATCGTGCAGGTGCCGAAGAGACTGATCCCGAGCATCCCCATGGTCTGCTGCGACAGATGCAGATAGTGCCGCAGCACGTCCGGTTCGGCCGCTTCCGGTAGCGCCGGCGGAATGCGGCGGCGCATGGCGGCGGGGACGAGATCGTCGATGCCCGAGCCTTCGATGGGGGCGGGCGGGACGGTGCCACGGCGGCCGGGCGCACCCTGCTCCATGATCAGTGGTTCGTCCCAGACCGCGGCGTGGTAGCGACGCAACTTGCCAGTCATGCCGTTACCGCCTCGGTGAGCGCGCCGGCCAGCGCGGTGATGTCCTCTTCGGTGTGTACTTCGGTGACGCAGTAGAGTGCCGACTGGCCGAGCTCGGGGAAGTCGACGGACAGGTCTTTCCCGCCGAAAATGGCTCTGCCGCGGAGAAGCTCGTTGATCGCGGCGACCGTACGGCCGGTGTCGGTGAAGTCCACCACGAACTCCTTGAAGAACCCGGACGGCCAGCGCACCCGCACGCCCGGGATCTCGGCGATTCGCCGGGCCGCGTAGGCACTGTTCCGCACGATCGACTCACCGATGTCCGCAAACCCCTGTGGGCCCATCAATGCCATGTAGACGGCGTTGACCACGGCCCAGAGGTAGACCGAGTTGCCGGTCCAGTCGTTGCCGTCTTCCCTTGAGCCGTAGGAACTCTGGTGGAACAAGGTCATGCCGAACGCGCGTTCGCCGGGCACCGTAGTGCCGGCCAGGCTGACCTGCAGCGTCGGGTACTCGCGGGCGTAGCGCTCCTCGTCGCGGGTGGCGATGAAGCCGCCCACCCCGCCACCGGCGTTGAGGTGGATCCCCAGCGGCTGGGTCGTGCCGACCACGATGTCGGCACCGTATTCCGAGGGCGGCCGGAGTACCCCGAGGGAGATCGGGTCAACTCCGACCACCAGCTCGGCGCCGTGGTCGTGCGCGGCTTCCGCGACATCGGCCGCACCGGCCTCGATGACACCGAGGTAGCTCGGGTTTTCGAGGTAGACCGCGGCTGTAGCGCGACTCAGCTTCGCTTCGAGGTCCGCCCGGTCCAGCCGGCCGGTGTCCGGGTCGTGGGCCACGGTGACCACGGCGATCGGATGGTTGACCTCGCTCGGCCCGCAGTAGGTCCGGATCACCGCGAGGCGCTCGGGATCCACGGTGTCCGGTACCAGAATCTCGTGCCGGCCGGTGAGCCGGGCGGCCATCCGCAGGGCGTGCCCCGCCGCCGCACCCCAGCTGTAGACCGGCAGCCCGACGAACTCCATCCCGACCAGCTCACCGAGCTGCGACGTGAACTCGAACCACGCCTGGTTGCGCCCGTGGTCCGACGACGGGGTGCCCCAGACGGGCGTCAGGAACTCGCTGCGTGCGCCGATTTCGTCGCATACCGCGGGAACGTAGTGCTGCCAGCAGCCCGCGCCCAGGAAGTTCAGGTTCTCCGCGCAGCTCTCGTTCCGATCGAGCAGCCGCCGCAGGTGCCGGCGCAACCTCGACTCGGCGCGGATACCGGCGTCCAGCGCGATCGGCTTGGCGACGAGGTGGTCGGCGGGGATCTGTTCGAACAATTCGCTGACGTCCGAGATACCGATCGCGCGCATCATCGCGCTCTTCGTATCCGGCGTGGAGTTCGGCATGTACGGATGGGCCATGCTCGCGGTTCCCTTCTCTTAGCTGGTCGCTATTCGTAAGACGGTGCTCCGGCCGCGGGCAGTACGGACTCGGCGGTATCCGGTGATCGGAGTGCTCGCCTGCTCGTCACCGATGTCGATCCGCAGCACCGGCGGGTCGAGCGCGGCGATCTTGTCGCGAGCCGCGAGGATCTCGATGTTGGCGGCGCCCACCGCGTCCAGCACGGCGGCGCTGATCTGCTGGTTTCCCCGTCCCAGCAGGAAACCCTGGCCGCCGATGACCCCGAGTACCAGGGTCGCGGCCGGATGTCGCCGCAGCAGGAGCAGCAGTTCGGCCTCGCTCGCGTCCTCGGCCATCAGCCGGCCTCCCAGCACGGCGTCGACTCCGAGCGGCGCGGCGGGCAGCCCGAGCGCGGCGTTGACGTGGGCGACCGTGGTGCCCGGGCCGAGCAGGTACAGCCGATCGTCTCGCATCTCACCCGCCACCGCACGGCCCAGCGCGACGAGCTCCCCGTCGTCGGCGCGGACGGTCACGGATTTGGCGCGCTGCAAGGAACCGCTGATGTTGGGGACTTTGGCGATGCCGAACATCAGAGGCGAGCTACCCTCGGTGAGGTCGACGACCTCGGCGTCGGCGACACCGATCCGGGCGGGATCCGCCGCGAACCGGGCGGCGGTTTCTCCGGCTGTCTCCGGGCCGGTGGCGAACACCCCCGAATGCATTTTCACGCCGGATGGCACGCCCAGCACGGGCACGCCGGTGCCCGTCACCTCGACGACGTCCCGGGCGGTGCCGTCTCCGCCGACGAACAGCACGAGGGTGACACCGGACTTGACCATCGCCCGCACCGCGGCTCGGGTGTCGGCCGCTGTGGTGGGTCCGGAACCTGTGCGGGGCAGCGTTTCCACGGTCCAGCCGGCCCCGGTCAGGTGGTCGGCGCCCAGCTGTCCATCGCCAGTGATGATCGGCAGCGACGGAGCCAGCATGTGGAGTGTGTTCAAGGCGCGGCGGGCACGGTGCGGCGCGACGGCACCCGCCCCGCGAGCGACCGCCGCCGACAACGCCGCGCCGTCGGTGCCATGCAACCCGACCCGGCCGCCCATCCCGGCGATCGGGTTGACCACGACACCGACGCGAGCGGTCACGGCAGAAGCCTCAGCCGGGCCACCACGTCGTCGAGTGCCTGCCGGGTCACCGACACCATTTCGTCGAGTTCCGCCTCGGTGACTACGAACGGCGGCGAGAACGAGATCGTGTCGGCGGCGGGCAGAGCGCGGGTGATCACCCCGAGCTCGCGGCTGCGCTGGACGATCGCGGCCGACACCTTCAGTGCGGGGTCGAAGGAGACCAGCGGGTCGGTCGAGCGCACGAACTCGACCGCGCCCAGCAGTCCGTAACCACGCACCTCGCCTACCAGCGGGTGGCCGCCGAACTCGGCACGCAGGCGTTCCGCCAAGTGGTCGCCGCGGGCTTTCGCCTGCGCCACCAGGCCGTCGCGCTCGATGATGTCGAGGTTGGTCATCGCCGCCGCCGCGGCGAGCGGATGGGCCGAATAGGTGTAACCGTGGCTGAACACGCCGTACCGCTCGGAGCCACCTGCGATCACGTCCCACACCTGCTCGGACACGAGGCAGGCCGAGAGGGGCAGGTACGCCGACGTGATGCCCTTGGCGACGGTGATCAGATCGGGCCGCATGCCGAACACCGGCGAGCCGAAGTTCTCACCGGTGCGGCCGAATCCACAGACCACTTCGTCGGCGATGAGCAGGATGTCGTGGCGGCGCAGCACTTCCTGGATCGCCGGGAAATAGGACGCCGGCGGGACGATCACGCCACCCGCCGCCTGGACCGGTTCGGCGATGAACGCGGCGATGGTCTCCGGCCCCTCGGCGAGGATCAGCCGCTCGAGGTCCTCGGCCAGGCCGCGGACGAACTCCTCCTCGCTCTCCCCGGGCTGCTGCTCCCACAGCCGGTGCGGGGCGCGGGTGAAGTGCACCATCGGCAGTGGCAGGTCGAAGCCGGCGTGCATACCCGGCAGGCCACAGAGGCTGCCGGACATCACCGTCACGCCGTGGTAGCCGCGATCCCGGGAGATGATCTTCTTCTTTTCGGGGCGGCCCAGCACGTTGTTGTAGTACCAGACCAGCTTCACCTGGGTGTCGTTCGCGTCGGAACCGCTGTTGCCGAAAAACACCTTCGACATCGTGCCCGGGGCCATCTCCACCAGCCGTTGCGCCAGATGCGCGACCGGCTCGTTCCCCATCGAGGCGAACGTGTGGTAGTAGGAGAGCTGCTCTGACTGCGCACGCAACGCCTCGGCCATTTCGGTGTTGCCGTAGCCGATGTTGACGCACCACAGGCCGGCAAGCGCGTCGAGATAGGTCTTGCCGCGGGTGTCGATCAGCGTCGACCCGTGTCCCTTGACGATGGTGAGCGGTCCGTTCTTCTCATGCTCACGGAGGTTTGTGAAGGGGTGGAACACAAACTCTTTGTCGATGTCCTCGATGGTCATAGGCCTACGCATCCGTCGTGAGGGTTAGGGAAGGCGGTCTCGACGACCGCACGATCAATGTAGCAAGAAACGGCCGCCTGGCGTACCGTTGGGCGCACTCCGGCCACTTGAGCTCGGGAGTCACTCGAATTCCGTACGTTTAGTTCCTTTTGTGCAGAAAAATCTCGACTTTGGAGGCAGTCATCGTGGACTCGAGGTTCGACCGTTCCCTGTTGCGTGACGCTGATCTGCTCCGCGAGGACCTGTTCATCGACGGCGCCTGGACACCCGGCTCCGGCGGCGAGCGGACCGAGGTCGTCGACCCGGCCACCGGCGTGGTCATCGCGCGGATGGCGAGCGCGGCCGCGGCCGACGTCGAGCGCGCCATCACGACCGCCGACGCCGCCGCGCCCGCCTGGGGCCGCCTGCCCGCTCCGGCCCGCTCCCGCATCCTGCGCCGGTGGTACGACCTGATCGTCGAGCACGCCGACGACCTCGCCACCATCCTCACCGCGGAACAGGGCAAGCCGTTCGCCGAGGCGCGCGGCGAAATCCTGTACGGCGCCGGGTTCGTCGAGTGGTACGCCGAGGAGTGCAAGCGCACCTACGGCGACGTGATTCCGACCAACGTGGAAGGTCGGCGCCTGCTCACCCTGCGCCAGCCGGTAGGGGTGACCGCGGCGATCACCCCGTGGAACTTCCCGTCGGCGATGATCCTGCGCAAGGCGGGCCCGGCGCTGGCCGCGGGCTGCCCGATGATCATCAAGCCCGCTGAGGAGACCCCGCTGTCGGCCACCGCACTCGCGGAACTCGCGGTCAGGGCGGGCATTCCGCGTGGTGTGCTGAGCGTCGTGCCGGGTCCCCCGGTACTGGTCGGCGAAATCCTGACCAGCCACGCCGCGGTGCGTGCGCTGAGTTTCACCGGCTCCACCGAGGTCGGCAAGCTGCTGATGGCGCAGAGTGCGCGCACGGTCAAGAAGGTCGCGCTCGAACTGGGCGGCAACGCACCGCTGATCGTCTTCGATGACGCTGATCTGGACGCGGCGGTCGCCGGGGCGATGGCCTCGAAGTTCCGCAACGCGGGCCAGACCTGCGTGTGCGCCAACAGACTCCTTGTGCAGTCCGGGATCCACGACGCGTTCGTCAAGCGGCTCCAGGTCGCCATCGAGGCGCTGACCGTCGGGAACGGGTTCGAGGAAGGGTCCGAACAGGGCCCGCTGATCTCCGAGGCCGCGATCGAAAAGGTGCAGCGGCACATCGGCGACGCGGTCGAAGGCGGGGCCAGTGTGCTCAGCGGCGGGCGACGGCACTCGCTCGGGCAGACCTTCTTCGAGCCGACACTGCTCATCGGGGTGCACCGGGACATGCTGGTGGCCAACGAGGAAACGTTCGGCCCGGTCGCCGCGGTGCTCAAGTTCGAGACCGAGGACGAGGCCGTCGACGTCGCCAACGACACGCCATTCGGCCTCGCCGCCTACTTCTTCACCACCGACCTCGGTCGCATGTGGAGGGTCGGCGAAAATCTCGAGTTCGGCGTCGTCGGGGTGAATACCGGGCTCATCTCCTACGAAGGCGCGCCGTTCGGCGGGGTCAAGGAGTCGGGCGTCGGCCGCGAGGGTTCGCGGCACGGCATCGACGAGTTCACCGAGCTGAAGTACCTCTGCGTCGACGGGCTGGCCGGCTGAGCGCCGGGCCGTGCGCCGGCCGGGCTCAACCGGCCGGCGCACGGCCCGGGTCACCACCGGCCCCGCCATCCCCGGCGCCCCGGGGAAAGCCGGGCCCGTCCTGCCGGGAGACTTCCATGTCTTCGCGCACCCAGGTGACGCAGGCGCGGGTACCGGGCACCCCGTCGACGACCACCAGACAGTCGAAGCACACCCCCATCCCGCAGAACAGCCCGCGGGGTTCGCCGCCGGAGGTTGTCCGGGTCGACAGGTCACCGTCGGCCAGCAAGGCCGCCGCGACGCTCTCGCCGACGTAGGCCGTGGTGGGTGTGCCGTCGACGGTGATGGTGACCGCCGGCCCCCGTTCGAGCCCACGCGGTGCCGGGAGCCGAGGTCGCCTGACCGTCACGGCCGAGCCGCCACCGGCAGCAGGCCTTCTTCGACGAGCACCGCCCGCATGGCCGCGAGGCTCTCTTCGTCAGTGATCGGCAGCCGTGGGCGCCGGACGTGCCCGGCGGGCTGGCCGAGCATCACCATCAGCGCCTTGAGCTGGCTCTGGTACGCGCCGTACTTGCCGGCCCAGCCGCCGGGCAGCCACAGTTTCGGGAATAGCCGGTCGCTCGCTTCCGCGTGTGCGGCCGGACCGGCGAACTCTCCGCGCCAGACCGATTCCCAGAACTCCGGGTCAGGCCTTCCGAACAGGGAGCCGCCACCGACCGTGCCGTCCCCGCCCTCGGTGCGCAGCACCTCGAGGCCCCGCACACTCAGGTACGGGCCGAACACCCGCACCCGGTCGCGAACCCGGCGCGAGGTCTCGAAGAACTGGTCCGCGTCGGGGGTGCTGTCCTTGATCGCCACGATCTGGCCGATGTCGGCCAGGCGGTCGGCCAGCTCCGGTCCGACGTCGACCCCGCTGCCGTGCGGCCAGTTGTAGACCACGAGCGGGCCGTCGATCGCCGCGTTGATGTCCTCGTAGAACGCGATCACCTCGTCCGGGAACAGCTTCGCGTACGGCGGCGGTGAAGCCAGCACGCCGTCGGCGCCGGCCGCGAGGGCGTGCCGCGCGAACTCGGCGCTCTCCTTCGCGGTGTACGCGGTGCAGCCGACGAGGACGCGCATCCGCCCGGCGGCCTGCTCGATGGCGGCCTCAGCGACCTCGCGCCGCTCGTCGGCCGCCTGCGAAAACCACTCGCCGCAGGTTCCGTTGACCACGATCCCGTGCATGCCCTCGGCCACATAGTGGTCCACCAGCGCGCGCAGCGTGGTCAGATCGAGCTCGCCCGACTCGGTGAACGGGGTGACGAAGGCCGGAAAGTAGCCCTGCCAGTCGACGTCGTCGCGGTTCATGTCTGCTCCATTCGGTTCGTGGGGAAGGCGGGGCCCCGGTCCAGCGAATACCGTTGCGGGAACGGGGAAGCGGCCGACGGGGAGAGCATCTGCTCGGCGAGCTGCCGGGCGAACAACGGGCTGAAGGTGAACCCGGTCGACGACACGCAGGCGTGGAATCCGGGCACCCGGACGGATTCACCGACGACGGGCGAGAAATCGTCGGTGAACACGATCACCCCGGACCAGGTCCGCACCACCCGGACGTCGGCGAGCCCGGGCACCACCGACACGGCCACCGCGGTGTTGCCCGCCGCGCTGCGCCAGCTCGTCGGATAGCGTTTCGGCTGGGGCGCCGTCGGCGTGGGCCACCCGCCACCGATGATGAAGGTATTGTTCTCGGTCTGTTTCAGGGTGAGCCGGCGGCCGATGTGCTGGATCATCGGGGTGAACATCGGCGGGCGCGGTTCGGTGACGTTGACGTGCAGTCCCTCGCTGCGCACGGGGAGCCTGATCCCGACCATCCCCGCGAGTTCGCCGGCCCATGCTCCCGCGCAGTCGACCACGCGGTGCGCGTCGATCGGCCCGGCTCCCGTATGGACGGTGAACCGCCGGGAACCCGTGGACCGGTGCACTTCGATGGCTCGCACATCGGCGTGGGTGCGGACGACGGCCCCGTTCTCGGCCGCGCGCAACGCGTACAACGGCGCGACCACCAGTGGGTTCGCATGCCCTTCCATCGGGCAGTAGGTCGCGCCGAGAAGCCCGGGGGAAAGGTAGGGCGCCCGCGCGCCCAGTTCGTCGCCGCCGACCACTTCGGTTTCGATCCCCGCACGCTCTTCGAGCTCGTGCTTGTCGCGCAGGATCCGTAACTGCTCAGGAGTCTCGGCGACCATCCAGCCACCGGTCAGATGGACGTCGAGGGAACCGCCGAGTTCCTTGCCGAGCTCCCGCCAGACCTCGAACGCCTCGAGGCTGAGCCTGGCCTCGGCCAGCAGGCGGTCGCGGTCGGCTTCGGTGCCCTGCCCGGACAGCTGGTGGATGGCCAATTGGAGGTGGAAGCTGCCGGCGTTCGTGCCGGAAGCCTCACGGTTGAGTTCGCCGCGCTCGATCAGGGCGACCTCGGCGCCGCCCTTGGCGAGGTAGTAGGCCATTGCCGTGCCGGCGATCCCGCCGCCGACGACCACGATGTCGGTGCTCGAAGGCAGGGCCGCTCCGCTGGTCTCGGCGGACACCCAGTGCTGACGGCCGGGCGCGTCGGTCACGGTGCCGACTCCTTCTCTTCGACGAGCGGGGTTTCGACGGAAATCGTGTCGGCGGGTACGAACAGGCCGGGGCCGACGATGTCGTGATCGGCGAGCGCGCTGATCGGCACCGGCCGCACCGGCATGCGGGGGGTGGCCGGCGCGATGGCCGAGACCGCACGGCCGTGCCGGCTCGCGATCAGGGCGGCGATCTGGCGCTGGCAGTTCTTTCCCTGGCACAGGCCCATTCCGGCGCGGGTGTAGGCCTTGATCACGTTGATGTCCTCGGTGGACTCGATAGCCTCGGCCAGGTCTCGCCGGCGGACCACCTCACACCGGCAGATCACTGTGTCCTCTGTGGATAGTTCGAACACCCCGGGCCCGACGCGGTACATCCGGGTGGTCGCGGCACTGAGCGCACGCCGGCGGACGAGCCGGCGGCGTGCGGGCGCTGCCATCGTGGCCGCGGTGTCGGCGGCGAGCACACCCGCGTCCGCCGCTGCGGCGAGACCGGCGATGGTGCCCTCGTCGACGGCGACGAACGAACCTTCGACACCGGCGCCGTCGCCTGCCGCATAGACACCTTCGACGGTGGTCCGCTGCCACTCGTCGCGCCGCACCACATGGCCGCCGAGGTCCTCCTCGTAGTCGAACTCGCAGCCGGTGAGGCGCATGAGTTCGAGCGAGGGCACGAAACCGTAGCCGACGCAGAGCACGTCCACGTCCACGGTCTGCTCGGTACCGGGACGCACCCGCCAGTCCGGTCCGACGGCGGCGTGCACGACCCGTTCCACCTTCCCGTCGCCCTCCGCGCGGACGACGATCCGCCCGTACCGCAAGGGAATCCGGTGTCTCAGCAGGCCGGTGCGATACCGCACCGCGTCGCGCAGCAGGCCGGTGTTGCCCGGAGCCGCCCGGGCGAGGTTCAGGATGTCGGCTGCCTTCGGTGCCGGCCCGGCTTCCAGGGCGAGCACGATGTTCGCGCCGTAGTGGGCCAGTTGTGCCGGGAAGGCCAACGCGACCGGCCCGGCGCCCGCGAACAGGATCCGCCGCCCCGGAAGTACTCGCTGGGTTTTCGCCAGCGTCTGCAAGCCGCCGGCGGTGATCACACCGGGCAAAGTCCAGCCGGGAAACGCGACCGGCCGGTCGTGCGCGCCGGGCGCCAGGATCATCCGCGGCGCCTGGATGGTCACCGCCGGCTCTCCTTCGGTGACCAGCACGGCCCGGCTCCCCTCGACGGCCACGACACCGGTGCGCAACCGCACGTCGACGCCGGTGCCGTCGAGAGAGTCGATCAGCGTCCTGCCGTACCGGAATTGGCGATCCATCGCGGCCGCGTCCGTGACCGTGAAACCCGGACCCGGCTGCTTGTAGATCTGACCGCCGAGAGCAGGTCGCTCGTCTGCGAGCACGACCTTCAGCCCTGCCCGGGCGGCGGCCCGGGCAGCTGAGATGCCTGCCGGACCACCGCCCACCACAAGCACGTCAGCGTCGGGACTGCCGCCCAGCACTCAGCATCCCGCCGGCATGGCCGGGAATTCGGTCACGCCGAAATCCTTGTTGTACAGCTGACCGAGCGAACCGTCGGTCTGGGCCTTGCATAGGAACGTGTCGAGCCGTTTCTGCAGCGCACTGCTGCCCTTCTGCACGGCCCACGACCCGTAGGACAGATCGAGAGGCTTTGGCAAGGCGGCCTTTTTCACCTGGTTCTGGTTGGCCTTCTGGTACTGGGCCAGGATGTAGTCCTCGAGCACACTGCCGCTCGCGCGACCGGTGGCCACCTCGAGCAGAGCGGAGTTCTGTTCGCTGAAGCTCTTGACCGAGGCCGACGGGAAGGTCGACTTCGCGAGCGCCTCACCGGTCGACCCCTGTAACGCCGTGATGGTCTTGCCGGCGGCGTTGTAGTTCGCGATCGTCGCGGGCGAGTTGTCGTTCTGGGCGACCGCCAGCACGCTGGTGTATGGGACGTAGGCGCGGGAAAAGTCGATGACCTGCTTACGCGCGTCGGTCGCGGTCAGGCCGACCGAGACCATGTCGAACTTCTTGCTCTGCAGACCCGGAATGAGCCCGTTGAAGTCGAGATTCTGGATGCTGAGCTTGACACCGAGTTCGGTGGCGAGCTTGGTGAGCAAGTCGACGTCGTAACCGGCGGGCTTGCCGGCGGCATCGAGGTACATCTCGGGTTTGAATTGGAGGTTCATTCCCACGGTCAGGGTCCCAGCCTGCATCAGGCCGAGGTCGTTGTTGCCTCCGGCGGCACCGGAACTGGTGCCTGAGCTGGACGTACCGCCTCTGCCACACGCCGCCAGGATCACAGCGGACACGACAGCGGCGCACGCGATGACCAGCTTTCTGGCGGGTCTCGATTTCACGCTCCTGGTCACAGGGTTTCCTCTCCTAGAACGGGCCGAAATGGACTGTGGACCGGCTGGTCCGCCGGCTCGGTCAGACGCCGACCTCCGCCATGAGCTGCTGGATACGCCGCCGTTTGCGGGATCGCAGGACCTGCGAAATCGCACCGCGCGGGGGGCTGGCGTACGCGCCCTCGACGAGTCGGAACAAGACGTCGATGACAAAGGCCGCGAGTACGTAAATAGCCGCGGCCGCGGTGTAGAGCACAAAGGGCTGGAAGCTCTGGGCAACCAGGTTCTGGGTGACCCGGACGACCTCCAGCAGGCCGATGACGGTGAACGTCGAGGTGTCCTTGAGCATCCCGATGAACATGCTGCCGAGATTCGGCAGTGCGATCTTGATGGCCTGGGGCAGGATGACCGAGAAGAAGATCCTGGTCCCCCGCATTCCCAGCGCCTGCCCCGCTTCCTTGTGCCCGGCCGGGATCGCACCAAGCGCCGATCGGAAGATTTCCGCCATGAAGGCGCTGTACAGCAGCGACAACGCGATCACACCGGCCTGGAAGACGCTGAAGTTCACGCCGAGCAGCAGCGCCACCCCGAAGTACACCCAGATGACGCTGACCAGTGCGGGCACACCACGGAACACGTTGATGTAGGCGACCGCGATCCAGGAGAGAGGCGGCTTCGACAGTCGCATGACGGCAAGCAGCAGTCCACCGACAACAGAGACGGCCAGTGCGACGACCGACACTTGAACGGCGACGAGCAGGCCGCTGAGCAGGGCGTCGTGGTTGGCCCAGATGAGACCCCAGTCGTAGTTCCCGATATTCATGAGCGCACCGCCAGGATGAACTCGCGCGCGCGGGGGCTCTCACACTTCTCGAAGAAGCCCCGTGGTCCCTTTTCGACGACCAGTCCGTCTTCCATGAACACGTTGAGGTCTCCGATCTCTTTGGCGAAGCCCAGTTCGTGGGTGACCACGACCATCGTCATGCCGGTCTCGGCGACTTCGCGCATGGTCTTGAGCACTTCGCCGACCAGTTCCGGGTCCAGCGCGGAGGTCGGCTCGTCGAAGAGCATCACTTTCGGATCCATCGCCAACGCACGGGCGATCGCGACCCGCTGCTGCTGTCCGCCGGAGAGCTGCTGCGGGTAATGCGCGGCTCGCGGCAGCAAGCCGACTCGGCGCAGCGCTTCGGCCGCTTTCCGTTGCGCGACCCGGCCTTTGAGCCCGCGAACCGAACGCAGCGGCAGCGCCACGTTGTCCAGCGCGGTGAGATGCGGGAAAAGATTGAACTGCTGAAACACCATGCCGACCGTGCGCCGCAGATCCAGCACCTTTCCCCGGCGACCGGAGGGCTCGTCAGGTAAGCCTGGGCCGTATTCCACGCCATCGACCTGGAGCGAGCCCGCGGTCGGTTGCTCGAGCATGTTGAGGCTGCGGAGCAAGGTCGACTTGCCCGAGCCGGACGGGCCGAAGATCACCACGTGCTGGCCGGTGACCACGTCGAGATCGATACCCCGCAGGATCTCGGCGTTGCCGAACGACTTGCGCAAACCGCGCAGCCGGACGATCGGGGCAGCCCTGTTGTCGTTGTTGTCCACTGTGTCGAGCGCGCTCATGCGCGGACCTCCGTGACGCAGACGTAGAGATCATCGGGATCTCGGAAATAGGCGTAGCGCCAGGTGGCACCGCCGCCGAGGTCGATCGTGGCCGGCTCGTCGACGAGTTCGATGCCATTCGCGGCGAGGTACTCCAGCGCGCTGTCGATGCAGCGCGCGCCGATGGCGAACTCGAACGTCCCGAGGTGGCCCCACTCGCCGCGCATGTCCGGCGACGGCGGGAAGTGCTGCACCGGTTCGAGCGCACCACCGAGTGGACTGGTGAGCAGCATCATGCGCTGGCGGGGCGGGGTGCGCGGGTGGAACCACGGGTGCATCGGCTCGAAGTACCCATCAGACTCGAACAGCTGTCCGGTGAAGCCGAGCCCGCGGTAGAACTCCCGGGTGCGGTCGAGGTCGGAAACCCCGAACGCGACGTGGTTGACCCCTTGCGGGCCGGGCTCCACGGGCCAGCCTGCTTCCAGCGTCGACCACTCGATCAGTTCGATCTTGGCTCCGTCCGGATCAGCCACGTACGACAGTCCACAGTGGGTTTCGTACGGTGGCAGGTCCGCTTCGTTCGGCTCCATCAGGCCGGTGCGTCCACCCGCGACCAGTTTGCGGTAGAACTCGGCCTGCTGGTTGACGTGGACACACACCTCACAGATCCCCGGCTCGCCCCACGCCTGCCCTTCAGGCACTCGCGATTGTTCTCGGTTGGTTATCTGCACCAGCTTGATCGACGACCGGCCGAGTACCGTCGGATTGGCCGTGCGCAGGAAGACCACGCGGGCCTCGGTGTCGTCTTGCCCGGTCGCAGCAGTCAGCCCCGGCAGTGGACCGGAGTAGTCGAAGGCGGCGTCGGTGAATCCCAGTTCCGCGTAGAACCGCAGCGACGCTGCCATATCCGACACGCCGACACCGATGTGGTCCAGCCCCGTCAAAGTTCCGTGTCTGCGAGTCGTATCGACCATCTTGTTCGGCCACCTCCTGGCTACCGAGTCAGGCTGATGCGTGAAGGCCGCCGGCCAGCACGAATTCGGGAATGTTTGCACACCGAGCGGATGGGCGCAATACGTACACGAATCTGCAATGCGATCAGTTGTGCGCTTGACGTGCACCCGCGCGGTCCATATGTTCGCTCGCATGCACATCGGCGTCAAGCTGCCGCACACCGGCACCGGGGTACCCGCGACCACCGTGGCGCTCCGTGCGCGGGAACTCGAACGCGCGGGCTTCGACTCACTATGGGTCAGCGACCATGTGGTGCTGCCCGAAGTCATCGCTTCGGGGTACCCGTTCAGCTCGGATGGCAAGGCGACCTGGCCGACGACGACGCCTTATCTCGAAGCGCTGGTCGTGCTGGCGGCGGCGGCCGCGGTCACCGAACGGGTACGTCTCGGCACTGCGGCGCTCGTCCTTCCCCAGCGCAACCCCATCCTCCTGGCCAAACAGGTCGCGAGCATCGACGCGATGTCGGGCGGCCGGGTCGCGCTCGGGATCGGCGCGGGCTGGCTCCGGGAGGAGTTCGAGGCGCTCGACACCCCGTTCGACACCCGTGGCGCCCGGATGGTCGAGTGGATCGAGCTGCTGCGCGACTGCTGGACAGGCCGGCCCGCGGCGTATTCCGGCGCGCACTACGAACTTCCGGCCGGGACGCTGGTCCTCCCGGAACCCGTCCACGACATCCCGCTCTATCTGGGCGGTCATTCCCCGACGGCCCTCAATCGAGCCGGCCGGCTCGGCGACGGCTGGCTCGCCCAGCAGGCTCTGCCCGCGCTGGATCCCGAGCAGCTCGCCGGCGAAACGGCCACCGTCCGCTCGGCCGCCACGGCCGGCGGGCGCGACCCGGCGCGGCTGCACGTCGTGCTCCGGCTCGTCGAGTCCGCCGGCCGAGCCGAAACCATCGCCCGCCGGCTCGGGGACCTCGCCCTCGCCGGAGTGGACGAGATCATCGTCGATGTCGGCCGCGACGGCGACGCGGAGGCCGACCATGCCGTCCTGCGTGACGCGGCGAGCAGCCGATGACCACCTCGATCCCGGCCCTGCTCACCGGTCGCCGCGTGCTCGTCACCGGTGGCGCGAACGGCATCGGCGCGGTCGTCGCGTCCCGCTTCGCCGAAATGGGCGCCCACGGCGTCGTACTCGACCTGGCAGCCGGCGGGATACCCCCGGCGGGCTGGCACGAACTGCGGGCCGACGTCCGCGCCGAAGACTCGATGCGGGAGGCGGTCGCCGAAGCGGCGCGGCTGCTGGGCGGAATCGACGCCGTCGTGGCCGCCGCCGGGGTGGTCCCGTCCTGGCAGCGACCCGCGGAAATGGATCTCGACGATTTCGACCGCGTGCTCGCCATCAACGCCCGCGGCGTGGCCAACACAATCAAGCAGACCGCGAGCGTGCTCGGCCCGCGTTCGACGATCACCGTGGTGGCCTCGCTGAACTCGTGGCGGGGCGACCCGAACATTCTTTCCTACGCCGCCAGCAAACACGCGGCGCTCGGCCTGGTCCGCTCGGCGGCGCTCGCTCTCGGCCCCGACGGGGTCCGGGTCAACGCCGTGGCGCCGGGTCCGATCGCGACGGATGCGCTGCGTTCCCGAATGGCGGCCCGGCAAACGGTCACTGGGCTGCCGGTGGACACCGCCCTCGACCAGGCGGCGCGGGCCACCGCGCTCGGCCGGATCGCCACCGCGGCCGAGGTCGCCGACACAATCGCCTTCCTCACCAGCGAACTGTCCTCCGGAATTACCGGTCAGCTGATCAACGTCGACGGCGGAATCCATTAGGAGGACTCACATGTATCTCGATCCGAACGCCCTGGCCGGCCGCACGGTGCTGCTGACCGGCGCGTCCCGCGGCATCGGCGCGGTCACCGCGGGCGCCCTCGCGGACTCGAACGCGACTGTGCTCGCGCAGTACCGAACCGGGCGCGAAGGCGCCGAGAAGGCCGTCGCCGCGCTGCCGGAAAAGCAGAAACAGGTCCTCCAAGCCGATCTCGCCACGCCGGCCGGCGCGCGCGAACTCTGGCAGTCCGCGCTGGCCGCACACCCGGACATCGACGTGCTCGTGCTGAACGCCGCGGTCATCCCGGACACTCCCATCGACGGCCCCGACGAGGTGTGGGATGCCGGCTGGCAGGAAGCCCTGCAGGTGAACGTGATCGGGGCGGCGGCCCTCATGCGCGAGGCGGTACGCTACTTTGCCGCACGCGGGTCGGGCACCGTCATCGTGCTGTCGAGCTGGGCGGCGGAGCAGGGTTCACGAATCCCGGACCTCACGGCGTATGCGGCGTCGAAGGCCGCGCTGCGGAACCTCGCTCAGACGTTCGCACGCAACTACACGACGAAAGGGCTGCGGGTTCACGTGCTGGCCCCGGGAGTCGTCAACGCCGGCATGGCGATCGCCGGGCAGGACGAAGCATCGAAGCAGGCTGTCGCGGACGGCCTCGCGATGGGCCGGCTGGTCGAGGCCGGCGAGATCGCGACGCTGATCGCCTTCCTGGCGACCGACGCCTGTCCGAGTCTCACCGGGTCCACGCTGGACATCAACGGCGCCTCCTACATCCGATAACCGAATTGTCCAGAACCAGCCGGGTCAGCCGGTTCCCACCACCGAAGGAGGTCCCGCCGTGGTTTCCGCCCGACGGTCCGATGATCCCGAGATCAACGACGAGGTCGACGATCGGCCCACCGACGGAAGCGGTCGCTCACGAGACTTCGTCCAGTCCCTGGAACGCGGGCTGGCGATCATCCGTGTGTTCAACGCCGAGCGCCCGTCGATGACCGTCTCGGAAATCGCGCAGGTTTCCGGGTTGACCCGCGCCGCGGTGCGCCGCTTCCTGCTGACCCTGACCGAACTGGGGTACGTCGACGTCAAGAACAACCGCTTCCAGCTCACCGCGCAGACACTCGAACTCGGCTATTCATACCTTTCGGCACTGTCGTTTCCCGATATCGCACTGCCCCGCCTCGAACGGCTGGTCGTCGGGACCGCCGAGGCGAGCGAAGGATCGATCCTCGACCGCGGCGACATCGTCTACGTCGTCCGGGTTCCCGGACCCGCAATGATGACGATCTCGGTCAACGTCGGTGCCCGGCGGCCGGCCCACGCGACGGCGATGGGCCGGGCGCTGCTGGCCAACCTGCCGACCGCGGACCTCGAAAACTACCTGCGCACCCACGAACTGACGCCCGTGCTTCCCCGTACCATCACCGATCCCGACGCGTTTCGCGCCGAGCTCAAGAAGGTACGCGAGGAGGGTTACGCACTGGTCAACCAGGAACTCGAGGAGGGCCTGGTCGCGATCGCCGTGCCGGTCCGGGACCGGATGGGCCGCGCGCGGGCGGCCATCAACCTCTCGACGCACATCGGCCGGAAATCGGTCGAGGACATGCGAGCGCTGGTTCCCTTGGTGCAGGAGGCAGCCAGCGACATCGAACTGGGGTTGAGCCGTTCGACGAACTGGGCGGACTGAACCCGCCTGTCAGAGCAGGAAACCGGCCGGGAACACATCGCCGGGATCGAGGCTGTACTGAGCCGTGCCGGTCACCCAAGCACGGCCGGAGATCCTGGGCACGACAGCGGTGATCCCGCCGACGGTCGTGTCCTCCGTCAGCCGGCCGATGAACCTGCTGCCGAGGAACGACTCGTTCACGAAGTCGGTGTCGAGGGGTAGCCGGTCGCGAGCGTGCAGCTGAGCCATGCGCGCCGCCGTGCCGGTGCCGCACGGAGACCGGTCGAACCAGCCCGGACTAATCACCATCGCGTGCCGTGAGTGCCGGTCGGTCGCACCGGGGGCGATCAGGTGCGCATGCCGGAACGCTGCCGGTTCGCCCAGCGGGTGCACGGGTGGCCGCTGTTCGGTGATCGCGGCAATGATCGCCAGGCCGGCTTCGAGAATCCGGCCGCCGGCGGCACGGGTGAACGGCAGACCGAGCTGCTCAAGATCGAGGATGGCACTGTAGTTTCCGCCGTACGCCAGGTCGTAGGTCACGCTTCCGAACCCCGGCACGTCGATCTCGAGATCCTTACCCGCCAGGAAAGATGGCACTCCGGAGACCGAAACCTCGGCAACGCGCCCGTCGCGCACCTCGACCTCGGCGACGACCAGCCCGGCCGGGGTGTCGAGCCGGACGGTGGTGACCGGTTCACGCACCTCGACCATGCCCATTTCGACGAGGACCGTCGCCACCCCCATGGCGCCGTGCCCGCACACCGGCACGCTGCCTTCGACGTCCATGTAGAGGACGCCGAAATCGGCGTCCTGGCGTGTCGGCGGTTGCAGGAGCGCGCCGGACATCGCTTCGTGGCCACGGGGTTCGCACATCAGGAAGGTGCGGAGGTCGTTCATGTGCTCGAGCAGATGCAGCCGCCGCGCGGCCATCGAGTCACCGGGCAACACGCCCACCCCACCGATGACGACGCGGGTGGGCATGCCTTCGGTGTGCGAGTCGACCGCGTGGATCTGGCGTGAAGCGCGCATCACTTCTCCTGTCCTTTGTGCGCCCGAGACGTCGTCCGGTTTCCCCATGATGCTCGCAGGTCCTGCGCCGAACCGGTCGTCGGCCGGTAACGGCGTGCTATGACCAGCGCCGATGCCTTCTCGAGACGTTCGCGGCGAGTGGCCTGCCGCGCCGACAGCGAGCTGTGGCAGATCGAGCTGGTGACGCGGGGCGCGTGAGCGCTGAGCAGGGCGGCAACACGGCCGTGCTCAGGCCGGGCGATCTTGTCCTGATCGACCCGGTGCGGCCGGTCCGGTTCGTCACCACCGCGACTACGACAGTGACCATGCTGGTGCCGAAGCGTTTGCTGCGGCTCGGACCGGACGCCGCCGGTCGGCTGGCCGGGGTGCGCATCCGTGGTGATCGCGGCCCCGGCGCACTGGTGTCCTCGCTCGCGCGGGGCATGGCGCGGTCTTTGGCCGGGTTCCGCGCGGACGAGGCGGACAGGTCGGCGGCCGCGGTGATCGAGCTGATCGCGGTGGCGCTGTCGGCTCAGCTGGATGATCCTCGTTCGGTCCCCGACGAGGCGCTGCGCGCCCGGATTGTCGGCTTCATCGAGGCGAGGCTGGCTGACCGGGTTCTCACTCCGGCGAAGGTGGCCGCAGCGCACCACATGTCCGTGCGCCGCCTGCACAAGCTCTTCGAGGAGCAGACGCTGACGGTGGCGGCCCTGATCCGTCAGCGCCGTCTCGAGCGGTGCCGCGCGGATCTGACCGGGACCGACCGCACCGTAGGTGTGGGTCGTTGCCACCGCGACTCGCCGTCGAGTTGCGAAACGGACATCAGACCGCGAGTCGCGGTGCTCAGCTACTTGCCGAAACTGACGGCCTGAGGCTCTTCGCCAGCGCGATGATCGTGTCGCGCCGGAAGAACGCCACCACCAGGCAGGCCACCAGCAGCCCCGCGGGCAGTTCGGGGCCACCCTTGGCCACCAGGAACAGCTCGGTGGTAACGGCGCCCGCCATCACGCCGACGAGGCCGAGCGCGGCAAGCCCGCACAGCCGCGGGATCAGCAACCCGATCGCGCCCGCGATCTCCAGCACCCCGGTGAAGTACCGCAGCCACTGGCCGACGCCGATCTCCTCGAACTTGCCGATAACGCCGTCGCCGAACAGCAGCTGGCCGCTGTAGACGAAGTACGCCGCCAACGCGATCCGCGCGATCCACAACACGACGTTGCCGACGGTCCGCACGCTGCTGACCCGTTGTTCAGACATGGGTGATTCCTTCCATCCGAGTTACGACCCTGTTCCGCCACAACCAGCCGATGTCCCGGCCGAAAGACCACACGAGCGAAGCTAGCGCGAGTCCGACAAGGACTGCCGAGTACGGCACGAGCTTGGACGCCGCGACCACGAGGACGATGCCCTGCACCGCGGCCACGGTCTTGCGCGCGTAGCTCGGGGGCAGGTCGCCGATCAGCCATGGGAACACACGGGACGCCGCGACGAACACGTAACGCATCGCGCCGATCGCCAGCACCCATGGCCCGAAGGAGAACGCGACGTACACGCTCAGCACGAGGATGAGGAAGGCGTCGACCTCCATGTCGAACCGCGCGCCCACGGCGGACGACGTGCCGGTGCGCCGGGCGACCTGGCCGTCGACGAAGTCGAGCGCGAGCGCCACGGCGGCGAACGACACGATGACCGCCGTCGGCACGCCTTGGCCCACCCGGTCCACCACGAGGGCGGTCACGCCGCCGACCAGCACTCCCCTGGCCAACGTGACCCGGTCTGCCGGCCCGAGCGATGTCCGCGACCGCAGCAGCGCGGAGCTGAGCAGCGTCCACGTGGCGAGTGTGTACGCCGACCCCACGAGCCAGCCCAGCGGACCGAGTCCTACCGTGACGCCGAGTAGGCCGAGCAGGAGCGCTTGGGCGCCCGCCCAGGCCGCCCGCTCCTCAACGGCCGCCGCCGTGTTGTGCTGAAGTGTGATCATCGTGCCCCTCGTGCAGTGGGTCCCGCTTTCTCGGAGGTTCTTGGATGACACGTACGGCAAGAGCCCTTTGGTTCACTTCCGCCGGAAAAACTGAGATCCGGCCCGTCACGCTGACCGATCCAGGCCCCGGCGAGGTCCGGGTCCGCACACTCTGCTCCGGCATCAGCCGGGGCACGGAGGCCCTTGTCCTGCGCGGCGGGGTGCCGGAGAACCAGCACGACGTGATGCGCGCCCCCTTTCAGGAGGGTGATTTCCCGTGGCCGGTGAAGTACGGGTACCTCAACGTCGGCGTGGTTGAACAGGGCCCGGCGAACCTGCTGGGGCGCACCGTGTTCTGCCTCTATCCACATCAGACCGAGTACGTCGTGCCCGTCGGGTCGGTGACACCGGTGCCCGACGGCGTTTCCCCTGGACGAGCGATCCTGGCCGGGACAGTCGAGACAGCCGTAAACGCCCTGTGGGACGCGAAGCCGTTGATCGGTGACCGGATCGCGGTCGTCGGCGGCGGGATGATCGGGTGCAGCGTCGCCGCGGTGCTGGCGAGGTTCCCCGGCGTCCGGGTGCAGTTGGTCGACTCCGATCCGGCGCGCGCGGCCGTGGCCGAGGCGCTCGGCGTCGACTTCGCGTCACCGGCGGAGGCGCTGGAGAACCGCGACCTGGTGGTGCACGCCAGCGCCACGGAAGAGGGGCTGACGCGGTCGTTGGAGCTGCTGGCCCCGGAGGGCACCGTGGTCGAACTGAGCTGGTACGGCGACCGGCGGGTCAGCGTGCCGCTCGGCGAGTTCTTCCACTCCCGCAGGCTCACCATCCGCGGCAGCCAAGTCGGCACGGTCGCCCGGCCGAACCGCGGCTACGCCGAGCGGATGGCGGTCGCGCTCGACCTGCTCGCCGACCCGAGGTTCGACGCGCTCGTCACCGGCGCGAGCGAGTTCGACGACCTGCCCGACGTGCTGCCGAAGCTGGCCAGAGGCGAGATTCCGGCCCTGTGCCACCGCGTTGACTACCGTGCGGACCATGGCTGAGAACCTGTTCCCGCTGACCACGACCGTCGATGTGCGGGACCGCGCCGCGAAGGTGGCGGTACTGCCGGTCGGCAGTCTGGAGCAGCACGGCACCTATCTGCCGCTGGTGACCGACACGCTGATCGCCTGCACGATCGCCCAGGGGATCGCCGCCGCGCACCCGGTCCAGCTGCTGCCGCCCATCACGATCTCGTGCTCGCACGAGCACGCGGCCTGGCCGGGCACGGTGAGCATCTCCGCGCAGACGTTGCACGCGGTCGTGACGGACATCGCGGAGTCACTGGCGCGCTCCGGTGTCCCGAACCTGGTCCTCGTCAACGGTCACGGCGGGAACTACGTGCTGGGCAACGTCGTGCAGGAGTCGATGGGCCGGATGGCGCTGTTTCCCAGCCTGCAGGCCTGGGACTTCGCACGGGCGGCCGCCGGGATCGAGACCTCGGCCGACCGCGACATGCACGGCGGTGAGCTGGAGACGTCTATCCTCCTGCACGCCCACCCGGACCTGGTCAGACCCGGTTACGAAACGAGCGACCACCTGGCCGACGACCGGCCGCACCTGCTCACGCTCGGCATGGCGCGGTACACGGAATCGGGGGTGATCGGGCAGGCGTCGCTGGCGTCAGCCGACAAGGGCCGGGCCGTGCTGGCGGGGCTGGTCGAGGCGTTCGGGGAGTACCTGGAACTGTTCGACGCGTAGCGCGCGACGCCGGAAGAGGACCAGCACGCCGGGCAGTCCGGCGATCATGGCGAGCACCCCGTAGACGACCGCGGTGGTGAGCCCCTGCGTGGCGCCCAGACCCGCGGCGCCGAACGCGACAGCCAGGAACGCCTCGCGCGGGCCCCAGCCGCCGACGTTGACCGGCACAGCCATGACCAGCAGCGCGAGCACGATCAGCGGCAGCAACTGGGCGATCGTCGCGGTCGAACCCGCGACGCGGGCGGCCACGACGAACAGGGCAACGTGCCCGACGACGGTGGCCGCCGACGAGAACAGCACCTTCGGCAACGTGTGCCGGTTGAGCAGGCCGGACCGGGCATCGACCCACGTCCTGCGCAGGCCCTGCCGGATCTTCGCCGAACGCCCGGCGAGGACCACACCGCCGACGGCCGCACCCGCGAGCACGGCCACGATCATGACGACGACCATGGGCGACGGTGTCAAATCCAGTGCCAGCCCGGAAACCAGCGCGGGCTGCGTGACCAGCACCGCGACCCCGATGGCGAGCAGGACGACCTGGCCCGCGAGCCGCTCGAACACCACGGCCCGGACGCCACGGCCGAGGTCGCCGGACTGCCTGCCGTGGTCGACCGCGCGGTGCACGTCACCGAGCACCCCGGCCGGCAGGACGGAGTTGACCAGCAGGCTGCGGTAGTAGTCGGCCACGGCGGTCCGCAATGTCAGGGGCAGGCCGAGGCCGCGGGCGACGACGCACCACCGCCAGGCGCTGAACACGGTGGTCAGCAGCCCGATGCCGAGCGCGGCGAGCACGGACCACACGGAGATCGCGCGCAGCCCGGCCACGAACGCGTCGGTGCCCAGGCGCCAGCCCAGCGCCACGAGGATGCCGACCGCCAGGAACAGCCGCAGCCACGGCCAGAGTTTGCTCATCAGTCGGCCCTCGACATCGCTAGTAGGTCGGTGTGTGCGACTACGGCGTTGACGCCACCGAGGCGTCGTCGTAGGTAGGCAGGTGCCTCGGTGACCAGAGCGGGTTCCTGTTCGCAGGCCGCGTCGACCCAGCCGCGCAGCCACTCGGCAGTCAGCGCGGCCTGGTCGGCGGCCAGTCGCCACGGGCTCGACGCGGTGGTCACGGTCGCGCCCAAGCCCTCGAACGCCGCGACCGCGGCCTCGACGGCGTCGGGCCCGAGCAGCCGACGGCCGTCGACGACCCGGCGCTGGTGGGCGTTGAAGGCCGCTTCGAACTCGGCGTCGAGCGCCTCGGTCGGGTCGAGTTCGACCTTCCCGGCGACGGAGAGCGTGAACAGAGCGGGCACACCAGCCTCGACGCACGCGGCTGCCAACCTGTTCACCTCATCGGCCGTCAGCAGGTCGAGCAGAGCCGACGCGGTGACGAGCGAGGTTCCTTCGAGGTCGTGCGCCGTGAGCGCGGTGAGGTCTCCCTCGCGCGTCTCGACGGTCGTGCTCGGGCCGGTCATGGCCGCACCGGCCAGGCTGAGGAGACGGGGGTCGCGGTCGTGCAGCACCCAGTGCTGCGGACCGTCCAGCCGTCCGGTGAGCCAACGTCCCATTGATCCCGTGCCACAACCTAGGTCACGTACGACCAGGGGGGTGCGGTTCAACGTCGGCCGCAACTCCTCGACGAGACCGGCCGCTCGAGCCTCGGCGTCGGCCCTCTCGCGCAATGCCAGCCATTCCGGTGCGAACCCAGGTGTGGTCATCCGCGCAGATTAGCCAGCACCCTCGCCAAGTCCTGTGCGGCATCCTCCCAAGTCGACAGCCGGCTTCTGCGTCCGCGTGCCGATTCGCGCAGGTCACGGCGCAGGTCGGAATCGGTGAGCCAGCGGCGCAACGTGCCCGACAGCGCGCCGATGTCGGCCGGGGGCAGCAGCAGTCCGCCGTCGCCGAGCGCGTCCGGGACGGCGCTCGCCACCACCGGGATGCCACGGGACAGAGCCTCGGTGACGACCATGCCGTACGTCTCGGCGCGCGACGGCAGCACGAACAGGTCCGCGGCGGCGTACGCGCGGTCGAGCGGCTCGCCGGAGAGCGGGCCGACGAGCCGGACCCGGTCGCGGAGGCCGTGCCGTTCGATCAACCGACGGACGCGCGTCTCGTGGGCGGCGTGGCTCAGCGGGCCGACGCAGTCCAGGTGCCACGGCAGGTCAGCAACCGTCGCGAGGGCCTCGACCATCAGGTCATGGCCCTTCCGGGGCGTGACCGACGCGACGCAGAGCAGCCGTGACCTGCCGTCGGTGCCGGGTGCGAGCGGCGCGGGATCGGTGCCCGGCACGACGGTGTGCACCCGGTCGCCGGCCAGGCCGTGGCGCTGGATCAGGTGGTCGGCGGCTCGCGGGCTGGTCGCCACGACCGCGCTGACGGCCCGCAGGACCGCCCGCTCGGCGGCGTCGAGTTCGGCCGCCTCGGCTGGCGCGAGACCGGTCTCACCGGCCAGCGGCAGGTGCACGAGCACGGCCAGCCTCAGCCGGTCCGCGTGCGGCACGATCACGTCAGGCGCGCCGCACGCCACGAGCCCGTCGAGCAGCACGACCTCGCCATCGGGACACGCGGCGAGCGATCGACGCAGCTCAGCACGGGTGTCGGCGGACGGTCGCGGCCACGCGCCCGGGACGGCGACCTCGTCCAGGTCCGGCAGACACTGGCACATGCGGCGGTCGTAGACGTTGCCACCACTGGGGGTGGTCACGTCATCGATGTCGCCGGGCAGGACGAAGTGGATCACAGAGCCCGTTCGTAGCTCGCCCACGCGACGTGCGACTCCTGCAGCGAGACCTCGATCCCGGACAGTCCGCGCGCACCTTCGCCGAGCGTGCCGGCGTGCACGAGGTCCGCCAGCTGGTCGGCGATGAACTTGGCGAGGAACTCCGTCGAGGTGTTGATCCCCGCGAAAGCGGGTACGTCGTCCAGGTTGCGGTAGTTGAACTCGGCGAGAACTTTGCCGAGCTCGGCCGTGGCGAGTCCGATGTCGACGACGATGTTGTCCGAGTCGAGATCAACGCGTTTGAACCGGGCGTCCACCACGAACGTTGCTCCGTGTAGGCGTTGCGCCGGACCGAACACCTCGCCGCGGAAGCTGTGGGCGACCATCACGTGGTCGCGGACGGTGATGCTGAACAGGGTGACCTCCACGGGTCGAGCGGGCTACGGTGCAACTCCCGGCCGAGCGTAATGACGTCGGCCGGGTCGGGTGACGAGGGGACCGGATGTACGACCAAGCGTTCAACGACGAAGACGTCGCCGAGTCCGACCTGGTGACGCGCCGCGGCACATTCCGCGCCGTGGCGTTCCGGGCGGACGGGCACGAGCACCTGGCCATGGTCTTCGGGAAGACGCGGATGCGGGCGAACGTGCTCGTCCGCGTTCACTCCGAGTGCATGACCGGCGACATCTTCGGCGCGATGCGTTGCGAGTGCGGCGAGCAGCTGGACGCCGCGCTGAACATGATCGTGCGCGAAGGCAGCGGCGTCCTCGTGTACCTGCGCGGCCACGAGGGCCGTGGGATCGGGCTCGTCGAGAAGGTGCGCACGCACGTCCTGCAGGACGAGCAGGGGCTCGACACCCTCGACTCCGCGACTGCCCTGGGCCTGCCGGTCGACATCAGGGACTACACGCCCGCGGCGAGGGTGCTCAAGCACCTGCGGGTGCTGTCGGTGCGGTTGATGTCGAACAACCCGGACAAGATCAACGCGCTGGAGTCGCACGGCATCCCCGTGACGGCGCGCGTGCCGCTGCTCGTGCCCGCGAACGACCACAACATCGGGTACCTGACGGCGAAGCGCGACCGGCTGGGGCACGACCTGCCGCAGGTCGACGTGTTCACCCCCGAACTGCCGCACGCGGCGGACCGGTGACGCACGCGGATCTGCTCCCCATCGCGCGGGCGGCCACGGCGATCGGCAACCGGATCATCCGATCCCGCGCGCCGCGTTCCATCACCGAGAAGAGCGCGCGGGACCTGGTGACCGACATCGACTTCGCGGTCGAGGACGCCGTGCGCGAGTTCCTCGCGCGGGAGACCCCGCACATCGGGATCCTGGGCGAGGAGCACGGCCACACCGGGCCGACCGACTCGCTGTGGTGGGCGTTGGACCCGGTGGACGGCACCACGAACTTCGCGCGCGGCATCCCGTTGTGCGCGGTGTCGCTGGGATTGGTCGCCGGCCGTCGTCCCGTGTTGGCCGCGATCGACCTGCCGTTCCTCGGCGTGGAGTACTCGGCCGTCGAAGGCGGCGGGGCGTTCGTCGGGGAGGAGCGGATCCGGGCTTCGGCGGTGGACGACATCGCCCAGGCCGTGGTCTCGATCGGCGACTTCGCGGTGGGCGCCGACGCCGAGGCCAAGAACCGCGTGCGCATAGCGTTGTTGAGCAGGCTCGGGGCGCGGGCGCAGCGAATCCGGATGATCGGCACCGCCGCCATCGACCTGGCGTGGGTCGCGGAGGGCAAGCTCGACGCCACGATCAACTTGTCGAACCTGCCGTGGGACACGATGGCCGGCGTGCTGCTCGTGCGCGAGGCGGGCGGGGTCGTGGTCGACCTCGACGACACCGAGCACACCGCCGATTCCGCAGCCACGATCGCCGTGTGCCCAGGGCTCCGCGACGTGGTCATCGCGATTCTCCACGAGTCTCAGCGGTGACCTGCATCAGGTCGGCTGTCACCGCCGGGAACCGGGCGGGTACCTGGTCCACGGCATCGGGCCGGCCGTTTCGGACACGGACTCCTTCACCAAGGGACCGTGCAAACCACCGCCCGCGCCGAGAAACGGCGTAATCGGCCCGTCCGCGGGATTCAGATTCAGGAACACATTGGACTTCGTCGACTCAGGCGAAACCGCCACCCACCCCGAACGCGGGGACGATGCGCGCCCCGCCTCCGACAGCGCCCGACGGGCCCACGGCAGCTTCTTCCGCGACAGCCGGCCTCTGATTTGAGCCCAACTGGCCTTCCCGCGATGACCTCGAGCGACGGCTTCGCTGGGGACGTGGTTGGCTGGTTCGCAGCCGCCGACCTCGACCGGGCCGGCTGGTCGCTTGCCCGGATCGCTGCGAAGCTCGATACACGGCAGCGCGGCGGTTACTCGAGGCCGGGATCGTTATGCGAGATCCGCAAGGCCTGTTTCGCGCGATTGGCGATGCCCAAGACGAGCTCGAACTCGGTCAGCGTCTGTGCTTCGCTGCGTCGTCGACAGATGGCCTCGATCCGGCAGGTCGAGTTTCTCCCCGGAAGTGTGCTGCTGAAGTCTTCGGGAGGCGATCTTCAGGAGCCCGTCGAAGTGGGTCCGAAGCACCATGATGTGTGCGGGGTGGAAGACCCCGATGCGGTCGTCGACGCGCCGATCCCAAGTCACGTGGCCGTGAAACAGGCGATCTACCATCGGCAGCTACCGTCTCCGTCGCAGTTGGTCCAGCCCTGGTTCCCCAGACTTGTGTCCTGGTGTCGTCAGGGACGCCCGTTGCGGGCCTGGATGTGAGCTCGTTCCCGCTTGTCGATCTCGAAGGTGACGGCGGAGCCGTCAGGCCAGGTCAGTGATGTCTCCAACGCCTTGAGTTTCGGTCGCTGGCCAACCGGTGTCGCCCACAAGATTCGGATTGGCTGCTCCGTGTCGCTGCCGACGACTGCCAACCGGGAATGCGACCAGGCGATCCACAGGGTGGGACTGCCATCGCGCGCTGCGTCGGCGAGCTGGACAGCAGGCGAGCCTTGTTCGCCCTTCACCGATAGCTTCCCGTGTTTGGACAGTGGCCCAGACAGGGGTAGCTCCAGGCTCAGGACGTTGAGCGCGGCCTCAACCAGAACCAGGATCAGGAAGACAACCGCAAATACCACGACGAACACCACGATGGCGATAGTCCGCAGCACGCGGACCGCTGTGCTTGTGGTCGCGGGTTGGCCGTTCTGCTTCCGCCCCGGAACCGAGTAACTGAACCTGCGTCGACGAAAGTGGATGACCGACACCGATTCGCGCCAGTTCCGCGCTAACTCGTACCGGACTCGCTCCCGCGCCGCGTCCTTCTCCAACTCTGCCATGTCAGGTGCTGCTCAGCTCGTGCCATTCGAATGAGTCGAAGATCTCGGTAGCCAACACGCACACATGGTCCCAGTCCTGCCAGCAATTCGTCATCACCGACACCACCCCGATGGTCGTGCCGTCCGGGTCCGGCACCCACGCTGAGAACTGCCTGGTCAGAATCGGGATCTTCTCATCGTCGAAAGCCAGGAAGCTCCTCTCTTCGACCGCCACCGCGACGGCCGGCCCGATCGGAAGTTGGATTGCGACCGGCTCACTGCGTCCGTCTGCCTGATGGGTTTCCAGTAGCCCCGCGATGGCGGCGTCTTTGCCGTAGTGGTCCGACGGCATCGCGATGCCAGTCACCAAGATCATGATAGGCGAGCCGGATCATCTGGGGACTGGTAGAAGGCGATCGCGGAGTAGTCCACGCCGCCACCTCCAGCCAGGACACCCAGGTCGGCGAACGCGGCAGCGGCGGCTGCCGCGTTGTCCCCGTCCGGCGGAAGGCCGAACTGCGCAGCTACCTGGGCGTTCAGTCGCTCGGTCAGCTCGGGTGATTCCAGGTCGTCGCCGTCTGTCGGCAGCTCGATGAACCCCTCGGGCAACCCGAGGTTGAAACCGCGCCGCGCGACGGGACTCGGACCTTGTTGCTCGTCAGGTTGCTGATCGTCAGGCGGGTTGGTCATCGGGCCCACCCACCCAACGCGCTGTGGACACCGTTCATCACGGTGTTCTTGCCCTGCTCGATATAGGGCTGGGCTTCCCCCTTGCCGACGGTCACCGCAGCCTGCTTGACAGTCGCCACTGAAGTTCCCGCTATCACCGCGGCACCGCTCTGCGCCGTGTGCGCCACCTTGTCCGTCAGGCCAAGAGTCGCCAAGCTCTTACCGCCGGTCTTCCACGAGTTGACAGCCAGGTTCTCGAACACCTTTCCGTCGTGGCCGACCAAATTGGCACCCTTATTGATGACGTTGATACCTTTGTTGACCAGGTTCGCGCCGGTACCGGCGCGCGCATTGGGGAGGGAGCGCCGAGGGTAACTTTACTGAACCGCCCAATTCGGTGTTAGCGCGGCGACGAGGGCAACATCAGCCGATCGGGTCAACCGTCACCTGCTGGGCAGTTTGAGGATCGTGCGTGCGCCATTCGGTGGGTTTGCCTCGCCGGTGACGACCGCGTGCAAGATCCCGTTGTAGACCAGATCCCACAGGTCCTGGTTGCGCTGAACAGCATCGAGTTTCACGCTGACCTCGCGCCCCACGCCGTCTTTGAGCCGCAGCATGTGGTTGGTCCCGGCCGCCTTGATGTTCACCTCGGTCAGCCGGTACAGGTCCACCCAGCGCTTCCCGTTCTGCAGCCACGTCGCTCCAGCGGCGATCCACATGTTGCTGAAGATGCCGTAACCGATCCAGAACGCGAACAGCACCAGGAACCAATACCACCACCAGTGGATCATCCAACCGAAACTTCCGCTGTTGACCGTCGGCAGGCCGGCCATCAACACCGCCAGCACCCCACCCGCCCAAAAGGCGCTTTTCGGGGTTTCCTGCCGCCACTCCAGCAGGATGCCTCGCCCCTCAGGTGGAGGCGGAGCCCTCCGCGGTGAACGGTCGGTCGGCGTCGGATCACTGGCTGCGAAGTTGCGCGGGGCACGGGGTGGCCGAGGGAGGCCGGTCTCTGGATCAGGTCGTGGCGGCAGCCCGTCTGCTGCCGAGTTCGATGGCACGGTCATGTCAGAAGACACTCGAGAAGAAGTTGCCGACGGCTTTCGTCGCGTTCTCCACACCATGACCGACGTCGCTGGCGGTGTCTCCAGCCCAATGGGAGATCTCGGGCCAGTGGTTGACCACTTCCCCGACGCCGCACGCAACGCCGATACCGATGCCCACGGCGGCCAGGGTGACCGGTCCCCCGGCGACACCGATCGTCGCCGCCAGCGCCATAGCCCCTTCGGTTGCCGCGGTCCCCGCGACGAAGCCACCCATGTCCGCGCCGACATGCTGGGCGATCGCACCAGCGCTCTTGTTGTCGTCGTTCATGACGTCATACACGGTTTGACCGGTAGCGAGAAGGCCACCGACCACGGGGACCTTCACATCGAACCCGGCCAGCGGCTTGAGATTTTCCAGCTCTTCGACAGGAGCGGCGATCCACGCCTGATCTGGCCCGCAACCGGCGACGAGAAGCTCCAGCGTCGAGTAGGCCAGGGCCGCCATCCGGCCGTCTTCCATCCGGCGCAACTGGAGCTATACCTGCGTATCTCGCGGACGCGCGGCGTCGGCGGGCACAAACACCACGCCGCCTCCGACGGAGGCCTCGATCGCTTCTGTCGTCGTAGTCAACTGTTTCCCTCCCCTGAGATCCCGCACTCGCTGTGCGCGGTACCCGCCTCGAACAGACCATAATGGAGCCGGTTTCGCGCCGCAGCAATTCGATCGCGTCGGAGTCGAGATTTCCAGCCGAGCGGACGTAAATAAGTTCGGATGCCAATTCGGACACAACGACCGAAATGTTCCGAACCGCGTTTCACGAAAGCACACTCCGGGCTTGACGTACTCCCTGGTTGGGTGGCCGGAATGTACGGTTCGATCAACTGGCTGGCCCCTCGGGCTGCAACGGGACGACGATGTCGTCGTTGAGCCAGCCGACCTGCTCCAGCCACATATCCAACGCCTCCCGCCCTGGACACGCCAAGCCGCCGACCACCTCGCCCCTGGACCAGCGCGTCACCCATTCGATGATGGCCATGGTGAGGTCGAGCGCGGCCGAGCCGAAAAAGAAGCAGGCGTCCGGCCCACGAAGATGGATAACGCCACCTTCTACCGGTAGCACCTCGAGCGCATGGGCAGCCTCATCGAAGAGCTCGGCGAAGTCCGGGCGAAGCATTCACGCCTCAATACTGCGGCCGAGCTGCTGCTTCTATCCGAGAGTCGCGCATCCCTCGGAGGTCTTCGGCGACCAGTTTCATGACGGTCTCGGCACCGCCAAGTTCACCAACCATCTGGATGAAGTACGTCGCGCGGTAGCCGTACTCGGCAGCGACGGTTTGGTACCCGTCGATCAAGTCAGCGGTGACAACGACAGCCACGCTCATGAAGGGCCTGGCCCACGTCGGCGCAGGCTAACGCTCCTGACATAGCAAACAGCGGACACCGTGCCAGTTCCGTATCGCCGAAGATAACGAAACGGAACCAACTCGATGCCCGCTGTCCAAAACACCCGGTGTTCGGGTTGTGAAACGTTGTGGGCCTAACGTGGCACAACCCGAACACCCACGTACTCGCCGAAGGCCCAGAAATCGCCATCCGGCCAGATCGACCACGGCGTTCCCGACAGCTCGACGATGAGCAAATCCAGCAACTCATCGCCGGCTACCGGTGCGGCTCGACCGTGTACCAGCTAGCCGAGACGTTCGGGATTGAACGTCGCACCGTCAGCGCCATCCTCCACCGCCACCACGTAGCCATGAGACGACAGGGTCTCGCCGACGACCAGGTCGAGGACGCCGTGCGGCTCTACGACCAGGGCTGGTCGCTCGCGCGGATCGGTGAGCAGATGGACGTCACCGCGGACACGGTACGCAAACGTTTGCTCGAACGCGGAGTGATCATGCGCGACCCCCCAGGGACGCCCACGCACCGAAGCTGGTGACCCTCGATGACCAGGCTCGACCCGTCACTCCGCTTCCAGAGCGCCTGCACCCTGCTCGTCGCACTTGGCGCAGCGGACATCTCATACCGACACGGCCGCGCCTTCGCCCTCCGATTCAGCGCCGATCCCGCGACAGCAGCTCTCTGGCCGCTGATCGTCGACGGCCTGCTGATCATCGCGACCATCGAGCTCTGGAAAACACGCCAACACACCACCGGCCAATGGAAAGCCTGGCTCTCCTTCAGCCTCGGCATCGCGCTGTCACTCTGCGCCAACGTCGCCTCAGCACCCCACCTCAACCCCCTCGCCATCGCCGTAGCCGCCAACCCACCACTGGCACTATTGCTCGCCGTCGAACTCCTCAACCACGCTCTGAAACGCCAACACGACGACTCCACAACCGAGTACCAGCCCCGATCGCTCTCTACTATCCGTGACAGCACCTCTAACGACGAGCGGCAAGCATGTCTCCACTCGCTGGAACGCGAAGCCTTCCGGCTCGACGCCGAGCATCGGCTTACACACCAACGTCCCATCTCCGCCGACACGCTCCGGCGCCATCTCGGCATCGGCTCGCACCGAGCACGCACACTGACACGCCAAATCCGAGAACAACACCGCCTCACGCGACCGACGGCAGCATGATGGGACCCGTCGGAGTAGCTGATTGGGAAACCTTGAAGCCAAACTTTTACCGGCTCCCGGAGCGGGTGAGCGCAGCGGCGAACAGGCGTTCCCGCATGGCCTCGAAGCAGCTGGGGCAGGCCGGGACAGACCCGGCGCCGGGCGTGGAGCCCAGCTTGACGAACACGCCCGGTCGAGCCGTCTGCTCGCAGATCGAGAACGAGTGCCCCAGCGGGGCGCACAGGCACTGGCATTCGGTGATCATCGGTGAACTCCGTTTCACAGAAAGAGGTCCGTCTGCAACTGGTCTTCGGTGGCGTCGCCGTAGCGGTAGGCCGACAGGTCGGTGACACCCGCGACACGCAGCACTTCGTCGTCGATCAGGCACTCGCCGGACGGTCCACCCGGTGCCCGGCCGAGGACGAGATGCGCGGCGTCGGCCATGATCTCCGGCCGGCGGGCGACGCGCATTCCGTCGTCCCCGCCGACAAGGTTCTGCACGGCCGCAGTCGCGATCAAAGTGCGCGGCCACAGGCAGTTCGCGACGAGGCCTTCGCTCCGGTACTGCTCGGCGACGCCGAGGGTGAGCATGGTCATCGCGTACTTGCTCACCGTGTAGGGCGCATGGTCCTTCAGCCACCTCGGGTCGAGGTTAAGCGGCGGGGAGAGCGTGAGCACCTGGGCGTTCGAGGACTCGAGGAGGTGCGGCAGGGCGGTGGAGACCAGCACGAACGTGCCGCGCGCGTTGACGTCGAGCATGAGGTCGTAGCGCTTGGCCGACAGCTTGCCGAACCCGGTCAGCGCGATGGCGGAGGCGTTATTGACCACGATGTCGATGCCGCCGAACTGGCCCACCGTGCGGCGGACCGCTTCGGCGACCGCGGTTTCGTCGCGGACGTCTCCAACAATCGGCAGCGCCTTGCCGCCGGCGGCTTCGATCCCGGCGGCCGCGGTGTGGATCGTGCCGGGGAGGCGGGGATCGGGCTCGTCGGTCTTCGCGATGAACGCGACGTTCGCGCCGTCCTGGGCAGCACGCAGGGCGATCGCGAGGCCGATCCCCCGGCTGCCGCCGGACATCAGGATCGTTCGCCCGGCCAGGGGGCGGTTCTCGGTCATGGTGTTCCTCTCGGTGGTGCGGGTTTTCAGTGCGACAGGGCGTGGGTGGTGATCAGGACGTAGACGAGCGCGAGAAACCCGATCACGGCGATCACGATCTTCAGGTCGAAGGAGAAATAGCGCTGTTCACGCTCGCGGGAGACCGGTCCGAGATACTCGGCATCGCGGTAGACCCGGAGGAGGTCGTCGAGGCTGCCGGTGTCGGCGAGGAGCTCCTCCATCGGTCCCGTCACGGCGATTCTGCCGTGGGCGCGCACGGCCAGCTGGTCCCCCACAGCACGGGCGATCGCCGGGTCGCGTGTGGTGATGAGCATCGTCGATGAGGACGAAGCCCGCATCGGACACCAACGCGCGGGCCAGGCCAAGGCGGCGACGTTCATGAGCGCTCAACCGCTCGGGCAGGGCGGTCGTCCGGCTGCCCAGCCCCAACGTCGCCAAGGTCGCCGCGGCGCGCTGTTCGCCGCCGCCGAGAAGCGCGCACCGGGCGTTCTCCCACACGGTGTCGCTGGAGAAGAGCGAGCCGTCGACGTCCACCAGCATGTCGGCGCGGAGCCGGGCCAGCTGGTCGGGCCGCAGGTCGAAGAGGTCGTCGCCGTCGATCAGGACCCGGCCTTTGGTCGGCGGGGTGAGCCCGGCCAGATGGCGGACCAGGGTGGTCATGCCCGCCCCGGACTGTCCGATGAGGACTGTGGTGCGAGCGGGCATCAGCGTGAGGTCCAGCCGGTGCAGCACCTCGTCGCCGCCGCGAACGGAGGTGACGCGATCGAGCCGGACCGTCGGGGCGTTCACGCCGGTGCCGGTTTCGCGCCCGCGAACTCGAGCGCGTCCTCCCAGGCGGCCTGCTTCGAGATCAGCCTGCGGTACTTCATGATCAACGTCGGTTGCTCGACCGACAACGCGCCGACCAGGCGGTCGCCGCGCCGGTATAGCGCGAGGAACTTCTCGTCCTCGACCTGTCCGGACACGATCTGGGTCTCGTCCGCGCCGGGCACGCCGACGAACTGGATCCGCTTGCCGTACCAGTCGGACCAGAAGTACGGCACGGTCGAGTAGGGCTTGGCGTTGTCCGGATCGAGGGCGTTACGAGCCGCGGTGGCGCCTTGTTCCGCCGCGCTGGTCCAGTGTTCGAGCCGCATCTGCGTGCCGAACAGCGGGTTCGGCCAGTGCGCGACGTCGCCAGCGCCGTAGACGCCGGGGGCGCCGGCGTTGAGGGTCTCGTCGCAGACCAGGCCGCGATCGCGCTCGTGCAGGACCAGCCCGGACGTCTCCAGCCACGACGTCGCGGGGGCCGCTCCCGCGCCGACCACGACGAGGTCGGCGTCGAGCTCGGTGCCGTCGGTCAGGACGACCCGCTCGACCTTGCCGTCTCCGGTGACAGCGCGCACGCCGATGCCCAGCCGGAGGTCTGTGCCATGCCGGCGGTGAAGGTCCGCGAGCACGTCGCCGACCTGGTCACCCACCGCGCGGGTCAACGGCGTTTCGGCCATCTCCACCACCGTGACCGGCAGTCCGCGCTTGCGGGCGGCCGACGCGACCTCGGAGCCGATGAAACCGGCGCCGACAACGACGGTCCGCGCGCCCGCGTCCAGCGCGCACCGGACGGCGAGCGCGTCGTCGACCGTCCGCAGGGTGTGCAGACCGCGCAGCTTCGGGTTGGCCGGCAGCGTCCGCGCGGTGGCGCCGGTGGCGATCACCAGTGCCGAGTACTCGACCTCGCCGTCGCTGAGTCCGACCCGCCGCCGGTCCAGGTCGAGTCCGGTTGCGACGGTGCCCAGCCGCAGGTCGAGATCGAGTTCGCCGCGTAGCAGCTCCTCATCGCGGTACGCCGGCAACGCCGGTTCCCCACCGCTGTCGAGGTAGGCCTTCGACAGCGGCGGACGGTCGTAAGGCAGGTGCCGCTCGGCGCCCACAACGGTGATGACCCCGTCGAAACCGGTGCGCCGAGCGGCCTCCGCGGCTCGGAGCCCGGCCAAGCACGCTCCGACGATCACGAGTCGTCGCTGCATGGCTCGCTGTCCTTTCAGTCGACGAGGGTGAGGGCTTCGGTCGGGCAGGAGTCGATGACCTCCTGCATCTCGGCCCGCCGCGACGGGCAGATGTCCTGCGCGAGCAGGTTCAGACTGCCGTCGTCGGTGACCTCGAAGACGTCCTCGGCAATGGACTCGCAGATCCCGAGCCCCGTGCACTTCGCGTGATCGACGACGATCTTCACGGCCGTCACCGCTCCGGGGTGAACTGCAGGTTCATCCGCTTGACCCCGCGCATGAAGTTCGAGCCGAGGTACTCCGGGTCGCTCGCACGGAAGTCCGGTATGCGAGTCAGCAGCTCGCCGAACAGGGCTCGCAGCATGGACTTCGCCAGCTGGTTGCCCAGGCAGAAGTGCAGACCGCCGCCGCCGAACCCGACGTGGGGATTCGGGCTGCGGGAGAGGTCGAACTTCTCCGGCTCGGTGAAGACCTCGCTGTCGCGGTTCCCCGACGGGTAGAACATGACGACCTTGTCACCGGGGATGATCCGCCGCCCGCCGAGCTCGGTCTCCCTGACCGCGGTGCGGCGGAAGGTCATCACGGGTGAGGCGTACCGGATGAACTCGTCGATCGCGCCGTTGATCCGGCCGTCGAAGTCCTCCCGCAGCCAGTCCTTCTGAGCCGGGAACTCAGTGAACGCCATCATCGTGTGGCTGGCGGTGTGCTTGGTGGTGTCGGTGCCGGCCACCGCCATCAGCACGAAGAACGCGCCGATCTCGAAGTCCTCGAGCTTCTGCCCGTCGATCTCGGCCTCGACCAGGCTGCTCATCAGGTCCTCGCCGGGGTTTTTGCGGCGGTCGGCAATGAGCTCCTCGGCGACGTCGTGCAGCGTCACGCACGCCTCGACCTGGACCTCGTCGGCCGGGCGGCCGGCGAGGATCTCCGGATCGGCCCAAGCGACGACGTCGGCAGCGGCCTTGGCCACAGTGGACCGGAGCGCCTCGGGGATGCCGAAGATATCGCCGAACATCCGGACAGGCAGCCGTTCGGCGCACTCGGCGACGAACTCGACCGAGCCCTTGCCGGCGATGTCGTCGACGATCTCCTTCGCCGCAGCCTTGATCTTGTCGTCGATCCGCTTGATCTGCTTCGGGGTGAACGCCGAGCTGACCAGCTTGCGCAGGTTGTCGTGCTGCGGTGCGTCCATCGCGAGGAACGACTGCGACATCTGCAGGAAGATGTCCGGCAGCAGGTCGAACAGCACGCCCTGGCCGGAGATGAAGGTGTCGTTGTCCTTGCTGACGCGCACGATGTCGGAGTGCTTGACCAGCGCCCAGTAACCCGGGTCGTCCGGGTCCGGGGTGACGGCGTCCTCCACCGGACGCTGCCAGGACACCGGGCGGATCTCGCGCAGCAGCGCGAAGTTCTTGTCGCGCTCTTCGGAGGTCAGCGCCCAGAAGGCCTTCGAGGAGATGTCGATTTCGTCGTGGTCGGGTTTGTGGTCGGCGGTCGCCGGGATGAGTTCGACGGTCATGTTTCGCTCCGGGAGAAGGGCTCGGTTTTCTACGTGCCGGCTGTCGACGGGTCAGTCGTCGGCGTGGCTGAGCAGGACGTCATACGGACGGCGGTCTCGGCGACCCGAGAGATCGAGGTGCACGTTCTTCGTTTCGGTGTACTCGTCGAGCGCGTCGGGGCCGAGCTCACGGCCCAGCCCGCTCTGCTTGTAGCCGCCGAAGGGAACCTGGCAGTTGATCTGGTGGGAGTCGTTGATCCACACCGAACCGGCCTCGATCTCGTTCGCCATCGCCAGTGCCCGCTCGTTGTCGCCGCTCCAGATCGAGGACGCGAGCCCGTAGGTAGTGTCGTTGGCGATCTCGATGGCCTCTTTTTCGGAGGTGTACTTGATCACCGACAGCACCGGCCCGAAGATCTCCTCCTGGGCGACACGCATGTCGTTGCGCACGTCGGTGAGGATCGTCGGCTCGATCCAGTGTCCGCGCTCGAACTGCTCGCCCTTCGGCACTCCGCCACCGGTGGCGACGGTCGCGCCTTCCTCGGCACCGATCTTGAGGTAGTTGAGGATCCGTCGGTGCTGCTTGGCCGAGATCACCGGTCCGAGGTCGGTCTCCCAGTCTCGGGTGTCGCCCAAGGTGATCGTCTTGGTGCGCTCCACGAGCCGTTCGACGAACTCGTCGTGCAGCGACTCTGGCACCAGTAAACGGGTTCCGGACTCGCAGATCTGTCCGGAGTAGAGGAAACAGCCGTAGAGCACGCCGTCGACGGCGGTCTCGATGTCGGCGTCGTCGAGCACGATCGACGGCGACTTGCCGCCGAGCTCGAGGGTGACCTTCTTGACCGTACCGGAGGCGAGGCGCATGATCTCGCGGCCGACCTCGGTGGACCCGGTGAAACCGATCTTGCCCACGTCCGGATGTGACGCGAGCCGTGCGCCCGCTTCGACGCCCGGCCCCGGGACGACGTTGAGCACGCCCGCCGGCAGGCCGCACTCTTCGGCGATCCGCGCGAATTCCAAAGTGGACAGCGGGGTCTTCTCGTCGGGCTTGATGACGACGCTGTTGCCGGCCGCGAGCGCCGGGCCCATCTTCCACAGGCCCAGCAGCAGCGGGAAGTTCCAGGGCGCGATCGCCCCGACGACACCGATGGGCTCCTTGCGGACCGTGCTCTGTGCGAGCGAAGGGAATGTCGCCCGCGGCGCGGGTCGTTCGAACTGATACTTGTCCGCGAGCTCGGCGAAGTACTCCAGGTGTGGGGCCACGTAACCGATGTGGAACCCGGTGGCCTGGCGCACGGTCGCGCCGTTGGCCATGATCTCGAGCTCCACCAGCTCGTCGAGCCGGTCGCCCACCTTCTCGGAGATGGCGCGAAGCACCGAGGCGCGCTCGGCCTGCGTAGCGCGCGACCAGGATCCGCTCTTGAACGAAGCCTTCGCGGCTTCGACGGCCGCGTCGACCTGTTCGGCACCACCGCTGGCGGCCGTGGCCACCAGTTCGTCGTTCTGCGGGTCCCGGATCTCCAGCAGGCGGTCGGACTCGACCCACTTGCCGCCGATGAGCATCGGGAAGTTGCGTACTGTCGTAGCGGTCATTTCTCGCTCACCTGCTCGGGTCCAGGACGATCTTGGTGGCCTCGTGGGCTTCGAACATCCGGTACGCCTCGGGCGCCTCGGACAGACCCATCCGGTGGGAGATGATGCCGGCGGGGCTGAGCTTGCCGGCCTCGGTCAGCTGGATGACCTCGTCCATGTAGTTGACGATGTTCGCGACCCCGGTGACGATCTTGACGCCCTTGAGCCACAGGTCGCCGAACGGGATGTTGACCGACTCCTCCATGTACACCCCGGGAACCGACAACGTGCCGCCTGCGGCAAGGAGGTTGCACGCGCTGACCAACGCCGATTCGTGGCCCACGGCGTCGATCACCACGTTCGCGCCGCGCCAGCCGGTGAGTTCGAGCACGACGTCGACGGGGTCGGCCTCGTCGGCGTTGATCGGGATCGCGCCGAGGCGCTCGGCTTCCTTGAGCCGCGAAGCGATCTTGTCGACCACGATCGTCGCGCTCGCGCCGAGGGCGATCGCGGACATCGCCGCACAGAGCCCGACCGGTCCCGCGCCGACGATCGCGACGACGTCACCGGGTTGGATCGCGCGGCGGACAGCTTCGTAGCCGGTGGTCATGATGTCACCGACGAAGAGCAGGTCCTCGTCGCTGCTGCGGATCTCCTCGGGGAGCTTGCGCAGGGTCAGGTCGGCGTTCGGGACGACGACGTACTCGGCCTGCGCGCCGGCGAGGTCGCCGAGTGCGATGCCGAGGCCGAAGATCCGCGAGCCGACGCAGCGTCCGGGGTCGCCGCGGCGGCAGGTCCAGCAGTGGCCGCAGTTGACCACGCAGGACGCCACGGCGCGGTCACCCGGCTCGACGAGACCGACGGCTTCACCCGCGTCCACCACGGTGCCGAGGAACTCGTGGCCCAGGACCACGCCGCCCTCGATCTCGATCCGGCCTTCGTAGGGGTGGAGGTCGGTGCCGCAGATCGCGGACATCTCGACTTTGATCAGTACGTCGTTGGGGTCGGAGATCGACGGTACGTCGACGTCGTCCACCCGCACATCGCGCGGTGCGTGCAGCACCGCGGCCTTCATCTTCGTTGACATGGGAAATGTGCCCCTTTCCGGCTCAGGAGACCGCGGCGTCCTTGTCCTTCACCAGGTCGCGATAGACCGGGAAGAGCGGCTTGGTCAGCGGGACGAGCTTGAGGATCTTGTTGACCGGCCCCTTGGCCTTGACCTGCCCCTTGGCCAGGCCGACGGCGAGGTTGTAGTCACCGCGCCAGAACTTGTCAGCGGTGTCGGCACGCATGACGAGGGTGATGTCGGGCTTCAACTCGGTCTCGCCGGAGTCGACGACCATCGGGTCCTGGAAACCGACGGTGACCACGCACTCGGGGTCGGAGTATTCGACCCGCATGACGATGTTCGCGGCCCGCATCTTCTCCCCCACTTCGGGGTGGTCGCCGGCCATGCGGAACATTTCGCCGATGTACTTGTCAACTTCGTCGGCATTGTCGAAGTAGGACATGTGCGTCTCCTGTCGCTGCGCTGGAACCCTGTGACGAAGGCTAGGGCGGTCGAGCTCACAACTCATCGCTCCCCGGGGGTGTCCCCCTCTCCCGATGGGGATATTTCGGGCCGCTACCAGGGCCTTTGAGGCCTCCGCTCGGCTACCTTCGGCATTCGGCCACTTCTTGGGAGCACGTTATGGGCGGTCCTTTGTCGGGACTGAAAGTGATCGAATTCGCCGGTCTCGGGCCGTGCCCGCACGCCGCGATGATCCTGGGCGACCTCGGCGCGGACGTCGTACGGCTGGAACGGCCGTCCGGCGGCCTTTCGCTCTATCCGGAAGGGCATCACGACCAGCTCCTGCGCAACCGGCGATCGGTGGCGGTCGACCTGAAGAAGCCCGACGACCGCGAACTCGCGAAACGTCTCGTCGCGCGTTGCGACGTGGTTATCGAGGGTTTCCGTCCGGGCGTGGCCGAACGGCTGGGTGTCGGACCGGACGACGTCCTCGCGCTCAACCCGCGAGTGGTCTACGGCAGGGTCACCGGGTGGGGGCAGGAGGGCCCGCTCGCGGCGCGCGCGGGACACGACATCAACTACATCGCGCTGACCGGCGCGTTGCACGCGATCGGCAGGGCCGAAGGGAATCCGGTGCCGCCGCTGAACCTCGTCGGTGACTTCGGCGGCGGCTCGCTGCACCTCGTACTCGGAGTCCTGGCCGCCTTGTGGGAGCGGGAAAGGTCCGGGCGCGGCCAAGTGGTCGACGCGGCCATGGTCGACGGGACGAGCGCGTTGATGCAGATGGTGTGGTCGTTGCGCGGCGCCGATTCCTGGGCTGACCGGCGCGGAGCCAACCTGCTCGACTCCGGCGCTCCGTTCTACGACACCTACGAATGCGCCGACGGTCGTTATGTCGCCGTTGGCGCGTTGGAACCGCAGTTCTACGCGGAACTGCTGCACGGACTCGGTCTTGGCGGCTCCAGTATTCCCGACCAACTCGACCCGGGCCGGTGGACCGAGCTGCGCGAGTTGTTCACCCGTACTTTTCTGACCCAGCCTCGTGACCACTGGGCGGCATTGTTCGCCGACACCGACGCCTGTGTCACACCCGTCCTCGCGCTCGGCGAAGTCGCGCGACATCCCCACATCGCTCACCGGAGCACACTCGTCGACGTCGACGGCGTGCTCCAGGCAGCACCCGCGCCACGGTTCTCACGGACCCAAGCCGAAATTCCCCTCCCGCCGAGAAAACCGGGCGAAGACACCGTCGACGTCCTCGATGACTGGCTCGGCGCACGCACCGAAGGAGCATGATGTCCCCCACTCTCAAGCCCGGCTGGAAGCCGTCACCACGACCTCGGCCGGCCGCCGAAACCACCGCGCGTACCGGGTTCCCCCGCGCGCTCGCCGCGTCCGCTGTCGTATGGCTGGCGTTGGCCTTCCTCACCCTGTGGGCGGGTATGAACGCCCTGGGCAATGACCCTGACCAGCGCAACACTCAGGACCTCGACAACCAGTTGGGCGAAGGCACCATGGCGGCCTCGACGCACGTCCATCCTCAGGACGTACTTGCCCTGGTGGTCGGTGTGTGCGTTCTCGCGGCGCTCGGCATTCTTCTGCTAGGCAGGAAGTGGGCCCAATACGCACTCTATGCGTCCAGCGTCGCCGCAGTTGTGGTGCTCGCTCTCGGCGGGCACTGGGAAGCGGCCGTGGTCTTCCTCGCGTTCGTCATCGGCGCGATCACTCTGTTCGCCGAATCCGCTCAGGCTTACCTCCGCCGCTGAATGAGGTGTGCAGGGCCCCGGCACCGCGGGGGATGCGGCGCCGGGGCCCTGACAGACAGCTGCGCTAGAGGCGGGATGTGTAGCGGTCGCGGAGGACGCGTTTCAGGAGCTTGCCGGTTTCGGTGCGGGGGAGCTCCGTGACGAAGTCGATCCCGCGCGGCGCCTTGTAGCGCGCGATCCGCTCGCGGACGTACTCCTGCAGCTCCGCGGCGAGCTCATTGCTGGGGATGACGTGCGGTGGCAGCTGGACGACGGCCTGGACGGACTCGCCCATCTCCGGGTCGGGGATGCCGATCACCGCGACGTCGAACACCTTGGGGTGCAAGGCAAGGCAGTTCTCGATCTCCTGCGGGTAGATGTTCACCCCGCCGGAGATGATGGTGAACGCCTTGCGGTCGGTGAGGTACAGGTAGCCGTCCTCGTCGAGATAGCCGATGTCGCCGGTGGTCGACCAGTTCGGGTGCTCGGGGTGCTGCGTGGCCTTCGTCTTCGCGGGGTCCTTGTGGTACTCGAAGGGGACTTGCTCGCGTTCGAAGTAGACGACTCCGTTGGTGCCCGACGGAACCACCTGGCCTTCGTCGTCGCAGATCCTGATCACACCGAGACCCGCCTTGCCGACCGAACCGGGTTTGCGCAGCCACTCGTGGCAGTCGATGAACGTGATCCCGTTGCCCTCGGTGGACGAGTAGTACTCGTGCAGGATCGGACCCCACCAGTCGATCATCGCGTGCTTGACCTCGACCGGGCACGGGGCCGCCGCGTGGATCGCGCTCCGCAGGCTCGACACGTCGTACTGCGCGCGCTCTTCAGTCGAGAGCTTGAGCATGCGCACGAACATGGTCGGCACCCATTGGCTGTGCGTGACGCGCGCGGAGTCGATCGTGCTCAGCGCCAGCGCCGGGTCGAACTTCGCCATCACGTGGACGGTGCCGCCCAACGCCTGCACGACACCGCCGAACCGCAGTGGCGCGGCGTGATACAGCGGCGCCGGGGAGAGGTAGACCGTGGTGTCGTCGAAGCCGTACTTCGTGCTGAACAAGGCCGTGTAGGCATCGCCTGGCTCATGGACCTGGCGGTCCGGCAGAGGCGCCTTGATGCCCTTGGGCCGCCCGGTCGTCCCGGACGAGTACAGCAGGTCGGCACCGCGGGGTTGATCCGCCAGCGGCACCGCGAACTGCCTCGCCAACGCCGCTTCGTAGTCACCATGTCCGTTGACCGCGCCGCCGAACGCCAGCCGCAGCCGCACCGCCGGAGTCGAATCGAGCAACACTTCAGCCCGCTCCCGTTCGCCGGCTGAAACGATCAGGGCTTTGGCGTCGCAGTCATCGACGATGTACGCGGCCTCGTCGGCGGCGAGGCGGTGGTTGACGGCCGTGAGGTAGAGCCCCGAACGCAGTGCGGCCCAATAGACCTCGAAGACCTCCGGCTGGTTCTCGCTGAGCACTGCCACCGTGTCGCCGCGGCGGAGTCCCGCTTTACGCAGGACCCGAGCGAGCTGGATCGACCGGTCCTCAAGCTGTCGAAAGGTCAGCTGACGGCCTGACTCCACCATGACGACCGCAGGCTTGTCCGGTGTCTTCTGCGCGTGCGTTCCTGGATACATCGGATTTCCTGTCGTCGAGCGAGTCAGAAGAACAAGGCGAGGTTGATCGCGGCGAAGGCGGCACCCGCGACCTGGCACGCCACCGCACCGCGGGTCGTCGTGCGCTCACGCCGCTCTCGCTCCGCCGGGGGCAGGCTCGCCGGTGCGAGCGCAGCCGCGTTCCGCCGACCCCATCGTCCGAAGAGGACGAGCCCGGCCGCGACGCCCAGTTGGACCACGATCGCGGCAACCCTCATTTGCCGGGAACCGGGACGGCGGGGGTGCCGGGCTGGCCGTCCGGTGCCGCGTCGGGGTTGGCCGGCCGGTAGACGTCGGCGTACTTGACGTCGGCGCCCTTGATCGTGTCGCCGAGCCAGCCGCGCCACTTGCCAAGCTGCTGCTCGAGTACCAGCTGCTGCTTGAGGTTGTCCTTGACCTGGTCGAAGACCGCCGGGATCGGGGCCATGACGGAGACGACCTTGCCGACGTTCCAGCCGTACTGGGTCTGTACCGGTCCGAAAACCGTGTTCATCGGTGTCGTGAAGGCCGCGCCGGCGTAGGTCTGGTCCAGCTGCGAAGCCGAGACGGCGCCCAGGTCTCCACCGCTGGTCTTCGTACTGGCGTCGAGGCTGCGCTGCTGCGCGATCGTCTCGAACGTCGCGCCGCCCTTGAGGTCCGTGACAGCCTGGTCCGCTTCGGCCTTCGAACTGACCACGATGTTGTGGATGTCGCGGCGCTCCGGCGTGCCGAGGGTGTCCTTCCGCTGGGCGAACGCCGTCTGGACGTCGGTGTCGGACACCGCGGGAGTACCTGCGACCTGCTCGAAGAGCTGGTTGACCGCGAGCTGCCGCTTGATCTCGACGAGCACGGCCTGCTCGGTGGTGCCGACGGTCCCGAGCGCCTGGACGAACTTGTCCCGGGCGTCGCTCCCGTCGCCGAACTGCTGCGTGACGAACCGGCTCAGCGTGTCCTGGGCCATCTTGTCGGCGATCACGATCTTGTGGTCCGTCGCGGCGTTGTCGAGGATCATGCTGACGGCGTAGGACTTCGCGACGTCGCGGCGGAACGTGTCGAGCTTGGCCGGGTCCGTCGGGGCCTGGATGCCGTAGAGCGCGCGCAGGGTATCGGTCTCGTGGTTGAGATCGGTGATCGTAACGTCGGAGTCCCCGAGCCGGAAGGCCGTCCCGGCAGGCAGGACCGTCGTCTTGTACCAGTAGAAGGCACCGCCGCCGAGTGCGAGCAGGACGACCACGACCGCCGCGAGCAGCCGCCGGTGCCGCCGGAACCACGTGGGCCGGGGAGCCTCGCCGGTATCGGTGTCGTCGGTGTCGTCAGCGGCTTCGATATCTTCAGCAGCATCGACGACGTCAACGCTGGCGTCCTCGTCGAGTGCTTCGGCGTCCGGCAGGTCTTCGGTTCGGGTACTCATCAACTCACTCCAACCAGTTCTTTCTTCTCCGGACCGGTGCCGAATTCGGCGTCGGCCTCCACCCGCGGGGGCGCCACCGCGACCACAAAGCTCGCGGCGGCCAAAGCGAGCAGGACCGCTCCGGCCAGCAACCCGCCGAACTGCCGGATGACCGACAGTCCGGAGAGCACCAGGACGAGGTAGCCGGCCGCCGACGTCGCCGCGGCCAGCAGCACGGAAACCCGCAGTGACCGGCGACCTCGACGAGCCGCTTCACTGAGCAACACCGTGAACTCGCAACCGACGGCAGCCGTGAGCGACCCGAGGGCGACGGTGATCGGGCTGAGCGCGACGCCGGTGATCCGCAGTAGAAGAAGGCCGACTCCGGTCGCAAGTGCCGCCGAGGCGAACGCCCGGACCGCGTCGGACCGGCGCCGCAGGCCGATCACGAGCACGAGCGACGCCGCGAAGATGCCCAGGACGTTGCTGATGATCCGTTCGTTCGACACCATCTCCTCACCGCGCACGGCCACCATCGACAGGCCGCTGAGCTCGACGCGGAACCCGGGCGGCGGTGGCGCGAGCTGCGCGGTGATGTTGTCGCGCAAGGACTTCAGCGCGCTGAGGTCGTCCATCTTAACCCCGAAGACCAGCGTCGCGACCTTGTGGTCGTCGCGGAACACCGCACCGGCGAGATACGGCGGCAGCAGGCGCAGCGCCGCGTTGATCTCCTCGGGCGTGCTCGCATTCCCGAGGAAGGACAGCAGGGTCGGCGGCGACACCACGGGCCGCAACTGGTCGCCGTGCCTCGCGATCAGCTGGTCCTGGGCCTGGTGCATCCAGTCGATCGCCGCCGGGGTCGTCACATCGCCGCCGGTGAGGACCACCGACAGCTCGCCGGACGAACCGATGACGTCCTCGACGTGCTTCGCGTCGTCGAGCGACGAGGCTCCGCCGGCGAGAGCTTCGAAGTTGCTCTGCAGGTTCAAGCTCGGCAGTGACGCCCAGCCGATGCCCGCGAGCAGGATCGCGCCGACCATTGCGGAGACGAGCACGCGTCGGCTGATCGCGCGCTTGGCCACGGGCTGCACCAGCGGTTCGGGGTCGACGTCGACAAACGGCAGCTTTGTCAGTAGTGACCCGAGCCCAGCCGAAATCAACACGCCGATCGACAGCGTCAGCCCGAGGTCCTTGACGAACGGCAGCGGCGACACCATGAGCGTCGCGAAGCTCGCGGCCGTGGCCACCGCGACGGTGAGCACCACCCGGCGACGTGCGGCACGCAGGAAGTACGTCGGGTAGTAGCTGCCGACACCCAGCAGGACCGACAGGAACGCGACCACGCCGAGCGACAGCGGCCTACCCGCCCAGCCGAGGATCGCCAGCGTGCTCGCGATCGCGACCAGGGTCGACACGAGCGGCAGCAGACGTCGCTTCCGCCGCGTCCACGGGACGCAGAAGAAGCACAGCCCGATAGCTGCCACCGCGACGCCGCCCAGCAGGGGCGCTTCGCGGGTCACCTGGTGGCTGACGTCGGCAGCGAGCACCGGCACACCCGAGATCGTCACCTTGCTCGCGTCGATGTGGGCTGCGCCGACGGTGTTCTCGATCGCGGTGACGAGCCGTTGCGCGGTGGCGGCATCAGCGCCCTGCCGGGGCCGGATCAGGACCGCGACCGAGTTCTGCGAGGGCACCACGAACCGCCACTGTGCGCGGGGCTGCTGGCCTTGGGCGAAGACGACAGACTGGACGAACTTGTCATTCCCCAGCGTCGGCAGCCCGGCAGGCAGCCCCTGGACGATCAACGAGCCGTAGCGCTGGTCGAAGGCCGCGGTCGCCTGCGTTCCGGCCGTCTGCGCGGCGGTGTCGCTCGCCCCGGCGGCCTTCGCCTGTGCCTCGGCCTGCGATCGCACCGAATCGCGGCGCCCGACCAACTCCGTCAGCAGATCCTGCACCTGCCCGGCGACCTGGTTGAGCGTCGTACCCGGCCCGTAGACCGCGGCGACGTCCGGAAGCGACGTCAGGTGGCCTTCCAGCTTCAGCAGCGTGTAGATGTGCTGCTCGTCGAGCAGTGTGCGCGGCTTCGACGACTCCAGCAGCACCACGACCGGGTCACCACCGAACGAGCGGGCCAGGTCGTTGAGCTGGTCGACCGAGCTGTCGTGGGCGGGCAGGAACGAGTCCACCCCGGTCTCGATCTTGCTGCGGGACAGCCCGCCGAGCACGAACGCCAGTGCCGCGACGATTCCGGCCACGACGAGGACGCGCCGCCCGGGCACCCTCATCATTTCGGCGGCTCAGGGGTCACGTGCGGGTACGGGTTGTTCGCCGGGCCGGGGATCACGGCCGAGCCAGGTAGCGGGTACGGGTTGAACTTGTTCAACGGCCCGATGTTGGTGTTGACCGGGATGCCCTTGATGGTCTGCTCGTTGTCGATCGAGAACACCCTGAACGCCCGGCCGTTCGCGTCGCCGGTGGCGAGGGTCTGCGCGAAGTTGGTGAAGAACGCCGCGAGGTCGTGGCCGTAGGGCTGCAGGAACCCGAGCATCGGGTTGAGGTCGGAGAGGTCGACCTGCAGGCCGGGCACGAGCGTCTCGACGGCCTGGGCCACCGCAGGCACCCGCAGCAGCGTGTCAGGAGCCTTCACCAGCACGCCGTTGAGCGAAGGCAGCAGTCCCCGCAGGTCCGCCGTGGTCTGCGGCAGCTCCTGCAACGCCGAGGAGAGGTCCGGGGCGGCGGCGTTGAGGTCGGCGGCAACCGGGGAGAGTGCCCCGGAGAGGTCCTTGATGCTGCTGGTGGCGTTGCGGGTGGTGTCCAGCAGGCCGGGCAGTTTGCGCATCACCGCCTCGACCTGCGCGCTGTTCCCGGCGGTCGCGCCGGCGAGCTGGTTGGCGTCGTCGACAAGCTGCCCGATCTGGCCCTGGCGGTTGTCCAGGGCTGCGAGCAGGGTCGCTGCGGAGCCGGTGAGGTGCTGCAGGTCCACGGACTGGGCGGAGAGCGCGTCGAGCGTCGTCTTGCCCTGCCGCCCGAGGTCACCGAGGCCTTGCAGCGCCTGGGAAATGCTGTGCTGACCGTCCTTTGTGCTCGCCCCCAGCGATCGGACACTGCTCGCCAACGCGTTGCGGGTGCCCGGATCGAGGCTGGCGAGGACGTCGTTGAGCTCGACAATCGGCTTGCCGGCGGTGTCGGGCAGGGTCGTGCCGCTGGGCAGCGCCGGGCCGGTCCCGTCGGTGACCTCGAGGAACGTCTCGTTGATCAGCGTCTTGGACCGCACCTGGACGGCCGCGCCCTGGTGCAGCGGGGTGTTCTGCGCCAGCTGCATGACGATCAGCGCCTTGTCGCCCTGCACAGAGAGCTGGTCGACCTTGCCGATCTTGACCCCGGCGATCATCACATCCGAGTCGTTGACCAGGTTCGACACCTTGTCCATCCGCAGGCTGACCTGGTAGCCGGCCTTCGAGATGACCGGCAGCTTGCCGCCGGAGTTGGTCCAGAGGTAGCCGAAGACGACGGCGCAGACCAGCGCGAACGCGATGAGCGTCACCAGCCGGATCACCGGCATCACGGCGTGGGGGATTCGCACGGCGAGCGCCTACTTCCCGGTCAGTGTGGGCAGGATCTTGGACATGTCGAGCGGCAGCGTCGTCGGCGTGATCTCGAGCATCCCGCGCAGGATCCCGCCGTTGGCGTCGGCCAGGCTCGTCATCGAGTGCGTGTTGACGACGAAGGCGCCGAGGTCGGGCAGGTACTTGACCAGCGCGGACGTCACCGGGTCCAGGCGCGTCGTGGTGACCCGGAGGTCGGGCAGCGCGACGTTGAGGTCCCGCACGTACGGCCGCAGGTCGGCGACCACCGGCCCTGCCTTGTCCACCACCGGCTTCGCCTCGTCCAGCGTGGTGTTGAGCTGGTCGACGGTCCCGGTCAGCTTCGACAGAGCGTCCGGCAGCGTGCTCGACGCGTTCTTGAGGTTGTCCAGGGCCGGGTCGAGCTGGCTGCTGAGTGTCCCGACCGAGTCGGTCGCGGCCTTGAGCTGGGTGGTGAGGTCAGGCAGCTGCCCGAGGACGGAGTCCAGCGACGAACTCTTCTGTCCCAGTACCGACAACGTCGTCTGCAGCGAATCGGCCAGCGACTGCAGCCGGCCGCCGTCGTCCCCGACCGAGCTCGAGATCTGCTGCAGCGCGGTGACGAGGTGCTGGATGCCGTCGCGCCGGGTGTTGAGCGCGGCCAGCACGGGCTGCAGTTTCTGCGCGACCTGGTCGGTGGCGGTGAGCCCCTGCGGGAGGTTCTGCGGCGCCGCGGCCAGCGCGGTGTCGGACTCCTGCAGCAGGGTCGTCAACGCCTCGCGGCTGTTGTCGTCGAGGTGATCGAGGACCTCGTCGATCTCGATGGGACGCTGTGAAGCGGTCACCGGGAGCACGCCGTCGGCGGCGAGCGGGTGGCCTTTGGCAGCGTTGCCCGGGTTCAGCTCGACGTACATCTCGTTGAGCGGGCTCTTCGGCCTGAGCACCACGGTCGCGTTGTCGTAGACCTTGTACTGCGGGTCGATGGACAGCTCCAGCCTGGCCATCCCACGGTTGTCGACGTCGGCGGTCTTGATCTCGCCGACCGCGACCCCGGCGATACGGACCTCCTGGCCGTGGTCGGGGCTGACGCCCGGGCTGCCGGCGAAGGTGGCGTAGAACTCGAACTTGTTGTCCCACGGGAAATTGACGCGCTGGTTGGTCAGGATGATGCCACCGGCGACCCCGGCCAGTGCGATCAGCGCGATCAGCACCGAGACGTTGCGCTTGAGGCCGGGCTCGGTCTTCACCCGGTCCATGAACCGCCGGAAGCGCTGCTTGCGTTCGGTCATTTGGGGGCCGCGCCCTTCTGGAGTGGGATGCCGAACTGCGTCGAGAGCTGGGTGAACATCTGCTCGAGGCTGATCGGCAGGCCGCCGAGGGAGCCGACGCCGATCCCGGGGTGGAAGGAGATGGCCGGCCCGTTACGATCGCTCATCGAAGACGCCCGGTCGAGCGTGGCGAACATGTAGCCGAGATCCTCGTACATCGGTTTGTCCGAAGTGGACGACGCGAACGAGCCGCTGCCGTTGTAGGGGGTTTGCAGGAAGGTCTTGACCGGTCCGTCGATGCGGTCGAGCACGGGTCCGCGGACGTCGTTGAGCAGCGCGGTCGCCTGCTGGCTCGCCGGCACCAGGTCCTCGACGAGTGGTCGCGCGTTGACCAGCAAGCCGTTGAGCTGCTTGACCACGGGCTCGGCCTTGGCCAGCACCGGATCCGCGTGGTCGAGCGCCGTGGCCAGGGCGGTGGCGACCGGGCGTGCCGGGTCGGCGGTGTTCTTCAGCTTGTCCAGCGTCACCTTCAACCGGACAAGGCCGGCGTCGGTGGAGTCCAGAGTGGACGGCATCTGCCGGACCGCCGACGCGAGGTCGTCGGCACGCCGGGACAGCACGGACGTCGTGGTGTGCAGGCCGCTGACGACGTCGTTGAGCTGCCCCTGCTTGTCGGTCAAGGTGCGTGACGCCGATTCGAGCCCCGAGACGAGCTTGGTCAGGTCGGCGTCGTCGTCGCCCGTCGCGGCGGCGAGGACACCGGCCGCCGGGTCGAGCGCGCCGGGCGCGTCCGCGACGAGCTTGTCGAGCGCGGCCTGGCCGCCGTCCTTCAGTGTGGTGTCGACGTTGCCGACGCTGTCGGTCAGCCCCTTGAGGGCGGAGGGTTGCAGGGCTGCGGCGACCTTGTCGAGCTCGACCGGGAGCGACGTGCGCTTGCGCGGGATGTCGCCGGTGAACTCACCCGGCGGTCCGCCCGGGACCAGGTCGATGAAGTAGTTGCCGCCGAGCAGTGTGGTGGGGCGGATGACCGCGGACGGCTCGGTCCCCAGCTTGGCGCGGATCCCGTCGTCCACCTTCACGCTGACCGTCGCGGACCCGTCCGGCGCGCTGTCGACTCCGCTGACCACGCCGATCGGCACGAAGGACACCTTGACCTGGCTCAGGTAGGGCACGAGCCGGTTGTCCGCGGCGAAGTTGATCTGGAAAGTCTCGCCGGGCCTGAGCGTGGTGAGGATGCGGTCCTTGTTGAACAGCGCGGTGCCGCCGAGGAGCACCACGACGAGGAACAGCAGACCGAGCCTCAGCGGGGTGAACCAGGACTTCTTGGTGCCGGTGCGCGGCTTTCGCCGGGGGAACCTGGGCATGCGGACCTTCACTTCCGATCACCGAGCAGGCCGGGCTTCTTCTCCGTGGCCGCCACGCCTGGCGCCGGATATGCGTCACGGGAGACAGTCGGGTCGGCGATCGGGATCGTCCCGTCGACGGATTCAAGGTTGAGGACCGGGTAGAACCGCAACCAGTTGCCCGCCGCGTCACCGAGGTGCAGCGCGTCGGCGGCGTAGGAGAAGAACAGCGACACCTCGGGCGAATAAGGCGCGATGACGCCAAGAGGGTCCTTGGCCATGCCGATCGCGGCGGTCAGCCTCGGGGCGAGCGGCTTGGCGTCGGTCATCACCTTGGTCAAGTCCGTCACCGCGGGTTCGGCTTGCTGGGCGACGCCGGGGACCTTCTCCAGCGGGGACACGCCTTCGCGCAGGACACCCCGGACATCGGGCGTCGCCTCGCCGAGCGCGACGGCGCCCGGGTGGAGCTTGGCCATCGCCTGCTGGGTCTGGGCCAGCGGGCCGTTGAGGCTGTCCAAGGCCGCGCGGGCGTCCGCCAGCGTCTGCGGCGCCTTGTCCAGCGCCTGCGTCAGCGGCGCGCCCTTGTCCGCGTTGAGCGAGGTCAACGTCGTGGTGAGCCGTTTGGTGAGGTCGGCGAGCTGCTGCTGGTGGCCCTGGAACGACGACGACAGGTCGTCGGCGGCGTGCAGCAGGGACGTGAGGTCCGCGCCGTTTCCCGCGCTCAGCGCCTTGGCGACCGTGCCGAGGTCGGGGAGCTCGGTCGGGAGCGCGCCTGCTGCGTCCTTGAGGTCCTGGGAATGCCCGCCCAGGCCGTTGCCAACCTGACGCACCGTGGAGCCGAGGGCATCACGGGTCGGCGCGTCGAGCACGCGGAGCAGGTCGGAGAGCTCTTCGCCGCCCACGGTCTTGTCCGCCGCGATGACGGTGTTGTCCGGCAGCGGACCGTCGGCGGGGGTGCCGGGCCGGAAGTCGACGTACTTCTGGCCCAGGGCCGAGCGAGCGTCGACGGCCGCGGTGACGGCCTCGGCGTTGCGGTAGATGGCGCGGTCACCGTCAAAGCCCATGGTGACCAAGGGCTTTCCGTCGACGAGCTGGATGTCCTTGACCTGGCCGACGCGGACGTTCGCGATCCGGACGTCGTCGCCGACGCGCAGGGCGCCGACGTCGCCGAAAGCGGCCTTCACGGTCTTGCCGGTCTCGCCGGGCAGCCCGGAGCTCGCGGTGACCGCGACGTAGACCGCGGTCGCGAAGACGACGATGAGTGTGGTCCCGAGCAGCATCGACCGCCGCCGGGCCCAGGCATTGCCTTTTCTGGCCATTAGTTACCTCCGAGCAGGAAGCCCAGGACGCCGGATTCCTGTTGCTGGGTGAGACCGGTGACCCCGCCGTCGGGGCTGGGGGTCGGTGAGAGCAGTGAACCGAGGATCCCGGCCGGACCGCCACCGGCGAGCAGCCCGCCGGCCGGTCCGCCACCGGGTTGCTGGGGAGCCTGCGGGTCCACCGGCTGGCCGCCGGGGTTCTTGGTCAGCGGCGCGGGCGAGCCGCCGATCCCGAGGTTGGAACCCAGGCCGGGCACGGCGCCGCTGACGATGTCAGGGGTGACTACGAGCCCGGCCCGGAAGTAGTGCGACAGCCCGTCGGCGCCGTTGGTGGCCAGGGCCCAGTTCTTGATGAAGGCGAAGACGCCGTCGATGTTGTCGGTGAGTTCTCCGGCGATCGGCTTGAGCGAGCTGGCCAGTGCCTTGGTGTCCGGACCGGACTTGCTCAGCGTCTCGACGACCGGCCGCGCTTCGTCCAATAAGGACTGTGCCTTCTCCAGCACGGGGTTGGCTCCGGCCAGTGCGGGCTGCGCCGCGCCGGCGAACTGCTGGAGCTCCGCGGAGATCTGGGTGAGGCTCCCGGTGACCGGCTTGATCGCCTGCAGTGTCGGAACCGTGCTCGCGACCGTGCCGGTGAGCTGCGCGAGGGTGTCGCGCGCGGTCTGCACCGTCGCGGGCAGCGCGGCGAGCGTGCTGTCGAGCGCCTGCTGGTTGGCCGCGGTGGTGTTGAGGATCTGCTGGGTCGAGCTGACGAGCCCGTCGAGGGTCTTGCCCTTATCGTCGGCCAGCGCGGTCGCAACCGGGCCCAGCTTGTCGACCAGGCCGTTGACCAGCGCGTTCTGCTGATTGAGCACGTCCGCGAGGCCCTGGGTGTCCGTCATCGCCGGCGCAAGCGCCTTGATGGTGTCGGCGATGTTGGCGCCGTTGCCCTGCGCGCCTTCACCGAGCACGGTGACCAGCGCGGCCAGCGACTGCCCGGTGGGATCGTCGACGGTGTTGAGAACCTGGTCGAGGTCGGTATTCTGACCGGTCTGCGACGACGGGATGACCGCGCCCCGGGGCAGAACCGGCGCGTTGTCGCTGCCCCGGTCGAGCTCCAAGTAACGCTCGCCCAGGAGGCTGACCGGCCGGACTAACGCCTTCGCGTCGGTGTGCAGGGGCAGCGCGGCTGCGTCGAGCTCCATCCCGACATCGGCCTGGCCGTCGGCGTCGACGCTCATGCTGGTGATCGAGCCGACCTTGACTCCGAGCAGCTTCACGTCGTTGCCCACCAGCAGTGGGCTCGCGTCGGCGAACTTCGCAACGACGGTCGCGGTGGACGGGTTCTGGTCGGCGGCCATGCCCGAGCTCGCAGCGGTGACCGCGCCGATGGCGACGACCGCGATGGCGATCAGGCGGGCTCTGGGCGCCCGGTTCCGGTTGGCTGAATGGGATTTCATCGCGGCTGGCTCCCGAAAGCATCGGCCCAGGGCTGGTTGCCCGCTGCTCCGGGAAGGGGGTAAGGATCATCCTTGATGCCCGGCGGCACGATGCCCGGGTTGTTGTTGACACTCGCCAATCCCTCCTGCGGCCCGAAGATCCGGGCGTAGTGGCCGTTGGCGTCGTAGTTGGCGAACGCCGAGCCCCACAGGGAGAAGAAGGACGCGGCCTCCGGGGTGTACGGCCGGAGGAACGCGAGCATCGGCTGGAGGTAGTTGACCGCCGACGTCACACCGGGCACGACGGCGTGCGCCTGGTCGAGCAGGCCCGGGGTGTAGGAGAGCAGTGTCTGGGCGGCAGTGAGCGTCGGTGCGAGCTGCGCGACGAGGGGACGCAGGTCCTGAAGGACCGGCTTGAGGTTCTTCGCCACCGACGGGAGCTTCTTGGTCGCGGGCTCGAGGTCGTTCAGCAGCGGCACAGCTTTCGCCGCCACGCCGGGTACTTCGGCCAACGTGCTGTTGGCCTGGTCGAGGGTCGCGGGCAGCTTCTGCAACGTCTGCGCGAGCTGCTGGTGCTGGTCCGCGGTCACCGACGTCAGGTGCGCGAGGTCGTCAACGACCCCGCGGACGTCCTTGTCGCGCCCGGCCAGCGTCGTGGTCATCTGGTCGAGGGTGGTGACGAGGTTCTTGATCGCGGGCCCGTCCGACCCGACAGCCTTGAGCACGCTGCCGAGCGACGCGAGCGCCGGACCGGCCGACTTCAGCGTCGCGCTGACATTGCCCTCGTTGCCCTTCAGCGTGTCGTTCAGGCCGTTGACCAGTGACGAAAGGTGCGCGCGGACGGCGGGATCCAGCGCGTTGAGGACCTGATCGATCTCCATCGGCTGGTCCATCGTGCCGGTGAGCATCCCGCCGGAGGGGATCGTCGCGTTCTTCACCGGGCCGTCCTGGACCTCGACCAAACGCTCGCCGAGCAGCGCCTTCCACGCGACCGTCACCTTGGCGCCGTCGTGCAGCGGCGCGTAGTCGCTGTCCAGCGTGAGCTCGAGGTACGCCTTGCCGTCGCGGACGCTGATGTCCGACACGGTCCCGGCCTGGAAGCCGTTGACCAGCACCGAACCGCCTTGGACGATGTTCGTGGCCGAGCCGAGGAGCACGCCGACGCGGTAGTCGTCGTGCATCCAGGCCCAGCCGCCGGTGGTGACCGCGACCGCGGCGATCAGGCCGGCGATGAGGAGTCTGCGCATGGTCAGTCCATCCCCAGCGGGCCCGCGGAGTCCCCGGTGAGGAACTGCCGCACGAACGGGTCGGTGGAGTTGAACGCGCCTTCGGCTTCGCCGTAGTGCACGACCTTTCCCTTCCAGATGAGCCCGACGTAGTCGGAGACCTTGCGCGCGGTGCGGATGTCGTGGGTGACCAGCAGGTAAGTGCCCTTGTACTGGCTGTGCATCTCGAGGATGAGGTCGTTGAGCAGGCTGGTCCGGACCGGGTCAAGGCCGGAGTCCGGCTCGTCGAACAGCACGATGTCCGGGTCCATCACCAGTGCGCGGGCGAAGCCAGCGCGTTTGCGCATTCCACCGGAGACCTCGCTGGGGTACTTCCTCAACGCCTTGTCCAGGCCGACTTCGTGGAGTCGCTGCAACACGATGTCGGAGATCTCCTTCTCCGTCTTGTGCGTGTGTTTGCGCAGCGGGAACGCGGTGTTGTCGTAGACGTTCATCGAGCCGAACAACGCGCCGTCCTGGAAGAGCACCCCGAACTTCTTGCGGAGCTCGTAGCGGTCGCGCTCGGAGATGTCCCAGATGTTCTGGCCGTGGATGAGGACTTCGCCGCGGTCCGGTTCGAGGAGCCCGACGAGGTGCTTGATGAGCACGCTCTTGCCGGTGCCGGACGGGCCGAGGACGGTGGTGATCGCGTCGTCGACGAAGTTGAGGTTCATCCCCTGCAAGACCTTGAAGTCGCCGAACGTCTTGTGGACGTCACGCACCTCCATGCTGTGGGTGCCGTTTCCGGCCACCTGCCGCTCGCCATCGGGCGACGTGCCTCGCAACGTGCCGTGCGCGGGCAGCGTGGCAGTCATCTCCTCGGCGCGGTGCGCTGCACTCGTGGACACGTGAACCTCCAAAGAAACGTCGTTCGGCTAGTTGGCGATGGGCGCGTTGGGATTGAGTCCCCAGAACAGCTGGGTGGCCAGGACGCCGATCACGTGGATCAGGACCATGTTGAGCATCATCGATTTCGCGGTGTTCGTCCCGACACCGACCGATCCGCCTTTGGCGGTATAGCCGTAGAAGCAGCCTACGAAGACGATCGTCGTCCCCATTGCCATCACTTTTATCATCGAGTACAGGAAATCCAGCGGATTCTGGTAAAGCCAGAAAATGTAGTTGTAACCACCAGAGGAAACGCCGCCGAGCTGCACCACGGTCACCAGGTACATCGACACGTACATCACACCGAGCCCGACGGTGTAGAGGAACGGCATCGCGATCCACGCGGCGATCACGCGGGTCCCCACCAGGTAGCTGCGCGGGTTGACGCCCATGACCTCCATCGCGTCGATCTCGTCGGAGATCCGCATGGAACCGATCTCCGCGACCAGTCCACAGCCGACCTTCGCCGCGAAGATATAGCCCCACATATAGGGCGCCAGTTCGCGGATCGAGCAGAAGGCGTTGAAGATCCCGGAGTAGAGCGGCGCGCCGATCTGCTTGAGGGTGTAGCTCGCTTCCAGGCCGCACACCGTGCCCATGACGAACTGCATCATCCAGATGATCAGCCCGCTCGACAGGATCAAGATCCCGGCCTGGTGCAGCACTTCGGAGCTGTGCTTGCGGACGTCCGGGAATTCCCGGACGGTCTGGCCGGCGAACCGGGCGATCTCACCGCTGGTGGTGACCGCCTGCTTGACACCGCGCCCCGCGCCGCCGAGCGTGACGACGGTGTCCTGTGGTTTCGGGGCGACCGGTGGTGCATCTTCGACCGGTGGTGGCCGGTCCAGCGAAGTCGACATCGCGCGCCCCTACTTGTAGACCTGCATGTCGGGGTTGAGCCCGAGCAGGATCGTGGTGAACACGTAGTTGAAGATCCAGATGGCGGCGAAGGCGATGACCACGGCCTGGTTGACCGCCCGGCCGACACCGATCGGACCACCCTCGACGTGCAGGCCCTTGTAACAGCAGACGACCCCGATCAGCAGGCCGAAGATCGTCGTCTTGAGCACGCTGCCCCACACATCCGTGGTGGTCGCGTTGGCGAAGAAGTTGTTCAGGAAGGCACTGCTGTTCGCGCCCATCACCCAGACCGACGCCATATAGCCGCCCAGCACGCCGAAGACCAGCGCGACGAGGTCGAGCAGGCCGGTCATCAGGGTGATCGCGATGACCCGCGGCAGGATGAGTGTCCTAATTGGATCGATGCCGAGGACTTCCATCGCGTCGATCTCTTCACGGATCCGGCGCGCGCCGAGGTCGGCGGTCATCGCCGTGCCCATCACCCCGGCCACGACCATCGCGTTGATCCACGGCGCGAACTCGCGCACACTCGCCATGATGAAGAACGAGCCAAGGCGCTCGGGGATACCGAAGAGCAGGAAGATGTTGCCGCCCTGCAACCCCGGCGCGCCGAAGCCGAACGCCGTGCACGACACGATCATCGGGATCCAGCACAGCTTGAGGATCTGGAACATCTGGTCGCGGACTTCGCCCCAGTAGCCCAGCGGGTGGCGGATGGCCCGGTAGAGGACGTCCCCGGCGAGCTGCACCATCTCCCCGGCCTGGAGCAGCGGGCGCTGCGCGGTCTTTGTCCACTTGGGAGCTTGGGGGCGGCGGACCCGGATCCGGGTGTCGGGTACCGGCTCGGCGGTCGTGGCCGGTGCGCTCATGCGGTTTTCCTTTGGCGGCGGCGGACATCGGCCCAGCCGGCCGCGGCGCCGATGATCACGGCGGCCGCGAGCGTCATCGAGATCTGGGCGGGGTCGCGCCCGGCGGAGGCCATCAGCACGAGCGGCAGGACCAGCAGGTAGGCGCCGACCGCCGCGACCGCGCCGTGCAGGCCACCGTTGCTCGCCTGGCCCGGTTTGACGGCGGCCACCACGAAGGCGAGAATCGCCGACCCCAGCAGCAGCATCGACCCGCCGAGCTGGGTGTGCATGGCCAGCGCGGGAGCGCCAAGCCCGCCGCAGACGAGCACCATGAACCCCCGCCCGCTGCCGCGGACGGCGGCGACCATGTCGATGGTGTCGATCCACGAGACCTGTTTCATCGGCGTGCGGGTCATGTCCATTCCTCCTTCATCAACAGGGCGAGACGCTGCACCGCGCGGTGCTGGAGCTGGCGGACCGCGGTGGCGGGCCTGCCCATGACGACCGAGGTCTCGGCCACGGACAGTTCGAGAGTGAAACGGAGGTGCACGCAGTCCCGCTGAATCGGCGTAAGCAGCTGTAGGTACTGGGCGAGGTCGGCGACCTGATGGCCGAGGATGACGCTCGCCTCGGGGTCGTCGGTAGCGGTCCGGGTGTCGGAGAGCACGTCGTGTTCGACCGTGACCGTGCGGGAGTAGCGGGAACGGGAGTGGTCGATGACCAGGTTCCGTGCGATGGTGAACAGCAGGGCTCGGACACCGATCCCCCGGTCGGCGAAGGAGTCGATCTTGGTGAACACCCGCAGGAAGGTCTCGCTCGTGAGGTCTTCGGCGTAGGACCGGTCGACCACCCGGCTGTGCACGAAGGCAAGCACCGAATCGGCGTAGCGCTCGTAGAGGACACCGAACGACGCGATCTTTCCGCGCTGCACGTCCCGTACGAGATCCCAGCCGTCAGCGCCGGCAATCACCTCGCCGGGCGTGTCCAGGGTTGCGCTCATCATGGAACTTCCTCCTACCGACGGCCTTGTCGATGCGCAGTGGAGAAATCCTGCGCCTGACCGGGTAGGGGCCACATCTCCCGCCGGGGGGTAGTTACCCCCTCCAAAGGTGGAGTTTGCGGTGACGCGCCGGGGTCGACGACCTACAGTCCGCCACGGCACCAGAACAAGAGAGGGAGGCCCGTTGTGACTACCGAAGGCGCTGGAGACAACGCCGCCGCGGAGGACGGGGAGGAGCACGCCCGGCAGGTGGCCGATCGCATCTACGAGCGGTCGATCTCCGGGCAGGCACTCGGGGAAGTACTCGACGTGCTGGACAAGGCTCACAGCCTGCTCTCGTCCCCGGGTCTACCGCCGCCCACCGAGATCGACGACCTCCCGGCCGCTTCGGCGGCACTCGCCGCGATCTGGGACGACGTCCGCACCGTCGCCTCGGGTGACCGCCGGCCCGGCGACCGCCTGGCCGCGGCCGAGGACCTGGTCCCGTTTCTGATCCAGGTCAGGGAAACCGAGGACGAGGTCCAACGCGAGCGCGCGGTCAGGCAGTCCTCGGCGATGCGCAATGTCCAAGGCGCGCTCAGCCGGTTCCAGCAGAGCGACTCGGTCTCCGATCTGATCGAGTCGACCCCGGCGATCGTGTGCACGCTGGGCTTCGACCGGGCGATCCTGTCGCGGATCCACGAGTCGATGTGGGTCACCGAAGCACTGCACGTCATGGGGGACAAGGAGTGGGCCGAGGAGATTCTCCAAGCAGGCCGCCAGAATCCGGAGAAGCTGGTGCCGGGTCTGTTCGAGACCGAGATCGTCCGGCGGAAGCGGGCGGTCCGGGTGACGAACGTACAGCAGGAATCGCGGGTCCACCGAGCCGTCGCCGATGCCTCCGGCTCACGGAGTTACGTTGCGGCGCCGCTGATGCCGCGCGCCCAGGTAATCGGTTTCCTGCACGCGGACCGCTACTTCCACAAGGGCGAGCTGACCGACTTCGACCGCGATGTACTGTCGATCTTCACCGAGGGCTTCGGGTACGCCCTCGAGCGGGCGATTCTCATGGAACGGCTCGGCGATCTGCGCTCCAAAGTCCTCGACTACAGCGAGGGCCTCAATTCGATCATGAGCGAGAAGGACGGGAGCCTCAGCCTGGGGCCGCTCGACGCCCCCGCGGCGGTGCCGCGCCAGTTCGGCCGGGCCGACGACTGGCCGCCCGAATCCAGGCTCACCCGCCGCGAGGTCGACGTCCTCGAGCTCATGGCCGTCGGCGACACCAACGCGCGGATCGCCAGCAAGCTGGTCATCTCCGAGGGAACCGTGAAGTCCCACGCCAAGCACATCCTGCGCAAGCTCGGCGCCGCCAACCGCGCCGAGGCCGTCTCCATCTGGCACAGCGACAAACGGAAGGCGAGCCGGTGACGCGTCCTAGTCCTGGAGAAGCGCGCGTGCCAGCTCTTTCCACTGCGCGAGATGCGGATCGGACTTCGGGTCCCGGGCGTCGAAGGAGTACGTCAGCGCGACGCCGCGCATGCTGGTCAGCAACTGCTCGCGGACCAGGGGATACCGCTTCCGGGCGATGAACACCGGGCCGAACATCTGGTCCACCACCACTTTGATGGCCACGTACAGCTCCCGCTCGGCGGGCCGCAGCGCGACGCCGAGGTCGTCGTTGTGCCGGGCGGCCATCCAGAGTTCGGTCGCCGCCCAGAAGTACGGCTGCTGATAGGTCGTCCACATCAGCTCGACGGCCTGGTCGACGCGCTTGCCCGTGGCCGCGCCCGCGGTGATGGCTGCCATCGACTGCGTCGCGACGCTCTGGACCCTGCCTGTCGCCAGGTGGTGGGACGCGGCCAAGAGCAGAGCGTCCCGCGACGGGAAGTGGTGGAGCAGCCGGCCGCGGGAGACGCCCGCGCGGGCCTGGATCTCCACCGTCGACGCGCCCTGGTACCCGGATTCGACGAGGCACTCCACCGCCGCGTCGAGGATCCGGGTCCAGCTGTCGATGGTTCGCTGCTCACGCCTGGTGGTCAAGGCCGGGGTCTCTGACACACCGCCGAGCATACTCGTGGTACAAGTCACACCTGACTGTTACACTGCGCCGAATGGCCCAAAGGAGGGCTGCACATGGAGAGCCTTAAGCCGACATCGACATCGACATCGGCCAGCGCCGCAGTGCTCGCGGTGGTTACCCGCGCCGAAGAGCTCTTGGACGTCGACAACCTCCCCTGTTCCGCGGAGATCGACGCGACACCGGGCGCCATCGGCGCACTCGGCTGCGTCTGGGACAACGTCCGAGCCGCGATGCAGGGCGACCAGAAGAGCTTCGACCGCCTCGACGGTGCCCAGGACCTCCTTTCCCTGGCGCTGCAGGCGAAGGACGCCGAAGATCAAGTACGCCGCGAGCAGGAAGTCCGCCAATCCTCCGCGCTGCAGGACGTCCGCGCCGCACTCAGCCGCTTCGAGCAGATCCAGTCAGTGGCGGACCTGATCGAGGCAGTGCCCGCGACGGTGTGCCTGCTGGGCTTCGACCGGGCGATCTTCTCCCGGATCCACGAGGCGATGTGGGTCACCGAGACCCTGCACGTCGAGGGCGACGAGGCCTGGGCCGGCCAGATTCTGCAGGCAGGCCGGGACAATCCCGAGAAGCTGGTGCCGGATCTGTTCGAGACCGAGATCGTGCGCCGCCGCCGGGCGATCCTCGTCACCAACGCGCAGGAGCGCCCGCGCGTCCACCGCGCGGTCTCGGAGTCTTCGCAGTCGCGCACCTATGTCGCGGCCCCGGTGATGCCCCGGTCCCAGGTCATCGGTTTCCTGCACGGCGACCGGTTCTTCCACCCCGGTCCGCTCGACGGCTTCGACCGCGACCTGCTGGCGGTGTTCGCCGAGGGTTTCGGCTACGTCCTGGAACGGTCGATCCTGCTGGACAAGCTGGCCCAGCTGCGCGCGGCGGTGCTCGACCACGGCGACGGCCTGAGCACACTCATGCGGGAAGACGGCGCGAACCAGCAGCGGCTGGCCCGGGTTCCGGCCCAGCCCAGCGACCGGGAGACCATGCTCACGCGGCGTGAAACCGAGATCGTCCGGCTCATGGCCGCCGGCGACACGAACGGCCGAATCGCGAGCAAACTGGTGATCTCCGAGGGCACGGTGAAGTCCCACGCCAAGCACATCCTGCGCAAGCTCGGCGCCGCCAACCGCGCCGAGGCCGTGTCGATCTGGCTGACCCGCGGCCGGGCCCACTGAGACAGTCAGGCTTGACTGTTTGGCGGTCCGAGGGTGACACTGGCCCCTGACAGGCATCGACGCCGTTGAGGAGTCCGCATCTTGAGCCCACTTGCCCCGGCCGACGTGCCCCGCACCCAGGACCACATGTGGCACGACCTCGGTATCCCCGAAGAGATCGTGGCACTGCGCGGAGAAGTCCGCGCCACGGTCACCGAGAAGGTCGCCCCTTACGCCCGCGAGATCGGTTCGCGGGAGGAGAGCGTCGACAGCTTCCCCTGGAAGGCTTTCCGCGGCCTGGCCGATTCCGGCACCTTCGCCATTCCCTTCGGTTCCGACTTCGGTCGCGGCTTGGCACATCCACTGCTGGGCACGTGCACCGCGACCGAAGAGATCGCCTACCACAGCAGCAGCATGGCCGGTGTCTACGACGGCCAGTGCATCCTCGTGCCGAAGGCGCTGTCCTTCGCCTCCGACGAACTCCGCGCGCGGGTGATCCCGGGGCTCATCAGCGGCGAGCTCGTGTTCTCCTTCGCCACCACCGAACCCGACGCCAGCAGCGACCTCTCCGTGGAGTCCATGCGGACCACCGCGACAGAGACAGCCGACAACTTCGTCCTCAATGGACGCAAGCGCTGGATCACCAACAGCGCGGTCGCCGACTGGGCCGCGGTCCTGTGCCGCTCCGGCGGGTCGATGACCATGATCCTGGTCGACCTCAAGCACAGCGACGGCGTCCGCATTGGCAAGCCCGACCTCAAGTTGGGCCACCGCGGCCAGCTGACGTCGGACATCGTCTTCGACAACGTCCTGGTGCCCAAGGGAAACGTCCTCGGCGCGGTCGGCAAAGGACTGTCCGTGTCGCTCGCCTGCCTGACCTACGGCCGGATCGGGATCGCCGCGGCCGGGGTCGGTGTGGCCCAGGCCGCACTCGACCTCGCCGTCGCCCGCCTGCGCAGCCGCCACCTCTTCGGCAAGCCGCTGGGCGCGATGCAGCACTGGCAGTACCGACTCGCCGAACGCGCCACGGAACTCGAGTGCGCCCGGACGCTGTACCAGAAGGCCGCGCTGCGCGTCGACGCCGGCGAGCGCGCCCCCGAACCGGAAGCCGCGATGGCCAAGGCGTACGCGACCAGGCTCGCGGCAGACATGGCCAGAGACGCCATCCAGGTCTACGGCGGCTACGGCTTCGCGCGGGAAGTCTCGGAAACCGGCGAAACCTTCCGCCTCGAAGAGCTCTACCGCGACTCCAAGATCCTGGAGATCTTCGAAGGTGCCAACGAGATCCAGCACTGGCTCGTCGCGCGCCAGTTGATCGGCCGGGACGTGACCGGGTGAGCGGCGCACCAGTCACCCTGGAAGTCGTCGACGAGGTCGCTCGCCTCAAACTCGCCCGCGGCGACCGAAACAACGCGATCGACCTCGACTTCGCCCGGGTCCTGCGTGACACCGTCGACGAACTCGGCACCGGCCGCCAATTCGGCGCCGTCGTCCTCTACGCCGAGGGTGACAACTTCTGCGTCGGCGGCGACCTCCGCAGCTTCGCTGCTGCCCCCGCGCCGAGCGAGTTCATCGCCGAACTCGCAGCCACCATGCACGAGGCCGTCGTCGGCCTGCGAGCACTCGAAACGCCGGTCGTCACCGCCGTCCAAGGCGCCTGCGCCGGCGCCGGCATCGGTCTGGCCCTCGCCGGCGACATCGTCCTCGCAGCCCGCGACGCCCGCTTCCGCGTCTCCTACACCGCCGCGGGCCTCTCCCCCGACTGCGGCGTGTCCTGGGCCCTGACCCGCACCCTCGGCCCCGCCCGAGCCGCCGACCTCATCCTCACCAACCGCCTGATCGATGCTGACCAAGCCGAACGTTGTGGCCTGGTCAGCCGCCTGGCCGACGACGTCGTGGACGAGTCCTTCACCCTGGCCGCGGCCCTGGCAACCGGCGCTCGGGCCGCACAGGCCCACTCGGTCAGGCTGGTCCGCGACGCGGGCACAACCGCGCTCGAACAACACCTCATCGCCGAGGCACACGGAATCTCCTCACTCGCGGCCACTCCCGAAGGCAGTGAAGGCATCTCTTCGTTCCTGGAGAAGCGCCGCCCCAACTTCGCCGCCGCCCGCCGATTCTCCGTGAACTCCTAGACAACGATGTAGCCGCCGGTGCGCGCCGGCCTCGTCGCACAGCCTGCCGGTCTGACTAAACCTGCCTGGCGCAACAGCTACGAAGGCTGACTGGTGCCGTCGTGCTGCGCGGTCACTGGACGCCGGTCGTTTGCTGGACTCAGCGCCATGAACAGAGGCGCTACATCCCCGCACCCTGCTGTCAACGAGCGGTGATCTACCTGCGAATGTCATCGACGAGGCAGGTCGGACGGGGCTGCTACCCGGAGGGCACCTCGATCCCGGTGCAACGCGCCGCGTGCCACCGCAAGGCTGAGCAGCCCGACCTGACGATCGTCGACGAATACGTCGAACCGGGCCGGTCTGCCACCGAGATGACCAGGCGTGCCGCGTTCCCGTCCATGTGTCGGGCGCACTCGACCGCGCTGCCCATGTCGAACAAGTTCGTCGGCGCGGACTCAGGCGGGCGACTGGATGGTTCCGCCAGCAGGCAACGACTGGACAGACCAGATCGTGTGGGACTGCCCCGGACGGCACCAATCAGCAGTTCGTCTTGAGCGATGGCGCGCTCAAGGGTTTCGGCAGCACGCACTGCCTGCAGGCGAACGGATCCGCGCTCGCACTGATTGACCCGCAGGCTGCGCACACCAGCAGTTCACCAACACCGCCGACGCAGCAAACACCCGGTGTTCGGGTTGTGAAACGTTGTTGGCCTAACGTGGCACAACCCGAACACCCACGTACTCGCCGAAGGCCCGTCGGCCTCGTCGGCGGTGACGATCTCCTCGGCGATCGGCAGGAAGCCGTCGGCGCTCTTGCACAGCATGATCTGCAGGTGCTCGCGGATCATCACGTCACGGGCGCTGATGTCGTTGACGACGGTGTAGCCGAACACGTAGTCGAGGTAGTCGGCGGCGGAAATGTGCCGGGCGGTGCGGCCGACGACAACGGCGAGTTCGACCTCGTGCCACCGACGCAGATCAACTGGCTGCGCTCGGGAAGCGGAGTCAGCATCAGGTCGGGCCGTACGGTCACCCCGCCCGCGAGACGGCGATCGAGGTCCGCGACCGCCGCCTCGCCGGCCGCGAGATACTCGCGCAAGTCCGAATATCCTGTGGCCACAATGCCTTCCGCGGTCCGCACACCGAGTCCGGTACGCCGACTGTCCTGATAGGTCACGAAACGCACGGCCGCTCCTGCTCTTCGTCCGTGGTGGTGAGCCGCACGTCGATCACCGGCCCGGGGCCGGCGGTGACCTGGCCCCGCTCCGCCGGGCCGGCGGAGGTGTTCCGGCGGTTGGTAGCCGTCCCCGAAGAAGTTCCGTTGATCAACCCGGCTTCGTGCGGCCTTGCCGCCAGCTCGTGTGGGCTCGCCCGAACGGACAGCGGTGGCGAACTCACAGCCTGCGTCATACGCCTTCCCTTCGTTCGCGCGCCTCACGCTGCTCCGTGAGGCGTCACGCAAACAGGAACGGATGTTTTCGTGTGAGATGAGCATAACTATGACGCGCCTACTTACGCAAGCGAGCGTTCCCGTTTAGGATGAGCCGGTGCCGAGGATTACCGAACAGCGCCGAGCCGAGCGCAGGCGTCAGATCTTGACCTGCGCGTGGACCTGCTTCTCCCGCAACGGGTTCCACGCGACGTCGATGGACGACATCATCGCCGCGACCGGCATGTCCGCCAGCGGGGTCTACCGGTACTTCAGCGGCAAGGACGAGCTGATCGATGCGGCAGGCGAAGAGTCCATGGCCGTCTTCCGCGCGCTGTTCGACCGACTGCGGAACACCGAGCCCGTGCCCGACGTCGCCACCACGATCGCCACCATCGTGGAACCGGTGGACGGCAGCCTTGGCAACGGTGTTGACAACACAGGGGAATACGACCTGTCCAGGGTGGCGATCCAGGCCTGGTCGGAGGCGCTGCGCCAACCGCAGCTGCGCGAGCGCACCGGCGATTTCTACCGCGAGATGCGATCCCAGCTGACCGCACTCGCCCGCCGCTGGCAGCACGCGGGCCTGCTCGCGCCGCAGGCGAGCCCGGAAGCCGTCGGGATCGCGCTGGCGACGTTCATGCCGGGAATGCTGGTCGCCCGGCACACCGCGGACCGGGTGAGCACCGAACAGGTGCTGGCCGGCCTGCGTGGACTGGCCGGCATCGACCAGTCCACGGCCCGGCGGCTGAGCGCACAGGCTCACAGGAAGTCACTCAAGCCTTAACGATCGTTCCTGTTTAGGATGGCGACATGCCCCGTCTCAGCACCGAGCTCCGCGACCAGCGCCGCCGGCACGTCCTGACCAGCGCCTGGTCGTGCTTCTCCCGTGACGGGTTCCACGCAACGTCCATGGACGACATCATCGCAGCCACCGGCATGTCCTCCAGTGCCGTCTACCGCTACTTCCGCAGTAAGGACGAGCTGATCGAGGCCTCGGCGGAGGAGGTGCTCACCCTGCTGAGCGCCTTCTTCGCCCGGATGCTCAACACCGAACCGACGCCGGCCCCCGCCGACGTCCTCGCCGGACTGCTCGGCGAACTGGCGAACCGGACGGCCGGACTCGACTACGACCTGTCGAAGATCGCCATGCATTCCTGGGCCGAGGCGCTGCGCCGGCCCGCGGTGGCCGAACAGACCAGCGCCTTCTACCGGGGCGTACACGGCCATCTGACCGGACTCGCCGTCCGCTGGCGGACCGCCGGGCACCTGCCGGCCGACACGGACCCGGACGACGTGGCGACGGTACTGGTCTCGCTGATGCCGGGACTGATCGTCAACCAGCACCTGGTCGACCCGGTTCCGGCCGAACAGCTCATCTCCGGTCTCGCCGCGCTGGGCACGGCCGCCGGGACGAACTGACCGCGCGCGCACCGGTCGTCGATCCCCTAACCCGGAGGTATCACGACATGACCGACATGACTGCCGCACTGCTGAAGGAATTCGGCACTTCCTTTGCCCTGACCCGCCTCGCGCGACCCCGACCGGGTCCGGGCGAGGCATTGATCCGGGTCCGGGCCGCCGGCCTGTGCGGCACCGATCTCAAGGTGGCCGGCGGGAAGATGCGGCCCGGCCTGGCACTGCCCGCGGTGATCGGGCACGAGATCGCCGGTGAGGTGGTGTCCACATCGGACGGTGCACTCCCACCCGGCACCCGCGTGGCTTGCCACCCCTATCTCACTTGTGGACGGTGCGCGTCGTGCGCGCGGGGAAACACCAACACCTGCGCCCACATCGCCCTAGTCGGACTCGACCGGCAAGGTGGCCTCGCCGAGTATCTCGCCGTCCCGGAGACCAGCCTGATCCCCTTCGCCGAGCACACGAGTTTCGCAGCGGCCGCCGTCAGCATGGACGCGGTCGCCACGACCTGGCACGCGCTACACGGACGTGGCCGGCTCAAGGCGGGCGAACGCGTCATCGTGATCGGCGCGGGCGGACTGGGACTCAACGGCGTCCAGATCGCGGCCGGCGCGGGGGCGAAGGTCGCCGTCGTCGACCGCAACCCGCATCGCCGGGAAGTCGCGCTGGCCGACGGCGCGGACCGCGTAGTGGCCTTCGACGACACCGCTTCCCTGCGGGAATGGTCGGCCGAAGGCGCGGACCTGATCCTGGAGGCGACCGGCAGCCGGGCGGGTTTCGACACAGCGGTATCCCTGCTCGCCGATGGCGGACGCGTTGTGTGCTGCGGGTACACCCCGGGGCTCAAGTTCGGGATGGACTCCACCGGCCTGGCCGGTCGTGAACTGAGCGTGGTCGGCTCGCGTGGTTCGACCTTCGCGGACGCGGCCGCCGCGCTGGCGGCCGTCGATCGTGGCGACGTCCGCCCCCGCATCGACTCGGAGTACCGCCTCGACCAGGTCGACGACGCCTTCGCCCGGCTCGGCTCGCGCCAGGCGCTGGGCCGCGTCGTGATCGTGCTCTGACCAACCTCCGCGGCCACTGCGGGACGTCCGTCACCCTACGGACTACAAAAGGGAACGATCGTTTGCCTTAGCCTTTCTTCGGTGCTACGTTGTCCTTGAAATAGGAACGAGCGTTTCCATTAAGGCGATGTGGCCTGTGCCCTCGCCGCAGACCGACACTTCCAGGAGGCCGCCATGGCGCCGTCATCCATCACCCCGGCCCTGCCCACCACGACCGACGTGCTCATCGTCGGCGCGGGCCCGGCCGGCCTGGCACTGGCAGCCAGCCTCCGCCAGCTGGGCGTGGACCACGTCCTGATCGATCGTTACGACGAAGTCCAGCCCGGCAGCAAAGCCGCCGCGATCCAGCCACGAGCACTGGAGTACCTCGACCGGATCGGGGTGGCCGACCGGCTGATCCAGGCCGGCGACCGTGGCCGGGGCTTCCGGCTGCACGACCGGACGCAGACTTTGCTCAGCGCGTCCTACGACAATCTGGACACGCCCTACCCCTTTGTGCTGCTGATCTCCCAGCAGACCACCGAAACACACCTGCTCGCCCACCTCGAGGAACTGGGCGGCATGGCCCACAGAGGACACAAGTTCCTCGGCTACACCCCTGACTTCCCGGGTGTTGCTGCCACGATCGCCGGGCCGGACGGCGTGCTGCGCTCGATCTCGGCCCGTTACCTGGTCGGCTGCGACGGCGTCCACAGCGCGGTGCGCACAGCGACCGGAATCGGCTTCCCCGGCAACGCACCCGAGCAGCTGTTCGCCATCGCCGACATCCGGGTGAACTCGGCTTCGGGCGCCGTGCCCAAGGAAGACACCACGTTTTTCCTGTCCGCGGCGGGAATGCTGCTCGTCTCCCCACTGGCCGGCGGCCTGCACCGCATAGTCGGCCCGGCGCAGAGCCCGGCCGCCCCGACCGCGGCCGAGGTCGGGCGGCTGCTTACCGAACGAGGCCCGCGCTCTGACGACATCGAGGTGACTGAGGTCGTGTCGGCCTCGAACTACCGCATCCAAGAGCGGGTGGCCGAACGTTTCAGCGAGGGCCCGGTCTTCCTGGCCGGCGACGCCGCCCATACCCACAGCCCGGCCGGCGGGCAGGGCATGAACACCGGCATCCAGGACGCCGGCAATCTGGCGTGGAAACTGCACGCTGTCCTCACCGGACTGGCACCCGTGGCGCTGCTGGACACTTATCACGACGAGCGGCACCCGATCGCGGCCGGACTGGTCGCGTTCACCAGCCAGTTCGCCAAACTGGCCAACCTGCGCGACCCGGCTGAAGGCGAACTGCGCAACCGCGTCTTCGCCGCCGCCGCGACCGCTCCGGGCGTCACCGAATGGATCACGACGAAGCTCGCCCAGCTCGACCTCGGCTACACCAGCGAACCCGACCGCGGCCTCCCCCGCGTCGGCGCCCGCGTATCACCGAACGCGGTCCCCGCCACCGGCCTGCACTGGACCCTGGCCCTCGACCAACCGGACCACACCGGCGAGCACGGCGTGCTGGCCGTCCGCCACGTTCCCGGCCTCGAGTCGCCGCTGCTGGTGCGGCCCGACGGCTACCTGGCCGCGTACGGCGTCGCGAGCGAGCCGGAGAAGGTGCTCGACCAGCTGTCGTCGCACCTGCCGATGAACCCCACCCGATAACTCCACCGAGCACTGGAGGACACGGCCATGGCCAGTCCCACCCTCATTCGCCAGGTCGCCGTTTTCGACGGCAGACAACGACTTCCCGGACAGGACGTCCTGATTGACGGCGGCCTGATCGCCGCGACCGGCCCGAATCTGGCCGGCCCGCCGGGCGCCATCGTCGTTGACGGCACCGGCAAGACCCTGTTGCCCGGCCTGATCGACGCCCACGTCCACACCACCAGCGCCACCCAGCTGCGCCAGTCACTGGTCTTCGGAGTCACCACCGAACTCGACATGGGCGGCGAACCCGAACTGTCCCGCCGGCTGCGTGCTGTTGCCCGCGAGCGCGACGACGTCGCCGACCTCCGCATCGCCACCACCGGGGCCACCGCGCCCGGCGGCCATCCCCACCAACTGGTCGAGATCGGCATGCTCAAGCCCTTTCCCACCGTCGAGGGCCCAGACCACGCGGCGCATTTCGTGGCGGACCGGGTCGCCGACGGCGCCGACCACCTCAAGATCTTCATCGAGGACGGCACGGTGGCCGGGAAGCCCATGCCGACCATGTCCGACGAGACAGTGATTGCTCTCGTCGAGGCGGCCCATGCACACGGGTTGCGCACCGCGGCCCACACCTGGACCCGCGGCGCGGTGCGGCAGGCGATCGCCTGCGGCGTCGACATCCTGGCGCATCCGCCGTCGGACGGACCGTCCGACCAGGAACTGATCGAAGCCGTGGCGGCCGCGGGCAGCACCGTGGTGTCGACCCTGCCACCACTGGCCGGGATGAGCACGTCCTCCCCCGAGTTCGACCTGGCGCGGGATCCGAGGCTTCGGCCGTACGCCGATCCGGAGTGGCTGGCCGGCCTCGACCGCATCCGCGCGATCGACCCCGGCAGCCGGATGGGACCGCTGGGAGTGCGCACCTCCGACGCCGCCGACGCGTCCATGCGGATGTTCCGGCTCGGAGTCCCGCTGCTGGCCGGCACGGACGGCACCGGCGGGGACCATCCGACCACCCACGGCATCAGCTACCACGGCGAACTCGGCCTGCTGGTCGCGGCCGGCCTCACCCCGGCCGAGGCACTGATCGCGGCGACCGCGGCCCCGGCCGACGCCTTCGGTCTCGACGACCGGGGCCGCATCGCCGCCGGACTGCGCGCCGATCTGGTACTGGTCAACGGAAATCCGCTCGACGACATCACAGTATTGCGCGACATCACCACGATCTGGCGGAACGGCACCACCGTCGACCGCTCCGCCTGCCCTTCCGAACAGGAGCTGATCCGATCATGAGTAACCTGGAAACCCCGGCCCACCACGGCATCCACCACATCAAGCTGCCGGTCACCGACCTGGAACGCAGCACCCGGTGGTACAGCGAGGTCCTCGGCGCCCGGCGACTGACCGAACTGGACCACCGCCGGCCCGACGGCACCCTCTTCGCGGTGATCCTCGACGTCCCCGGCATCGACGGCAAAGTCGAACTGCGATTGGACCCGGCGACCGCCGTCGCGCTGAAGGGCTACGACTTCCTCACCCTCACCATCGAGGACCGCCCGGCGCTGGACGCCTGGACCGCCCACCTGGACGCCCTCGGTGTCCCGCACTCGCCGGCCATCGTCGCGATGGTGGGCTGGCTGCTGGTGGTCACCGACCCCGACGGGCAGCGGCTGCGGTTCTACACCCGGCAACCCCACGGGCTCGGCCAATCCGCCGTCGAGTTCGAGTCGCCCTGGCTCGGCGCCGGCCCCCTCGCACCGGAGCAGGACACCACCGTTTGCGCGGTCGCCACGATGAAAGCGCTCCCCGGCCACGCGGACGAGGTACGCGCGCTGATGCGCTCGGTGGCACAAGACACCCGCCAGGAGGACGACTGCCTGGCCTACCTGGTGCACCAAGCCAAGGACGCGCCCGACACCGTCGTGGTCTATGAACGCTGGGCAAGTCCGGCCGCGCTCGCTGCGCACCACAAGACCGCGCACATGGACGCCTTCAAGAAGGCCGCCGGTTCCCTCGTGGAATGGCCGCCGCGGCAGGAAATGCTCACCTCCTGCGACTGACCACCCCACCGGTCTGCCGGCCGGACGCGGCTCCGGCCGGCAGCCTCCGCCTCCTCGGCTGATATTTGCACTCCAGTGCCAATCTGCACTAATGGTGCAACACGGGCGAGGTCCACCTTCTGGCTTTGAACACCGACCTAGCAGAACCGGGAGCAGCAGAGCATGAACCCTCGCGCAGGCAGCCGAGTCCGGGACCGTCGGGCCGAGAGCGCGGGCGTTCGCGGTCCGCGACGGCCGGATCATCGCCGTCGGGGCCGATGCCGACGTCGACGACCTGATCGGCGCCGACACCCAGGTGGTCGACGCCGCAGGAGGGATGATCATGCCCGGCCTGGTCGACGCGCACTCCCATCTGGGCTTCGGTGGGCAGCAGTCAGCCTGGGAGCTGACCCTGCCCCCAGCGGCGGATCTACCGCAGATACTGCGCGCGGTGGCCGACCAGGCCGGTGAGATCGGCCCCGACGACTGGGTCGTCGGTGGCACCGTCATAAGCCCGGTGTTCCAGTCGATCGCGACCCGGAAAGCACTCGCCGCCCTGGACGAGGCCGCGCGCGGACGGCCCGTCCTGCTGCGGGACGACTCGCTGCACAACCGCTGGGTCAACTCCCGCGCCCTGCAGATCATGGGGGTCGATGCCACCACCGAGGACCCGGCGGACGGTCGATACGTGCGCGACACGGAAGGCGTCCTCGTCGGCCAACTACTCGAAGCACCGTCGACAGCAGCGGAGCTGGCGGTACGCCGCAGCATGCCGGACGCGCACGCGAGAGACCTGGTGTCCGCCCGAACGGCGGTGTCGATCTTCAACTCGGTCGGCGTCACCGCGACCCAGGACGCCGCCACCATGGGAGCCTGGCTGGACGTGTTCGTCGAACTCGACCAAGCCGGTGCCCTCGACGCGTGGATCGTGGGATCATTGCCGGCCCGAGAGTTCGTCGAGTCCGGACCGGTCGGCGTGGCCTTGTTCGACACCGCCGGGCAACGGCGCTCCGCCCATGTGCGCCCGGACTTCGTCAAGGCTGTTCTCGACGGAGTGCCGATGACCCGCACGTCGAAGTTCCTGGAGCCCTACAAGCCTGATCCGTGGGCACCGTCGGCTCATCAATGCGCATTCTCCGGCCACGGCCTGTTCAGCGACGGCGAACTGCTCGACGTGCTCGACGCGGCGGTCTCCCGTGGCCTGCATGTCAAACTGCACGCGACCGCGGACGGCACCGTGCGGCAGGCGCTCGACGCCGTGGCAACCATGCGCGAGCGGCACGGCCACAGCGCGGTGTTCCACATCGCCCACCCGGAGTTCGTCGACGCCGATGACGTGGCCCGGTTCCGTGAGCTGGACGTGGTGGCCGACGCCTCCCCCGTGCTGTGGTTCCCGAATCCGATGAACGACATCATCGCCATGCAGCGCCCACACCGTCAATCCCGCGCGCGCGATGGGTCTCGGACAGGAGATCGGGCGCATCAAGGCCGGGTTCTCCGCCGACTTCATCACGCCGGACCGCGACATCTTCGAGATCCCGGTGGAACAGATCCACGCGACGCGTGTGCGGCAGACCTGGTTCGCCGGCCGCCGCGTGTACGACGAGGATGAGGACCTGTGAGGACCTGTGGTGGCCGTCGTGGGTGATGCCGCAGTTTCATGAAGTGCACCCGGCCCGAAAACACCATATAGGCCACACTGGTTACTTTTTGCACAACAAAGGAGTGAGTATCACCGAGTGATTTGCCTTTGATTTCTGCCCGCGACACCTACGGATACCTGCCCTATGGCCTGACCTACCCTGGCTGCTGCAATATCAACAAGAACTATCTGGTTTCCACCGATCTGGAGTTCGCCACCGCCGACCATTCCCTCACTGTGTTCGCGGCCGCACTCGCTTTCGGCCCGGTGACGACCTTGGTGAACAACCTCGGCGGGAGCACGTCCAGATCTTCACCGACCCGCGTTTCGAGCATCCGCCGGTCAGCGTTTCCTTACCGCTGGCTGCTCGCGATTCCGTCCAGAATCAGGTCCAACTTGACGCGCAAGGTGTCGCCGAGGTCGATGGCAGTAGCTTCGCCGGCGAAAACCCATCGCTGCAAGGTGTCGGCGTAGCAACCGGTGAGCACTTCGCCGATGACGCCGGCACGCACCCGGACCGTGAATTCTCCCCCCTGCTGGCCCAGTTCAACGGTTTTCTCCAGGGCCGCGAACACCGGCAAGGGCTCCTCGACGGCTTCCATTTCGGCGAGCCTGCCGGTCACGATGACCCGCGCCAGCACCGGATCATCGGTATTGACCTTAGCCAGTGCGTCGAACTGCCGGATCAGCCGTTCCCTCGCCGGCAGGTCGGCCAGCGCGTCGTCGTCGAACATCGACGCCAGGCGTTCACGGCGGCGGTCGCTCCAGATGTCGAGGATGTCCCGCTTGCGCGGGAAATGGTTGAACAGTGTCCGCCGTGCCGTGTCCGCGTTCGCCGCGATCTGGTCCATGGTCGTCGCGCGGTAGCCCCCACCGGCGAACAGATCCAGCGCGGCCGCCTCGATGCGTGCACGCACCTCACGCCGGCGGCGGTCGCGGCGGTCTTCTGGCACTGGCTGATCCATGCGCGACACATCCTGGGAGTAGGGGACTGACACTACCGAAACCTGTTCAGGAGGCCGGTACGCCGGGGAAGGTACTGGGGCCGGTCCACTCGTCGCGGGGAACGCGCAGAGCGTTCAGTACGAAAGCCACTTCGTGGTAGTGGCCGACCAGGATGACGAGTTCGATGAGCTGACGTTCGTCATAGTGCGCCGCCAATTCTTGCCACGTGACCTCGGTGACTGTGGACATCGCGTGCAGTTCGTCCACACAGCGAAGCAGCGCCCTCTGCGCGGAGGACCAGCCGAAGTCTCCGGGTCCATTGACGATCCTGGCGAGGTCCGATTCGCTGAGACCGGCGGCGCGGGCGACCGGGGCGTGCTGATCCCACTCGTAGCGTGATCCGCAGCGCAGCGCGGTTCGCAGGGTGACAAGTTCACGGTCCGCCGCCGGAAGTACGCCGTTGGTGACCCGCATGGCCAGCGGCAGCCAGTCTTCGAGGAGGTCCGGGTGTTTCACCAGCACGGAGAACAGGTTGAGCGGCGGATGGTCCGCGAGCCGCCGGGTGAGTTCGCCGTCCGACCGCGGTAGACGGAGCAGGTCCGACGCGCGGTCGTCGCGCTCCGCGGCCCGCAACGGAGTGATCCGCGACTGTTGCTGCGAACCGTTGGCGAGACCCGCTTCCTCGGCAAGGATCGCTTCGAACGGAATCCGGGGTGCTTCGTCCAGGTGGTGGTACATCGTGGCGACGGTGACGGCGACCCGTTCGGGCGATCCCCAGTTCCAGCGGTCCACGGGGATGTCGGCGGCCGCTTCCCGCCGGGGCATCCCGGCCTCGTAACGGCGGGTCGCCTCCGTGCCGAGGTAGTCCAGGTACCCGCGAAACTCGGCGATCCCGTTCAAGTCCATCAGCGGGCCATGCCCGGGAACGACCACTCGCGGACGCAGGTCTTCCATGGTGCGGCAGGCGGCGATCCAGTTTTCGATCGGGCCGCCCCACATGACCGGGTGGATACCGGAGAACAACAGGTCGCCGGAGTACAGAACCTCGTCCTCGGGGACCCAGACGAAGGTGTCGCCTTCGGTGTGCGCGGCTCCGACGTCGACAAGGCGGGCGGTGAGGTCGCCGACCTCGATGTCGAGGATTCCGGTGAAGGTGCGGCTCGGTGCCGGCAGTGCGATGTCGTCGAACGCGAAGTCGGTGTTCAGCTCGTGCAGGTAGCGCCGCAGCGCCGAGTCCCGGTCGTCGGCCAGTAGCCGGCGCCAGGGTTCGGGCTGATGGCCGTGCGCCATCTCGTGTGCGGTGTGCTCGGAGACGGTGATGGCGGCCTCGCCGAAGAGCTGGTTTCCCCAGCAGTGGTCCGGGTCCGCGTGGGTGTTGACGACTGTCGTGATCTCGACGCCGGGTGTGGCGAGGGCGAGCGAGTCCCGCATGTATTGGGCGTGGGGCAGGTCGAACAGTGTGTCGATCTGCAGCCCGTGGCCTTGGGCGGTCACCAGGCCCGCGTTCGCTTTGCCCCAGCCGCCGTCCGGTTCGAGCCAGGTCCAGGTGTGCTCGCCGATCCGGTGCCAGCCGCGGCTGAAGGGAACCTGTCCTACGTCGTTGTTCGTTGTCATGGCCTTCTCCCGTTCACTGAGGTGCACTGTAGTGCTAAATTGCACTACAGTGCACCTGATGGCGCTAGTGGGTAAATATCCATATTCGACATATCTGATATACTCGGTCCATGTCGGAAGCCGCTGACCTCGCCTATGACATGCCGCGGCGTGAATCCCGCGCGGAATCGACCGCGCAGGCCGTCGAACGCCGAATCGTCCAAGACCGGCTCGAACCCGGTGTACGACTCGGGACCCGGCGGGAACTCGGTGAGCTGCTGGGGGTCGCGCCGCAAACGGTGAGCGAAGCGATCAAGCTACTGGAGGACCGCGGCCGGGTGGTCACCAAAACCGGGCCCCGCGGCGGCGTCTTCGTGGCCGAACCCGCGGTCGGTGTCCGGCTCGCGCGCAGCATGATGGCGGTGTCCGGCTCGGAAAACCAGGTCGTCGAAGCCTTGGAGGTGCGCGACATCCTGGAGAGCGCGGTGATCGTCCATGCCGCCCAGGCGGCACACCGCGCGCCCGAGCTCGACGGAATGCTCCAGGCACTGGACCGCATGCGGGCGGCGACGGACACCGCGGAGTTCTACCGCCGCAACCTCGAATTCCACGCCGAGATCGCCGAGCTGTGCGACAACGAGATGCTCCGCACGTTGTATCGCGGCCTGCTGGAGATCGTCCAGTCCAGTGCACCCAAGCTGACGCCGTTGCCCGGCCAAGATCCACAGAAGCTGCGCGACGGCCGGGCGAAGGTCCACGCGGACATCGCCGACGCGATCGTCCGTGGCGACGTGACGGCCGCGCGGTCTGCGGCGCGGGCACACGCCAAACACGGTCGCGCCGTCGTCGCCCGGCGGCCCTGACCGGTCAGCCGGAGCACGGAAAGTACGTGCACGCGGCCCGGATCATCGCCGTCGCCGCCTCGGCCGAATCCGTCGTGCCGTGCACGTACCGGTCCGGCCGCACAACCGCGAACCGCGCGCCGTGCCGAGTGAACCAGTCGCCGACCAGCTCGTCGCGGATGACGAGATGACCGGTGCCGGGATCGTCGACGGCCACGAGCGGAACCCCGGACCGGTCTGCGACAGCCCGGATCTCGGACACCGCATCACCACGTGCCACCACCACGACACGCGGCGGCAGGACGTCGTCGAACATCCCCAGCCGCTCCTCCCGGTCGAACACCGCCGGCTGCGGAAAGAGCTCCCCCGCCCCGGGCGTGTCCGCGAATAAGCCGCCGGTGAGCGGTGGCATGCCTTGGAACGTCGTCCGGGGCAGCTCCCCTGAACGCGCCGCGCGCCGCATCCGGGCGTCACGCTCGTGTGCTTCGGCCGGGTCGAGCACGCAGATCTCCCGCCCGGCGGCGACGGCCATGCCGATGATGCGTTCGACATGCGGTCGCCGCTCGGCCTCATAACTGTCCAGCAGCGGCCCTCCCGGTCCCCCGGCCTGGACAGCAGCGACCTTGCCGACCAGATTCTGGACGTCGCGCAGGCCGTGGCACAGCCCTTGGCCGAGGAACGGCGGAGTCTGATGTGCGGCGTCCCCCGCGAGGAACACGCGACCACGTCGCCAGCTCTCGGCGATCAGGGAATGGAATCGGTAGACCGACGCGCGGATGATCTCGACCTCGTCCATGCCGACCCAGGGGGCGAGCAGGTCCCGGATGCGCTCCGGACGCTGCAGCTCCTCCGGGGTCTCCCCCGGCAGCAGCATGAACTCCCAGCGATGGTGCCGGCCAGGGCCGGGGACTCGCGTCGCCGGCCGAGTCGGATCGCAGAACATCTCCGACTCGTCCGGCCGGCCGATCTCGCGGGCACAACTCAGATCCACCACGAGCCACGGCTCGTCGAAATCGCCGTCCACCAAACGGATTCCGCTGCTGGTTCGCACGAAGCTCGCGGCTCCGTCCGCCCCGATCAGGTACCGCGCGGACAGCGTGCTCACCTCGCCGCTGGCAGGGTCGCGGATGGTCACCGTGACGTGGTCGTCGTGCTGCTCGACCGCCACGGCTTCGACACCGAGCCGGAGATCGACGTCGTCGAATCGGGCAAGCCCCGCGCGCAGGACCGCCTCAAGCTTCGGTTGGTAGAACAGGTAGTGCGCGTCCCAGCCGTAAGGCCGATCGCTGGGCCAGTCGTGTACCCGGATCGGCTCCCCGTCAGCCCCGTAGAAGGTGCTGCGTTTCCACACCCGGACGTCCGGCAGCAGCTCACCGGCCAACCCGGTCTGCTGCAGGATCCGCATGATGTGCGCGTCGAAGTGGATCGCGCGGGGCAGGTCGAACACAGCGGGAGCGCGGTCGAGGACGACCGCGGTGAGCCTGGCGCGACCGGCCAGGTTGCCGGCCATCGCGCCGACCGGCCCGCCTCCGATGACGATGAGATCCAACACCGGCTCAACTGCCTCTGGGCACGTTCAGGTGCGAGTACAGCGGATCGTCCGGGCCGAACGCGCCGCGCAGCAGCTTCGCTTCGTCGAGGCCGACCAGGTCCCAGTAGGGCCGGCCGGATTCGTCCACCCTGCTCCAGTCGAACACCACGTCGCGATGCGCGATCCCCCAGCGTCCCTCCCGGCGCTCCATTTTGTCCAGGTAGCGGCCGCCGATCCGGCTCTGGGTCTCGACGCCGTTCTCCTGCCGGATCACCAGGGCGATGTGGTAGCTCTCGACCTCGGCCCGGTCGCCGTCCAGCTCGATCAGGACGTTGGAGACGAAGTGCCACAGCCCGTTCACCGGCGCGGTGGAGTCCGGCGAGATCATCGAGACCTCGCTGATGAAGTCCGCCGCGGTCCCGGCGAAACCCTCGTGGTTTTCGGTCGCCCCGGGGTGGTAGCAGCTCAAGGCCAATGCGAGATCGCGACGATCCCCCGCCCGGGCGCGGCGGTACAGCAGCTCGGTGATCTCGTGCTTGGCCACTAGCTCGGCCACCGCGGCCGTGCTGTCAGGCGAAGTAGCTTCCCCGCCGGCTTGGTGGTTCGTCATACGTCCTCCGGAAAAGCGTTTCGCTGGTTGGCCGGGTAGCTGGTCGCCGGTCGCCGGGAACGATCGCGACCAGTCGTAGACGACCGTGCGGCTGCGCAGCCGCCAGTGCCCGTCCAGTCGCTCGCACACGTCGAGGTAGCGACCGCCGATGTCCACGTCGTACTCGCCGGAGCCGAGCACCAGCCGGTGATAGGCCAGGTGATACGACTCCACCCGCGCGCTGTCCACCGAGTCGAAGTCGACGAGCAGGTTGGCGATGGTGTGGCGCTGCGGCCCATATCTGCCGTCGCTGTAGTTGTTGTGGCGCAGGTAGTCGGCGAACTCCTCGATCGTGCCGCCGAAGATGCCGTGCTCGTCCCGAGACCCGGGAACGTGCTCGGCCACGATCGCGTCCGGGTCCTTCGCGTCGGCGGCCCGGCCCCGCCGGGCGAGCAGTTCACCGATTTCCTGACAGGCGAGCAGGGTCTCGACCGCGGCCATGGCGCGGCTCATTCCCACGGCCCCAGGAACTGCTGGCCGCCGAAGACGTCGGCGGGGGCGTCGATCAGCTCGGGCCAGTCGGCCACCGCCCCGGAAACGGTGGTGGGCAACGGGTCGGTGGGTGCGCACTGACGCTGGTAGTAGTACAGCTGCACGAGGTTGCCGTCGGGGTCGCGCAGATGGCTGACGTAGTCGAAGCCGGGAACCAGTTCCGCGGGAACGTCGACTTCTTCGGCGCCCCTGGCCACCATGTAGTCGACCGCCGCGCGGAGCTGGCGGTAGTTGGCCAGCCGGAACCCGAGTGCCATGGAGTCGTTGCGGCCGTTGAGACCGAGCGCGTCACGCAAGCCGGTCTCGTACAGGGCGAGGTTGTGATGGTCGGTTCCGCAGCTGAGCAGCACCCCGCGATGGCCCTGCCATTCGACGTCGCGACGGACGTCGAAACCGAGCACTTGGGTGTAGAAGCGTTGCGTGTCTTCGAGATCCTCGACGAACAGACTGACCGGCCCGATGCCGACGATCTTGAACGGGCGTCGCATGAGCACCCCGTCCACGGCGAACGAGCCGGGCGCCGAGACCTCCGCGCGATGACCGGACAGGACGTCGATGCCCGCTCCCCCGGCGCCGGCCACCTCGGTGGCCTCCGACGCCTGCGGCAGGGTCGGGCGCTCGTTGAGCACGCCGGTCCACATCGGACGCGGTTTGCTCAGCCCGTCCCAGCCGATCTGCTCCATACCGTAGAACAGCTCGTTGATATGACCTTCGGGGTCGAACAGGTAGGTGTGCCAGTTCGAGCCGGGCATGTCCCGTCCGGACCGCATCAGCCGCTCACCCCGGCCCCAGATCCACTCGGCACCGTTGACCACCTCGGCGAGGCTGCCGACCTGCCAGGTGACCTGGTTGATCGACGCACCGGCCGAGCCGTTGGCCTGCCCGACCCAGTCCCACACCTGCTGGCTGATGAACACCAGCTGGTGATGCTCGCTGCCGAAACGGGTGAAGTGCAGCAACCGCTCGTTCGGGGTCAAGGTCTCCTGCTCCTCGGCCGGCAGGCGCGACGGCATCGTGCCGGACTGGTCGGAGATGATCAGACCGAGACCGTCCACATAGAACTCGAGCATCGCGTCGGTGTCGACGCAGTTGTACCCGAAGTGCCCGAGCCGGCGGATCTTGAACGGGCGCTCGAGCCGTACGCCGCCGACGTCATGCCGCTCGTCGGCGAGCCCGGGACGCTCGGGCTGGCGCTCGGCCGGGCCCGGGGTACGAGTCTCTGTTTCCGTCACAGGTCAGCTCTCCTCTCGCACGATGGGGTTGCGCAGCAGGCCCACCTGGTCGATCTCGACCTCGACCACGTCTCCCGGGCTCATGAACACCTGCGGGGTCTGACGTGCGCCGACACCACCGGGGGTGCCGGTCACCACGACGTCGCCGGGCTGCAGTTCGCAGATCGTGGACAGGTAGTTGACTAGCTCCGGAATGCCGAAGATCATCTCACCGATCTTGGTCTGCTGCATGACCTTGCCGTTCAGCCGGGTGGTCAGCTGGGCGGCGGCGATATCCTCGACCTCGTCACGCGTGGTCAGCCACGGGCCGAACGCGCCGGTCCCGGCGAAGTTCTTGCCCGAGGTGATCTGCGTGGTGTGCCGCTGCCAGTCTCGGACCGAGCCGTCGTTGAAGCAGGAGTAGCCGGCGATCACGTCGTAGGCCTCGGACGGGGGAACGTGCCGGGCCCGCCGGCCGATCACCACCGCCAGCTCGCCTTCGTAGTCCAGCCGATCGGACACCGACGGCTGCACGATCGGTTCGAGGTGTCCGCACAGGCTGCCCGCCACCCGCAGGAAGAACGGTGGCGCCGAGGGCGGTTCCCAGTTGCCTTCCTTGACGTGGGTCGGATAGTTCAGCGCGGCGCACCACACCGCGTGGGAGTGCGGTACCACCGGCAGGAAGCGGATCTCGTCGGGGTCCAGCCGCGTACCCGAGGTCCGGGCCCGCTCGCCGATGTCGGCGAGCGCCTCTGGGCCGAGCTCGAGGAGCCCGCGCAGGTCGATGGGCACGTCCGCACCGAGCGAACGCAGATCGATCACCGAGCCGTCGTCGTCGTGGACACCGATCGACGGTCCCGCACCAGTCTCTATCGACGCAATCTTCACAAGCACGTTCCTTCCGCTACGGGCTGAGGACTTACCAGCGTGGGTTGTCCGGAGCTGGTCATCCGGGAGAGCAGCGCCTCCCCGGCCAGGCGAGGGTTGCCGGCGGTGACGTGGCAGGCGACGGCGTGCCCGTCGTGCCCGGTCTTCAGCGCCGGCTTCTCGACTGCGCAGATCGGCTGGGCGAGGGGGCAGCGCGGGTGGAAGGCGCAGCCGGACGGCGGATCGACCGGGGACGGCGGCTCACCGGCCAGCAGCACCCGGCGTCGGGCCCGCTGCGCGACCGGGTCGGCTGCCGGGGACGCGGAGACGAGCGAAGCGGTGTACGGGTGGCGGTACTGATGGGCCACGGCTCCGGCCGGTCCCACCTCGACGATCGAACCGAGGTACATCACCGCGATCCGGTCGCTCACCGCCTCGACGATGCCTAGGTCATGGGAGACGAACAGGTAGGCCAGCGCGAGGTCCCGTTGCAGATCGCGCAGGAGCCCCAGCACCTGTGCCCGGGTGGAGACGTCCAAGGCGGACACCGGCTCGTCGCAGAACACCAGGCGCGGCCGCGTGATCAGCGCCCGGGCGATGACGAGCCGCTGGCGCTGTCCCCCGGAGAACGCTCCGGGGAGGCGATCCACGACATCCGCGTCGAGCCCGACCAGTCCGAGCATCTCGACGACGGCGGCCCGCTGTTCGGCCGGGTTCGCCGAACCGGTGACGCGCAGTGGTTCGGCCACACTCCGGCCGACCGTCCATCGTGGATCGAGCGCGGAATACGGATCTTGGAAGATCATCGTCATGTCCGACCGCAGCGAGCGAAGCTCGCCCGGGGGCAACGCTCGCAGGTCGCGGCCGGCGAAGCTGATCCGGCCGTCGTCGGCCTCGATCAGCCGCAGGGCCAGGCGGCCGAGGGTGGACTTCCCGGAGCCCGACTCGCCGACGATGCCCAGCGTGGTTCCGGCGTCGACCTCGAAACTGACATCGTCCACCGCGTGGACGAATTCGCGGGGCCTGCCCAGCATGTCCCGCCGGACGACGAAGTTCCGGCTGAGGTTGCGCACCGACAGCAGAGGAACCGGGGGCTTCATACGCCGACTCCTCTCAGGTCGAGCTCCGCTGTCCGGACGCAGCGAGCCGTCCGCTCGTCCTCCATCGCGAGCAGGACCGGCATGGCCGCCGTGCACTCCGGTTCCACCGCATACCCGCACCGCGCGGCGAAGCGGCACCCCGGCGGGAAGTTCCCGGCTCGTGGGGGCTGGCCCGGAATACCGGTCAGGTCCTGGGCCGCGCCGACGCGGGGCAACGAGCGCAGCAGGCGCTCGGTGTAGGGATGCCGGGGCCGGTGGAACAGCTGCTCGGTGGCGGCCTGTTCGACGATCTGACCGGCGTACATCACCGCGACCCGGTCGCACACCTCGGCCACGACACCCAGGTCGTGGGTCGTGATGATCGTCGACATGTGCATCGTGACGGCCAGGGTCTTGATGAGCTCCAGGATCTGGGCCTGGGTCGTGGCGTCCAGTGCGGTGGTCGGTTCGTCGGCGATCAGCACCTTCGGTTCACCCGCGATGGCGAGGGCGATCATCACGCGCTGCCGCATCCCGCCGGACAGTTGGTGCGGGTACTGGTCGATGCGGCGGCGCGGGTCCGCGATGCCGACCAGGCCGAGCAGCTCGAGAGCTCGTTGCCGTGCCTGGGGCCGTTTGAGGCCGGTGTGCCGGCGTAGCACCGAGGTCAGCTGGTAGCCGGTGGTGAAGGCGGGATCCAGCGAGGTCATCGGATCCTGGAAGATCATGCCGATCTCCTTGCCGCGGACCGCCCGCATCGCCGGTTCGGGCAGGTCGAGCAGCTCCCGGCCGAACAACGTCACCGATCCCGACGTCACCCGGGCCACCCGCGGGTCGAGAAGGCGGGCCAGCGCCAGGCTGGTCAGCGACTTGCCCGACCCCGACTCGCCGACCAGTCCGACGATCTCCTGGCGGGCGACGGTCAGGTTCGCCCCGGTCACCACGGGCAGCGGCCGGCCCCCGCCGACCAGCGCGATCTCGAGGCCCTGTATCGAAAGCGCCACGTCGTGCGTCTGAGTGCTCATCTCAGCGATCCCCTCCGGCCGAGGTCATGGCCTGCACGGCGTCACTGACCAGGGAGACGCACAGCACCACCAGGACGATGACGAGGCCGGGTTCGATGGTCAGCTGCGGTGCGGAGTTCAGCAGGTTGGCCGCGCTGGTGAGCATGCTCCCCAGGCTGGCGCTGGGAGGCTGCGTACCGAGACCGAGGTAGCTCAGCGCGGCCTCGGCGAGGATCCCGAAGGCGAAGGTCGTCGACGTCACTACGACGAGCGCGGCGGCGACGTTGCCCAGCACGTGGTCGACCACGATCCGGGCCGTCTTCTGCCCCATCGAACGGCTTGCCTCGATGTAGGTCTCCCCCGCGACCGTCGACGCCGCGGCCCGCGAGACGCGGTAGAAGGTGGGCGAGAACGCGACGCCGATCGAGACCATCGCGGGGGTCAGCTGACGGCCCAGCACGGCGACGACGGCGATCGCCAGGATCAGCGCGGGGATGCTCTGGACCGCGTCGAAGGCACGGCTCAGCACGCTGTCCACGCGGCCGCCGACCGTGCCGGTGAGCAAGCCCAGCGGCACGCCCAAGACGGCGCCGACCACCGTCGCCTGCAGCGCCGCCCACAGCGAGATCCGGGTCCCGGACAGCAAGCGCGCCAGCTGGTCGCGGCCGAGTTCGTCGGTGCCCAGCAGATGACGGGCGCTCGGCCCTTGGAGGCGGTCCAGCAGCACCTGGGAGTTCGGATCGGGCACGGGCAGCACCGGTGCCAGCACGGCGACCAGCACGACCACCACGAACACCGCCAAGGCGATCACGGCCAGGCGATGCCGCCGGAACGCGTGCCAGGCACCGGGCCTCGCGCTGGGGATGGACGGAGTAACCAGGGCCGATGGACCGACCACGTCGTCGATCATGTTTTCCTCGCCTTCGGAGCCAGGTAGTAGCAGGTGACATCGGCCAGCAGGTTCGCCGCCATCACCACGGCCGCGGTGACCAGCACGACGCCGAGCACGATCGGCAGGTCGGAGCTCAGCGCCGCCTGTACCGCCATCGAGCCGATGCCCTGCATGCCGTACACCGACTCGACCACCGCCGCGATGCCGATCATCCGGCCGAGCTGCAGGCCGAGCAGGGTCACCGACGGCACCAGCGCGTTCTTGGCCACCCGTGTCCGGAGCAGCTCGCCCTCGGCGATGCCGCCGGCACGCGCTGTCCGCACGTAGTCCTGGCGCACCACGATGGCGGCCGACGCCCTGGTCTGCCGGTACAGCGCGCAAATCTGGGGCAGGCTGATCGCCATCACCGGGATGGCGAGGTATTGGACGTCCCGCCAGAGGTCGGCGGTGATCACCGTGGTGCCGGTGCCGGGCAGCAGGTGCAGTTTCTGGCTGAGGATCAGGACCAGCAGCAGGGCGACCCAGAACTCCGGCATCGCCAGCAGGAGGCCGGCGGCCGCGCCGGCGATCCGGTCCACGCGGCCACCGGGCCGCATGCCCGCGTACAGGCCGAGCGGCACGGCCACCGCCACGGTGACCACAATGGACGCCAGTACCAGCGCCGCCGTGATCGGCAGGCCTTGGGCGATCTTGGTGGTGACCGGGACGTTGCTGTACCACGACTGGCCGAGGTCGCCGTGGAACAGCCGGGACAACCAGCGCCCGTACCGTTGCAGCGTCGATTGGTCGAGGCCAAGCTGGTGGCGCAGGGCCGTGACCGAGGCCGGGTTCGCCCCTTCGCCGAGGATGGCCCGTGCCGGATCGGCGGAGGACACCGCGGTCAAGGCGAACACGCCGAAGCTGACGACCAGCAGCAGCGGTACGGCGATGGCGAATCGGCGGCCGATCATCTTCAGCATCAGCGCCTCCCTGGCGGGATCGGGGTGTGTTCAGATGCGGGCACGGAGGCCTCCGTCGACGACCAGGTCGCTGCCGGTCATGTACCGGCTTTCGGCCGAGGCGAGAAAGCTGACCAGCGCTGAGATCTCCGCCGGTGCCGCGATCCGCTTGAGCGGGATGCCGGCGGCGATCTCCTCGAGCGGCAGTTCGGCATTGGCTGCCATCTGGGTGTCCACCCAGCCCGGCACGATCGTGTTGACCCGGACCCCGGTGCCCGCCAGTTCGACCGCCGCCGTGCGCGTCATGCCCCGGATCGCCCATTTGCTGGCCTGGTAAGGGATCCTGCCGGGTATGCCGCCCATTCCGGCCACCGAGGAGATGTTGATGATCGAGCCGGTGCCGGCGGCGCGCATCGCCGGGATCACCGCCCGCATGCCGAGGAAGCAGCCGAACTGGTTGACTTCCACGACCTGGCGGTAGGTCTCGTGGGAGGTCTCTTCGACGGGCAGGCTGGGGCCGGTGATCCCGGCGTTGTTCACCAGGACGTCGATGTGCCCGTACTCGGCGAGGACCTCGCCGACCACCTGCGTCCAGTTCCGTTCATCGGCGACGTCCAGCACGTGGAAGTCGCCGGTGAACCCGCTCGGCACGGTGCCTGACAGGTCCGTCGCGACCACGCGCAGGCCGTCCGAGGTGAGCCGGCGGGCATGTTCGGCGCCTTGCCCGAACGAGGCACCGGTCACCAGCGCGACGCGGGCGGACGCGCTCACGAGACGCTCGCGGCGCCGGTGGCCAGGACCAGCGGGTCGCGGGCGCTGACCCCGGACACTCCCTTGGCGGTGGCGTACTGCAGGTCCTGGTTGAGGATCACCACGTTGAACGCCGTGTCCTGGTAGGCCGCGGACACCTTCCGGTAGGCCGTGACCCGGGCGGCCTGGGTGGTCGCCGCGTCGGCGGCGACCAGAGCTCCGGCCAGCGCCGGTTCGTGGTAGCCGCCGGGGTTGTAAGCGGGAGCGGACATCGTCGCCAGCGGAATGGCCGGGTCGGCTCCGCCGGTGTTGACCGAGTAGTAGGCCTGGGCCGTTCCGGCGTCGAGGGCCGGAAGCAGCTGCGCGACCGGCATCGGGGAGATGGTCATCGTGATGGCCGCTTTGGCCAGCATCTGCTGGATGGCGGTCAGTTCGGTCTGTAGCTGCGTGCCGGCGGAGGAAACCACCGCGGTGAAGGCGATCCCGCCCGGGTGGCCGGCCTGGGCAAGCAGTTCCTTGGCCCGGTCGACATCCGGTGCCGGTGTGGCCAGCGAGGGATCGTAGGCCCAGGATTTCGGCTGGACCGGCTGCGCGGTGGTGGTGCACGCACCGCCCAGCAGTGAGTCGCAGATCGTCTTGCGGTCGACGGCCAGCGACACGGCCTCGCGGACCTTCGGGTCGGCGAACACCCCGGACTTGTTGAGGTACAACAGATGCAGGTAACTGATGCCGGCATCGGCGACCGGCAACCCCGCCGAGGACAGTGTCTTCCCGTCGGTGGGCGCACCGGTCAACATGACGGCTTGGACGCTGTGGCCGGTCAGTCCGGGGACGAAGGTCGACTCCGCACCGACCCGGACATGGATGGTCTGGGCCTTCTGCACCGAGGGATTCCAGTAGCCCTTGTAGGCCGTGTAGACCATGTCGCTGCCCGGCTGGGAACTGTCCGAGACCTGCCAAGGCCCCGTCCCGACCGGATGGGTCGCGTAGTTCGCGTTCGACCAGGCCTTGGGGCTGCCCATCATCCCGGCGGGACCGGCGAGGAAGCCGAGCAGCGAACCCGCGGCCGACTTCAGGTGCAGCACGACCGTGGCCGGATCCGGGACGTCGACCGAACCGATGGCACCCAGCTGACCGCCGATCACCGACTTCGGGTTGGTCTTGCCCCGCTCGATGTTTCTCTTGATCGCCGCGGCGTCGAACGGGGTCCCGTCCTGGAACGTCACTCCGCCGCGCAAGGTCAAGGTGAGCGTCGTGCTGTCCGGTGCGTACTTCCACGCGGTGGCCAGCCCCGGCGTCACGGCACCCTGGGCATCTTCAGTCACCAGGGTGTCGAACACCGGCATCATGAACTCACCGCTGGACGGGGCGGCGTTCGTCTGCGGGTCGTAGTTCTGGCCGCCGTCGGCGGCCACCAGGACGGTGAGCGAACCACCGTCCCCACCCGGGTTCGACCCTTCCCCTGCCGCGGTACAGCCCGCGACTGTCAGCGCTGATACGGCGATTACGACCGCGGCGGTGCGGTGAGACCTCATGACTGCCACCTTCTCCGGACGGGTTCGGCCCGACGTTGGACCCGACCCCCCAACGGGCATGGTTGATACATTAAACATGCATGATTGGATACGCAAGGGGCTGACCCGGACTAGGCAAGAGAAACGTGAACCACATACGCGAAAGGCGCCCTGCCGCACAGCGGGAGAGCGCCTGCCGGCAAAGCAAGGGATCAGTACGTCGCGCGCGCGTCCTTGTCGCGGGATTGCAGACACACGGTTGAGCAGCGCCTGGCGGACTGGCGCACCAAGGCGGCCCGCACCCCTTGATGCTCGCCGTGCCACCGGTCCGACGCCCCGCCTTTCCCGGTGGCGTGTGGCTGCTCACCCAAGCGTTCACCGCACCCCGCGGCCCGAACGTGAGCGGTCACACCAACGCCGAGAAAGGACCGGCAATGACCGAACCACGCTCCGGCGTGAAGACGTTGGGCATCAAGTTGCCTGACGCCTTGCACGCGCAGTTCACGCTCGTCGCGCAGCTGGACGGCATTTCGCTGGGTGACGCCGTCCTGCGAGCCGTTGAGCTGTACGTCAGCACGAAGCGGCAAGAACCGGACTTCGCCGCCCGCGCCTCCGCTGCACTGGAGGAGATCGAGCGCGAAGCGGCGGCCCGACGCGGAGCCATTGAAGGCCTGTTGGGCACCAGCCCGGACCAGCCGGAGACCTCGCCGAAGCCGACCAGCCGCAGTCGCAAAACCGCGACCGACGAATAACCGCGCCGGTCTGGTGATGGATGGCTGCACTCCGCAGCCATCCATCACTACCCTTAACCGCCATTCCAACATTAGGACAGCATATCCTCTCTTGGCACTCCGTAAGAATGCTGAGAAAATTGAGGGAGAAAAAGATGTGAAACCAAGTATAGAGCGCACCACTAGGAGTGAAATGTGATGGAATCAATTATTGACCGCGAGCAACTCACACGCTAGGAGGAATTATGCCAACACCCGACGAACAACCACAGGAAACGACTTACTCCACCGACCGAAAGCAATTGGCGTTGGACGCCGTCCGCAGCATGCCATCACGCCTGGTCGTCAAGGAGACGGGTGCACCACCTGCCCGTGACGTACCTGTCGGATTCATCTATCTACGCGTCAGCACCAAGGAGCAAGCCCGGACTGGGGGCGGCGCTGAGGGCTACTCCATCCCGGCGCAGCGTGACGCCTGTTTAACCAAGGCACAGCAGATGGGGGCCATCATCGACCAAGAGTATGTCGATGCCGGGGAATCGGCTCGCTCAGCCGACCGCGACGATCTGCAACGTATGCTCAAAGACGTCAAGGCGATCCGGCCGGACTACGTCTACGTCCATAAGATCGACAGGCTGGCCCGCAACAGGGAAGACGATATTGCCATCAACCTGATGCTGCGCAAGTACGGCGTCAAGCTCATCTCCTGCACCGAGAACATCGACGACACGCCCAGCGGCAAGCTGCTCTACGGCCTGATGGCCGAGATTGCCCAGTTCTACTCCGGCAACTTGGCGCTCGAAGTGATGAAAGGCTTATTGCCTAAGGCCGAGGAGGGCGGAACGCCGTTCCGCGCGCCGCTCGGATACCTCAACCGTCGGGAAGCTCGCAATGGCGTCGAGGTCTCCTGGGTCGAACTGGACGCGGAACGCGCCGAAATCATCCGATGGTGCCTGGAGGAGTACGCCACTGGCGAGTGGAGCGCCATTGACCTCACGCTGGCGGCCGGAGCCAAGGGGCTGACAACTCGGCCCACGCCGACCCGGCCAAGCAAGCCCATCCCCCTGACCACGATGTACCACATCTTGGCCAATCCGTACTACATGGGCGTGGTCAGCTACCAGGGCATCCACTACGAGGGCAAGCACCCCGCGCTCATCGAGCCGGATACGTGGCTGGCAGTGCAAGCCGTCCTCGCTGCCCACAACCACACCGGCGAGAAGGACCGTGTCCACCTGCATTACTTGCGCAGCACCATCTACTGCTCAGCCTGTGGCGGTCGCCTGATCTTTTCCCAGAACACCGGCCGAGGCGGCACCTACCTGTACTACATGTGCGTCAAGAAGAAGACGAAGACCAATAACTGCCGTCGCCCGGCCGTGCGGGTGGAGAAGATCGAGGGCGGCATAGCTGACTTCTACGGCCGGTTCCAAGTCCCGCCCGCCTACGCCGAACAAATCCGCGCAGCCGTCCGGGCGGAGCTGGCCAGCCAGCAGACTGAAGCCAAGAGGGGTCTCACCGTGCCCTTGAGCGCAAGCAGCGCGTTGAAGACGAACGCAAGAAGCTGCTGGAAGCCCACTACGCCGGAGCCATCCCCCAAGACCTCCTGGCCAGCGAGATGAAACGGCTAACTTGGGCACTGGCTGAAGCTGAGAGAGAAATCTCAGCCGCCAAGACCACCAACAAGGACATCGAAGCCACCCTGGTCGCGGCACTCCAAGCGGCGAGCCACTGTGAAGCGGCATACCTCACAGCTCCGGACCCGATCAAGCGGCAGATCAACCAAGGCTTCTTCGTGAAGCTGTTCATCAGCGAAGACGGCAGCGTCGAGCGGGCCGAGCTCACGGAACCTTTCAAAGCAATGCTCGAAGCCGGGGAACCTCCCCAGACGGACTCAACCTCGACCCAAGGCACCAATTCCGCGCTCTCGGTCGTCCCTGACTCAATACGGACGCCGGACACGGCCAGTGCGACGTCTCGGCAGCTCACACCGTCCGGCGTGCTGGCGGCGACCTACGAGGCCGACCAGACCGTTACCGAACGTGCACAAAAAGCCACCCTCCGCGATATTCTCGCGGAGGGTGGTTTGAATGAGACCTATCTGGTGGAGCTGAGGGGAATCGAACCCCTGACCTTCTCGATGCGAACGAGACGCGCTACCAACTGTGCTACAGCCCCTCAATGACGCTTGAAAGAGCATATCAGCCGCTTTCGGAGCGTCCGGAAAGGGGGTTACTCACCGGAGGCGCGGCGGAATGACCTGGTCGCGGGGTCGTCGAGCTCGTGGAAGGCGGGGTCTTCGTCGTCGAGGTCGACGACGACGGCGTGGCGTCGCATGCGGGAGGTGGGTGAGGGTTTGCGCTCGACGACTTCGCGTCGTGCCGAGGACACGACTTCGACGTCTTCGACGGTGTCGTCGACGAGTGGGGCGCGCTCGTAGGTGCGTGCGGTGTTGTAGCGCGAGAGCCGTCGCTGGCGGATCTCTTCCTCGATGCGGACCTGGCGCCGGAGGTAGGCGAGGTACGCGACAAGTGTCACGTCGGCGAGGCCGTTGGCCCACCAGGCCATGACGAACATGAACCCGGCTACGGCCGCGCTCGCCACCACGAGGAGCAGCAGCGACACGACGACGCGCTGGCGGTAGGCGTACTTGGCGCGTGCGGCGATCTCGGCTGCTTCGGGGTCGAAGCCGCCTCGGCCCGGCCGGTATCCGTGGTGGCTTGATTCGGCGCGCACCCTGCTCTGCCGTGAAGGCTGCGGAAGCGGTTCGAGTTCTTCGTCCTCGTCCTCGAGGTCCGCATCGAGCTCGTCCTCGAGTTCGGCCAGGTCGTCCTCGACTGAAGGTTCAGCGTTGTCCGCCATGGCAAACCCTTCCCGCGCTTCGTTGCGTGCACTCCCGCTCCGCACCACCCTGGCGGCCATCGCCGAGTCGGCGGTGCGGGCGACCTGCTGCCGCTTCCGCGCGACCATGGGCACGAGAACAACGAGCCACGCCGCCGCCAGTGCGACGATGATCAACGAACTGGGCATCTCCCGTCACCTCCCCCGATCCTCTGCTTCCGTCACGCTAGTCACAGGAGTAACAGATCGCGCGGCGGCACGCCGACCTTTACCAGGAAAATGCATCACCGGATTAGGTGAATCTCACGCCATGTGGTAACGCGGCTACCCGGTCAGCGCGGTAATCACTGTCAGGTGTGCTCGGCCTTGCCCGCCGCGATCAGCCGCGACACCAGGCCGTTGCCGGTCTCCTCCGCGGTGATCGCGAAGCAGAGGTGGTCGCGCCAGTCGCCGGCCACGTCGAGGTAGCGCTGGAACAGCCCTTCCTCACGGAACCCGGATTTGACGAGAACTCGCAGGCTGGGGCCGTTTTCCGGGCGCACGGTGGCCTCGATGCGATGCAGCCCCGCCGAGGCGAAGACGTGATCAACGACCAGCGCCACCGCGGCCGTCGCGACACCGCCGCCGACCACTTCCGAGGACACCCAGTAGCCCACCCAGGCCGAACGCAGTGAGGCCCTGATCACATTACCGACGGTGATCTGGCCGGCCAATACACCGTCGACCGTGATCGAGAACGGCAGGCACTGGCCACGCCGCGCGAGCGACCGCAAGGCTGCCCATTGGGACGGCCAAGCGAGCAGCACATTGCGGTCCCGCCAGAGCCCCGGAGCGCTGGGTTCCCACTTCTCGAGGTGCTCACGGTCGCGGAGCCGGATGCGGCTCCACTCGCCGGCGTCGCGCAACCGCACCGGGCGCACGGCGACGACACCGGCCGGGACGCGCAGCGGCCCGAGTTTGGCCGGCCACCCAGGATGCCTGGTCTCGACGTTGTAGGGCATGCCCTGAACCGACTGGCTCATCCGCGGCTACGCACGCTGGGCAAGGAACGTGACCTTCACCTGCTCGCCCGCGGACACCTCGGTGAGGTCCTCGTCGATGTTGACCAGGCAGTTCGCCTCGGCCAGCGACGCGAGCAGGTGCGCGCCTGACGTGCCGAGCGGTTGGACGAGGTACTCGCCATTGCCTTCGTCCCGCAGCAGCTGGCCGCGCAGGAAACCCTTGCGCCCCTTGGTCGACGTGATCGGCGACAGCAGTCGCGCACCGACGATCCGGCGGTGCGGGTTGCGGGTGCCGCGGGCCGCCCTGATCAGCGGCCGGACCAGCACCTCGAACACCACGAGCGCGCTCATCGGGTTGCCGGGGATGAGGAAGGTCGGCACCGAATCCGGCCCGAGCCGCCCGAAGCCCTGCACCGATCCGGGGTGCATCGCGATCCTGGTCATGTCGATCCGGCCGAGGTCGGACAGCGCGGCGTGGACCTCGTCCCCGGCGGAACCGCCGGCACCGCCCGCGACGACGACGATCTCCGACATCAGCAGCCGTCCTTCGACGACCTCACGCAGCCTCTTCGGCTCGCTCGACACGATCCCGACACGGCTGACCTCGGCACCGGCGTCGCGCGCGGCGGCGGCCAGCGCATACGAGTTCACGTCGTAGATCTGCCCGACCGACGGTGTCCGGTCGATGTCGACCAGTTCGTCGCCGACCGACACGATAGACACCCGCGGCCGGGGGTAGACCAGCACCTTCGCCCGGCCGACCGCGGCGAGCAGGCCCACCTGCGCCGAGCCGATCGTGTCACCCTTGCGGACCGCGACGTCGCCGATCTGCACGTCCTCGCCGGTCCGGCGGACATAACCCGCGGACGGCACCGACCGGTGCACCAGCACCCTGGCCTGGTGGCCGTCGGTGTACGCGGTGGGCACGACGGCGTCGGCCAGCGTCGGCATCGGCGCGCCGGTGTCGACCCGGACGGCCTGGCCCGGCTGCAACCGCCGCGGCTGGCGCGAACCGGCCGCGATCTCGCCGACGACCGGCAGCTGCACGGGCTCCTGGCCCGCGGTGCGCACGTCGACGCTGCGCACCGCGTAGCCGTCGACGGCCGCCTGGTCGAACCCTGGAAGTGCGTGCTCGGCGACGACCTCTTCGGCGCACAGAAGACCTTGGGCCTCCGAAATCGCGACCCGCACCGGCTGCGGCCGGACCGCGGCGTCCAATGTGAGCGCGATCTGCTCGTCGACGGAACGGAACTCGGCCGTCGCTTCGGGGTCGGCTTCGTCTCCCAGTGGGGTCGTGTCGAGGGGTTCGGTCATGACTCGGTGGTCTCGATTCGTTCTGTCAACCAGGCACGGAAGGACGGCCCGTACTCAGGGTGCTTCAACGTGTAGTCGACGGCAGCGCGAATGAACCCGCCCGGGTTACCCAGGTCGTGCCTGCCGCCGCGGTGGATCACGATGTGCACGGGATGACCTTCGGCGATGAGCAGCGCTACCGCGTCCGTGAGCTGCAGTTCACCACCCGAACCCGGGGTGATCCGCCGCAGCGCGTCGAAGATCGCCCGATCGAGGAGATATCGCCCAGCCGCCGCGTACGTCGACGGCGCGTCCTCGGGCGCCGGCTTCTCCACCATGCCGTGCACCTGTTTGACGTCTTCGTCGGTCGTGTCGGACACGTCGAAGACGCCGTAGGGCGAGATCTCCGCCTTCGGGATGTCGAACGCGCACAGCACGCTTCCGCCGTACTCCCGGCGCACCGCGGCCATGCGGTCGAGCACCCCCGCCGGCAGCACCAGGTCGTCGGGCAGCAGCACGGCGACGGCTTCGTCCTCGTCGGTCAGGTTGTCTTCGGCCTGCGCCACGGCGTGCCCGAGCCCGAGCGCCTCTTTCTGGATGGCGACCTCGACGGCGAGCAGCCCCGGACCACGACGCACCTTTTCGAGCAGCTCGGTCTTGCCCTTGCGTTCGAGGGCGGCCTCGAGCTCGGGCTGCGGCTGGAAGTAGTTGACGACCGATTCCTTGCCCGGCGAGGTGACAATGATCAGCCGCTCCGCGCCCGCCTGCGCCGCTTCGCTGGCCACCAGCTCGATACCCGGCGTATCCACGACGGGGAGCAACTCCTTGGGCACGGCTTTGGTCGTCGGCAGGAACCGGGTGCCGAGGCCAGCGGCCGGCACGATAGCGGTTCGGAACGTCTTGTGTGCTGAGGCGCCCGTCATGGGCGCAAAGCCTAACCTGGCCAGGTGCATGGACCGGGCAATGAGCTGCCAAGCAAGACCGAGTGGCGCGCCCGCGTGGCCGCCGAGCGAGCGTCCGTCACCGCGGGGCAGCGTCAAAGGGAGGCGTTCGCGCTGGCCGCGACGGTGGCCGAACTCGTCGGCCGAACGGTGTGCGCGTACCTGCCGTTCGGCACCGAGCCGGGGTCCGTGGCCACCCTCGACGCGCTGGTCGCCCGCGGCTCCGTGGTCCTGCTGCCGGTGATCCCGTCGGCCCCCGGCCCACTGGACTGGGCGACCTATCAGGGTGCATCGAGCCTGGTCGCAGGGCGTTTACGCGGGGTTTCGGAACCGGATGGACCGCGCTTGGGCGTCGACGCGATCAGCTCGGCCGAGCTGATTCTGGTGCCCGCGCTCGCCGTGGATCGCTCGGGCGGACGTCTCGGCCGCGGGGCAGGTTTCTACGACCGGACACTGATCCTGGCCGCGCCTTCGGCCGCACGGATCGCTCTCGTCCGGGACAGCGAGCTGGTGGACGAACTGCCGACAGAAGCCCACGACGTCCGGATGACCGGCGCGGTGACCCCGTCGGGCGGATTTGTCGATCTATCTATTCGCTGATAGTGAGCCATCTCACATTGCCAGGCAAGGTGCCGCGTCGGTCATGTCATCGGAGCAGGCACGACGCCGTCGGCGTGACGAAGAACGTAGAAGCCCCCTTTGACCTGCTTGGGAATACGCAGGTACCGTTTAGCGCTAGCACTCTTGTCGATCGAGTGCCAACGTCGAAGGAGCAGCTGTGCCCACCTACCAGTACGCCTGCAAGGACTGCGGCCACCGTTTCGAGACGGTTCAGTCGTTCTCCGATGCGAGCCTCACCGTTTGCCCGGTGTGCTCGGGCACGCTGCGCAAGCTCTTCGGGTCGGTCGGCGTGATCTTCAAGGGCAGCGGCTTCTACCGCAACGACTCCCGGTCGGACTCGAAGTCGGCCAGCAGCACGATTCCGGCAGGCACCACGGCTACGAGTGAGACGAAGTCCTCGGGCGAAAGCAGTGCGAAGTCCGAGTCGTCCTCGAGCAGTTCCGCGTCGGGTTCGGACTCGAAGTCGACCTCCTCGTCCTCTTCGTCGGGCTCGAGCGCAAACTCTTCATCCTCCTCCTCGGGTACGACAAAAACAGCGACCGCGGCCCCCTGACGGGCAAGTTGTCCACAGCACCCGGGTTATCCACAGTCTGAGGTTTTGCCCCTTCCACCCCCGCGCGGCGGTCCCTAACGTCGATCGCAGCGGGGGTTCAAGCGTCCCCGCCCGATCGAATCGTGGGGGGCCACAGTGGACAGCTCGGCTTCGGTTATCTCGGCTTTTTCGGCTCGGTGGACCAGGTTCCGCCGACGTACTCGAGGCCGCCCGATCATTCTCGCGCGTCGTGCGTTAGCTGCCGCGCTCTTCCTCCTGGCCGGGGTCGTCGCCTTGCAACCGGCGGCGGCAGCCGGTCCACCGAGCAGCCCGACTGTGGTCTCGGCACACGACATCGCAGCAGGAAGCGTGCTCAACGCAGCTGACATCCGGGTCGTATCGATGCCCGACAAAGTCCGTGCGACCGGTTCTCTTGCCGCACCAGAGGCCGCCGTGGGCCGAGTGCTGGCCGGGGCCGCCCATTCGGGCGAGCCGATCACGGACGCCCGGCTCGTCGACCCGTCCCCAGGCATCCCCGCAACGGGTGATCCGGGCCGCTCGATCGTCCCGGTGCGGCTGGCCGACGCGGCCGTCGGCGCGTTGCTGCGCCCGGGATCCCGCGTGGACGTCGTCGCGGGCGATGAGGGAAACCATGCGGTGCTGGCCAGACTGGCCACGGTCGCGGCGGTGACCGCCGACGACGCCGAGCCCCGTGACGGACCCGGGTCGTCGAGCAAGGGCCGGCTGGTGTTGCTGGAGCTGCCTGCCGAGGACGCGAACAGGGTGGCGGGGTTGTCGCTGGACGGACCGGTAGCGGTTACTCTCCGCTGACCCGATTCGCTAGGAGTTCACCATGTTCAAGGGCTTCAAAGACTTCCTGCTGCGCGGAAACGTCGTCGACCTCGCCGTCGCCGTGGTCATCGGCGCCGCGTTCACCACGATCGTCACCGCGTTCACCACCGGGCTGATCAAGCCGCTGATCAGCGCGCTCGGTGGCTCGGATGCCGCGCAGGGCCTCGGTTTCAAGATCAACAGCAGCCCGGCGACGTTCATGGACGTCGGCGGGGTGATCAACGCGGCGATCAACTTCGTCATCGTTGCCGCCGTTGTCTACTTCGCCATCGTGCTGCCGGTGAAGCACATCCAGGAGCGGCGCAAGCGTGGCCAGGAAGCCGGCCCCGCCGAGCCGACCGACATCGAACTACTGAAGGAGATCCGCGACCTGCTCAGTGCGCAGCAGCAGAACAAGGACTAAGCACGACTACCGGTCGTGGTGGGGCGGTCGGTTCTCGAGGTACCAGGAGTCACTGTCGCCACGAGCGGATTCGACGTCGCGCTCGTCGGCCGTGGTGTCCGGCAGCACCTCACCGAAAACCTCGTCGACCTTGCGACGGGTCGGTTGACGTGCGGGTTCGTCCCGCTCTTCTGCCATGGCCCCATGGTCTCACCGGTCGCGCGCCCCCGGGCGCGGTGGGACCATGTGGGCTCGGAACGACACCAGCAGAAGGTACGGCCATGAGCCTGTTCGGCAAGGTTTTGGACATCGCCAAAGGCGCCACGAACACAGCCAAGAGCACGGCAGGCCCGCTTGCCGGGAAGGCGAAGGACCTCACGGTTCAGGGCATGCACATGGCGTCCGCCGGCGCCAACAAAGTGACCGGCGGACGCTTCGAGGACGCCATCGGCAGCGTCACGGAGAAGGTCGAGGGCGTGCTGGGACGCAAGCCCCGCGAGTGAGCCTCGGCTCAGGCTTCGGCGAGGCCTGAAAGCTCGTCGATCACGTGCGGCACCAGGGCGGACAAGGTGGCCATGCCGTCGCGGATCGCGGCGCGGGAGCCGGCCAGGTTGACCACGAGGGTGCTGCCGGAGATCCCGACGAGCCCGCGCGAGATCCCGGCGTCTACCGCGCCCGCGGCGAGCCCGGAGGCGCGCAAGGCCTCACCGATGCCCGGGATGGGCCGGTCGAGAACACCGATCGTGGCGTCGGGGGTGTTGTCGCGCGGGGCGACCCCCGTTCCGCCGACCGTGATCACCAGGTCGGCGCCGCCGATCACCGCGGTGTTCAGGGCGTTGCGGATCGCCGCTGTCTCGGCGCCGACCACCACCACGCCGTCCACGATGAAGCCCGTCTCTTCGAGCAGCTCCGTGACCAGCGGGCCGGCCGTGTCTTCATGCTCACCGTGGGCAACCCGGTCGTCCACGATCACCACGAGGGCGCGTCCCAGCCGTTGTGCACTGCGTTCCATGACACCCACCGTAGTCGGTGATCACCGGCGGCGGGGGCGAGGTGGCCGTGACCAATCAGACGGCGATCCCCACCCAGAGTTCTGACGAGAGTTCTGACGATTCCGTGACAGGTCCCCCGCACGCCCGGCAGGCCCCGCGGATCACGCCTAACGTCACCGGCGTGCGAGTCCTAGTAACCGGCGGAGCCGGGTTCATCGGTTCCCATATCGCCGACCTGTTGGCCGATTCCGGCGACGACGTCGTCGTGCTGGACAACCTGCTGTCCACCGCTCACGGTTCCCCCGTCCCACCCGGCTACACCAAGCGCCACCGGTTCCTGCGTGGCGACGTAGCCGACGTCGAGCTGATCGGCGAGCTGCTGCGCGATGTCGACGCCGTGTGCCACCAGTCCGCCGTCGTCGGCCACGGCATCGACCCGTCCGACGCGCCGTCGTACGCGCTGCACAACGACTACGCCACCGCCGTCCTGCTGGCTGGCATGCATGCGGCTGGGGTGCACAAGCTCGTCTTGGCATCCTCGATGGTCGTCTACGGCGAAGGTCGCTACAGCTGCGAGGAGCACGGTGTCGTGCCTCCCGCGGCGCGGAGCCAAGCCGACGTGGACGCGGGACGGTTCGAACCACCATGCGGGCAGTGCGGCCGCGATCTCCAGTGGCAGCTCGTGCCCGAGGACGCTCCCTTGCAGCCTCGCAGCACCTACGCGGCGACGAAGCTCGCCCAGGAGCATCTGGCGGGCGCGTGGGCGAGGCAGACGGGCGGGACGGTGTGGGCGATGCGCTACCACAACGTCTACGGCCCGCGGATGCCCCAGAACACGCCCTACGCGGGCGTGGCGTCGCTGTTCAGGTCGGCATTGCTCCGTGGTGAAGCGCCGACCGTGCTCGAGGATGGCGGCCAGCAGCGGGACTTCGTGCACGTCCACGATGTCGCGCGGGCCAACGTCCTCGCGTTGCGCACCGACGGCCCACTGGGCGAACTGGTGCCGCTGAACGTGTGCTCCGGGCAGCCGCACACCGTGGGCGAACTCGCCGAAGAGCTGGCGCGTGCCTGCGACGGCCCCAAACCGGTGATCGTCGGCGGCGCGAGGCCAGCCGACGTACGTCACGTTGTCGCTGACCCGGCGCGCGCCAAGCGACTGCTCGGCTTCACTGCTGAGACCGGCTTCGCCGACGGGATCACGGCCTTCGCGACAGCCGAACTCCGCGCCCCCGTCACCCCGTAGGGAACGTCAGGGCATCGCCAGCGGAAGGCGGACCTCGAAGCGGCAGCCCGGGCCGTGGTTCTGGACCCCGATACGACCGCTGTGAGCCTCGACAAGCCCCTTGGCGATCGCCAGGCCGAGGCCACCGCCGGTGGTGTTGCCGCCCCGCTCCGGGGTGCGGGCCTGTGTGCCCCGGAACGCGACGTCGAAGACCCGGCCGATCTCGTCGTCGGGGATGCCACCGCACGAGTCGTCAACGGAGATCAGCGCGTCTTGGCCGTCGACGCCGATCTGGACCGCGACCGTACCGTCGGGCGGGGTGTGCCGGATGGCGTTGGAGACCAGGTTCCGGACGATCCTCGCCAACTCCGGGTCGCTGCCGGACACCACCGGCCACGACTCGGCCGTCGCCAGTACCTTCACCATCTTTTCCTGCGCCACCGGGGCTTGTGCGGCCACAGCGTCGCTGACAACGTCACGCAGCGGGACCGCGGACATCGTGAGCCGCAACGCCCCGGCGGTGATCCTGGAGAGCTCGAAGAGGTCCCCGACCATGGCGGACAGCCTGGTCGTCTCGCCGCTGATCCGCTGGGCGTAGTCCGCGACCTCGGATCGCTCCGACACGACCCCGTCGGCCAGCGCCTCGGCCATCGCCCGGATACCCGCGAGCGGGCTGCGCAGGTCGTGGCTGATCCACGCGACCAGCTCACGTCGTGACGCTTCGGCCGTGCGCTCCCGGTTGCGCGCTTCGCGCTCCCACACACTTCGCCGCGCGATCGCCCGGCCGAGCAAGAACGCCATCGGCATGGTGATCACCGCGACAAGCACGCAGACGTACAACATCGTGGTCAGCGCCGGGGTGAACATGAACCCGCTGACGCCGACGACGCCGGCCAGCGTCGCGATGACCGGCGTCAGCACCAGAACGGTCAACGTGCTCGCAAGCGAACCCCGCCGCAGCCGGTACAGGACCAGCGCGCCGAGCCCCGCGACCGGCAGAGCGAACAGCAGTACCAGCGGCAGAATCGCCAGCGCGTGCGCGATCACCTGATCGAACGGCTCACTGGGATCGATCATGACTGCCCCCTGTCGTACCGGTACCCGACGCCCCACACGGTCGCCACCCGAGCCGGTTTCGCCGGGTCGCGCTCGATCTTCTCCCGCAACCGTCGCACGTGGACAGTCACCGTGGACTGGTCGCCGAAGTCCCAGCCCCACACCTTTTCCAGCAGATCCGCCCGAGAGAAAGCCTTGCCGGGATGGCCGAGGAAGAACGCGAGCAGATCGAATTCCCTGGTGGTCAACGGAAGTTCCGAACCACTCAGGCTCGCCTGCCGCGCACCCAGCTGCAACGTCAGGTTGCCATCGGTCAGCTCCGCCGCCGCGGGAGCTTGGTTGGGCATCCGCGCGCGCCGAAGCACCGAGGTGACTCGCAACGCGAGTTCCTTGGGGCTGAACGGTTTGGTGACGTAGTCGTCGGCGCCGAGCTGGAGCCCGGCGATGCGGTTCTCCTCCTCGCCGAGCGCGGTCAGCATCACGATCGGCACCTGGCTGACCTGCCGCAGCCGCTTGCACACTTCCAGCCCGTTGATGCCGGGCATCATCACGTCGAGGACGACCAGGTCCGGCGGCCGCTCGGCGAACACCCGCAGCCCCTCGGCGCCGTCCCCGGCGAGGTCGACGGTGAAGCCGGCGAGTTCGAGATACCGCCGGACCACGTCGCGAACCGTTTCGTCGTCGTCGACCACCAGGATCCGGCCGCTTTGCTCGCTCACACCGTCCACCTTCACCAGACTGTCAGAATCAAATGGTTGACCAGTAGCGCGACCAGCGCCTGACTCGCCAGCCACCAACGGCGGCTGACCGGCGGAAGCAGCGACGTACCGGGCAGCAGCCACACCGCGAACGGTAGCCAAATGCGTTCGACCTCGGCCTTCGACAGCCCCGAAAGGTCCGCGAACACGATCGTGAGCAGCGCGGCGAAGACGATGATCAGCACCGGCTCCCAAGTCACGCTACGCCGCCACTGCCTGGTCAGGAACGTGTCGGCCACGGCCCGCCGCGTGCCCGCGACGACGGCTGGTCCGACGGCGATGGCGGTCACGGCCAGGTCGGCCCAGACCCAGTAGGAGTAGGGCCGTGCCGCCGCGATGCCCTGGTAGTAGCGCTGGACGAGCAGGTGATAACCGTCGACCCACCAGAACCCGGCGAGCGTGAACACCGCGACGACGACGAGTGCGCCGGCCACGGCTCCCGCCAACACGCGCCACTGCCGCCCCAGGAACACGACGGCCAGCGCGACAAGGCCGAGCAGGAACAGGCCGTACGAGAGGTAGACGCCGTAGCCGAGCACCAGGCCGGAGAGCAGCGCGACGGGCCAGGCGTAACGACGTCGCGTGGTGAACCCGTGCGCCGCGAGTGCCAGCAGTGCGATCCCCGTCGACGTCCAGCCGGCGAACAGGGCGTCGGCCGAGGCACCGATCCAGATCGCGCCCGGCGTCAGGACGGCGAACGGCAGCATCGCGCGGGCGGCTTCCCGCCTGCCCAGCAAGGACAACGTCGCCGGGACCGCGACCACGATCAAACAGCCGAAAACCACACACGCCGTCGACGCCCACGCACCGCCGCCCAGCCCGATGCGGTCGAGCCAAACGAACAGCAGCGTGATGCCCGGCGGGTGCCCGGACACGTGCGTGGTCCAGGAGTGCGGCTGGAAGTCGAGGATGCGCGAGGAGAACGTCCTCAGCATGTACGGGATGTCGGTGATCCCGGGCACCTCGTGCAGGTACTCGTAGTCGGTGGTGATGCGGCCGGTGAAACCGCGCGTCCAGCCGTCGATCAGGGCGAGCGACATCGTCCAGCACAGCGACGCGGCGTAGCCCACGACGAGCAAACGCCGCCACGGCAGTCGGGCGGCGAGCGCGGGGCCCCAGGTGATCACGGCCAGTGCGGTCAAGACGGCGAACGCCGAGCCGGAACCGACATGGGGAAGCCAGGTGCCGTAGACGGGCGCCGACTGCGCCCAGATGATCACGCCGGAGTTCGGGCGGTTGTAGTAGATGCCCACCGCCACCGCCACGGCCACCAGCACCACGGCGGCGCCGACCGCGATCAGGTCGCCTCGGTACCGCCGCCGCTCCGGAGGTTCGGCGGCGGGTACGGGTCCGGACGGCTCGGCGAGCCGGGCGGCGGAAGTCGACTCGCTCATCACGCGCACTTTAACGCTGCCGGCCACATCGCGTCGGCTCTACGACGGGACCGTCATGACTTGGTAAGAACTCTTCACCCATTCGGTCAACGTCAGCGTTTTGTAAGCTACACAAGGGTTTCACACTGTCCAAGATGGATCTACCTTGGGCGTGTGGATCAAGATACAACCGTAGACGTCGTGCTCCCGTGCCTCGATGAGGCCGGCGCGCTCCCCCTCGTGCTGAACGCCCTCCCGCCGCTGTACCGCGCGATCGTGGTCGACAACGGATCCGTCGACGGGTCGCCGGAGATCGCCGCGTCCCTCGGCGCCAAAGTCCTCCACGAACCGCGCCGCGGCTATGGCGCGGCCGTGCACACCGGACTCGAAGGCGCGACAGCCGACGTCGTGTGTTTCTGCGACGCCGACGGGTCTTTGGATCTCGCCGAACTTCCCCGGCTGGTGGACACCTTGCGGGACACGGGCGCCGACCTCGTGGTGGGGCGCCGGGTGCCTACCGGCCCCGGGGTCTGGCCTTGGCATGCCAAGCTGGGAAACAGGATCCTGTCGTACCTCCTCCGGCGTCGCGGGCTGCCCGTCCGCGACATCGCGCCGATGCGCGCGGTGCGCCGCACGGCGTTGCTGGACCTCGGGATCACGGATCGGGCGTTCGGCTATCCGCTGGAACTGCTGATCAAAGCGCAGCGCGCGGGATGGGACGTGCGCGAACTCGACGTCTTCTATGGCGAACGCGCAAAGGGAACGAAGTCGAAGGTGTCCGGTTCCCTGCGGGGCACCGCGCGGGCCGTGCGCGACATGGGCCGGGTGATGGCGCGATGACCGCCGCCTTCTGCCTGCTGGTCGTCGCGAAGGCACCGGTGCCCGGGTTCGCGAAGACCCGGCTCTGCCCGCCCGCGACCGGCGCCCAGGCCGCCGAGATCGCCGCGTCCGCCTTGTTGGACACGCTCGACGCCGTGCTCGCGACGCCGGGTGCGATCCCGATGGTCGCGATGACCGGCGACCTCTCGGCTGCCGCACGCAGCACCGAAATCAGCGAGGCTTTGCAGCTCACCACCGTGTTTCCCCAGCGGGGCAACGACTTCGCGGCAAAATTGGCCAACGCGCACGCGGACACCGCCGCCGCTCACCCCGGGCTGCCGGTGGTGCAGATCGGCATGGACACCCCACAGCTCACCCCCGAGATCCTTGCCGCGGCCGCGGATTCGCTCGCGCGCGAGGAAGCCGTGCTCGGCCCGGCCGCCGACGGTGGCTGGTGGGCACTCGGGCTGCGCGACCCCCGGCAAGCCCGAGTGCTCGTAGATGTCCCGATGTCGACCGACGACACCGGCGAACTGACCGTCCGCGCGCTGACGGCGGCCGGGCTGTTCGTACGACACCTCACGGTTCTGTCCGATGTGGACACGATGGCCGATGCGTGTCAGGTCGCCAAGCTCCGTCCCGGTGGCCGGTTCGCCACCGCCGTCGCCGCGGTGCGCGGGCAGGAAGGCGCGTCATGACCGTTTCAGTGAGTCGTGGCAACGAGTTCGACACCGGACTGCTCGGCCACCGGTGCTGGCTGGAGCTGGCGAACGGCGACCGCATCGAACTCGCCGTCGAACGCTGGACCGAAGGGTGCCGCGAAGGCGACGAGCTGCTGCTCGCGCCATGCGGCGGGCCGACGCTCGACATCGGCTGCGGCCCCGGCAGGCTCGCCGCGGCGCTGACCGAACGCGGCGTGGTCTCACTCGGCATCGACAGCTCGACGACCGCAGTGCGACTCAGCCGGCAACGCGGCGCGATCGCCCTGCGCCGCGACGTCTTCGAGCGGCTGCCCGGCGAGTCGCGCTGGCAGCACGCGCTGCTGGCCGACGGCAACATCGGCATCGGCGGCGACCCGGTGAAGCTGCTGCGGCGGGTTCGGGAGCTGATCGCGAGCGACGGCAGCGCGCTGGTCGAGCTGGAACCGCCCGGCAGCGGGCTCCGGTACGAGCAGGTGCAGGTGCGCTCCCACCTGCACGACGACTCCCCCGGGTCGTGGTTCACCTGGGCGTGGGTCGGGGTGGACGCCATCGCCGACATCGCCGAACAGGCCGCCCTGCGCGTCAAGTGGACCGCACACCGAGGCCACCGCTGGTTCGCCGAGCTCGTCCACTCGTAGCGCTCGTGAGTGTTCCGGCCGCTGAGAACCAGCCGGAACACTCACGAGCCAAGGGCAGAAAAAGACCACGCGCGACCGGAGAGGGGGAGACCGGGCGCGCGTGGCCAGGATCCGGCTCGAAGGGGACGACGAGCCGGGGTTGGTCTCGGCCGCCCTGGGCGGCCGAGCGTCTTTGAGGCGGGTCAGTTCGGAGTGACCGGCTGTCCGCCGAGGGTGACTGTGACAACCCGGTTGTCGGACAAGGTCAGCTTGACCTGCTCGCTGGGCGCCCTGGTGCGGATGGCGGCGACGAGTGCGTCCGAGTTGGGGATGGCCAGGTTGTCGAGCTTGACGACCACGTCGTTGACCTTGAGTCCGGCTTTGTCGGCCGGACTGCCCGGGGTGATGCTGCTGAGCAGCGCGCCATCGGAACCGGGCTGCGCGGACTGCTGTTGCTGCTGTCCCAGGCCGCCGCCCTGACCGAGGCTGCCGGGCGGTGGCGCGTCGCTGACGCCCGCCCCGATGTAGGTCTGGATCGCCTTGCCGGTCTTGATGATGTCGTTGGCGGTGCGGCTGGCCTGGTCGATCGGGATCGAGAAACCGATGCCGACGTTGCCGCCCTGGGACTGCCCGCCCTGGCTCGACGCCGACTGCGGGCTGTAGATCGCCGAGTTCATCCCGACCACCTGACCCGCCATATTCGCCAGCGGCCCGCCCGAGTTGCCCGGGTTGATCGCCGCGTCGGTCTGGACGGCGTCCATCACGGTCGTCTGATCGCCGTTGCCGCCGCCGGCCCGCACGGGGCGGTGGAGCGAACTGACGATGCCGGAGGTGACCGTGCCGGCGAGGTCGAACGGTGAACCGATCGCGACCACCGGCTGCCCGACCTTCAGGCTGTCGGAGCGGCCGAGTTCGACCGGCTTCAGGCCGGACACCCCGTCGACCTTGACCACGGCGATGTCGGTTGTCGGGTCACGCCCGACGACCTTCGCGGGGACCTTCTGGCCGGTGGGGAAGACCGCGGTGATCGTGCCACCGCCGGCGGCGACCGCGACCACGTGGTTGTTGGTCATGATGTAGCCATCGGTGCTGATTACGAACCCGGAGCCTTCGCCGGACTCGGTGGCGCCGCTGACCTGCAGCTCGACCACACTGGGCGAAAGCTTCTGGGCGACCGATTCGACCGAACCGGCCGGCGCGTTGCCGGTCTGCTGCGCGGACGCCGGCGAGTCGAGCGAGTTGATGACCGTGCCGTTGCTCGAACCGCCCGCGAGGTAGCCGCCGAGACCGCCGGCCGCGCCGCCGACGATGAGCGCGAGCACCGCGACTCCGACGACGAGCTTGGCGGACCCGTTGCGCGCGGGCCTGGGCTCAGGCGGAACCGTGTAGACGTTGGTCTGCGGTCCCAGCGGACCGGTCGGCGGACCCTGCTGGCCGCCGTGGATCCCGGCCTGGACCGGCTGGCCGTAAAGCAGACCTGCTTGGCCCGGAGGCGGTGTCGACTGCTGCTGGGCCTGCGCGGACCAGGGGTTCGGCGCGGCGTACGGCTGTTCCGAAGCCGGGTAGGCCGGTTCGGCCTGGTGCGGCTGCGCGGCCTGGTAGCCCTGTTCCGCGGGATAACTCGGGCCGGCCGCCGATGACGGCGTGCCCTGCCCGATCTCACCGTGTGCGGACTGGGACCATCCTGCCTGCTCACCGGTCGACGGCGACGGTTCCGCACCGCTGTTTCCGGGAGCACCTGGGTCGTTCTCGGTCATGACACCACCATGCGCGTTGGTCCTGAGAAGTTCCTGAGCCGAACCTGTGCATCGCTGATGATTATGGCGGACCCCGGTGGACTCCGCCGATCACGAACCGCCGCTGCTCACAGGGTCAGAGAGCAGCGCGGAGCCGTTCGGCGATCTGCTCCGGCGTGGCGTCGTTGATCCAGACCGCCATGCCCGACTCGGACCCCGCCAGGTACTTCAGCTTGTCCTTGGCGCGCAGCACGGAGAACAGCTCGAGGTGCAGCCAGCCGAGGTCGCGATCGCGGTGCACGGGAGCCTGGTGCCACCCGGCGATGTACGGCAGCGGACGGTCGTAAAGCGCGTCGCAGCGGCGAAGGACGTCGAGGTACACGCCGGCGAAGTCGTCGCGCTCGTCGTCGGTGAGCGACGGAATGTCGGCCACCTGCCGATGCGGCACCACCTGCACCTGGACCGGCCAGCGCGCGGCGGGCGGCACGAACGCCGTCCAGTGCTCGCTTTCGGCGATGACCCGGATGCCGGACTTCCGCTCGGCGGCCAGCACGTCGCCCATCACCGGACGGCCGTGCTCGGCCTGGTAGGCGCGGGCGACGTCGATCATCCGCTCGGTCCGCGGCGTGACGAACGGGTAGCCGTAGATCTGGCCGTGCGGATGCGACAGCGTGACGCCGATCTCCTCGCCCCGGTTCTCAAAGGGGAAAACCTGCTCGACGCCGTCCACAGTGGACAGAAATGCGGTCCGGTCCGCCCAGGCGTCGACCACCGAGCGCACCTGTGCCGGCGTCAGCTTGGCGAACGAGCCGTCGTGATTGCTGGTGAAGCAGACGACTTCGCACCGGCCACGGCCGGGCGCGGTCGGCACCAGTCCCATTTCGTCCACAGTGGACTTCTCGCCGACCACTCCTTGGGAGAAGGAGGGAAACCGGTTCTCGAAGACGACGACCTCGTAGTCGGCCTCCGGGATCTCGCTCGGCTTTCCCGGCTTGCTCGGGCACAGCGGGCAGAGGTCGGCCGGCGGCTTGTACGTCCGAGTCTGGCGGTGGGCCGCCATTCCCACCCATTCGCCGGTGAGCGGGTCGCGCCGGATCTCCGAGGTCGCCGCGACCGGCGGGAGATCCCGCGTGTCCTCGGCGGTCCGCTCGGGAGCGTCGGGCAGGCTGTCGAAGTAGATGATCTCCCGGCCGTCCGCCAGGTGCCGAACCGTGCGCCTCACGCGTGCTCCGCCTCAACCGTTTCCGCCGTCTCGGCGACCATGAGCTCCCCTGCTTGTTCCATGAGTGTTTCCCTGGCCTGTTCGGGCAGGCCGTCATCGCTGACGACCACGTCGGCTTCGTTCAGGTCGGCGATGGTGGAGATGCCCACCGTGCCCCATTTCGTGTGGTCGGCGAGGACGACCAGCTTGCGGCCGGATTCGACGAGCGCGCGGTCCGTCTCACTTTCGGTCAGGTTCGGCGTGGTGAAGCCCGGCCCGTCCGCCATCCCGTGCACGCCAAGGAAGACGACGTCGAGATGCAGGGTCCGCAGGCTCGCCACGGCCACCGGGCCGACCAGCGCGTCGGACGGCGTGCGGACGCCGCCGGTGAGCACGACGGTGCGTTCGGCCTGGCCGGAACCGCGCAGCACGTCGGCAACCTGGATGGAGTTGGTGACGATGGTCAGTCCCGGCACTGCGTCGAGTGCTCTGGCCAGCGTCCACGTCGTGGTGCCGGCCGAGATGCCGATCGCGGTGCCCGGCCGGACGAGCCCGGCCGCGACGGCGGCGATGGCCTCTTTCTGCGCGCGCTGGCGTACGGACTTCGCTTCGAACCCGGGCTCGTCGGTGCTCTTACCGACAATCGACGTCGCGCCGCCGTAGACCTTCTCGACCAGACCGCGCCCGGAGAGCACGTCGAGGTCGCGGCGAACGGTCATGTCGGACACGCCAAGGCGGGTCACGAGGTCACTGACCCGGACCGCACCCGTCCGGCGTGCCTCTTCGAGGATCAACGCCTGTCTCTGCCGAGCCAGCACCGTCCACTCCGTCCCAGGATCACCCGCCAACCACACAAAATCCTACACGACTAAACACGGGCGTGCGACATGCGACTGGCCGTGAAGGCCACCTTCACGGCCGATTACGCCGTCAAGGTGGCCTTCACGGCTGGTTGAAAACTAAACAGGACTGCCCGGGAGGCGGAGGGTGAGCAGGGCGCCGCCTTCGCGGGCGCGCGCGGCGTGGACGGCGCCGCCGTGGCGGTCCGCGGCGTGCTTGACGATCGCCAGGCCGAGCCCGGATCCGGGCAGGGTGCGGGCTTCCGCCGAGCGGTAGAAGCGATCGAACACCTTGGGCAGGTCCTCGTCGGCGATACCGGGCCCCTCGTCGGCTACCTCCAGCACCGCGGTGCCATCACCGAGCGGGTACAGCCGGACGTGCACGTTCGCGCCCGCCGGGGAGAACTTCACCGCGTTGTCCAGCAGGTTCAGCACGGCGCGCTCGAGCGCGGTGGTGTCGCCGGTGAGCACCCACGGCTGCAGCGTGACAGAGAAATCGACTTCGCCGGCGCGCCGCCGGGCACGGTCGAGGGCGCGTTCGACGACCTCGGCCAGGTCGACCCGCTCCATCTGTTCATGGGACTCGTCCTGCCTGGCGAGCTCGACGAGGTCACCGATCAGCTGCGTCAGCTCGTCGAGCTGGCCGCGGATGTCCTCCTCGATATCGGCTCTGTCCTGCGCCGGCAGGTTCCGCGCGCCGGTGCGACTGGCCGCGAGCAGCAGCTCGAGGTTGGTGCGCATCGACGTCAACGGCGTCCGCAGCTCGTGTCCCGCGTCCGCCACCAGCTGTCGCTGCCGTTCTTGCGACTCCGCGACGGTGCCGAGCATGGTGTTGAAGCTATGGGTCAGCCGCGCGAGCTCGTCGTCGCCGCTGACCGGGATCGGCCGGAGGTCCCCGGTTTTCGCCACCCGCTCGGTGGCCGACGTCAGCCGCTCGACGGGGGCGAGCCCACCGCGCGCCACGGCCGTGCCCGCCGCGGCCGCGACCACGATGCCGGCGCCACCGATCAGGAACAGCACCACAGCCAGCTCGTTGAGCGTGCGTTTGGTCGGTTCGACCGACTGCGCGAGCACCATGGCCTGGCCGTGGCCCATCGGCTCGGCGATCATCCGGCTCCCGGTGCGCGGGTCGGTACGGAGCTCCTCGCCTGTCTTCCCCTGTGCGACATCGAGCTCCGGCTGACCCCAGTTCGGCCGGACGCCGTTGGCCGGATAGGCGAGCTCGCCGTCGGCGCTGAGCTGGCCGATCTGCAGGTCGGTGCTGGCCAGAAAGGCGCCGGGAATCTCCTGGAGCTGGTTCGAGACGACCGGCGAGGTCACCGCGGCCGTCGCCCTGGCCCGCAGGTTGTCGTCGAGCTGCTGATAGAGGTTCTGGCGCACGATGAGGTACGCGCCGAGTGACACCAGCGCGACCGCGCCCGCCACACAGGCCGCCGCGAGGATCGTGACCCTCGAGCGCAGGGAGACGCGCCGCTTGTCCTTCCTCAGCAGTTCGGGATCCGGCTCGTCGACAACGGTGACCGGTTCGGTCACGGTGGGGTCTCCCGCAGGACGTACCCCACTCCCCGAACCGTGTGAATCAGCCGGGACTCGCCCTCCGCTTCGGTCTTTCGGCGCAAATAGCCGACGTAGACCTCCAACGCGTTGCCTGACGTCGGGAAGTCGTAACCCCATACCTCCTCCAAAATCCTTCCCCTGGTCAACACGTGCTTCGGATACGAAAGAAAGAGCTCGAGCAGAGCGAACTCGGTGCGCGTCAGGCTGATCTCGCGTTCGCCGCGCCGGACCTCCCGGGTGCCGGGGTCGAGGGTGAGGTCGGCGAACGACAGCAGTTCGGCGTCCAGCCCGCCCCCGACGTCCGGCATGGCGCGCCGGAGCAGCGCCCGCAACCTGGCCAGCAACTCCTCCAGCGCGAACGGCTTCGGCAGGTAGTCGTCGGCTCCGGCGTCCAATCCGGACACCCGGTCGGACACCGTGTCGCGGGCGGTGAGCACGAGGATCGGCAGGTCGTCGCCGGTACTGCGCAGGCGCCTGGCCACTTCGAGACCGTCCAGCCTCGGCATCATCACGTCGAGGACCATCGCGTCGGGCCTGCTGGCGATGATGGATTCGAGCGCCTGCGCACCGTCGCTGGCGAGCTCGACCTGGTAGCCGTTGAACTCCAGGGAGCGTCGGAGCGAGTCACGGACGGCCCTGTCGTCGTCCACTACGAGGATGCGCATAGCGACAGTCTTACCCAGCGTGCTGAGACCCGCCTAAGAACTCACACAGAATCGACAAAGGATATTTGTCCTCAGTCGTGCCCATCAGTCATGCTCTGGGGCCTTCGCGACCGGCGCGTTCCAGCGTCGCCACATCGCCAGCACGCGGATCGCGACCACGGCGGCGGCCGCGACCACGGTCACCGGACCGGCAGGCAATCGCAGCGCGTGACCGATCCCGACGAGCACCGAACCGGCCAGCGCGGCCACCGCGTAGATCTCTTTGCGCAGCACCAGCGGGATTTCCCGGAGCAGCAGATCACGCAGGGCACCGCCGCCGATGCCGGTCGTCATGCCGATCAGGCAGGACGTGTAGATCGGAGCGCCGGTGCTCAGCGCGATGGTCGTGCCCGCGGTCGCGAAGACGCCGAGCCCCAGCGCGTCAGCCAGCAGCACCGCGCGACGCACCTTCGCGACCTGGGGGTGGAAGACGAACACGGCGAGCGCCGTCCCCGCGCACACCGCCAGGTACGGCCAGCTGTGCAAAGTGGACGGCGGATGGATGCCGAGCAGGACGTCACGGATGATGCCGCCGCCCAGCGCCGTGGTCAGGCCGACCACGATCACCCCGAAGACGTCGAGACCGGTTCGTACGGCCGCGAGCGAGCCCGACGCCGCGAACGCGACCAGGCCGATGTACTGGAGTGCGGTGAGCAGCATCCGTCCGCTCCGGACTCAGTCGAGCAGGCCGCCCCGATAGGCGAGCAACGCGGCCTGCACCCGGTTCGCGGCGCCGATCTTCGACAGCACCGCGGACACGTAACCCTTGACGGTGGCCTCGGACAGGTGCAGCTGACCGCCGATCTCGGCATTGGACAGTCCCTGCCCGATCAGCGCCACGACCTCGCGTTCACGGTCCGAAAGAGACGAGAGAAGCTTGCGGGCCGGCTGTGCGGCGCGCTGTTCGTCGCGATGCGTGGCGACCATCCTGGCGGCGACACCGGGGTCGAGCACGGCACCGCCCTTCGCGAGGTCGCGCACGGCCCGCAGCAACGCGCCGGGGTCGATGTCCTTGAGCAGGAAACCGTTGGCACCGAGCCGCAGGGCAAGACTCACGTACTCGTCGATGTCGAACGTCGTCAGCATCGCGACCCGCGGCGGGTCGGGCAACGCGAGGATGGCACGCAACGCGCGGATCCCGTCATCGGGCGCGCGCATCTTGATGTCGAGCAACGCCACGTCCGGGTGATGCCGCCGGGCGACCTCGACCGCCGATCTACCGTCGCTCGCCTCGCCGACGATCTCGATGTCCGATGCCGCGGACATCATCGCCCGCAGGCCCGAGCGGACCAATTCTTCGTCATCGGCGAACATGAGCTTGATCAACTAAGCCCTCCGGCGGCCGGTGGAGCGGGTTCTCCGCATCCGTTAGCGAAGGTTACCTACTGTTGTTCAGAAGTTCGAAAGCAGACACCGTCGAGTGACCTGTTAGGCCAACCAGGTCGGACGCGGCAAGTCGCACCATGCCCGCTAAACTGGCCGAGCACCACCCGCCTTGGTAGCTCAGGGGATAGAGCGTTCGCCTCCTAAGCGAAGGGTCGCAGGTTCGAATCCTGCCCAGGGCACCAAAACCCCTGGTCACAGCGTTGACCAGGGGTTTCGTGTACACCGGCACCTGCCTGACCGGCCTCTTCGGCAATCCGGATCGCCGGACGAACGGCCGGCGCGGGCCTGACCAGCTCCTCCACGACGCCGCGCTCCAGGTAGTCATCTGGGGTCGTGCTGATTCGATCGTGGTCGAGATAGTCGGTGATCTGACGGGCGGCAACCCACCCGACGCACTTCCGGGTGTTATCTGGGTCACGAAGGATCCCCCGTGCGGAGGAGAACCGCGGCTTGCCTGACCGCAGGCCCGCCCGATGGCCAGGGACGGTTTGGAGATCCTGCGCTTGTGAAGCCCGCCGTGGCGCGCCTTAGCCGCGCTCGGGCGCGGACGGCGAGTCGGCGATCTTGTTCATCAGCTGACCGGCCAAAAGCAACATCTGACGCTCGACTTCGGTGAGTTCGAGCAGCGCGTTGCCGAGCCAAGCGGCCCGGTGCGCCATGTCGCGGGACAACGTGTCGCGTCCTTCGTCCGTGATGGACAGAACAAGCCCACGGCGGTCCTCCTCGGACACAGCACGAACCAACAGGCCGTCGTGTTCGAGTTCCGCGAACACGCGGGTCAGGGACTGCGGTTGCTGGTGCTCTGCCGCGGCAATAGTTCCCGGAGACGTCGGACCGCGGCGACGCAAGTGGCTCAGGACGGCGATCTTGTTCGGGCTGAGCGAGCCTTCCGGGCGGTCGTGCCGCAGACGCGACCCGAGCCGCAGGATCCCTTGAAGCAACACGGCTGTCGGCGTTTGGCGTTCCACGCACCTACCGTAAGCATCACAGTACTAATGGGCAAGATTTTCCCGACCATGACGTGCTAGCGCAGCAGGCACAGTACGCATTCACTGGTCATCACCAGCGCGTTCGGTCCGAGAGAGCCAGCTGCGTCGACGCTCCGGCCAGGCGACCGACCAGGAGCCGCAGCGAAACTAGTACGTGACTGCGAACTAAATTGCGCGTAAGATTGGCCCATAGGACGACTACGCGCGGAGATTGATACGACATGGCGAACCTATTTCACCAGTGGCGGCTACCGAGGGACCCCGGGCTCAACTATGCACGCGGCACTGTGGTCACCATGGGCACAGTGCTTGCGAGCTTCTTCACCGCCTGGTCCATCGAGACCGCGGCCCATTTGCATACCGATGTCGTCGTGCTCTCGATCGTGCTCGCGCTCAGCGCGGGACGCGTACTCCGATCGTCCAACGCCGGCCTGCGCCGCAACCAATTCGCGAACGTGTCCGGCATCGTGCTGCTACAGGCAGCCGCGATGACACTTGCCAGCGTGATCGGCAGCCTGATGTCGACGCATGTGGTCGTGGGAGCCGCCCTGTTCAGCGCGTCCGTCGCCGGAGTGATCTGGATCCGGAAATTCGGCCCGACCGTCACGTGGGCCGGGTCGCTCGTGTCGATCGCCTTCGTCGTCGCATTGGTGACACCGGCGGATCCGCGGATCGACCCTGTTCACATCGCCTGGATCGCGGTGATAGCGGCCGCCACCATGTCGTGGGCCGTTATCCTCCACCTCGCGGCGGTCCGAACAGGATTCATGCCGCCCGCTTCCCCACCCGCCACGCGGCCTGGTCGGGCGACCGGCGACACCGCCCGTGGCTGGAAACAACTTCCGGCGACAACGCGGATGGCAGTCCAGATGGGGTGTGCGCTCGGGGCTGCCTTCGCCGCCGGCCACTGGTTGTTCGGCGAGCACTGGCAGTGGGCTGTCCTGACCGCGTACATCGTCGGTAGCGGAAACCGCGGCCGCGGTGATGTCATCCACAAGAGCATGCTGCGCCTGGCCGGCGCCGCCACCGGAACGGTCATCGCGACGCTGCTGTCCGGCTACTTCGGTCGCCAGGATCCGTGGCTCGTCGTCGTGATCTTCCTGATCCTCGCGGTCGCCAGCTGGCTTCGGAACTTCAGCTACTTCTATTGGGCCGCGAGCATCACCAGCGGGTTGGCCCTGATGTACGCCTATTTCGGGCTCAGCGGGACGAACCTGCTCGCCATTCGGCTGGAAGCGATTGCCTGCGGCGCGGTACTCGGAGCGGCAGCCGCCTGGTTCGTGCTTCCGATCCGGACGACTGACGTTCTCAAGCGCCATACGACCACCGCCCTGACCGCGCTCACCACCTACCTCACCGACGTCGGCGAAGTAGGTGAGGCGGCGGCAGCTCGACGAATCTCGGCGCGAGCGCGGTACCGTCAGGCTTTGACGCTGGCGGACAATGCCGCTCCCACCCTCGCTTCACACCGCCGGTTCGCCCGGCTCATCGGCCGCCGCTCCCCGCTCGCCGACACACGCGACGGACTCCGAGCGATCGACGCCGAGCTCGACTCCTTTACTGCGCGGGCACCTGGCGAGCTGTCGGAGCAACTGCAGGAGAGCATCGCCGCCACACGCGCGGCGGTATCCGATCCACACTGGGCAATGTCGTCGACGGCCGACAGACTTCACTCGATTGCCGCGCTGCTTCGTGGGTGCAGTTGCCAGCAGAGAGAGCGGTCGGCGACAACGGCTCGTCCTCAATCGCTGCTGCCACCTCCGCTCGGCGGCGTTCGTCTTTGACCCGCCTCGGTCACGCCGTGTGCCAGGTCCCGACGCTCTCGACGAGCCGGTCGATCAGGTCAGCGGTAGTCAGTAGCCGGGGAAGAGGGACCGGACGTCGTCGACAGTCACCCCGCCAGTGGCGGCGACGCCGTCCTCGACGCGATTTCGGCCGTACACAAGGCGAAGTACGGCCTCGGCGGATCCCTGTACCGTCGCCGTGGGGTCGCCGGGTTCGCACGGCACGATGTGCAGCTCGCCGCCCAGGTCCAGGCACAGCGTGCGAGGCGGCTCTGTCAGCTCGAGGGCGATCTGGCCGGGTTTGAGGCGTGTCAACGTCTTCGCGTCGCGGAAGCGGGTCGCGACCCGGTCCAGCCGCTGCCACAGCAGTTCCACCTCGTCCGCTGGGATCTTCGCGGACCGATCGAGCGCGACCTCGATGTCCCAGCCGTGCACCGAATGCTCGGACAACCGGTAGCCGGCATAGACGGGAACGCTGAGCAGGCCGGCGAAATACGGCACCTGCACGTCCGCTATGTCTGCGGAGTCCAGCAGTTTCAGGTGGCGGGCGTCTGCCTCGCGCCACGCTGCCCGCTGCTCCAGCGCGGACATCGCATCCCAGCGCTGCCATACGGGCTTGGTGTCCTGCTCCCCCGGACCGGTCGGGTCGCCGTCGATGCCGCGCTGCACCAGCACCGCGCCGATCTCGGCGGCGCTGCCGAGGTGGGACAGCACCTGGGCGATGGTCCAGCCGCTCGCGTACGACGGCGTGGCCAGCTGCTTGTCGGTCAGGCCGTCGACCGCTTCGGCCAGTCGTCGGGAACTCGCGTGCAACGCGGCGAGCCAATCGGTGTCCTTCATCGTGATTCCTTTCCGTCGAAACCACACAACCCCATTACCGGCTCTTATCCCAGCGCCGGCCAGACGACTTACCGATGGCTGTCATAAGCCGTTCTTTGGCCCGTGTGTGGTGTGATGGACGGGTGGAATTGCGGGAAATGCGGGCTTTCGTCGTCGTGGTGGAAGAGGGCAGCCTGTCCGCGGCGGCGCGGAAGCTGCACATCAGCCAGCCGGCGCTGTCGCAGACGATGACAGCGCTGGAGCGGCAGCTCGGCGTCCAGCTGATGGTGCGGCGTAGCACCGGGGTGCAGCCCACCGAGGCCGGGATGACGCTGCTGACCGAGGCACGGGCAGTGCTCGCCCGGCACGATCAGGCGCTGTCGGCCCTTGCCCGGCACACCGAGGCCGGCAGCACTGTATTGCGCATCGGCATCCCGCTGGAGCTGCCCGCGGACCTGCTGCCCAAGCCGCTTGCCGACCTCGCCGCGGCCCGTCCCGGCACGCGGGTGCAGGCCCGGCACCTCTCGACGGCGGCCCAGTTCGAGGCGCTGCGTGACGGTGAGCTGGACCTCGGCCTGGTGCGGGAACACCCGATCGGGCCGGACTTCGACGCGATGCTCGTCGCCGAGGAGCGGCTCGGCGTGCTGATGGCCGCCGAGCAGGCCTCGAAGATCGCCGGGGTCGACGGCATTCGGCTGGACGCGCTGGCCGGTCTCGACTGGGTCGGCTTTCCCCGGTCCGGCAGTCCCGCCTGGTACGACGAGCTGACCGCGATCCTGCGCAGTCACGGGCTGGACCTGGGACCGGCCGCGCCAGCCGGGCAGGAGCTGATCGCCGAGGTGAAGCTGGCCGCGGTCACCGGCGGCGGAGCGTTCGCGCTGGCGCCACCGGACTGGTCGCAGCCCGTCCCCGAGTCCGTGGTGTGGACACCCCTGGTCGGGCACCCGCTGGTGCGGCGGACGTGGGCGGTGTGGGCGGCGAGTTCGCACCGGCGTGATCTCGGGCTGCTCGTCGCGAGTCTCGACCGCGGCTAGCCGAATTTCTTATGGCCGCCATAAGAAATGGCGGCCAATTGGCCGGAAGTCGCCGGTCGGTGTTGTCGTTGCACCGGCCGTCGGGATTTTTCCGCGTCAAGAAACGAGGGTATGACATGTCGTCAGAATTGTCGGGTACCACGGCTTTGGTGACCGGTGGAACCAGTGGCATCGGCCGCGCCGCCGCCACAACGCTGGCCGGGCTCGGCGCGCACGTCGTGCTCTCCGGGCGGGACGCGGGCCGAGGCGCGCAGGTCGTCGAGGCCATCCGCAGTGCCGGCGGGCAGGCCGACTTCGTCGCCACCGAGCTGGGCGACGAGGCGTCGGCCCGGTCGCTGGCCGCCCGCGCCCGTGAGCTGGTCGGGCACGTCGACGTGTTGGTGAACAACGCCGGCATCTTCCCGTTCGGGCCGACCGCCGACACCGTGGAGTCGGATTTCGACGAGGTGTTCTCGGTCAACGTGAAGGCGCCGTACTTCCTGGTCGCCGAACTGGCACCGGAGATGGCCAAGCGTGGCCACGGAGCGATCATCAACGTATCCACCATGGTCGCCGAGTACGGGGCCAACGGCATGGCGCTGTACGGCGCCAGCAAGGCCGCCTTGGTGCTGCTGACCAAGTCGTGGGCCGCCGAGTACGGGCCGAGCGGGGTGCGGGTCAACGCCGTCAGCCCCGGTCCCACCCGCACCGAAGGCACCGTGGGCATGGGCGAGGCCCTCGACCAGCTGGCGTCGCAGGCGCCGGCCGGCCGTCCCGGCAACGCGGCGGAGATCGCCGAGGCGATCGCGTTCCTGGCCACCGACCGGTCCAGCTTCGTGCACGGCGCTGTGCTGCCGGTGGACGGCGGCCGGATCGCTGTCTGACGTAGTACGCGCGTTCCCTCAAGGCCACTTTGACCGCGTTCACCGCGGTCAAAGTGGCCTTGAGGGTTCTCAAACCCGGCCCGAACCGACCCGGCCAGTCAAACCTTCGGCGGTAACCAGTGGGTTCGGTACGCCCGCTCGATGTCCGGGTTGCCGGACTTGGAGAACCGGAGCCGCCGACGAACCTTGGTCCAACTGACGTACACCGTTTCGCTGGGTCGCAGGCCCGCGCTTTCCGCCCACCGCCGAAAAACCCGCATCGCCGTACTGATCTTGGACAGGCTCGCGATCGTCACCTGTTCCAGGGCTTCGCTTCGTTCTGAGGATTCATCGACTGCGCTGTCCTCCATTGTCAGGTCGAGGAGGTGGTTGATGCGTTCGATGCCGCGAGGATAACGACTCCGTCCGCGCGCTCGCCTCGCCGGTTCAAGGAGGGTGGGAGACCCGGAACTAGAGCTGCGCCTGGCCACCGTCGACGAAGAATTCGACGCCGTTCACGAAGCTGGCCGCATCCGTGGCAAGGAACAGGGCGGCGGCCGCGATCTCGTCAGGGCGGCCGATGCGGCCCAGCGGCACCGCGTCGGCCTGAGCGGCGAGGAACTCCTCCTGCTGCCCGGCCGCGGGGATGCCGAGCAGGCCCGGTGTCCGGATCGGTCCGGGGCTCAGGACGTTGACTCGGATGTCGCGGCCCTTCAGCTCGATGATCCAGCTCCGGGCGAAGTTTCGGACAGCTGCTTTGGTGGCGGCGTAAACGCTGCCACCCGGCATCCCCTTGGCAGATGTGGTCGAACCGGTGAGGATCACCGAAGACCCCGGCGAGAGCAGGGGAAGCGCCTTCTGCACGGTGAAGACGACGCCCTTCACGTTCGTCGCGAAAGTCGCCTCGAAGCCCTCTTCGGTGATCGAGCCCAACGGCTCCATCGTGCCACCACCGGCGTTGGCGACGAGCACATCAAGACTGCCCGCCGAGGCCTTTACCGTCTCGAAAAGCCTGTCCAGGTCGGCAAGGCTGGAAGAATCGGCTTGGATCCCTTCGACGCTCCCGCCAATCTCCGCGATCGCGTCGTCCAGCGCGTCCTTGCGCCTGCCGGTGATGAAGACGCGAGCGCCCTCGGCGACGAACCTCTTGGCGATCCCGAGCCCGATCCCCGTGGTGCCACCGGTGACGACAGCGACCTTGTCCTGCAGCGTGGCGCTCATGAGACCATCCCGTCGAGTTGTTATTGACCTTATGGTCCATAACCGTAGCCGTTCTGGACCATAAGGTCAATAACTAAGATCCGATCTTTCCTCAAGCGATGTGAGTTAGATTCCCACCATGCGTGTCCTTCACCGGATGGGGAGTCTCCGGACGGTCGTCGCCGTGCTCACTGTCATCACTGCCCTGCAGATGACCCTGATCGCGCTCGGCAACATCACCGACTACGAAACCAATCACCAGTTCGTGGTGCATGTCTTCGCCATGGACACGACCTTCAAGTCGCCGCACCTGATGTGGCGGTCGGTCACGAACCCGACCCTGGTCACCAGTGCGTACGTGCTGATCATCGCGTGGGAGACGATCGCGGCCCTGGTCCTGATCGCGGCCGTCGTCGCCTGGGTACGCGCGCTCGGCGGACGAGGAACGACGGACACCGCACGCCGGCTGTCCACGCTGGGCTGGCTGATGTGGCTGGTGCTGTTCGCCGGCGGGTTCATCGCCGTCGGCGGCGAGTACTTCCAGATGTGGCAGTCGTCCAAGTGGAACGGCCTGCAGTCGGCACTGCAGAACATCATCATCGCGTCGTTCGCACTGATCATCGCGAACCTGCCGCGTGCCAGGGAGAACACCGTCACCACCGACTGAAGAACAGGCTGAGGGGGCCGAACCCGACCGGTTCGGCCCCTTCAGTCATTTCTACTGCTGGTCACTGCGGGCGCGCAGGCGCTCCTCGGCTTCGCGCAGCTCGGGAGTGAAGTTCTCACCGAAGTCCTCGGCTTGGAAGACCTGGCGGATCTCGAGGTTGATCTCGATCTCGTGCGCCGCTGGCATGCGCTTCGCCCATCCGATGGCCTCTTCCTTCGACTCGACGTCGAGGATCCAAAAGCCGGAGATCAGTTCTTTCGTCTCGGTGAACGGGCCATCGGTGATCGTCGCGTTCCCGGCGAGCAGCTTCACGCGGGAGCCGCGGGAGCTCGGGTGGATCCCCTCGCCCGCCACCAGCACACCGGCGTCGACCATTTCCTCGTTGAACTTCCCCATCGCGGTGAGGAGTTCCGTCGACGGCAGCTTGCCGGCTTCAGTCGCTTCGGTGGCCTTGAGCAGGACCATGAACCGCATGACGATGTCTCCTTCGGGCTGCGCCTGCTGACACCGGGACTCTACCCAGACACCCAGGTCCGGCGCGGCGGTGCGCGGATGGTGCGCGGCCGGTAAGCGGCCCGGCCCAGCCTCGGTGACATGAAAAGCAACGACATCCTCATCTCCGGCGCCAGCATCGCCGGCCCCGCACTGGCCTTCTGGCTCCGCCGCTACGGCTTCAACCCGACGATCGCCGAACGCGCTCCCGAGCTGCGGCCCGGCGGCTACAAAGTGGACATTCGCGGTGTCGCGATGGACGTCGTCGACCGGATGGGCCTGCGCGCCGAGTTCGAGCGCAAGCACACGTCGATGCGCGGCGGCTCGTTCGTCAACGGCGAGGGCACGCGCATCGCCGAGCTGGACGGCGAGTTGTTCGGCTTCCGGTCGGAAGGCGATCTCGAGCTGATGCGCGGCGACCTCAGCAAGATCCTCTACGACGCGACCAAGGACACGACGGAGTACATCTTCGGCGACTACATCACTTCGATGACCGAGGACGCCGACGGCGTGTACGTCACCTTCGCCACCAGCGCGCCGCGGCGGTTCGACCTCGTCGTCGGCGCCGACGGCCAGCACTCGGGCGTCCGCGCGCTGACGTTCGGCCCCGAAGCACCCATCACGAACCACCTCGGTTGCTACGTCTCGATCTTCACCGTGCCCAACCGCTTCGACCTCGACCGGTGGGAGCTGACCCACAGCACGCCGGGCAAGGTCGTCAATGTCTACAGCACCAAGGGAAGCGTCGACGCCAAGGCGTTTTTCCTGTTCTCCTCACCGGAACTCGACTACGACTACCGCGACATCGACCAGCAGAAGGAGATCCTCGCCGACGCGTTCGCCGACGGCGAGTGGGAGATCGGCCAACTGCTCTCGGACATGGCCTCGACGCCGGACTTCTACTTCGACTCGGTGAGCCAGATCCGCCTGGACACTTGGTCACGCGGACGCACGGTCCTGGTCGGCGACGCGGCGTACGGCCCGTCCCCGGCCTCGGGGCAGGGCACCAGCATGGCGCTCGTCGGTGCCTACGCGCTGGCCGGCCAGCTGGCCGCGACCGGCGGCGACCACACGAGGGCGTTTCCCGCGTACGCCGAGGAAATCGCGGACTTCGTGCAGCTGAACCAGGCGCTCGGCGTTAACATCGCCAAGCAGATGACCCAGGGCAAGTGGTGGCAGATCTGGTTCCAGCACCAGATGATCAGGATCCTGCCGAAGCTGCCGTGGAAGGGCCTGGTCATGCGCGGCATCATGAAACGATCGAGGAAGCCGCCAACGGTATCGCATTACCGGACTACCAACGAAACTTCGTTGCGTGACGGTCACGCGGGCTGGGGACCTCGGCAGCAGCCGGCGTGCTCGACTTCGTGAGAGAACCAGCGGGCGGCGATCTCGCGTCCGTTCTCCAGAATGTACGTCGGCGGGCCGGACACCGCGTCGAAATCCGCGGCGGCGACGGCTCGGAGGCTGCCGGCGTTCCCCGCCTCGACAGCGGCCCGGATCCGGCGCAGGCCGAGGTGCTGGTGCCCGAGCTCCAACCCGGCGCGGAACAGTTCGGAGCCGAGGCCCCTGCCGCGGAACGTCGGCGCGAGCCAGCCGCCGAGCTCGTGCCCGCGGCCCTCGATCCGCGAGACGGTGACCATGCCGGCTATCCGGTCCACGCGCCGGTGGATCGCCACTAGGTACGCCGCGTCCGGCCAGTCACGGTCCGGGCCGGTCCCGGGGACGACCTGCAGAAAACGATGCCGGTCTTCCTTGGCCATCACGGCTTCCGGCGCCCAGCCGATCCAGTGCTGGGCCACCGGATCACTCGCGGCGGCCTGCGCGGCGGCCATCTCCCACTCGGTCGGTGTGCGCAGCAGGAGCCGCTCGGTGCGGACGACGTGGCGGCTCCGGGTACAGCGGCCGTCGACGACACGGCTCGCGCGACGCAGACCGGGCAACACCGGACCCACTCAACCCCCTGACCATCGACCTCTCACCGAGCGTATCCCTTGTTATGGTGACCGCGTGACGGCCGTACCGGAAACACCCGACGACGAGAGTGGCGTCCGCGGCGCGCAGCCGCGGCAACTCATCGTGACGGTGTATGGGCTCTATTCGCGTAAAGAAGGCGGCTGGCTTTCGGTCGCGTCACTGATCGGCCTGCTCGCGGACATCGGCGTCGAGGAACCGGCCGTCCGGTCGTCGATCTCGCGGCTGAAGCGGCGCGGGATCCTCGAAGCCGTCCGCCGCGACGGCACGGCCGGGTACGAACTGTCCGAGCAGGCGCTCGCAATCCTGCGCGAGGGTGACGAGCGCATCTTCCGGCGCAAGCGCGCGACGCTGGCCGAAGGCTGGCTGCTTGCCGTGTTCTCGGTGCCGGAATCCGAACGCCACAAGCGGCACCTGCTGCGAGCGCAATTGACCAGGCTGGGGTTCGGCACGGCCGCGTCCGGGGTGTGGGTCGCGCCCGCGCATCTGCGCGACGCCACCGCCGAGGTCCTGCGGCGCCTCGGGCTCGATGCGTACGCGGACCTCTTCCACGCCCAGCATCTCGCGTTCGGCGATCTCGGCGAGAAGGTCCGCCAGTGGTGGGACCTCGACCAGCTCGAATCGCTGTACGAGGACTTCCTCACCACGCACACCTCCGCACTCGGGCGGCTGCGTCGGCCCGGACACGACGGCGAGGCGTTCGCCGACTACGTCGCCGCGCTCACCGACTGGCGCCGGCTGCCGTACCTCGACCCGGGGCTGCCCGTGGAACTTCTGCCCGAAGACTGGGCCGGGATCCGCGCGGCCGACCTCTTCTTCGCGCTGCGGGCGCGGCTCGAAGAACCCGCCCGCGCGCATGTCGCCCGTTCCCTGGCCTAACCGAGGGCACTTTTCACCCGCAACTCGCCGTCAAGTTGCGGTAGTTGACGTCCGCAACCATCGCAACTCGCCGTCGAGTTGCTGTCCCTGGATCACTGGATCGAGGCGAAGCCCTGGACCTCGACGAGCGCTTCGACGTCCCAGAGCCGGCTGACGCCGATGCCCGCCATCGCCGGGTAGTCCGAACCGGCAAGCCGTTTCCAGACCGCGCCGATCTCGCGCGCGTGTGCCTTGTAGTCATCCATGTCGACGATGTAGATCGTGACGCTGACCAGGTCGGATGGGGTGCCACCGGCCGCACGCAACGCGGTGAGCAGGTTGCCGAACGCGCGCTCGAACTGCTCGACCACGCCGTCGCCGACGATCCGGTTCTGCGCGTCCAGGGCGGTTTGCCCGGCCAGAAACACGGTCTTTCCGCCCGTGCTGGACACCGCGTGCGTGAACCCGGACGGCCTGCCCAGTTCTTCGGGGTTGATCCGCTCGATCGACATGGCCACAGCTTACCCCGATATCGCGTCTTCTTGACGATCGTAGGATCAACGACATATCCTGGGTCGGTACTCAACGGAGGGAGTCGGCGACATGCGTATCGCGGTGGCCGGCGGGGGGCCGGCAGGTCTGTACTTCGCGGCACTGGCCAAGCAGCTGGACCCCAGCCGCGAAATCACCATCTGGGAGCGCAACGCCCCGGACGACACCTTCGGCTTCGGCGTCGTGTTCTCCGACGAGACCCTCGGCGGCATCGAGCACGCCGACACCGAGATCTTCGCCGCGATGCGCGGGGAGTTCGCGCGCTGGGACGACATCGACGTCCACTACCGGGGGACCGCCTTCACCTCAGGCGGCCACGGGTTCGCGGCCATGAGCCGCAAGCGCCTGTTGACCATCCTGCGGCAGCGCTGCCTGGCACTCGGCGTGGAGATCAAATTCCGCTCCGAGGCCCCGGACGTCGAGCGGCTGGCCGCAGAGTACGACCTCGTCATCGCCGCGGACGGGGTGAATTCACCGATCCGGACGCGGTTCGCCGAGACGTTCCAGCCCACGCTGGAAGCCCGCCGCTGCCGTTATATCTGGCTCGGTACGGACCTCGTGTTCGACGCGTTCAAGTTCCACATCCTCGACACCCCGGCCGGGGTCATGCAGATCCACGGCTATCCGTACAGCCGCGAGGCGAGCACGTTCATCCTCGAAGTGCACGAGGACGTCTGGGAGCGCGCCTTCGGCGAAGTCGCGACGAATGCGCTGCCGCCGGGGAAGAGCGACGAAGCATCCATCGAACTCATCCGCGAGCTGTGCGCCGAAGTCCTGGGTGGGCACCAGGTGTTCGCGAACAATTCCAAGTGGACGAACTTCGCCACGGTCCGCTGCGCGACCTGGCGTCACGAGAACGTCGTCCTGCTCGGGGACGCGGCACACACCGCGCACTTCTCGATCGGGTCCGGCACGAAACTCGCCATGGAAGACGCGCTGGCGCTGGCCGCCTGCCTGCAGGAGCAGTCCACTGTGGATCTCGCGCTGACGGCTTACGAGGCCGAACGAGGTCCGGTCGTGGCTTCGACCCAGCGTGCGGCCCAAGCGAGTCTCGAATGGTTCGAGAACATCGGGCAGTACACCGACCAGGACCCGCACGAGTTCGCGTTCAACATCGTCACCCGCAGCCGCCGGGTCACCTACGACAACCTGCGGTTGCGTGATCCCGAATTCGTCGCGGACCTCGACACCTGGTTCGCCGAGCGGCAGGGTTCGGACGTCCGGCCGCCGATGTTCCAGCCGTACCGGCTCGGCTCACTGGACCTGCCCAACCGGGTCGTCGTTTCAGCGATGGACATGTATTCCGCGGTGGACGGTGTGCCGACCGACTTTCATCTCGTGCACCTCGGCGGCAAGGCGCTTGGCGGCGCGGGATTGGTGATGACCGAGATGGTCTGCGTCTCCCCCGAAGGCAGAATCACTCCGGGTTGCACCGGCCTCTACGCCGACGAGCAGGAAGCCTCGTGGCGCCGCGTAGTCGACTTCGTGCACGGCAGCAGTCCTGCCCGCATCGGAGTCCAGTTAGGACACTCGGGGCGCAAGGGTTCGACGAAGCTCATGTGGGAAGGTATCGACCAGCCGTTGGACGACGGCAACTGGGACCTCTGCGCGCCGTCGGCGATTCCGTATTCGGCCGACAACCAGACGCCGCGAGAACTGACCGTTTCCGAGTTGAGCGAGATCACCGCGCAGTTCGTCGAATCCGCGCGACGGGCGGCCTCGGCGGGTTTCGACGTGCTCGAACTGCATTGCGCACATGGCTACCTGCTGTCGTCGTTCCTTTCCCCGCTGACCAACCACCGTACTGATTCCTACGGCGGCTCGACCGAGAACAGGCTGCGCTACCCGCTGGAAGTGTTCGACGCTATTCGCGCGGTGTGGCCTGCCGAACGGCCGATGACCGTCCGGATCTCGGCGACCGACTGGCATGACGGCGGAATCGACGCCGACGAGGCCGTCGAGATCGCGCGAGCGTTCGCCGAGCATGGCGCCAACGGGATCGACGTGTCGACAGGACAGGTCGTCAGCGAGGAGAAGCCGGCCTACGGCCGGAGCTACCAGACGCCTTATGCCGACCGGATCCGCAACGAGGTCGGCCGCAAGTACGGGGTGGCTGTGATCGCGGTCGGAGCGATTTCTTCGTATGACGACGTCAACTCGATCATCCTCGCCGGCCGCGCGGACCTCTGCGCGCTCGGCCGCACGCACCTCTACGATCCACAATGGACTTTGCACGCGGCAGCCGAGCAAGGTTATCCGATTCCGTGGCCGAAACAGTTCGCCGCCGGAAACCGCCGTCCGCAGGGCGGCCGGACCGACGGGCCGAAGCCGCGGCTCGCCCTCATCCGCACCGGAGAACCCAAAACGGCCCACGCCCGATGGAGGCCCGAATGACCGCATTCGCTCTGACCCCCCAGCAACTGGAACTGTGTGCCGACGTCAAGGAACTGGGCGCAGGCGAACTCCGGGCGATCGCCGAGTCCGGGGTCGAGGGCAGCGTCAACCGTGAACTGGTCAAGGCGATGGGGCAACAGGGCCTGCTCGCGCGCCTCTTTCCCGGGGTCGAAACCGGCGTACCCACCGGAGACGCGGCGTCGATGGACCTCTGCCTGCTGCGCGAGTCCCTCGCCACGCAGAGCACCGAGTCCGAAACGGCGCTGGCGTTGCAGGGTTTGGGCAGCTACCCGGTGCTGCAGTCCGGACAGGACGGTCAGGTGCGAAAGTGGATTCCCGCTGTCGCGGCGGGAGACGCCATCGCCGGGTTCGCGCTCACCGAGCCTGACGCGGGTTCGGACGCGGCCGCCCTGGAGCTCGCCGCTGAACGGGACACCGACGGCTGGCGGCTGACCGGGGAAAAGATCTGGATCTCCAACGCACCCGAGGCCGATTTCTACACCGTGTTCGCCCGGACGACCGAGGGCGCCGGCTCACGCGGGGTCAGCGCGTTCGTCGTCCCCGGTGATCGGGCGGGGCTCTCGGGTGAGCACCTCGACATGGTGAGCCCGCATCCGATCGGCAGGCTGGTGTTCGACGGCGTCCGCGTGCACGACGACGAGCTGCTCGGGGAAGCCGATCGCGGGTTCCGGGTCGCCATGCGCACGCTGGACCTGTTCCGGCCCAGCGTCGGCGCGTTCGCCGTCGGCATGGCCCAGGCCGCGCTCGACGCCGCTGTCGAACACGCCGGGAGTCGCATCGCGTTCGGCGGGCCGTTGAAAGACCAGCAAACCGTGTCGCACACCCTCGCCGAAATGGCGACCCGGCTGGCGGCCGCCCGGCTGCTCGTCTACGCAGCCGCGAGCGCGTACGACGCGGGCAAAACCGGACTCGCGGCACGCGCGGCGATGGCGAAGCTGTTCGCGACGGAAACCGCGCAGTACGTCGTCGATTCCGCCGTCCAGATCCACGGTGCCCGGGCGCTCCGCAAAGGACATCTGCTCGAGCACCTGTACCGCGAGGTCCGCGCCCCGCGCATCTACGAAGGCGCCTCGGAAATCCAGCGCACCATCATCGCCCGAGCCCTCTACAACTAACCCCCACACACCGCAACTCGCCGTCGAGTTGCGGTAGTTGCAGGCGCTGGTTATCGGCGCACGCAACGAGGGCACAAAAGTGGCTCTTGTGTCGTATGTGTGGGTCCGCGACGCCTCAGTGGGTGCCGGGTGAGGTTCTTGAGGTCAGTGGGTGTGGTCGGCTGGTGGTGACTGTGGGACTCGTCGGCCTGAACGTGGGACTCGCCGGGTCGGAGTGTGGGACTCGCCGATGTGCTGTGCGAGTCCCACACTCAGCGAGGGCGAGTCCCACACTCACAGACGACCGAAGAGCCACTTTTGTGGAAAAGTGCCCTCCGGGGCGAGGTTAGGAGTTGCGGACTTGGCGGATGGTGTCGCGGTACCAGAGGCCGCTGCGCTTGATGGTGCGCTCCTGGGTTTCGTAGTCGACGCGAATGAGGCCGAACCGCTTCGCGTAGCCATACGCCCACTCGAAGTTGTCCAGCAACGACCACGCGAAGTACCCACGGACATCGGCGCCGGCCTGGCGGGCGGCGGCGACCGCGGCGATGTGCGAGGACAGGTACCCGGTGCGGTCGGAGTCGTTCACATAACCCGACTCGTCAGGTACGTCCTCGAACGCCGACCCGTTTTCGGTGATGTACATCGGCAGGCCCGGGTAGTCCTTGCTCAGCCGGACGAGCAGCTCGGTGAACTTCTCCGGCAGGATCTCCCAGCCCATCGCGGTCACCGGCCTGCCGAACGGGACGGCTTTGTCCTCGACGTCCGGCCCTTCGCCCGCACCGGAATACTGCTGACCGAAGTAGTAGTTGACGCCCAGGAAGTCCAGCGGCGACGAGATCGTCGCCAGGTCGCCGTCCTGCACCGGAATGCGGACGCCTTGTGCCGCAAGATCTTCGACGACGTCCTCGGGGTAGTGACCGTTGATCAGCGTATCGGTGTAGATCCGGACGCCCATGCCGTCCGCGCGGCGCGCGGCATCGCGGTCGGCGTCGCTGTCGGTCTCCGGATCGGCCGTGCCCATGTTCAGCGTGATGCCGAAGTCGGTGCCTTCCGGTGCCGCCTCACGCATCCGTTGCATCGCCAGGCCGTGCCCCAGCAACAGGTGGTGCACGGCCGCGGCGCCGGCACCGAGGTCGCGGCGACCCGGGGCCATGATGCCGTGGACGTACCCGTGCATGGCCGAGCACCACGGCTCGTTCAACGTGGTCCAGTGCCGCACCCGGTCCTTGAGGCGGTCAAAGACCAGCATCGAGTAGTCGGCGAACCGGAAAGCCGTGTCCCGCTCCGGCCAGCCGCCCGCGTCCTCGAGCTCCTGTGGCAAGTCCCAGTGGTACAACGTCAGCCACGGGTCGATGCCCTTGGCCAGCAGCTCGTCGACGAGCCGGTCGTAGAAGGCCATCCCCGCCTCGTTGACCGGGCCGCGACCGTGCGGCTGGATCCGGGGCCAGGCCACGGAAAACCGGTACGTGTCGACGTCGAGCTGGCGGATGAGTTCGACATCGGCAGGCATCCGATGGTAGTGATCACAAGCGACGTCACCGTTGTCACCGTTGTCGATCGCCCCGGGAACCCGGCTGAAGGTGTCCCAAATGGACGGTGAGCGGCCGTCCTCGGTCACCGCGCCCTCGATCTGGTAGGAAGCTGTCGCCACACCCCACCGGAACGACGACGGCAGGCTGGTGATGAGCTCCGAATCGGCGCTGGTCGTGACGGCGGTTTCGGTCGCTTCCAAAATATCTCCTCCTGGCGTGGAAAGTTACAGAGTTTTCTGGTGGGGCTCAGGAAACCGGCTCGTGTGCGGGGTGCAGCCAGCACGCGACGGTGCGGGTCTGCTCACCCGGCCGGTCAGGGAAGCCGAGCAGCGGCACCTTGTCCGCGCACGGCTCGAACGCCTTGGGACACCGCGGATGGAACGAACACCCGCTGGGCATCCCGCGAGTGTCCGGCGGAGAGCCGGGAATCCCGGTCAGTTCACGCCGAGGCCCCCGCAAGGCGGGGAAAGAATGCAGCAGGCCATCGCTGTACGGGTGCAGCGATTCGCCGTAAAGCTGGGCAGCCGGCGCCTCTTCGACGATCCGGCCGCCGTACATGATCGCGATGCGGTCGGAGAATTCGACGAGCAGCGAAAGGTCGTGCGTGATGAACAGAACCGAGAATCCCAGCCGCTCACGCAGTTCGATGAGCTGCGAAAGGATCTGGCGCTGCATCACGACGTCGAGTGCCGTGGTCGGCTCGTCCATGATGACGACCCGCGGCTCGAGCGCGAGCGCCATGCCGATCATCACCCGCTGCCGCATCCCGCCGGACAGCTGATGCGGATAGCTGTCCATCCGGTCGGCCGAAATCCCGACCAGCTTCAGCATCTCCCTGGCACGGGCGACCCGGGCGGCCTTGGTGCTCGTCGGGTCGTGCGCCTTGATGACGTCGAGCAGCTGCGTGGACACCTTGTGCACCGGGTTGAGCGAGTTCATCGCACCCTGGAACACGATCGACGTCTCCGCCCAGCGGAACGCGCGCAGGTCCTCATTGGACAGACTGAGCACGTCGACCGGTTCACCGTCGTCGGAGTGGTAGATGACCTGGCCGCCGCTGATCACCCCGGGCGGCGGCAACAGCCGCGTCAGCCCATAGGCCAAAGTGGACTTGCCGCTGCCGCTTTCCCCGGCCAGGCCGAGGACTTCACCGCGGTGCAGGGTCAGGTTGACGTCACGGACGGCGTGCACGGCCTCCTCGCCCAGGCCGTAGTCGACGTTGAGCCCCTTGATCTCGAGTACGGGTGCTTTGCTCACTTGACGTCTTCCTTTTCCCGCGCCTGCGCCAGGACCGGGGTGAAGCCGACCCGCATGCGGACGGTGTGGCCCTCGTTGGTCTTGACCTTCGTCTTGCCGTTGCCGCGCAGACGCGGGCTGACGAACTCGTCGATCCCGAAGTTGACCAGCGACAACGCCGTGCCGAGCAACGCGATCGCGAGCCCGGCCGGCACGAACCACCACCACGCGCCCTGCGCGAGCGCCTGCTGACTCTGCGCCCAGAACAGGATCGTTCCCCAGTTCCAGTCGGAGAAGCCGGAGACGCCGACGAACGCCAGGGTGATCTCCGACATGACGGCAAAGATCACCGTGCCGACGAAACCGGACGCGATGACCGCGCTGAGGTTCGGCATGATCTCGAACATGATGATGCGCCACGTCGATTCGCCGCTCGCGCGGGAGGCTTCGACGTAGTCCCGGCGTCTGAGCGAGAGCGTCTGCGCACGCAGGATCCTTGCGCCCCAGGCCCACGACGTCAGCCCGATCACCACCGCGACCAGGAAGTCACCGCCGCTCGGCAGGGCCGAGCCGACGATGATGATCAGCGGCAGCGCCGGGATCACCAGGAACACATTGGACAGTGCGGAGAGGCCTTCACCGGACGCGCCACCGAGATAGCCCGAGGTGACGCCGACCAGGATCGAAAGCAGCGTCGCGACGATACCGGCAGTGACCCCGACCAGCATGACACTGCGAGCACCGACCAGCACCTGGCTGAAGATGTCCTGGCCGAGGTGCGTGGTGCCGAACCAGTGGTTGCCCGACGGTGCTTGAAGTAGGTCGGCACTACGCGCCGAGGGATCGTAAGGGGCAAGCCACTTACCGAAGACCGCCATCAGCACGAAGATGCCGACGACGATCAGGCCGATGGCGGCCTTGGCGTTGGCGATGAACCGGAAACGCTTGCGCTTGCCGGGGGCACTCCCGACGACTACGGGCGGTCCTTCCGGGGCGACCGAAGTGAGGTCTACGGTGGGCACGGCCATGGCTCAGCCATCCCTTCGGGTGCGCGGATCGAGGGCCAGGTACGCGATGTCGGCCAGCAGGTTCGCGACCAGCACGGACAACGTGATGATGAGGAAGATGCCCTGCATCAGCGGGTAGTCCTTCGAGCCGACGGCTTGGAACAGCTCGAAGCCGACACCGGGGTAGGAGAAGACGATCTCCACCAGCAGCGTGCCGCCGACGATGAACCCGAGCGCCAGTGCGAAGCCGGACACGTTGGGCAGCAGCGCGTTCCGGGCGGCGTAGTTGACCATCACGCGCCGCTCGGAGAGCCCCTTGGCGTGCGCGACGGTGATGTAGTCCTCCGAAGCGACCGTCACCATCATGTTACGCATGCCCAGGATCCACGTGCTCATCGACGAAAGCAGGATCGTGATGGCGGGCAGCAGGCTGTGCTGGATCGCGCTGCTGATGAACGCCGGACTCCAGTCCGGGACCAGGCCCGGGTCGTAGCCGCCGGACGCGGGGAAGAAGCTGCCAGGCCCCGCGAGTACCGCGATCGCGATCAGGCCGAGCCAGAAGTACGGCACCGAGGAGAGAAACGTCGTGATCGGCAGCAGGGCATCAGCCCAGGAGCCGCGCCGCCAACCGGCGATCACGCCGAGCGAGGTCCCGATCAGGAAGCCGATCACGGTGGTGAGCCCGACCAGGATGATCGTCCACGGCAGGCTCTGGCCGATGATCGTGGACACCGGCGTCGGATAGAAGGTGAACGACAGGCCGAGGTCGCCGTGGAACAGCCGTCCCCAGTACTGGAAGTACTGGGTCAGCACGCTCTCGTTCTTGTCGAGTCCGAAAAGGACGTACAGCGACTGGATGGCGTCCGCGCTCAGCTGCCCCTGCGCCTTGGCGACCAGTGACTGCACCGGGTCGCCGGGGATCAGGCGCGGGATGAAGAAGTTGATCGTGACCGCGGCCCACGCGGTGAAGAGGTAGAACCCGATCCGCTGGAAGAGGTACCTCACGAGGCGTGCACCTCCCCGTCGAACAACCAGCAGGCAGCCCAGTGTCCTTCGCCGTCGCCGACGTCGAAGCGCGGCGGCAGCTCAGTGCTGCACCGGGCCATGACCTTCGGGCACCGCGGGTGGAACCGGCAGCCCGTCGGCGGGTCGATCAGGCTCGGCGGCTCGCCGCCGGCGCTGTCCTTGGGGGTGGACCCGCTCCCGACCCCGTCCACCCCCAGGCGGTCGGGATCGGGAGCGGAGTCGATGAGCAGCTGCGTGTACGGGTGGGCCGGGTGCTGGGTGACGGTTTCACTGTCCCCGCCTTCCACCATCCGTCCCGCGTACATCACCAGCGTGTCGTCCGCGAAATACCGCGCGGACGCGATGTCGTGCGTGATGTACAGGATGGCCAGGTGCAGCCGTTCCTTGAGGTCACGCAGGAGGTTCAGCACGCCGAGCCGGATCGAAACGTCCAACATGGACACCGGTTCGTCGGCGAGCAGCGCCTCCGGGTCGGCACCGAGCGCGCGGGCGATGGCGACCCGCTGCCGCTGGCCGCCGGAAAGTTCGTGAGGGAACTTGTCCACGTACCTTTCCGGCGGCGTCAGCTGCACTCTCAGCAACAGGGCATGCAACGCCTCTTCGAGCTCTTTGGCGTTGTTGCCCGCGTTGCCGTGGATCTTCAGCGCGCGGGTGAGGTGGTAGCGAACCGTGTGCACCGGGTTGAGCGATGCGAACGGGTCCTGGAAGATCATCTGCACTTTTCGGACATAGGCCCGAAAGGGACGACCTCCCTTCACCTTGACGGACTCGCCGTGGAGTCGGATGTCGCCGGAGGTCCGCTGGTGCAGCTGCGCGAGCAGCCGCGCCACCGTCGACTTCCCCGATCCGGACTCGCCCACCAGCGCGGTGACGTGCCCGCGGCGGAGCTTGAGGCTGACGTCGTCCACTGCCTGGACACTCCGGCGGGGGCCCGTCAATGCGGCGCGCCCCTTCCGTCGAACCGGGAAGTGCTTGGTGAGTCCGTCGGCCTCGAGGACCACCGCTTTTTCTTCGTTCACTGTTAGGAGGCAGCCTTCAGGTGCAGGACGATGTCAAGGGCGTTGCGCAACGTCGGCTGCGCGGGGCCGTACTGGTTGTTCTCATCCGGCCAGCCGGTCCAGTGCTTGGTGCTGTACTCGCCGCCCTCGTTACCGGCCGAGGTCGGGACCATCGGCTGCTGCTGAACCATGATGTCCTGCAGCTTTTCCATGGCCGCGGTGCGGCTCGGGGCGTCCGCTGCGTTGGCGTAGGTCGCCAGCGCCGCTGTGGCGTCAGGGTTCTGGTAGCGGCCGTAGTTACCGGTGGTGCCGCCGGTGCCGATCGGCTTGAAGAGGTCGCCGGACATGGCGTCCTTGTAGATGTCGTACGGCGTCGCGCCCGGGTCGGTCCAGTGCATGATCGCGTCGAACTGGCCGGTGTCGACCGACTTCGTCCAGGCGTCCTGGTTCATCGTGGTGACCGACGCGTCGATGCCGATGCCCGAGACGTTGTCCTTGATGATGGTGAGGTCGGTGATGTAGTCGGACCATCCACTCGGGACGGTCAGCTTCAGTGTGACGGGCTTGCCGGTCGGGTCGATCAGCTTGGTGCCCTGGTAGGTGAAACCCGCGGCGGTCAGCGTGGCCTTGGCCGCGGCGACGTCCGGGGTGATGATCTTGCCCTGGTACTTCTGCGCGATGAAGCTGTCGCCCGCCGGGGTCGGGATACCGGTGACGTTGTCGACCTTCGGGTAGAAGTAGCCGGCCTCACCCTGGTTGAAGATGTCGTCGCGGTTGAGGACCTTGCTGATCGCCTGACGTAGCGCCGGGTTGTTGTACGGCGCCGTGGTGGTGTTGAACCAGAGGCCGTGGACGGCGAGGACCGGCGGGAAGAACAGCTTGTAGTGCGCCGGGTCCTTGCCGGTGAAGACGGCCTTGGCGTTCGGGATGAAGACGAAGCTCCAGTCGGCCGCGCCGCTGACGAGCGCGGCGGTCTGCGAGTTGTTGTCGGTGTAGGAGGTGTAGTGGATCTCCTTCACCTCCGGCTCGTTCTGCCAGTAGCCGTCGCGCCGGGTGATCGTGACGGTCTGCGTCGAGAACGACTTCAGCGTGTACGGGCCAGTGCCGATCGGGTTCTTGACGACCTCGGTCGTCGGGCTCGCGTAGGTCGACCAGATGTGCTTCGGCACGATGACCTGGCGCAGGATCTTCACCTGGTTCACGAACTGTGACGCCGCGAAGCCGAGAGTGACCGTGTTCCCGGTCGTGGTGATGTCCTTGAACGGGACGGCGTCGATGTTCAGCGATGCGTTGTCCTTCAACAGCTGGAAGGTGTACGCCACGTCGGCGGCGGTCATCGGCGTGCCGTCGGAGAACTTGACGCCGTCGCGAATGGTCAAGACCAGTTTGCTGTAGTTGTCCGACCAGTCCCATTTGGTCGCGAGCCACGGCTTGCCCGGTTCGGCCGGCTTGATGTCGTTCAGCATCACCAGTGGCTCGTAGATCATGAACCGGTAGCCGAGGTTGGTGGCCGCCGACGTCTGCAGGAACGGGTTGTTGTTCTCCGACTGCGGGCCGTCCGGCATGCCCACGTTCAGTACGGCCGCCGTGTTCGCCGAACCCGCCGAACCTCCGCTACTGCTGCATGCGGCGAGCCCGGTCACCGCCAGCGTGCCCACCATGGCAGCGACGATGGAGCGTTTGACTCGCATCGATCCTCCTTTGTCGTCCTCTGCTTACGACAGAGGATTGAGCGAGCCGAAACGGCCGCGCGATTAGGCAGAGTCAACCCGGGTGACTTGACTCACGTCAATCACGGCCCGGTAACGAATTTAGCCTAATTTTAAGCCTTGAAGAAACTGGCCTGAAACGATCAAGCCTGCTAATGGGTCATCAGCCCTGCTCAGGATGGCGGTCGGTGCGGCTCCAAAGAGCCCACACACCCACCGCACCTAAGCTTCCTTACTTCACGGCGCCGGTCACCAGGTCGATCCGCCAATAGCGCTGCAGGGAGAGGAACAGCGCGACCACCGGGACGATCGACAGCAGCGTCCCGGCGATCACCAGCGAGTACAGCGACGCCTGGTTCGCGCCGCTGGTCAGCAGGCTGTACAGGCCCACGGTCAGCGGGAACTTGTCCGCGCTGGTCAGCATCACCCAGGGCAGCAGGAAGTTGTTCCAGATGCTGATGAACTGCAGCAGGAACACCGTGATGATGCCGGGCGCCATCAGCCTCAGTCCCACCGAGCCGAACAGCCGGAACTCGCTCGCGCCGTCGATCCGGCCGGCTTCCAGCAGCGAGTCCGGCACGGCGGACGCCGCGTAGATGCGGCACAGGTAGATGCCGTACGGGTTGAACAGCTGCGGCAGCAGGACGCCGAAGTAGCTGTCCGTCAGCCCGACCTTCGACAGCAGCAGGTACTGCGGGATCGCCAGCACGATCTGCGGCAGCAGGACGCCGCCGAGGATGATGTTGAACAGCGTCGCGCGGCCGCGGAAGGTGTACTTCGCCAGCGCGTACCCCGCCGCGGCGGAGAACAGCGCGCCGAGAACGCCGCCGGCCGCGGCGTAGATGAAGCTGTTCAGCATCCAGTGCCAGTAGATCCCACCCTGATACGCCGACAGGTCGCCGATGTTCTGGAACAGCCCTGACGACGGCACGTACGTCTGCGTCGAGAACAGCTCGCTGCGGGACTTCGTCGCCGCGATGACGATCCACAGCAGCGGCACGACGCAGTAGATCGCGCCGAGCACGAGCCCGGCCGTGGGCAGGAACGCGATCCTCCCGCGCGTCTCGCGCGGGGCCACCGCGGCGGTCATTTCGCCCCCTTGGTGGCCCTGGCGCGTACGACCCGGGCGCCGGCGACCGAGACGACCACCGTCGCCAGCGCGAACACGACGGACGTCGCCGCGGCCCGGTAGATGTCCGAGTCGACAAAGGCGTCGTTGTAGATCTTCATCAGCGGCACCCAGGTCGACGAGATGGCGTTGGACAGCGGACGCAGCGTGTTGGGCTCGTTGAACAGCTGCAGCGCGGCCAGCACGGTGAACATCCCGCACATCACCAGCGCCGGCCGCAGCAGCGGGATCTTGATCCGCCAGGCGATCTGGAACTCCGAGCAGCCGTCGATCTTCGCGGCCTCGTAGATCTCCGGCGGCAGCGCCCGCAGCGCGGTGAAAACGACGATCATGGTGAATCCCGCCGCACCCCACACCGCGATGTTGGCCACCGAGAAGAACACCGTCGTCGCCCCGAAGAAGTCGAAGTGGTCGCCGCCGATCGGGCTCGTCGCCGGCAAGTACAGGAACCCCCACATCAGCGAAGCGATGACCCCGGGCACGGCGTACGGCAGGAAGATCGCCAGCCGGGTGAACCGCTTGAGCCGTGTCCGCGGGATGTCGAGCAGCAGGGCGAACAGCAACGCGAGCCCGACCGTCAGCGGCACGACGATCACGCCGACGAGGAGCATCCGCAGCAGGCTGGACCACAGCTCGCCGTCGCCGAACACGCTCGCGTAGTTGTCCAAACCAGTGAACACGATCTTGCTGCCGGCGCCCAGCAATCCGCCGACGACCTTGCGGGCCTGGAAGCTGAGCAAGAGCGCGTAGACCGCCGGCGCGATGACGAACAGCACCAGCAGCGCCACCGCCGGGAGGACCAGGAAGTACGGGACCGGGGTCTTCTTCAGCGTCGATTGGGGACGCCGTGCCGATCCCGGTTCCGACGTCGAGGCCTCCCGGTGAGGCGTAACTGTGGCAGTCATCAGTTGACCGTGAACCCGAGCTTCGTCATGTCCGCGGTCGTGGTCGCCTGCATGGAGTCGAGCGCCGCGTCGAACGCGCTGCCCGACTGCAGCGCGGCGCCGAACGAGTTGGTGTACCCGCTGAACGTCACCGTCACGTTCGGCCCCCACATCGAGAACGACCGAGCGCCGGGCGCGACCTGCTTGACGACGTCATAGAAGCCGGCCTGGTTCGGCAGGAACGGCGGCGGGGTCTTGAGGATCGGCAGCGAGCGGCCGGCGGTGGCCGCCGGGTAGATGTTGATGTCCTTGATCTGTTCGGTGAGCGCGTCCGGGTTGGTGTCGAGCCACGACGCGAACTGCGCGGCCTCGGCCGGGTGCTTCGAATCGGACGTCACCGTCGTCGCGGAGCCGCCCCAGATGCCGGTCGCCGGGTCGCCCGCGGTCCACGCCGGGAGCGGCGCGGCGGCCCACTTGCCCTGCGTCGCCGGCGCGATCCCGCCGAGCTGGGCCGGCGCCCACGCGCCCGAGATCCAGGTCAGCAGCGTGCCGTCGTTCATCTCCTTGTTCCACTGTGGAGAGAACGACGGGCTCTTTTCGACGTCGCCGCTCTTGACCAGGCCCTGCCAGTAGCCGGCAACCTTCTTGGTCTCCGGGCCGTTGATCGCGACGTGCCAGTCGGTACCGGTCGACGACCACCAGTCCGCGCCGGCCTGCTGCGCGAGGCCGGTGAACCAGCCGGGGTCGGCGGCGTCGAAGTTCGTGATCGAGGACTTCGGCGCCTTCTGCTTCAGCGTCGCGGCCTCCTGCGCGTACTGGTCCCACGTCGTCGGCACGGCGAGACCGTACTGCTTGAACAAGTCCTGGCGGTAGAACAACATCAGCGGCGCGACGTCCTGCGGGACGCCGTACACCTTGTCCTCGAACTTGGTCGACTTCAGCGTGGCCGCGTCGTACTGGCCGACAGTGTCCTTCGTGTACTCCGTGATGTCGCGGACGACGCCGTTGGACACCAGCGCCGGCAGCGACTGGTACTCGACCTTCGCGATGTCCGGGCCGTTCGACGCCTGGTGCGCGGTGATCATCTTCGCGACGAGCTGGTCACCACCGGCGGGGTTGGTCAGCGTCACGTGGATGTCGGGGTGCGCGGTGTTCCACTTCGCGACCACCGCGTCCATGTGCGGGTCCCAGTCCCAGAACGTCAGGTCGACCTTCTGACCGGCGGGCGCGGCGCCCGCGGGTGCGGCCCCGGCGGGTGCGTTCGCTGTCCCGCTGCCGCTGCAGCCGGCTGTGAGCAGAAGGCCGGCCAGCACCACTCCGGCGAGTCGGCAGTGACTCTTCACCATGCCCTGGTCCTCATCTGTGATGGTGGATGGACCCGCGAAGGCCCGTGTGACTCAGCACATATTCTACGACTTAAGATAAGTCGTTACCCGTCCTCGGTCAACCCGCCCACCTGCCCTGATCACGCGGTCACGGACAGTGTGGCCGGGTCCACCGCGTGCCGCAGCGGGGCGCCGGTCAGTACCCGCCGGACTTCGTCGGCCGCGGCCGCGCCGAGCCGGGCCAGCTCGTTGCCCATCGCCCCGGCCACATGCGGCGTGAGCTGCACGTTCGGCAGTTCCCACAGCGGTGAATGCGGCTCGGTGACCTCCGGTTCGGTGACGTCGAGAACCGCCGAAATCCGCCCGCGACGCAGTTCCGCGATCAGGGCGCCGGTGTCCACGAGCGACCCGCGCGCGGTGTTGATCAGCGTCGCGCCCGTGCGCATCGACGCGAGCAGCCGTGCGGTCACCAGCCCGTCGGTCGCCGGGACCGCGGGCGCGTGGATGGACACGACGTCACCGGCGGCGAACAGCTCGTCGATGCCGACGAGCCGGACACCCAGCTCGTCAGCGGTCGACTTGTCGACGTACGGATCGGCCACCAGCACGTCGAGGTCGAATGGCTTGAGCAGCTCGATCAGCCTCCTGCCGATCTTCGATGCCCCCAGGACGCCGACAGTCTTACCGAAGTTTCCGATATCGGGGAAGCCCGCGCGCAGATCCAGTGCGCCACGCCGCGCGCGGTAGGCGGCGGCGAGCATCGGCACGGCCTTGTTGGCCAGCAGAATCATCGCGAGCGTGTACTCGGCAACCGGGACGGCGTTCGCCGCGGCCGCGGAACTGACCGTGATCCCCCGCGCGAAAACCGCCGGACCGACGTGCGCCTTCACCGTGCCAGCTGCGTGCACGACGGCTTCGAGCCGGGGAGCCGCGGCGAGGACGTCGTCGCCGATCATCGGACAGCCCCACCCCGTCAGCAGCACTCGCGCGCCGGCGAGTTGCGCCCGCGCGGCGTCCGAAGTGAACTCCGTCAGGACCGGGCCGGTTTCGCCGAGCCGGGCCGCGATCGGCGGCGGGAAAAGCTTCGACGGCAAGTCCGGCGCCATGGCCAGGACCACCGCGTTCACCGCGCCGCCCAGGCCAATCCGCGTCCGGTCAGCTCGCGGACCGTGGGGTGTTCGAGGTCCTCGACGCGGTGTCCGATCGCGGAGAAGAAGATCTTGCCCGCGCCCCAGCCCCTGGTCCACACGACCGGCATAGTGACCGGCCCCTGCCCGTTTTCCGCGGCTTCGCCGGTGAAGACCGTAGTGGCGAGGACGTCGTTCAGCGCGTCGCCCAGCACCCAGTACTGCTCGGTCGTGACGGTGAACCCGGGCAGTCCGGCGACGATCGGATGGCCCGCGCGACCCGGCTCGACGGTGACGTCGTAGGTCAGGAACTCGTCGGGGTGAAACAGGAACAGCCCGCCGACCATGCGGAGGTACGCCGGGTCGTCCGTGAACGTGCCGACCATCCCGCCGTGCCAACCGGCGAAACCGGTACCGGCGTGCACCGCCGCCCTCAGGCCCGCACTTTGTTCGGGTGTCAGGGTTCCCTGCGACCAGCACTGCACGATGAGGTCGGTCCGCGCGAGCCGGTCCGCGTCGAGGTAGACGTCGAGATCCTCGGCGACGGACACCTCGAACCCGGCGGCTTCGAGGTCGGGGATGAAGATTTCCGTGGTCTTGACCGGCGAGTGCCCCTCCCAGCCGCCGCGGACGACCAGCACGGTCTTCACCGTGTCGCCCATTCCGGCAGCTCCAACGGGCCGCGCTGGACCCCGATCCACTGGCGCCGGGTGAAACCGGGCATCTGGTTTTCCGCGCCGTGCCGCGCGTGGGCGTCGTTGATGTGGACTTCGCCTGCGTGCAGGCGCTCGGCGACGTCCATGCCGCGCATGAGGTCCGCGGTGAACACGGAGTTCATCAACATCGGGTAGCCGTTGGTCAGCGCGATCGCCTCCTCCTCGGTGTCGACGACGGTGACCGGGATGACCGGGCCGAAGATCTCTTCGCTGAACGCGGGCATCTCCGGCGTCACGTCGGCGAGCACGGTCGGGCGGTAGAACAGGCCTTCGTACGTCCCACCGGTGACCAGCCGCGCGCCCTGCGCGATCGACGGTTCGACGATCGCCTTGTGCACTCTGTCCCGCTGGCGTTCGCTGATGAGCGGTCCGAGGTCGACGCCGTCGAACGGATCGCCGACCCGCAGCGCGTCGGCCCGTTTCGTGACGGCGTCGAGGTACGCGTCGGCAACCGGGCGCAGCACGATGTGCCGGCTCGCGCTGATGCACGTTTGGCCTTGGAACTCGAGCGACGCGATCATCGCGCAGGACGCCGCGAGCTCGACGTCGGCGTCTTCCAGTACGACAAAAGCGTTGCTGCCGCCCAATTCCAGCCGGATGTCACGCAGCTGCCCGGCCGCCGCCGTCGCGATGGCAACGCCGACCTCGCGTGAGCCGGTGAAGTCGAGCATGTCGACACCGCGGTGTTCGGCGAGCGGCTTCCCCGCGCCCGGACCGTCACCGGTGACGACGTTGAACACGCCCGGCGGGAACCCGGCGTGGTGCGCGGCGAGCGCCAGGACGTGCCCGCCGATGAGCGGGGTCAACTCGGCGGGCTTGAGCACGATGGTGTTGCCGAACGCGAGTCCGGGCGCGACCGCGCGCATCGCCAGGTTCATCGGGTAGTTCCACGGCGTGATCAGGCCCAGCACCCCGAGCGGCACCGCGCGCGAGAGTGACAGTTTGCCCGCCTTGTACGGCGGCAGGATGTCGCCGGCGTTCTCCGTCGCCTGGACCGCGGAAATCGCGAGCTGGCGGATGCTGGTGCCGACCTCGTCCTCAGCCTTCGTCCGCACACCACCGGTCTCGCGCATGCTCAGCGCGACGAGGTCCTCGTAGTTGTCCTGCAGGTACGCGGCGAAGGCGCGCAGGTAGGCCGCCCGCTCTGGCGCGGACAGCGCCGCCCAGCCCGGTTGCGCGGCGCGGGCCGCGGCGACCGCGGCATCGACGTCCTCGGCCTGGCCCTGCGCGTACGTACCGATCTTGGCACCGGTCGCCTTTTCCACGACCACGCCTGAGCGTCCCGAAGCGGCCGGCCGGAAGACGCCGTCGACGTAGAGGGACGCCTCAAGACTGACTTTGTCCATGACTTAAGATAAGTCGTTAAGGGTTGGGGAGTCAACGGGCGTTCAGGGGGTCCGACGCCCGCCCGACGCCAGCAACTCGACGACCGGCAGCGTCGCCGCGCCGAGCGCGACCGCCTCCTGGCCGAGTTCACCCAACTGGACGACGGTCGACTCGTACATGTACGCCAGCGCGTGACGGCGTACGGCGTCGCGGACCATCGGCAGGATGGCCGGGCCCATCACCTCGCCGGCCCAGCCGCTCAAGATCACCCTGTCCGGGCTGAGCAGGTTGACCAGGTTCGAGATGCCGATTCCGAGGTACTCGGCCGTCTCCTTCAGCGCGTCGGCGGCGGGCCCCGGCTCGGCCGCCCGTTCGACGACCTCGGCCAACCGAGCTTCGGTGTCCGACGCGACGAACGGCTCCGCGCCGGGAAGCGCGCGATAGCGGTCGAGGATCGCTTCGGCGCCGATGTACGCCTCGAGACAACCCTGCGAACCGCACCGGCAGGCGACCCCGCCGACCTGGATGACTGTGTGGCCCCACTCGCTCGTGGTGCTCGTCGCGCCCTGATACCTGTCGCCGCCGGTGGCCACCGCGGCGCCGACCCCGACGCCGAGCAGCGCGATGATGGCCCGCTGCGCGCCGCGGCCGGAACCGCGCCACATCTCGGCCTGGCCCAGCGTGCGCGCGCAGTTGTCCAGGTAGAGCGGGGCCGAGACACGTGGGGTCAGCATCTTCTCGAACGGCACCCCGGACCAGCGCAAAGTCGGCGCGTACACCAGCCCCGCCTGCACCGCGCCGGGCACGCCGACCCCGATGCCGAGGACGGCGGCCGGGTCGAGATGCTCCTTCGTCAGCACCTCGTCGATCCCGTCGAGGACCAGCCCGGCGACCAGTTCGGGCACGAGTTCGGTGGCCGCGATCGGGTGGGTGGCCGTCGCGATGGTGTTGAGCGTGCAGTCGAAGAGCCCGACCTGGATATGCGTCTCACCGATGTCGACGCCCACAACGCGCCCGAAGTCGGGGGAAACCCGCAGCAGGGTGCGCGGACGGCCGCCGTCGGAATCCACCGAACCGGCCTCGGCCACCACGCCGTCGTTGACGAGATCGGCCACCACATTGCTCACCGTGGCGGAACTGAGGCCCGACGCCTGCATCAGTTCGAGCCTGCTGCCCGGCCCGTGCAGGTACAAATAGGAGAGCAGGGCCGAGCGGTTGTGGCGGCGAAGATCCCGCGTCGTCTGCTGCGTTACGCGAGTCACCGACCTGATTCTGCCAGAGAGAGCCACTCTGGCCAGTTGGTACGGCCTTAATTCACTAGTTAGTTTATAGCCACGACATAAGGTGGTGGGGCATGCTGTCTCATATACGCCGCCGCAAGAATAGGTACCCCTCATGGCACCGAAGCGCACCACCGTCCGTGACCTACGGCGACACAACCGCTCACTGCTGCTGTCGAAGCTCTATTTCGATGGGCCATTGAGCCGCCATGAGCTGAGCCAGCTCACGGGGTTGAGCGCGGCGACAGTCAGCAACGTGACCGGTGAGCTGTCGGACGAACGGCTGATCATCGAGGCCGGGCTCGTCGAGTCCGACGGCGGCCGCCCCAGGGTGCTGCTGCGGGTCGACCCGGGGTACGGCCACGTCGTCGGCGTCGACATCGGCGAAACCGGCGTCAAGGTGGAGCTGTTCGACCTCGCGATGACCCGCCTCGGCGCGGTCGACCACCCGCTGCCGTCGGTCACCTCCGATCCGGCCGCCGTCGTCGACCAGGTGACCAGCGGGCTGTGGGAAGTCCTGTCCCAGGCCGGAGTGGGCGCGGCCTCCGTGCTCGGCGTCGGCATCGGCGTGCCCGGCACGGTGGAGCAGGGCGACCACGTGCTCGTCCACGCGCCGACCGTCGGCTGGGACGCCGTCGCGCTGGAGGAGCTCCTGCGGGCCGGCGGTATCGACCTTCCGCTCTACATCGACAACGGCGCGAAAACCCAGGGCCAGGGCGAAATGTGGTTCGGCGGCGGACGCGGGGCCAAGCACGCGGTGATAGTGCTGATGGGCTCCGGGGTCGGCGCGGCCGTGGTCACCGACGGGGTCACTTACCGCGGGTCGACCAGCAGCGCCGGCGAGTGGGGGCACACCACGATCGTCTACGGCGGCCAGGAGTGCCGGTGCGGTTCCCACGGTTGCCTCGAGGCGTACATCGGCGCGGCGGCCATCCTCGAGCGGTACCGGAAAGCCAGGGGCGGTCGCCCGGCGCCCGGCGACGACGAGCAGGCGCAGCTGGCGGCGGTCGTCGAAGCGGCCGACAAGTCGAAGGCCGCCGCGCGGGTCCTGGAGGACACCGCCGGTTATCTCGGCGCCGGGCTCGCCAACCTGATCAACCTGTTCAACCCGGAACGGATAGTGGTCGGCGGCTGGGCGGGACTCGCCGTCGGCGAAGGGCAGCTCGGCAAGATCCGGGAAGTGACCGCCGCGCACGCGCTGAGCCACCCGTTCGGCCAGACCTCGATCGAGCTGGGACTGCTGGGCGCGGACGCCGTCGCGATCGGCGCGGCCACGCTGCCCGTCGCCGCGCTGCTGGAACAGGGCGGCGATCGGCGTCAGGTGCCGGACACCACACCCAGGAAGCGGACCACCACCAGCTTCGACGCGGCCTGAACCTTCCACCGGCCGGGTTCGGCGCGGTTCGGCATGCGACGTCCAAAAAGGACTCCAGACAGCAAAAAGTAACGAGCTGACCTCGTCGTCAGCCCGTTTCCGGTACCGGGAGGTAACACCCGGAACCGGTCCCGGGTCAACCCCCAATCTCGGACCTAAAATCACCCGACTGGCCTAGTCGTCAAACAAATGACCAGGTCAGAGAGGTCTAGACCTATTTTGAAACGTGAAATAAGCTGCACCTGGGGTGTGCTTCCGGCTACTGGGAGCACCCGCCCGGCAAACGGAGTACCCGTTAGCTGTTGCCCAACTGGTATGGACCATGCATACTTTGTTGCCAGTTGCAACAAATGGTCCGACTCCTCCCCGATCCTCCCCACCAGGTTCTCCCGCCCGACTCCCCTAGGGCGGTAACACACTCTCGGATATCTCTGGCGCTTCGTCCTGCGCGAAAACGCCGGTCCTCGTCAACACAAAGAGAGGTGACAAAGGTGTCTAGCAAACTTTCCTTCAGACGCGGCCGAATCGGCGCGGTCCTCGCGATCGCGGCCGTCGCCGCACTGAGTGGATCCTTCCTGTCGACCGGCCAGGCCAGCGGGGCCCCGGCCGCGCCGCTGGCCCCGGCCGCCGCCTCGTTCACCGACGACTTCAGCGGCGCCGCCGGCAGCGGGGTCGACACGAGCAAGTGGAACGCCGAAACCGGCGACAACGTCAACAACCACGAGCGCGAGTGGTACACCTCAGGCACCAACAACGCGGCGATGGACGGCCAAGGCCATCTGGTGATCACCGCGAAGAAGGAAAACCCGGGCAACTACCAGTGCTGGTACGGCTACTGCCAATACACCTCCGCGCGGCTGTCGACGTCCGGAAAGTTCACCCAGGCCTACGGCCATTTCGAGACCCGCATGAAGCTTCCGCGCGGCCAGGGCATGTGGCCCGCGTTCTGGATGCTCGGCGGCGGCAACTGGCCGACCGACGGTGAGATCGACATCATGGAGAACGTCGGCTTCGAGCCGACCACCGTGCACGGCACCATCCACGGCCCCGGTTACTCGGGCGCCAACGGCATCGGCGCCGGCTACAGCGGACCGAACTTCTCCGACGACTTCCACACCTACGCCGTCGACTGGGCGCCCAACTCGATCAAGTGGTCGGTCGACGGGAACGTCTACGAGACCCGCACGCCCGCCGACCTCAACGGCAACAGGTGGGTCTACGACCACCCCTTCGACATCATCATCAACCTCGCGGTCGGCGGTGACTGGCCCGGTGACCCGAACGGCGCCACCACCTTCCCGCAGCAGCTCGTCGTCGACTACGTCCACGTCACCACCGACGCCAGTGGCGGCGGGACCACTCCGCCGTCCGGCAAGACCGGCACCATCACCGGGATCGGCGGCAAGTGCGTCGACGTGGCAGGCGCGAACACGGCCAACAACACGCCCATCCAGATCACCGGCTGCAACGGCAACTCCGCGCAGCAGTGGACGGTCGCTTCCGACGGCACGATCCGCGCGCTGGGCAAGTGCCTGGACGTCACCGGCGGGTCCACGGCGGACGGTGCGGTGGTCGACCTCTACGACTGCAACGGCACCAACGCGCAGAAGTGGACGGTCACCGCGGCGAAGGACATCACGAACGTCGGGGCGAACAAATGCCTTGACGCCACCGGGAACAGCTCGGCCGACGGCACCCGGCTGCAGACCTGGACCTGCGGCGGCGGGGCCAACCAGAAATGGAACGCCCCCGTCTAGAGCCACAAGCTCGTGAGTGTTCCGGCCCGCCCGGGTGCGGGTGTCCCGCAGGGCACAGCTACCGGCCGGAACACTCACGAGTCCTACCCCGCGAGGTCCCCATGCGACGACGCCTCACTGTCCTTTTCGGCTGTATCCTGATAACGCTTACAGCGCTTGTCTCCTCGGCTACCGCCGCTCCCGCGGCTCCTGCCGCGCCGGCAGCCGGCCCGACCGCGGCCCAGCTGCTGGCCAAAACTACGTCGTGCCAACAGATCTCCAACGGCAAGTACGCCACCGACGAAGGCGCCTCGCCGACCATCCCGGTCTGCCAGTCCGGTAGTGCGGTGTTCTTCACCGCTGACATGGACGTCGACTGCGACGGCGTGCGCACGACGCAGTGCAACGAGAACACCGACTGCTGCTTCTACAACGACACCGCGTTCCACACCTCGACCGACCAGCCGTTGAACGCGGCACAGCTGCCCTACATCGTGTTGCCGCAACCCACCGGGATCTGGAACTACGAGAATTCCGGGATCCAAGGCGGTTCGGTGGTCGCGGTCATCTACAACAACCAAGTCGAATACGCCGTCGTCGGGGATACCGGGCCGACCGGCATCATCGGCGAGTCCTCCTACGCGACGGCGTCCGCGCTCGGGATCAACCCGGACCCGAAGAACGGCGGCACCGAAGGCCCGGTGACCTACATCGTGTTCCCGCACACTTCGGTGAACCCGATCGAAAACCACGACACGGCCGTCTCCCTCGGTGAGTCCGTGGCGTCGCAGTTCGTCGGCGGCAGCACCACCCCGCCCGCCGGCGGTGGCGCCGGCACCCTCACCGGGATCGGCGGCAAGTGCGCCGACGTCGCCGGCGCTTTGAGCACCAACGGCACCGCGGTGCAACTCTACGACTGCAACGGTTCCAGCGCTCAGCAGTGGACGGTCGGCGGCGGTTCGGTCAAGTCGCTCGGCAAATGCCTCGACGTGACCAGCGCCTCGACCGCAAACGGCGCGAAAGTGCAGCTCTATGACTGCAACGGCTCCGGTGCCCAGCAATGGACGACGAACGCGTCCAAGCAGTTGGTCAACACCGGCTCCGGGAAGTGTCTCGACGCGACCGGAAACTCCTCCGCCAACGGCACCAGGCTGCAGATCTGGACCTGCGGAACCGGCGCCAACCAGAAGTGGACGGTACCAGCATCATGAAAAGACCCTTACGCTGCAAGCTTTTCCCGCTCGCCGGCGCGGTCGTGATCGCGGCCGCCACGCTGGCCTCGGCCGCGCCCGCACTCGCCGCCAACGAGCCGGTCAACATCTGGCTCACCTCGACCAACGACTCCGGCGGCCGGTCGGTGACGCGCGGCCTGCAACAGCAGACGCCGATCGCGTTCTCCGCCGGCACCGGCTCGGGCGCACAGACGATCAACGTCAATGAGAACACCACCTACCAGCAGTTCAGCGGGGCCGGGGCATCGTTCACCGACACCGCCGCGTACCTGATGAACTCCAGCGGGGCACTGACCGCGGCGACCCGGAACGACACCATGAGCAAGCTGTTCGATCCGAACTCCGGGATCGGGCTGAGTTTCCTCCGCAACCCGATGGGCGCGTCGGACCTCGCCAGGAACAACTACACCTATGACGAGGTTCCCGCCGGCCAGACCGACACGTCGATGGCGAAGTTCTCGCTCGCGCACGACCAGGCCGACGTCATCCCGCTGACCAAGCAGGCCAAGCAGCTGAACCCGTCGCTGAAGGTGATGGGCTCGCCGTGGACCGCGCCGACGTGGATGAAGGACAGCGGCGCGTACAGCCAGGGCTGGCTCAAGGCCGAGGACTACGCCGCGTACGCACAGTACTTCGTCAAGTACATCCAGGGTTTCGCCGCGGCCGGTGTCCCGATCGACTACGTGTCCGAGCAGAACGAACCCACCTGCTGCGGCGGCTACCCGTCGATGCAGTGGAACGGGTCCGGGCTGGCCGTGTTCGCCAAGTCGAATCTGCTGCCCGCGCTGCACGCGGCCGGTCTGTCCACAAAGGTCCTCGCACTGGACTGGAACTGGAGCCAGTACGACGGCTTCGCCGCACCGACCGTGACCGACGCGTCAGTCAGGAACGACCCGAACTTCGGCGGGATCGCCTGGCACGGTTATGACGCCCAGGGCGGCGTCGGTCAGCAGACCACCATCCACAACCAGTACCCGAGCATGCCGGCGTTCGATACCGAGCACTCCGGTGGTACGTGGGTGGGCGACCAGCAGGCCCAGGACATGGCCGACATCATCGACTACACCCGCAACTGGGGCCAGAGCGTGGTCAAGTGGAGCCTCGCGGTGGACCAGAACATGGGCCCGCACAACGGCGGCTGCGGCACCTGCAGCGGGCTCATCACCGTCCACAACGGAGACTCACGCACCGGGCAGGTCGACTACAACATCGAGTACTACGACATGGGCCAGCTGACGAAGTTCGTCAAGCCGGGCGCGGTGCGAATCGACTCCAACGACAACTCGTCGGTGCGCAACGTGGCGTGGAAGAACCCGGACGGCTCGAAAGCCCTCGTCGCCTACAACACCACCGGCGGCGCCCAGAGCACCCGCGTCAACTGGGGCGGCCAGTCGTTCACCTATAGCATTCCCGCCCACACCACGGCCACCTTCACCTGGGGCGGCACGCAGTCCGGCGGCGGTGGCACCACCGGCGGCACTGGCCCGATCACCGGCCTCGCCGGGAAATGCGCGGACGTCGCGGGCGCGGCGACCGCCAACGGCACCGCCGTCGATCTCTACGACTGCAACGGAACGGCTGCCCAGCAATGGACCGCCGGCACCGGCAACTCGTTGCAGGCGCTCGGCAAGTGCATGGACGTCAGCGGCGCCTCGACGGCCAACGGCGCGCAAATCCAGTTGTACGACTGCAACGGCAGTGGCGCGCAGCAATGGACGGCGAACGCGACCGGAAACCTCGTGAACACCGGGTCCGGCAAATGTCTCGACGTCACCGGGAATCTCTCCGCGAACAACACCAGATTGCAGATCTGGACCTGTTCGAACACGGCGAACCAGCTGTGGACCGCACCCAAGGCCGCCTGAGACCTAGCAAGGAGATTCCGCATGCGTAGAAGAACCACGGCATTCGTCACCGGGGTGCTCGCCGCGGTCGCGTTGACCGCGATGCCCTTCTCTCCCACCGCTGCCAGCGCGGCGACCGGCCAGATCACCGGCCTCGGCGGGAAATGCGTCGACATCGCGTCGGCGAGCACCGCCAACGGCGCGGCCGTCCAGCTGTACGACTGCAACGGCAGCGCGGCCCAGCAGTGGACGACGAACACCGACGGTTCGATTCAGGCGCTCGGCAAGTGCATCGACGTCACGGGCGCGTCGACGGCCAACGGCGCACTGATCCAGACCTACGACTGCAATGGCACGGCCGCGCAGAAGTGGACGGTGTCCGGTTCGCAGCTGAAGAACACCGGGTCCGGGAAATGCCTGGACGCCACCGGGAACTCGTCCGCGAACGGCACTCGCCTCCAGATCTGGACCTGCGCGACCAGCGCGAACCAGGCCTGGACGGTGTCGGGTGGCGGCACGACCACCCCACCGGCAGGCACCGGCTCGATCGCCGTCGCGCCGTACATCTACAACGGCTGGGGCAACCCGCCGGACCCGCGGACGATCATGTCGAGCACCGGGGTCAAATGGTTCACGATGGCGTTCATCCTGAGCAACGGCACGTGTAACCCGCAGTGGGACGGCGGCCGCGCCCTGACCGGCGGCGTCGACCAGACCACCGTCACCAACGTCCGCTCGGCGGGCGGCGACGTCATCCCGTCGTTCGGCGGGTACAGCGGGAACAAGCTGGAGCAGTCCTGCACGAGCGCGAGCGCGCTGGCCGGGGCGTACCAGAAGGTGATCACCGCGCTCGGGTTCAAGGCGATCGACATCGACATCGAGGACACCGCCTACAGCGACGGCAACATCCAGCAACGGACCGTCGACGCGTTGAAGACGATCCGGGCCAACAACCCGGGCATCAAGATCTACCTGACGTTCGGTTCCAGCACGACAGGGCCGGACAGCAGCCTGGTCAGCAAGGCCGCGAACTCCGGGCTGGCGGTCGACGCGTTCACGATCATGCCGTTCGACTTCGGCGGGGCCGGCCAGAACATGGGCACCCTGACCATGCAGGCCGCCGACGGCCTGAAGAACGTGGTCAAGAACGCCTACGGCTACACCGATGACCAGGCGTACCAGCACAGCGGCATCTCGTCGATGAACGGCATCACCGACGCGAACGAGAACGTGACGGTCGCGGACTTCACCACCATCCTCAACTACGCGACCGCGCACCACCTGGCCCGGCTGACCTTCTGGTCGACCAACCGCGACAGGCCTTGCCCGGGCGCGTATCCCAACGACGACACCTGCTCCGGCGTTTCCCAGCAGGCGTGGGACTTCACCCGTACCTTCGCCCGCTACGCTGGCTAACCCCGCTCCGCACGCTCCGCAATCCGACTCAGGGGACCCCTGGTACGAATGATTCGTACCAGGGGTCCCCTGAGTCAGTACGTCGGGAGAGCTGGGGTCAGGAGTCCTCGGCGGCTCGTTCGGCGTAGGCCTCGACGAGCTGGCGTTCGGCGTCGTCGAGGTAGACGGCCAGCAAGTCGGCGGCACCGGCTCCGTCCCCGACGTCGAGCTTTGCGACGATCTCGTGGTTGCGGACGAGGTACCGCTCGTGGAAGCGCCGGGGGTCGGCCATGACGTGGAAGACCAGCCTGAGCTCGGCGAAGATGCCCTGCATCAGGTCGTCGATGCGCGGGCTCTCGCCGAGCGCGGCGAGCCCCTGGTGGAAGTGGATGTTCGCGGTCCCCAGCTCCTGCCAGCGCTGACTTCGCGCGGCCTGGTCGCCATCCAAGACGGCGATCCGCAGCCGCCGCAGCCCCGCCGGCGGCGCGGTGATCGGCCGGACGGCCGCGCACTCGATCATCTTGCGTATGCGGTAGAGGTCGACGACGTCGTCAACGCTCAGCAGCCGCACGAAGACGCCCCTGTTGAGCTCGTGCGACAGCAGCCGCTCGTGCGTGAGCAGCCGGAACGACTCGCGCAGCGTGTTGCGGGAAATCCCGAGCTTCTCGACGATCTCGTGCTCCGCGAGCCGTGAGCCGGGCGGGAAGTAGCCCTCGGCGATGCGCGTCCGAAGCACGTCGGCGACACGCTCGGCGGTACTCGTCCGCCCGAGGAGACCCCGATCCGCTTCCAAACCCACCGGACCGTCGTCAGCAGTGATCACAACCATCAGGCTACTCGCCCTCGAGTAAAACAATCCAATCAGACTCTTGTCAGATTGTTCAACAATCCTCTACTCTCAAGTCTTCATTCAGTGTGACTCAGCACACCAACCTGCGAGGTGCCGATGAACGCACAAGCCACTAACGAAGACGTACGCCCGTTCGCCTGGTTCCGCACCCTCGGCGGCCGGGGGCGCCGCGCCTTCTTCGGCGCGTTCGGCGGTTACGGCCTGGACTCCTACGACTACCAAGTGCTGCCGCTCGGCGTCGGCGCGATCATCGCCTACTTCGGCATCTCGAAGGGTCAAGCCGGTCTGCTGACCACCGTGACGCTGGTCGTGTCCGCCCTCGGCGGGGTCCTCGCCGGCATCCTCGCCGACCGGATCGGCCGCGTCCGGACTCTGCAGGTCACCGTGGCCACCTACACCGTGTTCACCGTGCTCTGCGGGTTCGCGCCGAACTTCGAAACCCTCCTCGGTTTCCGGGCCCTGCAAGGACTCGGCTTCGGCGGCGAATGGGCGGCCGGCGCGATCCTCGTCGCCGAGTACGCGCTCCCGCGCTACCGCGGCCGCACGGTCGCATTCGTGCAGAGCGCGTGGGCGGTCGGCTGGGGCCTCGCGGTGATCGTCTACACCGTCGTGTTCAGCCTCGTGCCGCCGGACATGGCTTGGCGCCTGCTGTTCTGGACCGGCGTCATCCCGGCTCTGCTCGTCCTGTGGATCCGGCGGTTCGTGCAAGACGCCGACTCCACCACCGAGCGCCGCACACAGACCCGCCAACGCGGTTCCTTCAAGGCGATCTTCACCGGCGAACTCGGCCGCACGACGTTCTTCGCGGCGCTGCTGGCCACTGGTGTCCAGGGCGGCTACTACACCCTGTCGACATGGCTGCCGACCTACCTCAAGGAATCGCGTGGACTGAGCGTGGTCGGCACCGGCGGCTACCTGGCTTTCCTCATCACCGGCGCGTTCGTCGGCTACGTCTGTGGCGGATACCTCACGGACATCTTGGGACGTAAGAAAACCTTCCTGCTGTTCTCGGTGCTGTCGGCGGCATTGATCATCGCGTACCTGCAGATCCCCCACGGCGCCAACGGGCTCGTGCTGGTACTCGGGTTCCCGCTGGGCTTCTCGATGTCGGCGATCTTCAGCGGTTTCGGTGCCTATCTCGCCGAGCTCTACCCCACCGCCCTGCGCGGAACGGGCCAAGGCTTCACCTACAACTTCGGTCGCGCGGTCGGTGCGGTGTTCCCGACCGTCGTCGGCTACCTCGGCGTCGGCGGCGCGCTGGGGCTCGGCGCGCTGGGTTACGTCATCGCGGCGCTCGCATTGCTCGGCCTGCCCGAAACCAACGGCCGCGAACTACTCTGAACGACGAGGAGGCACCCGATGACGACCTTTGAAGATCCCGCCAAGGTGAGCCCGGCCGAGGCCAGAGCCCTGTTCCGTCAGGGTGCCGCCAACCCGACCGCCGGCTGGTCAGCCGGGTTCACCCAGACCAACCTGATCGCCGTGCCGCGGGACTGGGCATACGACGTCCTCCTGTTCTGCCAGCGCAATCCCCGGCCGTGCCCGATCCTCGACGTCAGCGATCCCGGCGATCCGACCACGATCCTGGCACCCGGCGCCGACCTGCGCAGCGACCTTCCTCAATACCGGGTCTGGGAGAACGGCACGCTCGCGGGCGAGGTGTCCGACGTCAGCGGGCTGTGGCGCACGGACCTCGTCGCCTTCTCGATCGGCTGCAGCTTCACGTTCGAAACGGCGCTTGCGGCGGCCGGAATTCCGCTGCGGCACGTCGACCAGGGCCGCAACGTGGCGATGTATCTGACAAACCGGGCGTGCCGGCCGGCCGGTCGGCTGCACGGGCCGCTGGTGGTTTCGATGCGGCAGATCCCGGCCGACCGCGTCGCGGAGGCGGTCGCGATCAGCGGCACGATGCCGGCGGTGCACGGTTCCCCGGTCCACATTGGAGCGCCTGAAGAACTGGGCATCGCCGATCTGGCGAAGCCCGACTTCGGCGACCCGGTCGATGCCGAACCCGGTGACGTGCCGGTGTTCTGGGCCTGCGGAGTCACTCCGCAGGCGGCGCTGATGGCCTCGCGCCCGGCTTTCGCGATCACGCACGCGCCGGGCTACATGTTCGTATCGGACAAACGAGACGACGAATACCGGGCGGGATGACTATGTCTACTGTGGACCTCAACAGCGACCTCGGTGAGGGGTTCGGCGCCTGGACCATGGGCGACGACGACGCGATGCTCGAACTCGTGTCCAGCGCGAATGTCGCGTGTGGTTTTCATGCCGGCGATCCCGGCACCATGCGGCGAGTGTGCGACAAGGCCGTGGAGAACGGGGTCGTCATCGGCGCGCACGTCGGCTATCGCGACCTCGCGGGGTTCGGCAGGCGCGCGCTCGCGATGGATCCCGACGACCTCAGCGACGAGATTCTGTACCAGATCTCGGCATTGGAGGGTTTCGCTCGCGCGGCTGGGGATCGCGTGCGGTACGTCAAGCCGCACGGCGCGCTGTACAACACCGCGGCCGTCGACAAGGACCTGGCGTGGGTCGTGGTCGACGGGATCGTCCGCTTCGACAGGCACCTGGCGATCCTCTGCCCGCCGGACTCCGAGATGTCCCGCGCGGCCGCGAAAATCGGCGTCGCCTCCTATGCCGAAGCCTTCGCGGATCGCGCGTACACCGCGGACGGCGCGCTCGTCTCCCGCAAGCTGCGAGGCGCCGTCCTGCACGATCCGGATACGGTGTCCGCGCGCGCGGTCGCGATCGCGACCACCGGCAAGGTGACCACCGAGGACGGTCAGGAGCTGGACATCGCGGCCCGATCGATCTGCGTGCACAGTGACACACCCGGCGCGGTGGAACTGGCCCGCCGCATCCGCGCCGACCTCACGACCGCGAACGTTCACATCGAGTCTTTTGTGGACAGAGAGAACTGATGCGCGTCCTGCCCTACGGATCACATGCCGCGCTGGTCGACCTGGACTCCGCGGAGGAGGTCTTCGGCCTGAACACCGAACTCGCCGAAGACCCCCTCCCCGGCATGGTCGAACTCGTGCCCGCGGCCCGAACCCTGCTCGTCCGATACGACACGAGCACCGGGTTCGACCGGATCAGTGCGGCGCTCGCCGAACGCTCTGCCGCCGTCCGGCCGCGGACGTCCGGGGCGGAGGTGGTCGTGCCTGTTCGTTATGACGGCGCGGATCTCGCCGATGTGGCAAGGGAAACCGGACTGTCCGAACAGGACGTCGTCCGACTTCATTCGAGCGCGACCTACGCCGTAGCGTTTTGCGGCTTCGCGCCCGGCTTCGGTTACCTGACCGGACTCGACCCGCGGCTGCACCTTTCGCGCCGAAGCACACCGCGAACCAAGGTTCCGCCCGGATCGGTGGCCATCGCGGGTGAGTACAGCGCGATCTACCCCAGGGAATCCCCCGGCGGCTGGCACCTCCTCGGCCACACAGCTCTCGTCGTCTGGGACATCGACCGCGATCCGCCCCAGCTTCTCGTGCCCGGCACGCGCGTCCGCTTCGTGGAAACGGTGGCATGACGGAAAAACTCGAAGTCCTCAACCCCGGACCGGCCGCCACCATCCAGGACCTCGGCCGGCCGGGGCTCGCCGCGCTCGGGGTCGGGCGGTCCGGCGCGGCGGACCGTCGGAGCCTGAAGCTGGTCAACAGGCTGGTCGGCAATCCCGAAGGCAACGCGGTGATCGAGGCGACGCTTGGCGGCTTGGTGATCCGGTTCTCCGGCCCAGCGGTCGTGGCGCTCACCGGTGCCGAATGTGCGGTGACAGCCGGGTCGAGGGCGCACGGGATGTTCTCCCCGATTCAGCTCCACGCCGGTCAAGAACTGCGAATTTCGCAGCCGCACACGGGACTACGCACGTATTTGGCAGTCCGTGGCGGCATCGATGTCGAGCCGGTGCTCGGCTCCCGATCCACGGACACGCTGGCGAAACTCGGCCCGCCGCCGTTGTCCGCCGGGATGACCCTCCCGATCGGCGACCGCACCGCACGGCAACCGAACGTCGACCAGGCGCCGCAACCCGCGTTCCCCCGGAACCTTGTCCTCCACGTGACCCCGGGCCCCCGGCTCGACTGGTTTACCGCGGAAGCGCTCGACACCTTGTGTTCGACGCCCCACCAGGTCACCGCCGACCTCAACCGCGTCGGAATCCGACTGTCGGGTCCCCCACTGCACCGCCGGATCGACCGCGAGCTCCCACCGGAAGCCTGCGTACCGGGCGCCCTGCAGGTACCGCCCGCGGGCTCGCCGATCCTGTTCCTCGCTGATCATCCCGTAACCGGCGGCTACCCCGTCATCGCCGTCGTCGACGAGCACGACGTCGATCTCGCCGCCCAGGCCAGACCGGGGCAGCTGATCCGGTTCAGGCTTTGATCAGCTCTTCCGACACCGCCCACAGTTCGGCCGCCCGCGCGAGGTCGTAGGAATCCTTCGAGCTCTTCTTACGCTTGCGCGCCACGACCTTGACGCCGTCCAGCCGGCGCGACAGCTCATAGGTGAAGTAGAGGTTGGCGAGTTTGGACGTCGAATAGCGGACCCGGCCCGCCTTCGCGGACCCGTCCTGCTCGGGATCCGCGAGCTCACGCGGGTGCGACCAGCGCGGCGCGGGGAAGCCCAACGACCGCGGCGGCCCGTAGTGCGAGCTACTGCTGACGACGGCGATCCGTGCGTCCTCGGTGAGGTTGTCCAGCAGCGACGTCACCAGCAGGAAGTGCCCGAGATGGTTGGTGGCGAACGTCAACTCGAAGCCGTCCTCGGATTTGCCCACGCCGTCGATCACCTGAATACCGGCGTTGCACACCACGCCGTCCAGCGGCCAACGCGCTGAAGGAACGCCGGTACGTCCAGGCGTCGATCGAGACCCTGATCAGCCACGGCGCGACCACCGAGACCGCGGCGCTCGCTGCCGGCCTCGCCGCCGCGTGTTACCTGACCGCGCAGGTCATTGCCGGCGGCCAGCCCGAGCGGCTCCCGGATGCCCTCGACGAAGCCTTCCGAAGGCTTGCCGGTATTCATCACGCCCCGTGATGAATACGACCGCCAACCGCTCCTTGGTCCGCCGGGCTTTTCACTGTCCACTGTTCATGACAGCAAAAGCCTTACTCACCAAGGAGAACTCCATGCCCACCGTGACCGTCCTGCAGGGCCCGCGCACCGTCGAGCTCAAGCGCGACCTCGTCAAGCGGATCACCGAAGCCTTCGTCGACGCCTACGCGATCCCCGCCGAGGCCGTCGAGGTCTGGATCCAGGAAGTCCCCACCGACAGCTGGGGCCGCGCGGGAAAGCTCACCGCCGACGTGAGTGCCGCCGCAACAGCAGAAAGTACGCGAGGTTGACGACGGCGATGGACGCCCACATCGCGCACAGCACTCCGGCAGACGCGACCGAAGCCACGGTGGCGACAGCGCCGAGCGCCAGCGAAACAAGGATGGGCAGAGAACCAACGCGCGGACGTTCCGGCTCGCGCTCGGCGTAGTAGAGCTCAAGCGCCTCGGCGACCCGGTCGTCGATCTCGTCGAGCTGCGCCTTGTCGAGGGTCTTACGCATGGGACACCGCCAGCGACATCGGTAAATGCTCTCTGACCAGCACGTTCATCATGTCGACCCCCGAGTCGTCCGGCACGGCGTTCGTACCCCTGAACCCAAGGTAGCGATTGCAGAGATATTTTGCAAACAGTCTCTGCGGTACGCTGACGGGCATGGTTGACATCCGTCCCGAGACCCGCGTGCTGTCCGGCGCGGAGCTCAAAACGCTCTACAAAACGTTGAACAACCCGCTGCGACGAGCCATTCTCGACTACCTCGGCCAGCACGGCGAAGCGAACTCGACCAGCGTCGCGAAGGCGCTCGGCGAGAGCACCGGCACAACCAGCTACCACCTGCGCAAGCTCGCCGAGTTCAAGCTCATCGCGGAGATCCCGGAGCGCTCGACGGGCCGCGAACGCTGGTGGCGCGGGCTGCCGAAGAGCCTGTATACCCCGCCTGGCCTGGAGATGACCGACGAAGAGCGGGTGGCGGCGATGAAGCTCGGCGCGATGAAGCTGAGCCACGACAGTGGCCTGCTCATCCGGGCGTACACCGAGTACGACAGCTCGGACAACTGGATCAAGATCTCCCGCGGCGGCACGGTGATGACCAAGGAAGAGGTCCAGCAGTTCTACGCGGAGTACGAGACGCTGCTCTGGAAGTACACCCACGGCCCCGGCGACCGGCCGGTAGGCGCCCGCCAGCTGGCCATCCGCCTGGTCGTGCTTCCTGACGAGGACGAATTCAGTCCGACGCTGCCAGACCGGAAACCCGAAGAGTGATGTTGAGCCTGCCTTTCGGCAGCCCGATGTCCGGATTTCCCGTGCCAGGCAAGGTTTTCGGCACGCCGTGATAAGCCAGGCGTGACGCGCCGCCGAACACGAACAGGTCACCCGAGCACAGTTCGACGTCGTCCCAAGGCCGGCTGCGGTTCTCGGTGTTGCCGAACCGGAAAACACACGAGTCGCCGAGACTGAGTGACACGACCGGGTCCAGGCTGCGCTCGTCCTTGTCCTGGTGCAGTCCCATTTTCGCGGCTTCGTCGTAGAAGTTGATCAGCGCGATGTCTGGGCGGTAGCCGGGCGCGGGCTTCGCGTAGGCGTCTGCCACAGCGCGTTGCCCGAGTTCGGCGAGCCAGTCCGGGAACGGCGTCACGGGCGAGCCGTCGACGTCGTCGATCGTGCGCGAATAGCGGTACGGGTGCCAGTGCCAGCCGAGACACACCGTGCGCACGGACATCACGCCACCATTCGGCAGCCGTGCCGCGCGGAACCCGGCCCGCTCGGTGGCCCAGCCACGGCAGGCCGCGACCAGCTGCCGCTGCTCATCGACGTCCAGCCAGTCGGGAACGTGCACCGCACCTGGCGCGATTTCTCGCCGCGGCCGGGGAATCAGCGAATCCGAACTCAAGCCCGCAAGTCCCCCGCTCGCGCCGGGCGAGTCCCCCGTTCAACGCCCTGAGTCCCACGTTCGCTGAGCGGATCACGCGGACTTTCGACGATCCGGTGTCCGCGAAAAGCCACCCCGGAGCCACCGATCAGGCGCAGTAAACGCAGTAGCGCGCCCCGCAGCCGATTCGCCATAGTATCTCCAGGTATTCCCCTAATCACCCACAGCAAGCTTGCGGGCAATTACACCGATAAGGCCAAAACCGTACTCCCGAAAAGTTACGGATACCACTCGGTCACCAGGTGAGCACGGCCATTCACCACAGGTCAGCAGTTGCCTATTCAACCGAAAAATCGACGACGGTAACGCCGGCCCGCGCGGGTACCGGATTGTTCATCTCCTCGAGCGCGGCCGGTACGCCGTCGAGCCCGATCCGGCGGCCGACCAGCTTGTCGAGGTCGAGACTCGCGTCGGCGACCACCCGCAGCATCTCGGGATACTCGTGCGCCTGGACGCCGTGGCTGCCGAGGATCCGCAGTTCACCGCCGATGACACGGTGCATCGGGATCGGCGCGACCCCCTGCGCCGGCGGCATCAGGCCGACCTGGACGTGCGCGCCGCGCTTACGCAGGCTGCCGATCGACGCCGCACAGGTGGTCGGATGGCCGACGCAGTCGAGCGAGAGGTGCGCGCCGCCGCCGGTGATCTCCCGAACCGCCTCGGCGGTCGCCTCGTGACCGTCGAACGCGCCCGCGTCGACCGTCGCGACGGCGCCGAACTCCGTGGCCAGGGCCCGCGCGCCCGGAGACAGATCGATCGCGACGACCCGCGCTCCGGCCGCCACCGCGAGCATGATCGCCGAGAGCCCGGCGCCGCCGCAGCCGTACACCGCGACCCACTGCCCGGCGCGGACCTCGCCTTGGCGCAGCACCGCGCGGAACGCCGTCCCGAAGCGGCAGCCGAGCGCCGCAGCTTGGACCGAACCCAGTGAATCGGGCAGCGCCACCAGGTTGACGTCGGCGTGATCGATCGCGACCCGGTCCGCGAACGACCCCCAGTGCGTCGCGCCCGGCTGGAATTCGCGGTCGCAGATCTGCTGGTTCCCCGTCGCGCACTGCTCGCACGACCCGCACGCGCAGACGAACGGCACGGTCACCCGGTCGCCGAGGCGCCAGTCGCGGACCAGACCGCCCAGCTCGACGACGCGTCCGGCCAGCTCGTGCCCGGCGACGTGCGGCAGCCGCACCGCCGAGTCGTGCCCTTGCCAGGAATGCCAGTCGCTCCGGCAGACACCGGTCGCCTCGACCTCGATCACCACGCCGTCGGGCGACGCGTGCGGGTCGGGGACCTCGCGGACCTCGGGCGGTGCACCGAACTTGTCGAAGACAACCGCCCGCACCCGCTGCTCCCTACGTGTCCCGGTCGCGCCCCCGCGCTCGCGCGAAGGGTTCGCCTCGTACGTCACATCGTGCATGGGTGCTGGGGATCTCGAGCAACTGGGTGAGCGAACGCGACGGCACCTCCAGCACGACCTCGAGATGTCGTAGCACGCGCAGGGATTCCTGACGCTCGGGGCGGCAGCGGCCCGACTGCCAGTGGCTCAGCGTCGCGAGGCTGATCGACACCCCGCGGCTCCGCAACCGGTACCGGATGCGTTCGAGCCCGAGCCCGCGCGCACGGATCGCGGCGCGCAGGGCGGGCGCGAACGGCCCAGTCGTCAGCAATAGTTCGGCTTCGTGCGCGACCGCGTCGCGGTCGACGATGTGCGTTCCTCGCCCGGTCATGATTTCGCTCCGAATGACGCTGTTGGGGGTTTTGCAGCGTAGGCGCGTCACCCGGTGATCGGAAGGGCTGAAAGGGCTAGAGTCACGTCCCTTTCAGTACCGAGACAACCGGTGCCAGCTGGTCGAGATAACCGGAATTCACGGTGACATAGGAAATCCCCAACGTCTCGCGCCACCGGCGGAGCGTGTCGGCCGCGTGTTCGGGGTCTTCGGGAAGCACGGTTACCGCGCCCATCGCGGCGAGTTCCGTGGCGTCGATGCCGAGCCATTTCGCCGCCTGCGGCGAGGATTTCTCCCCGACGGCGATCACGTTCGCGGAGAGTTCGATGTCGTCGATCCGAGACCCGGCGAGCTCGCGAAAATTGTCCACAATGGACTTTGCGGCCGGTTCGGTGGTCCGCGGATTCCAGGAGAAGGTGACGATGTCCGCCGCCCGCGCGGCGAGCGAAAGCATCTTCGGGCCGCTCCCGGCCAGCAGTAGAGGCGGCCCGGGGTGCCGCGCGAGATGGTCGACGGTCTGGGTGAGGCGGGCCAGTCGCTCGCGGTTTCCGCCGAACTCACCCGTCAGGGCGATGCTCCGTTCGTCGGCGCCGGGCCGCCCGGTGCCGAGGCCGAGTTCGAACCGGCCGCCGGTGACGCGGTGCAGGCTGTCCGACTGCCAGGCAAGCAACCGCCGGTCGCGGAACGGGTCGGCGAGCACGAAGGTGCCCACGTGCAGGGTGGTGGTCGCCGCGGCCGCGGCGGACAGGAGGGTGAGCGGGTCGATGTCGATGACCGGGTCCGTCGCGAGGAACGTGTCGAAGCCGAGGTCCTCGACGCGCTTGGCGAGGCCCGTCCACGACGCGAGATCACGGGCTTGGCCGACGACGATGCCGAAGCGGAAAGGTTTCATACGTCAGATTCTCGACCGGACGTGTCGCCGGCACATCCGCTTCAGGACGACACTGCCGCGTACGTCGGCTAGCGCAGTGCGACCGACAGTGCCTGCGCGATCTCTTTGCCGATCGCGTGTGTCGCGGCATCGGGCGGCGAGCCGACCTTCACCACCATCGGACCGCCGAACGGCTGCCGCTCGACGACCTCGATCCGCTCACCGAGCCCGATCGCGTGCTCGGTGAGGTACCGCAGGAGCTCGGGGTCGGTGTCCCAGACCCGGACGATCTCGCCGACCGCACCGGGCTCGAGATCATCGAGGATCCGCATCGGGACCTCCTCGATGCTCCCGTCCGGCGCGGGGATCGGGTCGCCGTGAGGGTCGCGCTGCGGGTTGCCGAGCTTCGCCGCGATGCGCTCGACCAGCCTGTCCGACACCGCGTGCTCGAGCGCGTCGGCCTCGGCGTGGACCTCGTCCCAGGTGTAGCCGAGCTCGGAGACCAGGTACGTCTCGATCAACCGGTGCCGGCGGAGCACCGAACGCGCCACCAGCCGTCCTTCGGCGGTGAGTTCGATGCCGCGGTACGGGACGTGCGCGACGAGCCCGAGCTGCGAGAGCTTGGTGACCATGCCCGACGCCGAGGACGGGCTGACCTCAAGCCTGCTGGCCAGCGAAGTGTTCGTGACCGCTTCGCCGCGTTCGACCAGGCCATAGATCACGCGTACGTAGTCCTCGATGGACGACGATCGCCGGTTCGAAACATCGGGCATGGTGCATACGATACGGGTGGACCACTGGCCGCGAAGATAGCTAGCCCTCCCACTGGTAGCGGAGCCACTCGGGGGCGGGCTTGGCGCCGAGCTGCTGGTAGAAGGCCTCGGCCTTCTCGTTCCCGCGCTGCATGTCCCACGAGACACGCCCGTCGGTACGCGTGCGCAGCGCCCGGAGCAGCTCGCCGCCCAGGCCGAACCGGCGGTGCTGCGGGCGGACGAACAGGTCGTCCAGCCAGATCCCGGGCCGGGCGTCCCAGGTGGAGAAGTTCCAGCAGCAGAACGCGAACCCGGCGGCCTCGCCCGGCGCCTCGGGCGACTCGGCGATCAGCACCCACGCCTTCGGGTCCGGGCCGAACAGATGCTTGGTCATCGCGGCGCGGTCCAGCTTGATCGAGTCGTTGCCCTCGTAGACGGCATGTTCCTCGATCATGGCGCAGATGTCCTCGAGGTCGGCGACCTCGGCGTCACGGACCGGCATCGGCCGACCTCCTCCTCTTGGCAAACGGGTGCGCCCCACACCATCACACGGGCGCCCGACCGGGCAGTTCAGCACCCCCGAGACGAATAACACCTGGGCGAAACGGACATCGTGAAATAGTCTCAGGTGAATCTTGCATCACCTGGGGGACGAAGTCATGCGCGGAAAACCGCACTTCACGGGCTTGATCGCGCTCATCATCGGCGTTTTGGCGCTCTCGGGCTGCACGACGACGATCAGCGGTTCGGCGTCGTTGCCGGGCCAGCGTGCCGACCATCCGAAGGCACAGCTGTGGCCGGACAGGGACGAGCCCGCCGTCACGGCCGCGCTGCGCGGGCTGGACGCGTGCAAGTTGCTCGGCGGGTACCTGCAAGCCCATGCGGGTTCCGCGGCGATCCCGAACGGGCCGCACTCGTGCCTGCTGAGCCCGAAAGCCGACTGGTCGCCGCTCGACCCCAGTATGACGCTGGCCGTGGGGGTGAAACTGGACCACGTCGACCGGCTCATGCAGAAACCGGTCACGGTCGACGGCGTCAAGGCGTACCTGCAGGATGCCTCGGAGGATGACCGCAGCTCCTGCACGATCAACATCCCGACGAGTTTCCGGCTCGGCGTCAGCCTTTCGGACCGGGTCGACGGCCAGGCCGACACGTGCGGCACCGTGCAGGACGTCGCCAAGAGCATCATCGCCGGCCTGCGCGCTCCGGATCAGAACGCGCTCGACACGTCGAAGCGGCCGTTCTCGGCGTGGGACGGCTGCACGTTCATCCGCGGCCTGCTCGGCAAGGGGCGGCCGTTCGACTTCGCGCCCGACGGCCTGACCGACCCGCTCAGCGGCTGTCACGCCACGCTGAGCCGCGCGCAGGGCGAGTACCCGACGAGCAACGGCGTGTCCTTCAGCGCCGCTTACGAGAAGTGGGAGCCGATCTACGGCGGCAAGGACGCGCAGTTGGGCGGGAAGCAGGCGTCAATCAGCACATCGTCGCTCGGTTGCCAGGTGAAATGGGACCAGGGTTCGTCCGGCACCGGCAACGAATGGCTCGGCGACCTCGTCTTCGAACTCGAATCCGACAACGGCTGCGACGTCGTCCAGGCGGCCGTGCAGAAGGCGGTCACGCTGGCCACGCAGGCCCCGCCGGTCGATACGACAAAGCCGTCTCGCCCGCTGTTCTACACCGAGGCCGAGCACGACGACGCCTTCACCGGCCCTTGCGTGAACTTCTCCGGCGCCACCGGTGAGGACTGCCAGCCGTACCAGAACGTGCCGATCCCCCAGACACTCGACGAACGGATGAAACAGCCCCAGACCGACACGAACGTGCTGTGCGCGATGTTCAACGCGCAGGTCAAGGCCGCTTTCGGGCCGACGCTGGAGCCGCTGACGTACAACCAGAACTGCTACTACGTCCAGGCGTCGGCCGGCCTGAGCCTCGAAGTCGAGGTCAATTCCCGCGCCGCGCCCTACCTGTTTGGCAGGGGTGCCGACCTGTACACCGGCTACCAGGTCACGACGATCGGCGGCAAGCAGGCGGTCACGTTCTCCAACACGGAGAAGTCGGACTACGACATCTACCTCTCGCCGTACAACGACATCCACAAGCCCGGCTACGTGCACCTCCAAGTGCAAACCTCGGAGCCCCGCGGCGTCCTCCGCAGCAAGATCGACCCGCTCGACGCGACGAAGGCGACCCTGGCCGACCAGGTCATGGCCAAGGCCGTCGAGGCCTACTTCTCGTAGCGCGCGTTGAGTGGGTGGCTCGTACAGCCGGCGCACTCAGTCGAACTCGCCGCCCTTGACGCCCTTCACGAAGGCGGCCCATTCGGCGGAGGTGAAGAAGTCGTACTTGGTGAGATCGGCAGCGCCTTCCAGATAGAGCGCACCGCGTCCGTTCTCCAGATATACGGTGTTCATCCCCGGATGATCATCGAATCCGAGCAGGACGAAAGGCGCCGTCATCGCCGGATGCGCACCGGCGCTGAACGGCAGAATCTGCACGGTCACATTCGGCAGTTTGGAAAGCTTGACAACGTGTTGAAGAGACCTGCAGAAAGTGCTCGGCCAGGACGTCGATTGGCTGACTGAGCACTTCCGCCCCGACGCGCTGCGCGACCTGGGCGAGCGACTCGGCGACCTCGGCGGCGACCTGACAGCCAGGGCCGCCGACCTCAACACCATCACCCTCGAGAAACTGCCCGGAAGCCGATGGATCCCCGAAGGCGGCACCCCACCAGGCGTACGCCGTCTCGCCCACTATGTCGGCGAAGAACCCCTACGCTGCGGCCTCGTTTTCCACCGCCACCACCGCTGCGAAGCCTGCCAACGCTGGGCGAAATAGCCCGTCAGCCCGCGGGCAGGAGGCAAGTCCAGGTTTCCGCGAGCTGGAAACCGAACGACTCATACAGGGGCCGGGACATCGGCGTGTTCTGTGAAACGGCGTAACGGGCTCCCGATTCCACGGCGTACCGCAGGCGCGCCGCGACCAGCGCGCGGTAGTAGCCCTTACCCCGGTGCTCGGGCGGCACCGAACCGTTGTACATCGCCACGTAGTCACCGGCCATCATGTTGAATCCGGTGGCGACGGCTTCACCGTTCAGGTCGAGAACAAACCCGGCCAGGTCCGGATCGTCGAGCAGAGCCGGCGCGGACAACGAATCTGCGACTTCTCGCGGCATACCGTACCCGGCAACGAGAGCGGACGCGTAAAGATCGGTCTCCGTTCCAGGAACCTTGCGCACCGTGGTGCCCTGCGGGACACCGCTGGGCAGCGACGGCAGCAATTCGGCGTCCCACACCAACAAAGGCAGTGGCATGGAACTTATCATACCGAATCCGGCAGCCAACTCCTTCAACGCCGGATCGACCTCGCCACGGACCTGAATACTCCAGGGCAACCCAGTCGTGGACAGTTCCTTCGCGAATTCTTCCACTTCGGCGATCGGTGACTGGTGATCGACCCACACGCTGTTCACCGTCGGCATGGGGAGGCCGAGCGCCACCACCCTCGTCCCGTTGGCACCGCGGCGACCGTATGCCCCGGGCACGACCTCCGCAATGTGGGCCAGGGTCTCGAAAAAGGCCTCTACCGCGGCATCCGTGGCACTTTTGGTCAACTCGGTCATGCCCTGCACGGTACAGAAATCGAGGGCGCTACCGCGAGCGGAGAATCACCCGTTCACTCCATTCTCCCGCCACCCGCCCGAAGGACCTTAATACAGTGCCCGCCAGGGAAGAGATTACGGCCCGCCGGGGCGCATTTGAGGCTCTCCTGTCGTGTGCAGCTCGTGGAGCGGATCTGAGGGCCTGTCTTGTGCTGTGGGCGGGCGTGGCCGGCGGTCGATGAAGGTGGGACTCGCCGACCTGAACGTGGGACTCGCCGACTCGGAGTGTGGGACTCGCCGACGCCGCCCGCGAGTCCCACGTTCACCGACGCGAGTGAGCTGCACACGGCCGCGCGCCAAGTGCACTCAGGCTTCGTAGGCGAGGGTGCCATGGACGGCGGTGGCGAGGACGCGGACGTCGTCAAGGTTGGCGTCGACGGTGGGGTCGGCGGACAGGACGGCGAAGTCGGCGAGCTTGCCGAGGTCGAGAGTGCCGACATCGTGTTCGCGGAAGGCCGCGTACGCGGAGCCGTGCGTGTACGCGCGGAGGGCTTGACGTGGTGTTAGACGCTCGTCGGGGCCGAGCAGCTCGCCAGACGACGTGCGCCGGCGGACCATGTCGGCGATGCCGAGCAGCGGCGCGCCTTGGACGACGGGTCGGTCGGAGCTGCCCGGCAGCACGCATCCGGCGTCGAGCACGCTGCGCAGCCGGTAGCACCAGGCTTCCCGCTCAGGCCCCAGCGCGGCGCGCATGCCGTCGCCGAGTTCGTTGACGAACCGGCCCTGCGGCGACGCGATCAGCCCCAACCCCGCCAACCGCGTCAGCTCGTCGGGCTGCAGGACGGCGCAATGTTCGATGCGGTGGCGGTGATCGGCGCGGGGGTACTTTGCCAGCGCGGCCTCATAAGCGTCCAGCACCACCGAAATCGCGCGGTCGCCGATGGCGTGTGTCGCGATCTGCCAACCCGCTCGGTGCGCCGCGAGAATCGTCCGCGCGAGTTCGTCCTCAGGCGTCTGGAAGTAGCCGACGTTGTCGGCCTCCCCGGCAAACGGTTCGTGCATCGCACACGTGCGGCCGACCAGCGAGCCGTCGGCGAACAACTTCATCGCGCCGATCCGCAGCCAGTCGTCACCGAAACCCGTGTGCAGCCCCAAATCCAGCCCGAACCCGGTGTTGTGGCCCAGCTCGTGCAGCATTGTCGACGACACCATAAGCGTGCTCCGGACACCGAGCACCTCGCGCTCACGCGCCAGCTGGTACGCCGCGAGCTCGATCGGCGTCTGCCCGACGAGCCCGCCGCCGATCCCCGCTTCCTGCACGCTCGTGATGCCCTCGGACAGGTACTGCCGACTCGCTTTCGCCAGTCCGTCGACCACGGTTTCAACGTCGACGGGGTAGCTGAACGGCCGCAGCAGCAACTGCGCCTGCTCCCGCAGCAGCCCGGTCGGCGAGCCGTCGGCGTCCAGGACGACATCACCGCCAGGCGGGACGTTCGCCAGGTCGAGCTGGTCGAGGACGGCCGTGTTGACCACGGTCATGTGCTCCGACGTGTGCTTGACGCGCACGAGATACCCCGGCGCGGCGCGGTCGAGGCCGTGGCGGGTCGGGTGACCGCCGACGAGCTTGTTCTGGTCGTACCCGCGCCCGACGATCCAGCTGCCCGGCGGCAGTTCCGCCGCGCGCCGCGCGACCGCGTCGTAGACGTCGTCGACGTGCTTGCAGACGTCCGCGCCGAGCTGCACCTCGCCGAGCCCGATGCCGAAGTGCGCCATGTGGTTGTGCGCGTCGTGGAACCCCGGCACGACGAACGCGCCGCCGAGGTCGACGCGGCTGCGCGCGGTCAGGCCCGCGACGCCGTCGCCCAGCGCGACGATCCGGCCGTGCAGCACGGCCAGCGTCGAAAAACCGCCGTCTACCTGCATGTTCTCGTAGATCACATCGACCTGCATGCGGTGAACTCTATCGATCGATCGATCGGTCGTCTAGGCTCCGAGGCATGAGCACAGTCGAGTTCTCCGTCGATGACGACGTCGCGCTGATTTGGCTGAACCGCCCGGAACGGCTGAACGCGGTGGTCTCCGAGCTGGTCGACGACCTGCTGATCGCCTTGGACGCCGTCGCCCGGTCGGGCGCCCACGCCGTCGTGCTGGCCGGCCGGGGCCGCGCGTTCTGCGCCGGGCACGACCTCAAGGAGCCCATTGCGGACGGCGATTCACGCGCCAGGCTGGACAGGCTGCAGGACGTGACGCGCCGCCTGCGGGCGCTGCCGCAGCCGGTGATCGCCGCGGTGCACGGGTACGCGATCGGCGCGGGCGCGGAGTTCGCGCTCGGCTGCGACCTGGTGCTGGCCGCCGAAGACGCCGTGTTCGCCTTCCCCGAGGTCTCGCTCGGCCTGAGTGTCACGGGCGCCGCGTCGCGGCTGCTCCCGCTGCTCGTCGGGCCGATGAAAGCCAAGGAACTGCTCCTGCTCGGCGAGCGTGTCGACGGTCGCACAGCGCACGAGATCGGCCTGGTCAACGCCGTTGTGCCCGCGGACCAGCTCATGGCGAAGGCGACGGACTGGGCGACGCGCATCGCCGGCCACCCGTCCGCGGCAGCCGCGATGGCGAAGCGCGTGATCGACTCCGGCCTCGACGGCTCCCTCGAAAGCGCGCTTGAGCTGGAGGTCAGCCACGCCCTGATCACCGAGCACTCGGCCGCGGTGAAAGCGTCCACCGAGGCGTTCCGGAGCCGGGTGTGAAGCCGCTGAAGGAGGTCGACAACCTCGTCACGCTGCTCGAAAGGGCCGTCGAACTGTGGCCGGAGAAGGTCGCGTGGATGTTCGACGCGACGGACGAACGGTTGACTTTCGCCGAGGTCGGCATCCGAAGCACCCGGATCGCGCTGGCCCTGCGCGAGATCGGGGTCGAGCCTGGCGACCGGGTCGCGGTGATGCTGCGCAACGTGCCCGAGTTCCCGCTGACCTGGCTGGCGCTGGCGAAGCTCGGGGCCGTGCTGGTGCCGGTCAACATCAACTACCGTGAGTTCGACGGCGCCCATGTGCTGGCACATTCGGGCGCGCGGTTCGCTGTCGCCGCCGACGAGTTCGTCGAGCTGCTGACGACGATCGCGCCGCAGACCAAGCTCGAACGCGTGCTGAGGATCGAGGATCTGGCCTACTCAGGCAGGGAAAACGCGGTTTTCAGCGCCGTGGCCGAGCAGCCGGCCAACATCCAGTACACGTCCGGCACCACCGGCGCACCGAAGGGTTGCGTGCTGCCGCACCGCTACTGGACGACGTTGGCCGTCGGCCTCGCGACGGACTACCCGGCTGTCAACGACGAAGACGTCCTGCTGACCGCGCAGCCGTTCCACTACATCGATCCACAGTGGAACGTCGCGTTGGGACTCGCTGCCGGCGCGACACTGGTGGTGCTGGACCGGTTCCACCCGTCGGTGTTCTGGGACAAGGTCCGTGAGCACGAAGTCACGTGGTTCTACTGCCTGGGTTTGATGCCCACACTGCTGCTGCGCATCCCCGCGTCCGACGCCGACAAGCAGCACAAGGTCCGGGCGATCTGCGCGTCGGCGATCCCGCGCGATCTGCACGCCGACCTCGAGGCGAGGTGGGGCGTGCCGTGGTTCGAGGCGTTCGGGATGACCGAAACCGGCGGCGACATCCGGATGAGCCACGAGGACCACGACGAACTGGTCGGCACCGGATGCATCGGACGCCCCTCGCGCGACCGCGAAGCGATGATCGCGGGCGAGGACGGCAAACCGTTGCCACGCGGTGAGACCGGCGAGCTCCTGCTGCGCGGAATCGGCCTGATGCAGGGCTATCACGACGATCCGGAAGCCACCGCACGCGCGTTTTCCGGCGGCTGGTTCCACACCGGCGACCTCGCGACCATGGACGCGCAGGGGCGCGTGTACTACGTCGGCCGCACCAAGGACATGATCCGCCGCAGCGGCGAAAACGTGTCCGCCGACGAGGTCGAACGCGCGTTGCTGCTGCATCCGGAAGTCACGGTCGCAGCGGTCATCGCGGTACCCGACGACCTGCGCGGCGAAGAGATCAAGGCGTACATCGTCGGAACCGCCACGGATCCCGCCGCGCTCGCCGAGTTCTGCGCGACCAAGCTGGCATACTTCAAAGTGCCGCGCTACTGGGTCTTCGCCGACTCCCTGCCGATGACGCCGTCGGAACGGGTCGCGAAGGGCGAGTTGCGCAAGGCCGCGGACCTCGTGGCCGGCAGCTACGACCGGGTGGAGCGGCGATGGCGGTAGACAGCCGGGAGCGCGTTCACCGGGCCGCCGTCACTTTGTTCGCGGGTAAAGGTTTTCACGGGACGGGTATTCGGGATCTGGCCCAGGCCGCCAAACTTTCGTCGGCGAGCCTCTACCACTACATGGGCACCAAGGAAGAACTGCTCGCCGAGATCATGCGCGAGTCGCTCGAACGACTGCTCGAGGCGGCGGCTTTGGCCACCAGCGGACTCACCGCGCCGGCCGAACGCCTGACCACGCTGGTCGCGTTGCACGTGCTGACCCACGCCACCCAGCCGGACGAAACCCGGGTTGTGGACAACGAGGTGCACGCGCTGTCGCCGGCGGCCCGGAAAATCGTCGTCGAACTGCGGGATGCCTACGAACAGCTCTGGGCGTCCGCGATCGACGACGGGGTCGCCGAAGGCGTCTTCCACACCGAACACCCGACGGTGACCAGGCTGGCGCTGCTGGAGATGTGCAACGGCGTCGCAAGGTGGTACTCACCTCGGGGAACGCTCGTTTTGGACGAACTCGCGGCGCACTACGCACAACTCGTTATGCGTGCGCTGGCCCACACCGGAACGGGCGAAAACCCTGACCTGGCCGGGTGCCGAGCAGTGGTTTCGCAGGTGTGGGGCATACGAACGGCGGGAGTTTAACCGCGTACGCCTTGCCCCCGGGGCGTTACTGGGGGACGCTCGAAGGGTGACTGAGCAAACGATCCAACTGGAACTGGATGACTCGGGTCTCTCACCAGGCCTGCCGGTGCCGACAAACCCTCGGGATCAAGTACAGGATGTGCCCTATCGCCCGGTGGAATTCCGCGACGACGACCTGCCGACGGCTCTTGAACGCTGTTCGACATGGCTGCGGAACGCCCAGGAGTGGCTAGGCGAACCGGTCGACGTTCTCTCGATCCATCTGGACTACGACGACCGTAAGGGCTCCCCGTACTACGACGTGAAGCTGCTGTGCAACGAGGAGGATCTCGCCGGCGTCCCCATCGCCATGCGAACGTCGTCCGACTGACCCCCCACCGCTGAAAAGACCCCTCGGGGCCACCCTCGTGGCGGCCGACGCCAATGCGGCGGCCGCCATCAGGATGGCCCCGAGGGAACCACCACGTCAGCCCAGTGAACCGCCGATCTTCACGTGGCCCTTGAGCAGGTTGCGCGCGATCGTGCGGCGCTGGATCTCGTCGGTGCCCTCGTAGATCCGCAGCAGGCGCAGCTCGCGGTACCAGCGCTCGACAGGCAGCTCCCGCGTGTAGCCCATGCCGCCGTGGATCTGCAGGACCCGGTCGACGATCTCGTTCGCCTTGATCCCGCCGTACAGCTTCGCGATGGACTGCGCGTGCCGCGAGTCCATGCCCTGGTCGACCTGCCATGCGGCGTGGAGCACGAGCCAGCGCAGCGCTTCCAGCTCGACGCCGGAGTCGGCGATCATCCACTGGATGGCCTGGCGTTCGGCGATCTTCTGACCGAAGGTCTCGCGGTTGTTCGCGTGCTCGATCGCCATCGTGATCAGCCGCTCGCACGAGCCGATCGCGTGGGCCGGGAGGATGTAGCGGCCGCGGCCGATCCACTGCATCGCCAGGTCGAAGCCGTGGCCGACCTCGCCGAGGATCTGCGTTTCGGGCACGCGGACGTCTTCGAAGACGAGCGCGGCCGGGCCCCACTCGCCCATGGTGTCGATGAACTCCGAGCGCCAGCCCATGTCGCGGTCGACGAGGAAGCAGGTGACGCCGCCGTCGGCGCCCTTCTCCGGGTCGGTGACGGCGAAGACCATCACGAAGTCGGCCTCGTTGCCGCCGGTGATGAACGTCTTCTCGCCGTTGATGATCCAGTCCGTGCCGTCCTTCTTGGCCGACGTCCGGATGGCGCGCGCGTCGGAGCCGGCACCGGGCTCGGTGATCGCGAAGCACGAGCGGCGCTCGCCGGAGATGGTCGGCAGGAGGTAGCGCTCCTGCTGCTCGGCGTTGGCGTGGAAGAGAATGTTGTCCGCGGCGCCGCCGAAGCGGAACGGGACGAACGTGCGGCCGAGCTCGGCCTCCAGCAGCGCGGTCATCACCGCGGACAGGCCCATCCCGCCGTGCGACTCGGGCGTCTGGATGCCCCAGAACCCGGACTCCTTGGCCTTGAGCTGCAACTCGGTCAGCTCGTCACCGGTGATGCCCGGCTTGCCCTCACGCTCACGGCGAAGGACCTCCTGCTCCCGGGGCACCAGCTCACGCTGGACGAAGGTGCGGACCCAGTCACGCACCTCCCGCTCTTCGACGCTCAGGGTGAAATCCATGGTGATCGGCTCCTCGACAACTGGCACTGGCGGGCACTAAGCGCTTGCTTAGTGCAGCGTACCTGCCCTTCTTGACCTCGCGCGCGGGGAAGGAGATCGAGTAGGTTTCGCGCAGCCCGCTCACTGTCGAGGAGAACCATGTCTACGCAGCCGCCCGTCAAACGGGATCGCACGCAGTACCTCTACCTAGCCGTGATCGGCGCGGTGATCCTCGGCATTCTCGTGGGGCTCTTGTTCCCGCATTTCGCCACGAACCTCAAGCCGCTGGGTACCGGGTTCGTCAACCTGATCAAGATGATGATCTCGCCGATCATCTTCTGCTCGATCGTGCTGGGCGTCGGCTCGGTCGCGAAGGCCACGAGCGTCGGCAAGGTCGGCGGGCTGGCGATCGGTTACTTCCTGATCATGTCGACGGTCGCCCTGGCCGTCGGCCTGCTCGTCGGCAACATCCTGCACCCGGGCGCCGGGCTGCACCTGACGACGTCGGTGGCGAAGGCCGGCCAGTCGCAGGTCGTGGCAAGCCAGACCACCACGGAGTTCCTGCTCGGGATCATCCCGACGACGCTGGTCTCGGCGTTCACGCAGGGCCAGGTGCTGCAGACGCTGCTGGTCGCGCTGCTCGCCGGGTTCGCGCTGCAGAAGCTCGGCCCCAAAGGCGAGCCGATCCGGCGCGGGATCGAGCACATCCAGCGGCTGGTGTTCCGCATCCTGTCGATGATCATGTGGGCCGCGCCGATCGGGGCGTTCGGCGCGATGGCCGCGGTGGTCGGCGGGTCCGGCTGGGAGGCGCTCAAGGGCCTGCTGGTGATCATGATCGGGTTCTACATAACCTGCCTGTTGTTCGTCTTCGTTGTCATGGGTGCGCTGACCAAGCTCGTCGCGAAGGTCAACATCTTCCGGTTGTTCCGCTACCTCGGCCGCGAATTCCTGCTGATCCTGTCGACGTCGTCGTCCGAATCGGCGCTGCCGCGGCTGATCGCGAAGATGGAGCACCTCGGCGTCAGCAAGCCCGTCGTCGGCATCACCGTGCCGACGGGGTACTCGTTCAACCTCGATGGCACGGCCATCTACCTGACGATGTCCTCGCTGTTCATCGCCGACGCGCTCGACAAACCGCTGTCGATCGGTGAGCAGATCTCGTTGCTGGTGTTCATGATCATCGCGTCGAAGGGCGCCGCCGGCGTCACCGGCGCGGGGCTCGCGACGCTCGCGGGAGGACTTTCGTCACACCGGCCGGAGCTCGTCGACGGTGTCGGTTTCATCGTCGGTATCGATAGGTTCATGTCGGAGGCTCGCGCGCTGACGAACTTCGCCGGCAACTCGGTCGCCACACTGCTGGTGGGAACCTGGGTGAAAGAGGTCGACACTGAGCAGGTCGAACGCGTCCTCTCCGGGCAAGCCCCGTTCGACGAAACGACACTGCTCGACGAAACGACACCGCTGGACGAGACGGCACTGGAGAAGACTTCGTGATCGATGTTGTGGTGTGGTGGTCGGCCCCGCTGGCCGTGGAGGAGCGGTTCCTCGGCCTGTTGGACGAGACCGAGCAAGGCCGTTACGACGCGTACCGCCAGGAGCTGGACAAACGCCGGTTCCTGACCGGCCGGGTGCTGGCGAAGTCGCTGGCCGCCGAGCGCCTCGGGACGACCGCCGCGGAGATCAAGTTCGACTCGGCCTGCGACGACTGCGGGAAGCCGCACGGCAGGCCGCGGGTGCCAGGAGCCGACCTGATGCTGTCGATCTCGCACTCCGGTGAGCTGATCGGCGTCGCGGCCACCGACGGGACACCGGTCGGCCTCGACGTCGAGACGGTGAAGAGGCGCGCGGACGCGTCGCTGATCGAGTACGCCCTCAGCCCAGCTGAGCGGGACGCGCTGAAGGGACTGACGGACGACGAGCGCGCGACGGCGTTCTTCACGTACTGGACGCGCAAGGAAGCGGTCATGAAGGCGACGGGCAAAGGCCTGAAGATCCCGCTGCAGAGCATCACGTTCTCGCCGTACAACGAGCTGGCGGTGCTTGTGGAGTCCGGGGATCCTGTCTTGGACCCGGCCAGCACCCGCCTGACGGACCTGAAGGCCGCCGACGGCTACCGTGCCGCCGTCGCCGTCCTCTCGACCGACACCCTGTCCGCCATCGAGCTCCCCTGGTCGCCCTAGCGGGCACTTTTGTGGTTCTTCGGTCGTATGTGTGGGTGCTGGTTGCTGTGGACTGGCTGCGTTTTACCGCAGCAAGGGCCGGGTCGTGTCCGGTGTACGGCGAATGCCGGCGTCCGGAGCCGGGTGTGGGACTCGCCGCTCTGACTGTGGGACTCGCCCTGGCTGAACGTGGGACTCGCACAGCGCGTCGGCGAGTCCCACACTCCGGCCCGGCGAGTCCCACGTTCAAGCCGACGAGTCCCACAGTCACTGACAGCCGACCACACCCGCTGACCTCAGGAACCTCACCAGCCACTGAGGCGTCGCGGACCCACACATACGACACAAGAACCACTTTTGTACTTTTGTGCCCTGGTTGAACACTCAAGCAGGGCACTTTTGGACAAAGTGCCCACGTCGGGGGTCGAGCGAGGAGTTACAGGGTCAGGCCCATGGCGTGGAGGAGGGTGCGGAACTTCGCCGACGTCTCGTCGAGCTCGGCCTGCGGGTCCGACGCCGGGACGATGCCGCCACCGGCGTACAGCCGCATCGACGTGCCCGCGACCTCCGCGCAGCGGATCGCGACGGCCCACTCGCCGTCGCCCGCGGCGTCCACCCAGCCGACGGCACCGGCGTAGAAACCGCGCTCAAAGGGCTCCAGCTCGCCCACGAGCGTCCGAGCCTCGGCCGTCGGGGTGCCGCAGATCGCCGGCGTCGGGTGCAGGGCCGCGGCGAGGCGCAGCGCGGTGATGTCGGCGTCGATGAGCTCGCCGGTGATGGTCGTCCCGAGGTGCCACACCGCGGGCGTCGACACCAGCGCGGGCTCGGCGGGCACGGACAGCTTCCGGCAGAACGGCCGCAGGATTTCGACGACGGCTTCGGTCAGCACGGCGTGCTCTACGTGGTCCTTCTTCGACGCCAGCAGCGCCTCACCGGTCGCCCGGTCGACGACGGGGTCAGCCGACCGGGGCATCGAGCCGGCATGCGGATGGGAGACGACACGGGTGCCCTGACGTGCGAGCAGCAGCTCCGGGGTGGCGCCGACGAGCGTCCGCGCGTTCGGCAGCTCGGCGGCGAAGCTGTAGTGGCGCGGGTTGTCCTTGACCAGGTTGCGGACGATCTGTTCGGGCCGCACGGGAGCGGCGAACTCGAGGTCCAGCGCGCGGGCGAGCACGACTTTGCGCAGGTCACGGTCGGAAAGTGCGGCCACGGCGTCGGCTACGGCGACGAGATGACGCGCGGGTGAAGGCACCTCGCGAGTGGCAACGGGAGCCGGCAGGACCTCACGCGGCAACGCCTCCGCGGCGGGATGTGCCGGGCCGGTGTGCGACAGCGTGCGGGGAATGACGACCAGGCCCGCTTCGGCGGAGCCTGGACTGGTGTCGAAGGGCAGCATGCCCACGGCCATCGGCGTCGCCGATTCGGCCAGCGCGGCAGCCACGGACTCGGCCAGCCTGGCCGGATCCGGATCGGTCAGGGACCGGGCGACGCCCTGGCCGAGGATGGTCCGCCGCGGGTTGGCGAACAGGAAGTCGCCGCGCGCGTAGGCCTCGACCAGCTGCGCCCCAGTACGGGGCATCGCCTCAGTAGTCACGCTTCCCAGCGTCCCAGGATTTCGGGGTGATGGGTGGAAAGTGTCACCGGGGCAACACTTTCCACCCATGCCCGCTGAGCTGCGGAAATGTCTTACTTGAGCGCGTCGAGCAGGGCTTCGCGCTGGCGCTCGCCGAGACCGGCTGCGCGCCGGTCCGGGTCGATGCCGGCCTGCTCGAGCAGGGCCGCGACCTTTACCGCGCCGAGTCCCGGCACGGCCTTGAGCAGCTGCATGACCTTGGTCTTGCCAATGGTCTTGTCTTCCTTGGCCTTCTTGAGCACCTTGTCGATGCTCTCCTGGCCGGATTTGATCGAGGCAAGCAGCTCGGAGCGGGCCTTACGAGCGATGGCCGCCTTGGCCAAGGCGTCGGCGCGCTGCTCCGGAGTCAACGTGGGCAGAGCCAACGTATTAGTCCTTTCCATCTCGAGTTCCGCTTATCGCGGCGACGACTCGCTTCTCCAATGCTTGCTCATGCAAGCGCTGGCCAAGCCGTCTCTTACCACGGCCCCAGTAAACGCCACCCAGATCAGGGGCGTGAAACCGACACGCACTTCCTACCCGGGTACCCACCTTCGGGCAACCCGCCGCGCCCGGCCCCCGGCCAGCGAAAACAGCGTTCAGGAGCATCGGCGAACACTGTTCGTCGAGCCGTCGGCAGCCGGGGAATCACCCCGCCGGGCGAGGCTTCGGACACCCTGCCGCCGGCCCCACAGCAGACCGATCCCGACCCGCGCTAGTCCACTGTGGATGATCATCAACGGCGCCTGTCACCCCCGATTTCCGGCCGACTGACCGTCCCGCGCCGACCCGGGGCCGTCGGGCGTGCCGATCCGTTGTGGATCTCCAATTCCGCTTGCCGCTCAACGGTTCCGGCCGATGATCACGGTTCGTGACCACAGTGGCCGGTGAACCCGGCTGAACCACTCGGCACCGAGCTCAGGCAAGCACGCGGCGTCGCGCCGATCCGATCGCCCTGGCGGCGGCGCCGGGCCCCCGAACCGCCCGGCGACGCCCAGTCCGAACGAGCGCGGCGGCCACCGCTGGTCAGGCTGCCGGACCGGCTTGTCAGCGACCTGCAGACCCCGCCCCGACGTCGGCAAAAGACGTCCCGAACGGTCCCGAAGCCGTGGCGCGAGACACCCGTTAGTAGGACAAGCTCGCACGCGTCCGATCGCCGTGCGCCGACGCGCAAGTGGGATGAATGCCCCAGAACCGGCCCGCAACTCGCCGTCGAGTTGCGATACTTAGCGTGCACAACGACCGCAAGTCGCCGTCGAATTGCGGGCTACTGACCGGTAGCCGTGACAAAACGGTTGCTTTCCGCCGGGCATGCCCGCCCCCGCTGATCAGGATTAGAGTCGCGGTCAACCAGGAGTTCACCGCCGAACAGACCAGCGGGAGTACACGATGTTGAGCACTATGCAGGACGGGCAGCTGTCGTTGGCGCGGTTGCTGCGCCACGGGTCCACCGTGCATTCCGAGGCCGAAGTGATCACCTGGACCGATTCAGGTGCCCGCCGCGAGACCTACGGCGAGGTCGGCAAGAAGGCAGCGAAGCTGGCAAACGCGCTTCGCGGACTGGGTGTCACAGGAGATCAGCGCGTCGCCACGTTCATGTGGAACAACGCCGAGCACCTGACCATCTACGCGGCCATCCCGGCGATGGGCGCAGTGCTGCACACCCTCAACATCCGCCTGTTCCCCGAGCAGCTCGTCTATGTCGCGAACCACGCCGAGGACCACGTCGTGATCGTCGACGGCACGCTCGTGCCGCTGCTGGCGAAGCAGCTGCCGGAGATGAAGACCGTCAAGCACGTCATCGTCGCCAACGGGGACGCGTCGACGCTCGAAGCACCCGCCGGCGTCCAGGTCCACTCCTACTCCGCGCTGCTGGACGCGCAGTCCGACGAGTTCGACTGGCCGGAGATCGACGAACGTTCCGCGGCCGCGATCTGCTACACCTCGGGCACCACGGGTGATCCCAAGGGCGTCGCGTACTCGCACCGCTCGATCTGGCTGCACTCGATGCAGGTCTGCATGAGCGACAGCATGCGGCTCGCCCAGGGCGACAAGGCGCTCGTGATCGTCCCGATGTTCCACGCGATGTCGTGGGGCCTGCCGTATGCCGCGCTGATGGTCGGCGCGTCGCTGCTTATGCCGGACAGGTTCCTCCAGCCGAAGCCGATCGCAGAGATGCTCGAAGTCGAGCGGCCCGAGTTCGCCGCCGCCGTCCCGACCGTGTGGCAGGGCCTGCTGCAGCAGCTCGACGCCAACCCGCAGGACATCTCCTACCTGAAGGAGGTCGTCATCGGCGGTTCGGCGGTGCCGCCGTCGATGATGCACACCTTCCAGGAACGCCACGGCGTCACGGTCGTGCACGCGTGGGGCATGACCGAGACCTCGCCGCTGGGCAGCGTCGCTCGGCCACCGAAGGCCGCGACCGGCGACGCCGCCTGGGCGTACCGCTACAGCCAGGGGCGTTTCCCGGCATCGGTCACCGCGCGGCTGGTCGGCGACTCCGGCGACGTCCTGCCGTGGGACGGCGAGAGCGTCGGCGAGCTCGAGGTCCAGGGCCCGTGGATCGCGGGTGCCTACCTCGGTGGCGCGGACGTCGACCCGGACAAGTTCCACGACGGCTGGCTGCGCACCGGCGACGTCGGCAAGATCACCCACGACGGCTTCCTGACCTTGACCGACCGCGCGAAGGACGTCATCAAGTCCGGTGGCGAATGGATTTCCTCGGTCGACCTGGAAAACGCGGTGATGGGACACCCTGCCGTCGCCGAGGCGGCCGTCGTCGGCATCCCCGACGAGAAGTGGGACGAGCGCCCGCTGGTCGCCGTCGTGGTGAAGGAAGGCCAGAGCGTCACGGCCGAGGAACTGCGCGACTACCTGACCGACAAGGTCGCGAAGTGGCAGCTGCCGGAGAACTGGACCTTCGTCGACGAGGTGCCCAAGACGAGCGTCGGCAAGTTCGACAAAAAGCGCCTCCGCGCGTTCCACAACGAGGGAAAGCTCGACATCTCCCACCTCTAGGTGGAAAGTCTCCGGCGCGTCGGATGGATTTTCCGGCGCGCTGGGGATGGGGTGTGGGGCATGGTTTCTGGGTCGCCGCGAAGCAGGCGTTCATTCTTTTCAGTCGCGGGGATGACCGCCGCGGGCGCGTTCGCCGCCGCGTGCGGTTCCAACACGGGCCGGGCGGGTGATCCGCCGCCGTCGACGGCGTTTTCCGCGACGCCCGCCCCGCCACCGCCGGCGAATCTCCAGCAGTGGTACCACGCGTACGGCGAGGACGGCGTGCAAGACGCCGTCAAGCGCTACGCGGCCGCGTACACCAAAGCCAAGGTCACCGTGCAGTGGAACCCGGGTGACTACGACTCGAAAATCGTCACCGCTCTGCAGAACAGCGCGGTCCCGGACGTGTTCGAGGCGCAGGTCAAGATCGACTGGGTGCGACAGAACCAGGTCGTCGCGCTCGACGACCTGATCAACCCGGTCAAGGGCGACTTCAGCCCGGCCGTGCTCGCCGCGCAGACCGTCGAGGGCAAGGTGTACGGCATCCCGCAGGCCACCGACACGCAGGTCCTCTTCTACCGCAAGAGCCTGCTGCAGGCCGCCGGGCTCCAACCGCCGCAGACCGTCGACGCGCTGATCGACGCGGCCGCCAAGCTAACCACCGGTAACGTCAAAGGCCTGTTCGTCGGCAACGACGGCGGCGTCGGCACACTGACCGGGCCGCTGCTGTGGTCGGCCGGGCTCGACTACCTGGGCAAGGACAACAAGTCCGCAGGCTTCGACGACCCGCGCGCGGCGACGGCGTTCGGCAAGCTGAGGGCGTTGAACACGAACAACTCGCTGCTGCTCGGGGCACCGACGGACTGGTCCGACCCGGCCGCGTTCATCGACGGGCTCGCCGCGATGCAGTGGACCGGGCTGTGGAACATGCCGAAGATCCAGGCCGCGCTGAAGGACGACTTCGCGGTGCTGCCATTCCCGAAGCTCGACGACAGCGGCGCGGTGTCGGTCCCGGTCGGCGCGTACGGCTCGATGATCAACGCGAAGAGCCCGAACGTCGGTGCCGCCAAGGACTTCGTCAAGTGGCTCTGGATCGACCAGACCGCCGACCAGCTCGAGTTCGCGACGAAGTTCGGCTTCCACGTCCCCGCGAGGCAGAGCCTGATCGAGGGGGCCACGAACCTCAAAACCGGACCGGCGGCGGACGCGGCGAAGTTCGTCAAGGAGAGCAGCCACCTCGTCGGCGGTCCGGTCTGGACTGCGCAGGCGAACACCGCGCTGTCGGACGCGGTCGCGAAGATCGCCAAGGAGGGCGCGGACCCGGTGGCGACCACGAAAACCGCTGTCGACGCCGCCAAGGCCGAGCTCAAGCGCTTGTACGGCTAGTGGCGCGGAAGACGGCCCGCCGCGATGCGCGGGCGTTCTGGCTGTTCGTCGGCCCGTTCGTGATCGGTCTCGCGGTGTTCGTGTACCTGCCGATCGGCTGGAGCGCGTACCTCAGCTTCTTCGACGCGCGCAACACCGTGAACCCGACGACGTTCGTCGGGTTGGACAACTACGTCGCGATGCTGAGCAACGACGCGTTCCTGTCCAGCCTAGGCACGTTCAGCGTGTTCGCGGTGTTGATCGTGCCGGTGACGTTCGTGCTGTCGTTGGCCCTCGCGCTCGCGGTGAACCGGCTCCGGTTCGCGCGGGCGTTCTTCCGCTCGGTGTTCTTCCTGCCGTTCGCCTGCTCGTACGTCGTGGCGTCGTTGGTGTGGAAGGTTTCGCTGTTCTCCGGCGTGCGGTACGGCCTGGTCAACAGCGTGCTCGGGCTGTTCCACCTCGACCCGGTCGCGTGGACGGGCACGGTCAGCCCGCCGCTGTACTGGATCGTGCTGGTGACCGCGCGGCTGTGGCTGCAGCTCGGGTTCTACATGATCCTGTTCATCGCCGCGCTGCACCGGATCCCGGACCAGCTGTACGAAGCCGCGTGGCTCGACGGCGCGAAACCCGGCTGGCAGATCTTCCGGTACATCACGCTGCCGCAGCTGCGGGCGACGGCTGTCGCGGTGCTACTGCTGAACCTGATCAACGCATATCAGGCGTTCGACGAGTTCTACAACATCATGGGCGACTCCCGCGGCTATCCGCCGTACGCGCGGCCGCCGCTGGTGTATCTCTACTACACGTCGTTGGGCTCCGGCGGCCAGGACCTCGGGCGCGGCAGTGCCGGCGCGATCATCCTGGCGCTGCTGATCGCGCTGGTCACGTTGTTGCAGGGCCGCGTCTTCCGGTTCACCAGGGTGGGCGAGTGAGGAGCGCGACCGGCGCGGTCGCGCGGTGGACGGCACTGGTGATCGCGGCGGTCCTGTTCCTGCTGCCGTTCTACCTGCTCGTGCGCAACGGCTTGGCGACGCGTGCCGAGATCACCGCGCCGAACTGGACGTTCTTCCCGTCGAAGATCCACTGGGAGAACTTCGGCCAGCTCTTCGACGACGAGACCGTGCCGTTCGCGCGGAGCCTGGTCAACTCGACTGTCGTCGCGACGCTGCAGACCCTCGGGCAGCTGCTGCTGTGCTCCCTGGCGGGCTACGGCCTGGCCCGGATCCCCTACCGGCACGCGAAAAAGGTGCTGTACGGGGTGATCGCGACGTTGATGATCCCGACGTCGGTCACCTTCGTGCCGACGTTCGTGGTGGTGTCGACGCTGGGCTGGATCTCCGACCTGCGCGGGCTGATCGTCCCTGGCCTGTTCAGCGCGTTCACCACTTTTCTGTTCCGCCAGTACTTCCTGGACTTCCCGAGGGAGCTCGAGGAGGCAGGGCGGATGGACGGGTTGAGCCGGTGGGGCGTGTTCTGGCGGATCGTCGCGCCAAACTCGAAGGGCTTCTTCGCTGCGCTCGCGGTGATCAACTTCATCGGCAGCTGGAACGCGTTCCTGTGGCCGCTGATCATCGCCCAGGACCCGTCGACATGGACCGTGCAGGTCGCCCTGTCCGGCCTGCTGACCTCGCAGAACCCGAAGATCAACCTGCTGTTCCTGGCCGCGGCGGTGTCGATTCTGCCGATCGTGCTCGTCTTCGTCGCCCTCCAGCGCTACCTGGTCAAGGGCGTCGCCGAGTCGGGGCTGCGGGGTTAGTACCGGCATCATGCACAGATGCGGAAAACAAGAGCGCTGTCCACCACCGCCATCTGGGCGGGGGCGGCGGTGCTGATCGTGGTGGCGATCGGGTCGGCGTGGTTGCTGCTGGGCGAGTTCGGGTCCGGCGACGCCCGGGACAATGCGAGCCTGGACGCCATCAAGACGGCCGGGAGCATCGTGGTCGGCACGGGTGGCGCGGTGGCGTTGCTGCTGGCCGCACGACGCCAGCGATCGACCGAGCTGGACCTTGAGCAGAAGGAACGCGCAGCCGCTGACGTCCGCCACGACGCCACCGAGCGGCGGATCACCGACCTGTACTCGAAGTCCGCTGAGCAGCTCGGCTCGGACAAGGCGCCGGTGCGTCTCGCCGGGCTCTACGCGCTTGAGCGGCTCGCGCAGAACAGTCCCGAGCACCGGCAGACCGTCGTCGAGGTGTTCTGTGCGTACCTCCGGATGCCCAGCAAGAACCCTCGGTCCGTAAAGCCTGCCGAGATCCAGGAACAGCAGGTGCGGATGACCGCCCAGCGCATCCTCCAAGCCCACCTGCTTCCGGGTGACCCGAAGTTCTGGCCGGACACCGATCTGGACCTGCGCGGAGCCACGCTGTTCGACTGGCACCTGGTGGACCGCGAGGTCCGGAAAATGCTCTGCACCCGCACCAAGTTCGTCGGCCCGGCGCGATTCCGCGGCACACACTTCACCGGCGAAGCCCGCTTCGCCTACACGCACTTCGACTCCTTCGCGGAGTTCAAACAAGCCCGTTTCGACGGCCGCGCGTACTTCAACGGCGCCGAGTTCGACGACGCCGTGGAATTCGACGACGCGCACGCCGGACCTCTGCCGGACGACGTCGAGCACGCCTGGCCTGCCGGTTGGATCATGGCAGCAGACGGCCGAGTCAAGCGGCAGCCATTACCCGAGGGGTAATCGACGCGGCTCAGCGCGTCCGGCAGGCTCGCCGGTATGACCGACACCGAAGGCACGGCCCTGTTCCACCAGACGATGCCGTTCGCCGAACGGCTGGGCATCGAGGCGCTGGAGCACTCCGCCGACCTCGTCCGCGCACGGCTGACCTGGGAAGACTCCCTCTGCACGCTCGGCGGGGCGCTGCACGGTGGCGCGCTGATGTCGCTGGCGGACGCCACCGGCGCGGTGTGCGCGTTCCTCAACCTGCCCGAAGGCGCCCAGGGCACGACGACGATCGAGTCGAAGACGAACTTCCTGCGCGCGGTCCGCGAAGGGCACGTCGTGGCGACCGCACGCGCGCTACACGCCGGACGCAGAGTGATCGTCGTCGAGACCGAACTGCGCGACGGCGACGGCAAGTTGGTCGCGAAGACGACACAAACCCAGGCTGTCCTGTAGGTAGTTCTTTACACGGCCTCACGAAAGGGTGAAAATCCTCGACATACTGAGGGATGGAGTCCGGATGCGCGCACGTCGTTTGATCACGTTCGTCACGGTCGCGATGATGACCAGCATGACCGTCCAAGTCGCCCAGGCGCAGCCGGGCCACGCCGACGACGAGTCGATCAACTACCACCAGTGGACGGGGTCCGGCGCGTTCCGCGAGGGGAAGCTCGACGGGCTGACCACCGATCGCGGCGGGCTCCGCATCAGCCGGCCGATCGGCAGCATCCAGCACACCGAACCCGCGCTCGGCACGACGAAGACGTACGAATTCGGGCAATGGACGTCGCCGGCCTACCGGCAGGGCTTCGACGCCACGCAGCTCATCGCGTCTTGGAACGCCTCGACGCCCGCGAAGACGTGGCTGCAGGTCGAGGCCAGGGGCACGACGTCGACCGGCACGGAGACGGCCTGGTACGTGATGGGCCGCTGGGCCAGCGGTGACGCGGACATCCAGCGCACCAGCGTCGACGGCCAGAGCGACTCCAACGCCGGAATCGACGTCGACACGCTGAGCACCAAACCAGGCGTCACGCTGCGGTCGTACCAGCTGCGCGTCAGCCTGTACCGCGAAGCGGGCACGCACGTCACGCCGTCGGTCGAGTCCGTCGGCGCGATGACGTCGATGGTCCCGGACCGGTTCGACGTGCAGGCCACGAAGCCCGGCATCGCTTCCGGCATCGAACTGAAGGTGCCCGAGTACGCGCAGAACCTGCACAAAGGTCAGTTCCCGGAGTACGGCGGTGGCGGTGAGAACTGGTGCAGCCCGACGTCGACGGAGATGGTCGCCGAATACTGGCGCAAGCACCCGAGCACGGCCGACATGTCGTGGATTCCCACCGGTTCCGTCGACCCGACCGTCGACTACGCGGCCCGCTATACCTATGACTACAGCTACGAGGGCACCGGGAACTGGCCGTTCAACACCGCCTACGCGGCCAGCCTCGGCCTCCACGGGCACATCACGCGGCTGCACTCGCTGAACGAGCTCGAGGGGTACATCGCGCGCGGGATCCCGGTGATCACGTCGCAGTCGTTCCTCTCCAGCGAGCTCGACGGCGCCGGGTACGGCACGTCCGGGCACATCATGGTCGTCGTCGGCTTCACGAAGGCCGGAGACGTGATCGTCAACGACCCGGCGTCGAGCAACGACGGCCGCGTGCGCAACGTCTACCAGCGGGCCCAGTTCGAGAAGATCTGGCAGCGCACGCAGCGCTACACCGCCACCGGCGCGGTCGCGAGCGGCCCCGGAGGGATCGCCTACATCATCACCCCCTGGCCATAACCCCCACTCGCAACTCGCCGTCGAGTTGCGGTAGTTAGGGTCCGCAACCATCGCAACTCGCCGTCGAGTTGCGGTAGTTAGGGTCCGCAACCATCGCAACTCGCCGTCGAGTTGCGGTAGTTAGGGTCCGC
>NZ_JAODNM010000163.1 GCF_025464955.1 Amycolatopsis sp. | reverse complement strand
CTGCACATTATCGCCCTCGACCAGCGAGGACATGCTCGTGCGGGTCATCTCAGTCGATCCGTATCTCGCCCTGCATCAGGCCGGGTTGCTGTGAACCAGTGGACTCAACTCACCCTGACACGCAGGGACCCGGCCACCATCCGCCACAAGCCAGCGACTCGGTGTACGGCGAATGCCGGTGTCCGGAGCTGGGTGTGGGACTCGTCGGTCTGAGTGTGGGACTCGCCCTCGCTGAGTGTGGGACTCGCACAGTGCGTCGGCGAGTCCCACACTCCGGCCCGGCGAGTCCCACGTTCAGGCCGACGAGTCCCACATTCACTGACAGCCGACCACACCCGCTGACCTCAAGAACCTCACCAGCCACTGAGGCGTCGCGGACCCACACATACGACACAAGAACCACTTTTGTACGAAACATCCCCCGAGTCAGCTTTGCGACTGCGAACGTCGCGTGACGATCGAGTCACCGCCCGGGGGCACGGAGCCCCGAGGGAGGCGGCGACCGGCGAAGAAGTCGCGGCAGCTCTTGCGGATCAGGAACATCAGCGGCACGCCGAGCACGATCGCGATGATGCCGATGACCGCGACCCCGCCGATGCCGAACACCGTCGTCGACCCCGCGTCCGGTTTCGCGTACTGCACAAGAGCCACCACCAGGATCACCGCGAAGAACACCCCGCCGAGGCCCGGCAGCAGGCCGCGCAGGATGAAGTTTCGCGGGCTCGCCAGCAATGTCTTGCGGAACACCCACACGCACGCCAACGCCGTCATCATGTACTCGATCGCGATGGTCAGCCCGGTGGCGTTCACCGAATCGGACATCACGTTGTCGCTCCACACCGCCAGGATCACGTACAGGACCAGCGAAACCAGCCCGAACGCCCAGGTCGACACCACCGGCGTCTGGTACTTCGGGTGCACGCGGGCGAACGCCTTGGGCAGCGCGCCGTGGCTGGCCATGGACAACGTCGTCCGCGCGGCCGGCATGATCGTCGCCTGGCTCGTCGCCGCGCCGCTGGTCAGCACCGAAATCACCAGCAGTACGCCGAAGAACTTCCCGACCCCGGCCGAGCCGAACACCGCAGTGCCGAGCCCGGCGAGCACGTCGTTGGAGTTGTCCGGGTTGCCGAGCCCGATCCCGGACGAACCGACCCCGGCGAACGCGACCGCGGCGACCGTGATGAGCAGGTAGTTGACCACGAGCAACACCGTCGAGAGCACGGCCGCGCGGCCGGGTCCGCGACGCGGGTCGGCGGATTCCTCGTTCACCGAAACGGAACTTTCCCAGCCCCAGTAGATAAATACCGCGAGCAGTACCGCCGGTACGAACGCACCGAGCCCGATCCCGGACGGCCACAGCCAGCTCCACTGCGGATGCGACGCCTGCGGCCCTGCCGTTCCGCCGTAAACCTTCACCAGCGCGGTGATCGAGAAGATGGCCAAAATGGACAGTTCGATCCCGAGCAGGACCCACTGCACCTTCGCCGAGATCTCGATCCCGCGATAACACAAGTAGCACAACAGGATCAGCCACACCGCACCGACCAAAGTGGTCACTGCGCGGTTGCCCGCCCACGAGTCCAACCCGAACAGCAGCAGGGTGTACCGCCCGGTGATCGCGGATTGGCTGCTCATCACCAGCAGCTGCGCGACGGTCACCACCCAGCCGGTCATCCAGCCCGCGCGGCTCCCGAACGCCCTTGTGGCCCAAGTGAAGTTGGTCCCGCAGTCGGGTTCCGCGGAGTTCAGCTCCCGGAAGGCGAACGCGACGAACACCACGGGAATGAACGCCAGCAACACGAACGCCGCGACCTTGAACCCGGTTCCTGCCAACACAAGCAGACCGAGCGTCGCGGCCATCGAGTACGCGGGTGCCGTCGACGACATGCCGATGACCAACGAGGACACCATGCCGAGCGCCCCGGTACGGAGTCCCTTGTCGGAGACGCCGGCCGTTTCGATTGTCCCTACTTCTGCATGCGTGCGCTCAAGCATGGTGACCACCGGCGAAAACCGTGCGGTGCCAGTCTTTCCGGGCCACGCCGGTGATCTCGCTCATCACGTGCTTGACCGTCGTGTACTCCTCGAGCGCGTACGACGACAGGTCCTTGCCATACCCGGATGCCTTGACGCCGCCGTGCGGCATCTCGCTGATCAGCGGAATATGGTCGTTGATCCACACGCACCCGGCGGCGATCTCGCGCGACGCCCGCTGCGCGCGGAAGACGTCCGTGGTCCAGGCCGACGCGGCCAAGCCGTAGCGGGTGTCGTTGGCCAGCGCGAGCCCGTCGTCGTCGGTATCGAACGGCAGCGCGGCCAGTACCGGCCCGAAGACCTCGTCCTGCACGATTTCCGAATCCTGCGCCGCGTCCACGATCAACGTCGGCGCGTAGAACGCGCCTTCGGGCTTCTTGCCGCCACACGCAGCGCGGGCACCCGCGGTCAGCGCACGGTCGACAAACCCGTGGACGCGCTCGGCCTGCGCGACCGAGATCAGCGACCCGAGGTCCGTCGCGGGATCCTCCGGATCGCCCATGCGGACAGTTTCCATCAGCGCGGCGACGCCGTCGACGAACTTCGTGAACAACGGCCGCTGGACATACGCCCTGGTGGCCGCGGTGCAGTCCTGGCCGCCGTTGATCAGCGTCGCGGCGACGGCACCGTGGATCGCGGCCTCGAGGTCGGCGTCGTCGAACACCACGAACGGCGCCTTCCCGCCGAGCTCGAGATGCACACGGCGAGGTCCCCGCGCGGCGATCTCGGCGATGCGTTTACCCACCGGCGTCGACCCGGTGAACGACACCATGTCCACCCCGGAATGGCCGACCAGCGCCTCGCCGACGTCCGGCCCGCGACCGAGCAGCACGGTGAGCACCCCGTCGGGCAGACCGGCCTCCGCAAACGCTTCCGCCAGCATGAGCGTGGTCAGCGGGGTGATCTCGGCGGGCTTGATGACCACGGTGTTGCCTGCCGCCAGCGCCGGGAAGATCTTCCAGCCCGCCATGTTCAGCGGGTAGTTCCACGGCGCGATGGACCCGATGACGCCCACGGGTTCACGGCGGATCGTGGACGTGTGCAGCGCCGAATACTCGCCGGACGCCTTGCCCTCCAACGTCCGCGCGGCACCCGCGAAGAACGCCGCGTTGTCCACGGTGACCGGGATGTCGAACTCGCGGGACAGGCGGATCGGCTTGCCGCACTGCTGGGTTTCGACGCGCGCGAACTCCTCCGCGCCCTCGGCGATAAGGATCGACACGCGGTTGAGGATCGCCGCGCGTTCCCCGGCCGGCGTGGCAGCCCATGCTGGGAGCGCCCTTCTCGCCGTGCGGACCGCGACGTCGACATCGGCCACGCGATCGAGCTGGATCTCCTCGATGACCTGGCCGGTCGCGGGGTTGCAAACCGGGAAAAGCTGGGTCGGTGCTGCGCTCATGGGGTCGAGCCTCCAGAGAGTTACCGCCATCACATGTTCACCCGATCGTGACAGCCCAGCAAGATCAATGCAAGGTTTTCCGTTGTCGATTATGTAAACAGCTACGCATTCAGCTGTAACATGCCCATAAAACGTCAGGAATCGAAGCCAAGCCCGACCTTGTCCAAGGTGCGCAGCCACAGGTTCCGCTGCCCGGCGTTTTCGTCCGCCCGGCTCAGCGACCAGCGGGTCAGCTGGATGCCGAGCCAGCGGAACGGCTCCGGCGGCAACGGCAGCGGCTTCGAGTTCATCAGGTTCGACCGCGAGCGCTCGGTGTTCCGCCCATAGAGCCGGTCGACCAATGCGCCGGCGGCATATCGGGTGGCGCCGACGCCGAGCCCGGTGAACCCGAGCGCGTACCCGAGGCGACCGCCCATCGCGGTGCCGACGAAGGGGCAGAACCGGCTGCACATATCGATCACCCCACCCCAGCGATGCGTGAAGCGAATGCCCTCCAGCTGCGGAAACGTCTCGAAGAAGTGGTCCGCGAGCACGGCGTACGTGTCCGCGCGCAGCGTCAGGTCACTGCGGACGGGCCCGCCGTAGTAGTAGATCGCGTCGTAACCGCCCCAGAGGATCCGGTTGTCCTCGGTGAGCCGGTAGTAGTGGAACTGGTTCGCCGAATCGCCGATACCCTGACGCCCCTGCCAGCCGATCGACGCGAGCTGCGCGTCAGACAGCGGCTCGGTGACCAAGACGTAGTCGTACACCGGCACGATGTAGTTCTTCAGCCGCCGAAGCAACGGCGGAAACCCATTGGTGGCAAGGACTCCGCGCGCCGCACCGATCCGCCCGTACGGCGTGCGCACCTCGATCCCATGGCGCGCTTCGGTTACCGCGAGTGCCTTGGTCCACTCGTGGATCCGGACCCCGTGCCTGAGGCATGCCTCGCGAAGACCCCACACCAGCCGGGCCGGATCGAGCATCGCGACGCCGCGGGGCATGGCGAGCGCGCCCAAGTACGTCGGCGAGTTGACCTCGCGTCGCGTCTCCTCCGCGGATAGCAGTTGGACGTCGTGTCCGAGTGACGCCGCGAGCCTGGCCGAACGCGCCAGCTCGTCGACCTGCCAGGGTTCGGTGGCGACGTGGAGTTCGCCGGAGCGCTGGAAGTCGCAGTCGATCCCGTACCGCGCGATCGATTTCTCGATCTCGTCGAGGTTGGCGAGGCCCTGCGCCTCCAGCTCGGGCATTTCGTCGGCGAAGCGCTCGACGCCGTTGAGGATCCCGTGCGTCAAGCTCGACGCGCAGAATCCCCCGTTGCGACCGGACGCCGCAGCACCGCAAGTGTCGGCTTCGATGAGCACGACGTCGAGGCTCGGATCGGCTTCCTTGGCCTGCAGGGCGGCCCAGAGTCCGGTGTAACCGCCACCGATGATTACCAGGTCACACGTGGTATCGGCGGTGAGTGCGGACCGCGGTTCGGGCCACGGGCGGGCGTCGGTCCAATACGGCTTCGGGATGGCATCGGCCAGGGCGTCAAGGTGGGAAAAAGCCGGCGAAACGGTCGGTGAGACGGGCGCGCGGACATGGCGGCGCGCCGGAAGAAAGCTGGTCATTCCGGGGTCCTTGAAGGTGTGAGCGGCAGGTCACGGGCGTCGCACTTTTGCGCTAACCCCCGAGCTGGCGGCCGCCACCGCAGCGCGCAAACCAGCGGACACCCAGCCCGCCAGGCGCGTTAGCGCGACACCTCATGCTCCTCACACCAGACGACGGTAACAGTCGAAACGGCCATTGCCAAGTGAATCAGCTGCTCAATGGCTTCCGCGCTACGATTTTCGCTTGCGGCATCGATCACGACACCGGAAAGCTGAGACGCCCGCGTGGTGGCCGATCCTTGCCGGACGCTCGTTACGCTGCGGAACAAGAAACTCTGTGTCGCAAACCGTAGGAGGGCCTAATGGCCGACGAGGAACAGCGTGCGCCGCGGGGCCTGGACGAAACCGACCGGACGCTGATCTCGCTCCTGCAGCGGGACGGTCGCGCGTCCTTCACCGCGCTCGCGAAGGCCGTCGGCCTGTCCGAAGGCGCCGTGCGGCAGCGTGTCCAGCGGCTGATGCGCGACGGGACCATGCAGATCGTCGCGGTCACCGACCCACTCGACGTCGACCTCGCACGGCAGGCGATGGTCGGCATCAAGGTCAGCGGCGACCTGCACGCCGTCGCGGACAGGCTGTCCGCGCTGCCGGACGTGCACTACGTCGTGCTGTGCGCGGGCAGCTTCGACCTGCTCGCCGAGGTCATCTGCCGCGACGACGACCACCTCTTGCAGGTGCTCAACGACGACATCCGCGGGATCGCGGGGATCCTCAGCACCGAAACGTTCGTCTACCTCAAGCTGGCGAAGCAGACCTACGCCTGGGGCTCGCTCACGGACTGAGCACGCCGCCTCCGGTCTTTCGGGCACCCGATCGGGCACCTGAAACTGCCCGGGAACCGGTCGCCACGGGATCCCCGTTTCCGGCACACTGAAAGCCGGAACCAGTCAAGCGGAGGTCGTTGATGCGCCGGATCGTCGTGGTCGGAGCAGGACAAGCCGGATTGCTGCTGGCGCTGGGGCTCAAGCAGAACGGCTACGACGTCACCGTTGTCGCGGAGCGCACCGCCGAAGCACTGCGCGGCGGCCGGCTGATCTCCAACGCTTGTGTGTTCGCGCCGGGCTTGGCGCACGAACGCAGGCTGGGTGTCGACTTCTGGAACGACGAGGTCCCGTGGGTGAGCGAGGTGGCGTTCTTCGGCGCCGGCGAACCCGGCGAGCAGGAACCCGCGATCTCGTGGCTGGCCACGCTGGACGAGCACGCCGAGTCGGTCGACCAGCGGATCAAGATGGCCGCCTGGCTCGATGAGTTCGCCCGCATCGGCGGTGAGATCCGGATCGCCAGCGTCACCCCGGACGAACTGGAGCCGTACACCCGGGACTTCGACCTCGTGCTGGTGGCCGCCGGCCGCGGCCCGCAGTTCGCGGACCTGTTCAAGCGCAACGCCGAACTGTCCCGGTTCTCGACCCCGCAGCGTGCGCTGTCGGCGATCTACCTCGAAGCCGTCGGCGAGGATCCGTTCCCGATGGCCGCCGGGGTCAACTTCGGACTGTCGTCCGTCGGGGAATGCTTCGCGCTGCCCGTGCTGTCGACGACCGGGCCGGTGGTTGGCCTCGGTTTCTTCGGGATCCCCGGCGGGCCGCTCGACGTCTGGGACGACGTGACCGATCAGGACCAGCACTTCGAACTCGCCCACAAGCTGCTCAGCACGCATTTCCCGTGGCTCGCCGGAATTACCGCGAACGGGCGCCCGGCCGGACCGCTGGACACGATCACCGGGCGCGTCACGCCGGTCGTGCGCGACGCCGTCGGCACGCTGCCCTCCGGGGCGAAGGTGCTCGCCATGGGCGACGCCGCGGTGACCAACGACCCGGTCGGCGGGCAGGGCGCGAACATGGCCACTCGCTGCGCGGCCGTCTACCAGGACGCCATCCTCGAACACGGAGACAAGCCGTTCGACGAGGAGTTCATGCGCCGCAGTTTCGACCGGTTCTGGGCGCACGCAAGGCATGCGACGCGGTTCAACAGCGACCTGCTCGAGCCACCGCCGCCGCACGTGGTGGACACCCTGATCGCCGCGCAGACGATCCCCGAGGTCGCCCAGCGGTTCGCGCAGCTGTTTCCGGACCCGGCAGACTACGAGGGCTGGCTCACCGATCCGGAGGCGTCCGCGCGATTCCTCAGCGAAGCGCGGGCACGAGCATGAAGTCCCGCACGGCCAACGCGCGTTCCACCACGCGGACGTCCCCGATCCAACCGTAGAAACCCTGCTCCACCAAGTTGTTGTAGGCGTACGCGCCGAGCATCCAGCCGTTGCCTGGGTTCGAGAGCCCGATCGACGGCGTTTTCGGGTTGCGCAGCACTGGGCAGCCCTCGACGTACATCGTGGTGTGGCAGCCGTCGTTGACCACGGCGACGTGCCACCAGCGGCCGAGTGGCAGTTCATGGCCCCACGCCGTCGAAATCCCGTTCTGGTTGGTCGGGAAGACGGCCCACTGGAGTTCGGCACCGTCCGAAAGGGACAGTGTCACGGCAGGTTCGGACGGGTCGTCGCCGGTCTTGCCCGCTTGCTTACCCGTGCCGACCTGCCCGAACAACCCGGCCCAGCCGTGCGATCCGTTCGTGAAATTGCTCGGCAGGTTGATGAAAGCTTCGACCGTGTAACCGCGTGGAAAAGTCGCGGTGTTCATCGGCGCGGAGTCCACTGTGCGCAGATACGCCCCGCGAGCCGGATTCTTGGAGCCATCGAAACGAAGGCTCGCGTGGGCGGGCTGTCCATCGTGGAACTGCGACGAGAACGTGAGCGCGTTCGCGTCACTGCCTGGCAGCGTCACGCGCGTCAAGTCGTTGCCGTGTCCGGAAAGGTCTCGGATCGGCGTGCCGTCGGGCACTGCCACACCGTCCTTTCCGCCATCGAACCGCCAGTAGGCAACCGTTCCCGGCACGACGAGGTCCCGCACCGGACGAGGCGGCGCCACCGGAACCGGCGCGAAACCGGCGAACCGTGCTTCGAAGTCGATGTCCAAAGTGAACAGATCCTGCGAACCGGTGCGCTCGATCTCCAGCCGTTGCAACTCGTTCAGCTTCGGCGCTTGTCCCAGCAGCCCGGCGAGAATGTGTTGACGTCGATCACGTCACGAGCGAGGTCGAACCGGTACATCCGGATCATCGCGCTGCCACCGTAATAGCGGTCCTGGTAGTTCGTGATGTGCGCGTGGACGTCGTGGCCGGCGTTGTTGCGCAGGACCGTCCGCCCCGGCGGCCAGAAGTGCCCGTTGAGGGTCAGGAAGATCTGGTCGCTGTCGGCGACGAGCTCGTCCCAGGCCTGCTTGCCGAAATCGGAGAGCGCGGTCGCCCCGGTTTCGTCGGCGTCCACGAACTCGTGGATGGTCAGGATCGCCGGGGTGTGGGGATGCTCGGCGAGTACCGACTTCGCCCAGGCGAAGCCGCCCGCCGACGGCCGCCAGTCCATCGCGAGCAGCAGCCATTCCCGGCCACCGGCGCGGAACACGTGGTAGCTGTTGTAACCGTCCTTTGTGGAACCTCGGTAACTCGGGGAGTTCCGGAACCGCTGGGGTCCGAACGACGCGAGATACGACGTCGGGCCGCGCTGGTCGTCGGTCGAGGAGTCGATGTCGTGATTGCCCGCGAGCACGCTGTACGGGAAGCGGCGGCGGTCCAGTACCTCGAACGACTTGCTCGCTCCGGCGAACTCCGACGGCTGCCCGTTCTGGGTCAGATCGCCGAGGTGGGCGAGGAAGACAACGTTGTCGTCACCGGCGTGGTCGAGCACGTACCGCAGCGAGGCGTCGAGCGGTGCGGGATCGCCGCGGTCGGCGTCGAAGAGGTACTGCGTGTCAGGCATGACCACGACGGTGAAGCGCGGCGACTCCGGATCCGGGCCGCGCGAAGGTTCAGCACTGGCCGGGGCGCCGAGCCCGGTAGACCCGACAGTCACAACAGACACGGCCGCGCCGGCGCCGAGCAAGCCGGCGCCGCGCAGGAAGGTACGGCGGTTCGCGTCGTTCACGAGCGGAAACTACGGGGGCCGGCCGACGAGGTGGGCAACGGCGGCGGAACCCGAAGTGAACAGTCAGAGTGCCGGTTGCAACACCAGAGGTTTGTCCGTGGTCTTCTCGTACCAGCCGAGCGCGGTGACGGCCGCGACGACGATGCCCAGTCCCAGCCACTGAGTGCCGGACAGGTGGCCGCCGAGGAAGGCGACGCCGATCACCGCGGCCGTCGCGGGGAACGCCAACTCGGCGAGCGTTGCCCGCGAGGCAGGCGTCGAGCGCAAGCCGACGTAGTACAGGCTCAGCGCGAACAAGCCGGGAACGAACGCGAGCAATGCCAAGCCCAGCGCGTTGTTCCAGCCGACAGCGAACGAGTCCCCCCGCACGCCCACGATCAGCGCGGCAACCGGAAGCCCGACGGTGAACCGCAGCACCGTGACGTCACGCGGCCGGAGCGACGTCGAAACCAGCCGTCCCATGACCGTTCCCGCAGCCCACAACACCGCGGCGCCGACGGCGAGGAGCGCGGCCTTGAGCGCCGCGACCTGGATGTGCAGCGGATCGGCGAACGCGAGCAGCCACGCGCCGATCAACGCCGGAACCGCGAACACCGCGTACCCGGCGCGGACGCGCTCGCCCAGCACAAAGGCGGCGGCGAGCACCGCGAACACGGGCTGCAGCTTCTGCAGGACGAGCGGGGTGATCGGGTCACCGACCTGGAACGCCGCAGTGAACAGAGCCGTAGCCAGCGCCGACGACCCGCCGCCGATGACCAGTACCGCGACCCACTCGCGCGGTTTGCACCCCCGCAACGCCCGCAGCGCGCCGGGCACCAGCGGACTCAGCACGAGCACGACGAGCAGGTGCTCCCAGAACACGACGGTCCCCGCCGGCAACTTCTCGGCGAGGGGTACCCGCAGCAGCCCGTCGGTCCCCCACAACGCCGCCGCGACGGCCACCAGCCAAGTCCGGTCGGAAGTTTTCGATGCCACGTCAACAGCCTACGAGCTGGCGACCATCACCTGATGTGGTGATTCGTATAGCGCGGGCTGGGCGGGGGTCGCTAAAGAATGATCATGCGCATTCTCCCCGCACTTGTCACCGCCGCTGCCCTCGCCGTCGTAGGTGCTGGTCAGGCCGCTGCCAGCCCTGCCGCCCACCCCGTCGTGATCGAGGCAAGCGGCGCCTTCAGCCCGTACACCCCGGGCGCCGAAGCAATCACCTACAACCCCGCGCTCGTCCCGGTCGGCGGTTACGGCAGCGTGCTGGCCATGTCAGGCGCGTTCGTCGGTACCACGACCGTGCTGAGCGTCCACGGCCTGCTGCCCAGCCGCATGTACGGAGCCCACGCGCACGCCAAGTCCTGCGGACCGACCGGCGATGCCGCCGGCCCCCACTTCCAGCACTCGCCGGACCCGGTAATTCCGTCCGTCGACCCGGCGTACGCGAACCCGCGCAACGAGATCTGGCTCGACTTCACCACTGACCCCTTCGGCAACGGCTTCGCGGTATCTACTGTCGGCTGGTCCCTCGGCGACCGCCACCCGAACTCCGTGGTCATCCACGAAATGCACACCGCCACCACCTCCGGCCACGCCGGCACCGCGGGCGCCCGCCTAGCCTGCCTCGACTTCGCCTTTTGACATCCGGGACCAGTCCCGGGCGGGGTCGCTTAACGTCCGTGCGATGAGCCCGAAGCGCGCGGTCGTCCCGTTCACCCTCGGAGCCGTGCTCTTGTGCGCATTGGCCGTCGGCTGCGGATCGGAAACGCCGGTTTCCTCGCCGAGCAAGTCACCCGCTCCGCCACCGTGAACGCCCATGGCGAAGCGGTCGCCCTCGACCTCGGAGTCGACGAGGGCGTGATCACCATTGGGGCCAGCGGTCCCACGAGCTTCTCTAGCGACGGCGACGACCAGGCGCAAACAAGTTTCCACGGCAACGAGGTGACTACGATCGGACATTCCGGCCTCCGGGTAACGGCCGACAATGTGGTCGTCGAGGCGCTGGCCGTAGTGGCCTCGGAGGCCGTCATTCGGGTGAGCCTCAAGTAAGGCGGACCGGTCAGTGATCGGACGCTAGACCATGAGCAAAGCGGTCAAGATCATCGTCGGCACGAGTCTCGCGGACCACCTCGACAGCAACCTCACCGGCTACATTGCCCGAATCGCGAAGACCGTACGGTATGTCCGAGAGGCCTGTACCGTCGCCCAGACAGTGTGGTCGACCATCGCGCAGGGGAGGAACGTTGGAGTTCAATCTCGACGACGTAGCGCGCACGGTGCTCAACATGCCGAGCACGACCACGGTGAATGCGCAGCCGAACGACCCTCTGCAGTCGTGAACGCCCAGTTCCTAAAAGGCGGCCCACCGTACGGCGGCGGATTCCCCAGACCGCTGAAGCGCGGACTTTCTACGGGCTGGATCATCGCTATCGTGACCATTGTCGTGGCTGTCGTGGCTGTCGTGGCTGTCGTGGCGACGTTCAAGGTTGGCGTCGACAACTGGAATGCGACCAGAGACGATACGCAGACCTGTAAGAACAGGGCCAGGGCCATCGCGCAGGTGTTGTACGACTTGATGCAGCCTCGGTGAGCACCTGGTCGACGTGATCGCCACTTTTCTCGTTGAGATGGACTATCGAGCGCATCCCGACGAGACCACATGTACGTCGACTCGGACGAAACTGGTGCCTATCGTCATGGCACGGCCCCTCTCCAGAGAAAAGAGAGGCCGCGGGTCATCAGTGTGACTGCCAGCCGTGTTCCAGGATGTCGAAGGCCGCGTCGAGGGTCCGGCTTGGGTCCGGAGATCTTGCGGCGACGTCGATCGCTTCGAGCGCAAAGCGGGCTAAGGCGGCGCAGTGGGGATCGTCGGACGGTGCGCGCAGCTCGCTCGCGACCGCGTGGGCGAGTGCGTCCTGGTGGCGCATCCACATCTTGTGGGCGTACTCGCGCAAAGCGGGTGTTTCTTGCACCAGCCGGATGAAGCCGTCCGATTTCTGGTCGTCGACGATTCTCGCCAAACGGGAACGCATGTAGGCCCGCAAGGCCTCAAGGATCGAGGTGCCGGCGGTACGGTCCGCGACGGACTTGATAAGCGGGGCTTCGACCTCCGCGTCCCCGTCGAAGGCGAGTGCTTCCTTGCTGGGGAAGTGCTTGAGCAGTGTCGTGGCCGACACGTCAGCCGCGTCGGCGACCTCGCGGACAGTGACCTGGTCGTACCCGTGTTCGAGGAACAGGCGCAGGGCGGCGTCGGCGAGAGCCTTGCGCGTGGCCGCTTTCTTGCGTTCACGACGCCCCGGCGCCTGGTCCGTCGTCGTCATACCTTCATCATGCCATATGGTGTACGGTTCGTAAAGTTGTATGATGACACTTATTGGAGGAACGCCTCCGCGAGCTCTCACCAAACCGAACCACCTGACCCGACATCAAGGAGACGACAGTGAACGATCAGCAGACAACTGTGGACGTCTTCCGTCGCAGCGCGGAACTCTTGCAGGACGGCGCTATCGACAAATGGCTCGCGCTGTTCGACGACGAGGCCGTCCTCGAGTTCCCGTTCGCCCCGCCGGGCGCGCCATCGCGGGTGGAAGGCAAGGTAGCGCTCTCCGATCACGTGAAGGCTCGCGCCAAACGGGTGGAGTCCCCGAAGATGGAACGGCTGAAGATCCACGTCACCGAAGACCCGACGACGATCGTGGCCGAGATGGCCATCACCGGAGCCCACGGGCAGATCCGTCCCGCCATCGCCGTGATCACCGTCCAAGACGGGCTGATCACCCTCTATCGGGATTACTGGAATCCGCTCGACCTCTCCCCTCGCAAAGAGGCGGGCTCACCCGGGGAGCTGCGGGGCATGGGGTAAAGATGTCGCAGTTGAATGAGCACCTATCGAGACCGTGAACCGTGCGGGCAAAGAAAGCTCGGAGCAACCCTCCGGCGGGTACCTCGCGTCACGAGCGACAACGGAAGGCGTGACTGCCCTCATCGAGACGAAGCCCACCTTGAAGATCGGCCCCTACCAGGTCGATCCACCGGTCGTGCTCGCACCGATGGCAGGCATCACCAACGTCAGCGGTTGAACGTTCTCGACCGCTTGCCCGATCCGCTGAAGCATCACATCCTTGGCAGCAGAGGGATGCCGAGCACACGTGAATGATCGAGGCCAGTCTGGCTATGCCCTCAGAAAAACACCCTTGAACGGGAAGTCTGGACTGACGAGACGCCAGATCTCACCCGAACTCAGCCGATACCACTTCTCCTCAAACATGAGGCTGCCGTAACGGTCTTCAACGTCAACCGGCGCAACCTCTGCCGCCAGAACGGCATCCTCGAGCGACCGTTGAAATTCGGCAAAATGCTGCGGAGAATCAAACCCGTGTATTTCGACCTGTTCAATCACGACCAGACCACTCGCTTCCCTGGAATGATCCTCGCACATTGATCCAGAAAGGGTCGACGCGCGAGGTGAAGAACACCTGACTCCCGCCTCCCGGCAGACTATCTTGCAGCGCAGCCGCCCCCTCACAGAACGTCGCCCGTGAGGGAACCTCGATCGACACCCAATGAACTCTTCCGTGTAACCTTTGGTGACGTTGAGTAGTGTGAAGTGGCGATGACGGATGACTCGCCGAACTCGTTGATATGCAAGAGAAAAACGCAGAACCTCGGTATGAAGATGGTCCTTCCGAGATCAACTTCATAGAGGTTCTGCGCCTGATGAGTATTGCATACGA
>NZ_JAODNM010000156.1 GCF_025464955.1 Amycolatopsis sp. | reverse complement strand
CTGCACATTATCGCCCTCGACCAGCGAGGACATGCTCGTGCGGGTCATCTCAGTCGATCCGTATCTCGCCCTGCATCAGGCCGGGTTGCTGTGAACCAGTGGACTCAACTCACCCTGACACGCAGGGTGCTGGCGACAAGAGCTGGTATCGCTCTCGCGGCACGGCGGACAACTCGACCAGATGGTGCGTGCCACAGGCGTTGCGTCCGGTATGCGCCGGTTCTACCATGTCACTGCGGTTCAGCAGGGAGCCGCAACTGTCGTCGTCAGTCCGTCTGTTGGTGTCGTGCCCGATTGATGGTAGGAGGCAGTCATGCGTGATGGTGTCGGCCGGTCGCCGTTTACCTCGTCGCACTCCGTGGAGTTTCTGGTTGAGAGCCCGCGAGTGGTCGTTGTGACGCTCGTCGGCGAGATAGACCTCGCGTCTGTCGGTGAGCTGGAGAAGCAGTTCGTCCGGGCGTGGGAGCCGGCGCCTCCGGCGGTGGTGGTCGTGGACACCGCTGCGGTCGAGTTTTTCTCCAGCCCGGGGCTCAATGTCCTCCTCGACGTTCGGCGACGTGCCGACATTGACGGAACAGAGTTCCGGGTGACCGTCGAGAGTTCCTTCGTGCGCCGGGTACTGGAGGTCACCGGGATGGATGAGTATCTGGCGGTGTATCCGTCGCGGGCGGACGCGCTGGCCGATATCGACCTCGACTAGCTCCGCTGTGCGGATCAGTGGATGGGCAGCGGCCGGCTTATGTGCCGACGATGTCCACGCGGGGTGCCCACCGGCGGATCAGGGACAGGCCTCTGCCTTGTGCGAGGCTTGTCCCCGAGGGCGGTGGGCGCCATCGGCCGTGGTCGGTGATCGTGACTGTCTCAGGACGGTTCAGCTGTGGCCCCCTCGGGAACCTTCTCCGAGTGAGCCCACTGCGACCGAGGAGAACCGGATGATCGCCGATTCCCAGGCAGACGCGAGCGCGGCTACCGATATCGATCGCGCTGCGCACGCGTACTGCCCCGTCTGCCACCCGGCACCACAACCGGGCGACCGTGTCACCGCGCTGTGTGGTGCCAGCCATCCGTTCTGGGGTCGCCGCGAACGACCGGTCAACACCTGCCCGGGCTGCGCGGCTCTGGCGACCGCGGTCGTCTTCGAGTGCGGCCATTCCGGCTAGTACCCGCGAACGCAGAGTCGCGTGTCGGCTTCGGGGGGTCGTCGAGGCGGGGGAGCGCGACTTCCCGCAGGATCAGCAGCAGCGCTGCGGCGGTGGCACTCGTCAGCGAACGCGTTCACCCGGTCGAGAGCGTCAGCGAACCCCGGGTCGGACGGTTCGGGGCGGTCGCAGTTGTAGATCAACAGTAGGTACTGCACGTGTCCTCCAGTCATCTGTATCCAGGGCGGTCGAGAAGGACCGCGTTGACCTGACCGGCAAAGCCGAGCAGCGCGGACCCTGTGGTGTGCAGCCAGGGCAACCGAGTACGTGGAGTTCCGGTGCCGGCGTCACCCGGCGGCGGTGGCGCAGCCGGACCGCGCGGGGCGAGTCCGGGTGTCGTCATCGGCATTTGCGGCCTGCTCCTTGGTCTTGCGTTCGTTTACGCCTGGTTCCGGGCGAATCGTGAATCTCGTTGATGAGCGCGGAAATGAGACTGGCTCGGAGTGCGCGTGTGGGTAGGACGGTTGCGGGGTAGTCCGTCGGCATGAGCCATCCCGATACACAACCCGCTGACGCGTCTTCGGTGACGATCACGCCGTGTGAGAACGGGCCATTGCTGGTTCGTGGTGACGTGCGGATGTTGTCTCAGTCCGGTGAGGTCATCGAGTCGGGCCGTGACACGGTTGCCTTGTGCCGTTGCGGTCATTCGGCCATCAAGCCGTTCTGCGACGGCACGCACAAGGTCGCGAAGTTCCGGGCCGCCAGCGGGTCTGAGCGTGACCCGCTGCGACCCGGGCCGGTTGACACCGACAGGTGACCGCTGCGGTGTCAGGCCGCGACCGTGCTTTCGACGGGGAGAAGCGCACTGACGCCGGCGTTCCACTTTTCCAGTAGATACGCTGACGCGGCGTTGTCGACGGCAAGCGCGCAGGCGGCTCCGAAGAGGATGTCCCGGGTGGATTCGGGGTGGTCGTGGGCATAGGCGCCGCACATCTCGTGCGCGGCGATCTGCTCGTGCACCGCGTCGGCTTCGACGTGCTCGTCGTAGAAGAGTGTCGTCGTGCGGTCGTAGCCGAGGCGGCGCAAACCGTTGCCGTAGCGGCGGTTGGGCAATGACGACGTCATCTCGAACACGGCCAAATGCCCCAGCAGCGCCGGGGTCCATCGCCGGTGCAGCCCGAACAGCGACATCGTATTGCTCACCGCGAGTGTCACCGCGGGGACCTGATCGAGAAAGGCACCGTAGGTGTCGTCGAGACCCAGGTCACGCATCGTGGCGCGGAACAGTTCGGAGTGCATCCGCTCGAGCCGGCCGCCGCCGTATTCGTCGGCTTGGATCTCCACCAGGGCCGCTTTCGCGCGCCCGCTGAGGCGTGGAATGGCCCAGCTGTGTGGATCGGCTTCTTTGAGGTGGTAGATCGAGCGGTGTGCCACGAACTCGCCGAACTGGTCCCCGGAGGCCTCCCGCTGCAGGTAGGTGGCCAAGGCCGGCCCGGTGTCGGCCTCGATGAGTGCGGTGAGCGCTGCGGGTACCGAGGCCGGGTCGGCAGCCGTCTGAGCGTCGCGGGTGAGGTGTCGCAGACTGGACAGGAACCGGTCCTCCAGCGCGGTTCTCAGCGCCAGCATGGAGAGATCCGTTTCCCAGTCGGCGTCCACGCCCTGGAAACCGCGATAGCTCAACTCGTAGCAGATCCACAGACTCGCCTGCAGGTCCTCGTCCTCGAGGGCGGATCCCGGGCCTGCGCCGCGGGAGTTGCGCGCGTGCTCCAGCACAGCAACGGGCAGTGGATGTGGGGCGTGGCACAGGCTCGACACCAGAGCTGTGCTGATCGGGCCGCGGGGGCGGGGCAAGCGCATGGCGGGTCCTTTCTCGACTGAACATTTGCGGCGCGTCGCGACGACCGGAGTGGTACCCCACGATCGGCGGTTTCATTCCCCTCGCGACGCAGCTCACCCGCGGTGACCACGCGGTGATGAATCGTTTCGTCATCGTTTCGATCCCCGCTGGTATGGGTACGCAACCCATCTAGCCGTGGATAGGTCGGCTAACCGCAGTTCTTTTCTCGAAGACAAAGGAGGTCTCTCCGATGAGCACCATCACCGAGTCGGTCGACGTGAAAGCCACTGTCTCCGCCGCCTACAACCAATGGACCCAGTTCGAGTCGTTCCCGCGATTCATGGATGGCGTCGACGAGATCCGTCAGCTCGACGACACCCACACCCACTGGACGGTTAGCGTCGGCGGCATCACCAAAGAGTTCGACGCCACGATTACCGAGCAGAATCCCGACGAACGAGTCGCGTGGGCCTCGGACTCCGGCCCCACCCACGCCGGGGTGATCACGTTCCACCGCCTTGACGGTGATACCACTCGGGTGACCGCGCAGATGGACATCGACCCGGACGGGTTCGTCGAAAACGTCGCCGACAAACTCGGGATCCTCGACCGCAAGGTCAAGGGGGACATGGAGCGGTTCAAGACGTTCATCGAGTACCGCGACGGTCAGGAGACCGGCGCGTGGCGCGGCGACGTCGATCGGCCGAGCCAGCACTGAGCAGAGACGGCAGCCGGGGGTACTTGACGAGGCATGACCGAACCTCTTCACGCGGTCGCCCTGGTGTGCAGTCTGAAACCATCGCCCGCCCGCTCCAGCAGCCAACTCTTCGGCCCAGCAGGTTCTCGGTGTCGAGGTGCGGAAAGCATTGCTGTGCCGGAAACTGGGCAGTAGTCCCAGTCGAGGTGGTGGCGGTCATGGTGCTGGTCAAGGTCGAGGGAGTGGCGGTCCTCCCGCACGATGGCACTCCCGTGATCGTGTTGCGCGAGGCCGCTGGCCATCGGCGATGGATGATCATTACGGTCGGGCGTCCCGAGGCGCGGGCCTTGGTCGCCGCGCAGGAACACATCAGTCACGATCGCGCCGATACGCTGGAGTTGTTGGTCGCGCTGGTCGATGTATTCGGCCGTAATGTGGAGCGCGTGGAGATCGTGGCGTTGCGCGATGACCAGTTCTACGCGGAGGTGGTTTTCGACGCCGGGGTGCGGGTGTCCGCCCGTCCTAGCGATGCTGTCGCGATCGCGCTGCTGGTTGAGGTGCCGGTCTTGGTCGCGGACACCGTGCTTCAAGAGGCCGGGCGCGCACACGGCGTGGTTGCCGACGACGAGGATGGTGCGGCCGAGAACGATCAAGTGACAGAGTTCCGCGAGTTTCTGGATGTCGTCTCACCGGAAGACTTTGACGATCTACCGCCTGGGTAGACACTGCTTGCGTACGTTGTCCGGGGGCCGAGGCTTCGGTGTCCCATTCGCTGCACAGCGAGGCCGGCGGGCGTACATCCGGGAGATCCCAAGGTTTTGCGCTACTGTTCTGCGCGTTCCCGCGCTTCGTCGGCCGCCGCTTTCGCACGCGCCTTCTCCGCTGCTGCTTCCTTTTCGGCGACCTCGCGCTGGGCTTCGGCCTTGTCCTGCTGTGCCTTGCCTTCGCGCTGCAGCGAATCGTCGCCCGCAAGCGTGCCCGCGGCCTCTTTGACTTTTCCCTTGACGTCCTCCACGACGCCCTTGACGCCTTCTTCGGGTCCGCTGCTGGTGTCGGCCATGGTCAGTACCTCCAGGTGATGCGATGTTCGGGTCTTTCGGTGACTACCCATTCGCGGGTTTCGCGAACCGTGAACCTCACTCGGTTGGTCAGGCTTTGTCCTGCATGCCGCCGCGTGCGGGGTTGGCTTGCTCCTCGGCTTTCGGATCTTTCTCATCCTGTTTTCGCCCGGACGCCGGATTCGATCCTGTCGCCGAGGTCCTTGTCCACGTTGCGCCAGTACTCGAAAGCGCGCCGCAGCACCGGTTCGGACACCGCGTTGAGCAGGTGTCCGACTATGTTGTCGGTAAGTCGTGCGCGCTCCGCGTCGTCGAGGACTTCTCGGACCATGGTGCCGGCCTGGCCCCAGTCGTCGTCCTCCTCGTGCGGCGAGTAAGCGGAGCGCACCATTTCCCCGTCGGCGTACCAACCCGCGGGGGTGCCGTAGCGTTCGGTGTCCGCGCTCGGGCCGCCCTTGGAGTTCGGCGCGTACACCGGGTCGGACACCTTGGTGAACCGCATCGCACCGTCCTTGCTGTAGCTGTGGACAGGCGACTGCGGTGCGTTCACCGGCAGCTGCTTGTAGTTCGCGCCGATGCGGTACCGGTGTGCGTCGGCGTAGGCGAACAGGCGACCGAGCAGCATCTTGTCTGGACTGGGACCGATACCGGGTACGAGGTTGTTCGGCTCGAACGCCGCCAGTTCGATCTCCGTGTGGTGGTCGGTCGGGTTGCGGTCCAGTGTCAGGCGGCCGACCTCGGTCAGCGGGTAATCCTCGTGCGGCCAGACCTTGGTCAGGTCGAAGGGGTTGAACCGGTAGTTCTTGGCGTCGTCGAAGGGCATGATCTGCATTTTCAACGTCCAACTGGGATGGTCGCCACGATCGATGGCTTCGAACAGGTCGCGGGTGTGGTAGTCGGTGTCGGCGGAGGCCATCTGGTCGCCTTCGTCCTGGGTGAAGTGCTCGACACCCTGGTCGGTCTTGAAGTGGTACTTCACCCAGAAGCGTTCGCCCGCGGCGTTGACCCACAGGTAGGTGTGGGAGCTGTAGCCGTTCATGTGCCGCCAGGTCCGCGGAATACCGCGGTCGCCCATCAGCCAGGTGACCTGGTGTGCGGATTCGGGGGAGAGGGTCCAGAAGTCCCATTGCATGTCGTGGTCGCGCAGGTTGTTGTCGGCGCGGCGTTTCTGCGAGCGGATGAAGTGCTGGAACTTCAGCGGGTCGCGGATGAAGAACACCGGGGTGTTGTTCCCGACGAGGTCGTAGTTTCCCTCCGTGGTGTAGAATTTCAACGCGAAACCTCGCGGGTCGCGCCAGGTGTCGGGAGAGCCCCGTTCCCCGGCGACGGTGGAGAACCGCGCCAGTACTTCGGTTTTGACACCCGGTTGGAAGACCTCGGCCTTGGTGTAGGCGCTGACGTCGCCGGTGACTTCGAACCGGCCGAAGGCGCCGCTGCCCTTCGCATGGGGTTGCCGCTCGGGCACCCGCTCGCGGTTGAACTGCGCCATCTGCTCGATGAGGTAGTGGTCTTGAAGGAGAATCGGTCCGTCGGGTCCGACGGTGAGGGAGTGTTCGTCACTCTCGACCGGAATCCCCGCGTCCGTGGTGGTGGGTTCGGTTCGGGCTGACGTCATGACCGTTGCTCTCCTTCGTATTGTTCGGTGTTGTGGTCTCCACAGTGGAATACGGATGGGGGTTGCGGTGAGCGGGTGGGCAAGCGACCTGGCTTGTTGATCTGCGCTTCGTCGGCCGCCGTAGCGCATTTATGCGATTGCCGAGCGCCTCGCCGTGAGGACGCGCCCCCGCAGGAGTTGTTACCGCTGCTGTGGTCTTACCGTGGACGGGAGAGGAGGTGTTCCATGCCGCAGATGCGCAGCGCACGCGCCGCGCACCGGGAATCCCCCGTCACGATGAACAACTGCACAGCCGACTGCCGAGCCAGCAGGTACGCCTGATGCAGCACGCGAACTCCGGCCACCCCGAGGAAGGTGACCTCGGATAGATCGATGACCACCACTGAGACCGCGGCACGGAGCCGGCAGGTCACGAGCTCGCTGAGCCGGGGCGCCGTGAGCATGTCCACTTCGCCGCCGATGGTGACGATGACCGACACTTGCGTCGGGCGGTGGACGGACACCCACATTTGGTCGGCAGGTGCCCGGGTGGACTCAGCTGAGGCTCGGGCTTGGGGGACGACGCCGACGGGAGCGATGACTGGCAAGGCTGTCATGACGGAGGTACCTCCGATCCGCTGGAGGCGACTACGGCGACCGGAGGCAAGGTCAGATGGCATCGCCGAGTCGGCCTCTGCTGGGCAGGGCTCACACGGCGGCAACTTCTTAACCGCGCATCGAGGCTAACGCTCGGACACTGCGTCCGCAACACAGCAGGGCGGCTTCGCGTTCGCCGAGAAGGTTCGCTGATGAGAATTCCCGCGATGTGTATCCGGCAGCCGAGCTGGAGGACGAAGGGTTCGCAGCCGGTGACGAAGTGTTCAGGGCCACCGCACCTGGATCCGGGGGCTACGCCGAGTACGCGCTGACCACGGTGAGTCAGCACGTCGCCCAAGCCCCTGCAGGTGTCGTTCACCGATGCTGCCTACGACAGAGTCACCCAACTGGGCCCGAAGACAGGGCAGACGCTGCCAGTCAACTTCCGCCGAGCAAGGCGACCCGTGACACTGCGGCGGGGTGGTCCATCGCGAGGCGGAATGCCACGTAGCTGCCGCGGTCGTGTCCGGCGACGGAGAATCCCCGCCGAAAGGAGGTGCGGCGCAACTCGGTGCCAGGTCGCGGAGGTACGCGTGTGCCCGTGCGGCAGCACGACTGCCGGCCCCGCGCCGCCGTGGCGAACCCGCAGCACCGCCGGCCCGACGTCGATCCGCTGATCCTGGAACCCTTCGAACATCGCCCAGCCCTATCGCTCCGTTTCCGATGAGGCAACGGTGATCGCGAGCAGGTCCACGACATCCTCCGGCCGCTCGCGCCGGCGGAAACATGCCCGCTGTCGATCCGCACCGCTGCCTTCGGAGGCAAGTCGGGCGATCCCCTGGCGTACGAACTCGAGGTCACCGGCCGCGTCGAGAGCGGCCGTCGAGGTGGCGACGAGCTCCCCGACCACCTCGTTCACCGGCGCCAATTCCATGGTGCCCGGGTGAAGGCAACGACCCGAGGCCCCGTCGCGCGAGGCGCGCCACAAATGCGCCCGAAGCACCTCATTCGACAGCCGTTCCGCGGGTTCGCCCGAATCGAGAGCCGTCGCCACGAGACCCCGGGTGAGCGTGGCGAGCAGGACGGCTTCCTCCGGGTTCGCCGCGACGTCGGCGACACGCAGCTCGATTGTGGGCAGGCGATCGGACAGCCGGGCGTCCCAGTACACCATGCCCTGATCGAGGAGGGCTCCGGCTCGCCTGCATGCGTCGATCGTCGTGTCGTATTGGTCCGTCGAGGCGAAGTGTGGCGGTGGGCCGGCTGAGGGCCATCGTCCCCACTGCTGGTATCGCCAGCTGTGATAGCCCGTGTCCTTACCTTCGGCCACCGCGGAGTTCGCCGTGATGGTCAGCAGCGCGGGGAGCCAGGGCCGAAGGTAGTTCAGCACCCGCACCCCGCTGTCGCGGTCTGGGACGGCGACATGGACATGGCAGCCGCACGTCACTGTGCTGCGGGCGATGGCACCGAAATGGTCTGCCATGTGCTGGTAACGCCGATCCGAGGTGATCCGGACGCCGGCCCGTTCGTCCAGCAGCGTCGTCGCGCTGGGCAGCAGTCTCAGGTCTCGGTCGGCTGCTTGCTGAGCCAGTTCCGCCCGTAGGGAACGGAGTTGGCGAAGTGCCTCCTCATGCGAGTGGCAGACACCCGTAGCCGTTTCGGCTTGGGACCTTGTCAACTCCCGCTGGAGGTCGCCTTGATCATGCTCGGCGGCGTCAACGACATCCACGGCCGCTTCGGACAGCTGCCCTGCTTTGTCCACGACGAGGAATTCTTCTTCGACCCCGAACGTCAGGCGATCCCGTGAAGCCGTTGCTGTCCTTGGACTGGCGTGGTCAGCTCGCGTTTCCACCGGTTTCGCTCCCGTTTCGTGGAGGGGATTGTGGCCTACGAGCTCATCGAATACCCCGCTGACATGGCGTCGAAACCCCTATTGCGGTCAGCTACCTGTCGACCGGCCCGGACCCACCTCCGATCGTGCTACTGGTGGATGCCGAACGGCCCCAAGTGTCCGCCGTCCGTGCGCAGCGATTCCAGCATCGTGAACTGGTTGTCGAAGGTGAAGACGTCCACAGCCGCGAGCTTGCCCGCGTATTTGGCGATCACCGCGTCGGAGGCCTGCCGGGTGGCGGCGTCCAGGTAGCTCTTGAAGATCGCCCACGCGTTGCCCGTCGGGCCGTACTTGGCGAGGTACGGGGCCGGGTCCAGGCCCGCAATGGCGGCGTCGGCGTTGACCCGCAGGTCGGTCACGTAGTCCTTTTGCAGCGTGGCGTCGGCGCGTGTGCCCAGCCTGCCCAGATGGCCACCGACCAGTGTGCGCCACGGGTAGCTCAATGCGACGTCGTGCATCCGCACCCAGTTCGGGATCTCCTGGGAGATCCCGAACTGCTTGAACGGCACCCACCCGGGGAAGAGAACGTCCACCAACATCAGGGTTTCCTGCTTTGGCGCGTAGATGAAGATGTTGTCCGCCGAGTGGTTCGGGCCGTGGTAGTCCAATTGCAACAGTTCGCCGCCGACGCGCAATGTGTAGTGGTCGTCGAAGGTGATGGTTGGCAGGGGCCGGTTCGGGTCGTGTGTCTCGCGCAGCAGGCGACCCGTTTCCCGGTGGGCCACGCGTTCGACGTCGGCCCCGAAGATCGTGGCGGCGCCGATGTGGTCGGCATGGGAATGCGAGTAGACGAGGTGGGTGACCTTGCTCGGTTTGCCGCTGGTTTTGGTGACCTCGTCGATGGCACGCTGCAGGTTGCGGCCGATCGTCGGCGGCGCGTCGACCACTACGACGCCTTCGCGGGTCGTCAGGAACATCGACTGGTAGAACGAATCGGTGACCCAGTAGAGGTTTCCCTTGATCTGGCCGACGTAGTAGCCGTCGGAGTTGAGGGCCGGGCCCATCGAACTCGGCGGGATCGGCAGGTAGTCGGGCAGATCGCCGACCGCACCCTGTGCGGTACCGGGCAGGGCGAGAAGCCCTGACGCGACGGGGACCGTGAGTGCGGCGAACGTGAGGAATGTGCGTCTGGTCGGAGTCATTTCGTGTCCTTCTCAGGAAGTGGCCGAAATTGCGGCGCGATGTACCCTGGTCTATTTACGTTGGCAGGCAGGGCCGCGCGATGCTGATCGCAGCCCAGTCGGGTCCTCCTGATGGGAGCGATGAAACCGCCCTCGCCATGGGGTATCGGCTTGGTGAACGTGCCCCGCATGACACTGGCTTGAGCACGGCGCGACGATCCATGGTCACAGCTCCTTCATCCAGGATTGCGCACATAACGAACAGCCGGTAGGTCCCACCCGAACTGAGTGTCCGCATTAGCTGGGTCCGCAGGGAAACCCAGGTTCCTGATCCAATCTTGTGCCGAGTCAGGTACACCTCAACGATACGAACTCGACTGCCGCGATGCGATGACCAGGATGCTCACGTTTTTGTCCCTCCGTCTCACGCTTTGAACGAATCGGTATCCTGATTGCGTGGACCCTTTGTCTGAAGTGCTGAATCTGACTCATGTCCGAGGCACGGTCGCCGGCACCATCGAAGCGGGGGACGACTGGGGCGTGGCCAACGACCAAATCCCCGGCGCGGCGTTCCATACGATGGTCCGGGGTGTCGCCTGGCTCGAACTGGACGGCCATCCACCGCTCCACCTCATGCCGGGCGACCTGCTGCTGCTGCCGGGCGGGCCACACCATCGCCTGGTCAGTAAGCCGGGGGCTTCGGCAGAACCGTTCGATCGCCAGGCCTCTCGCCAGAAAATGACCACCGGAGGCAGGCTCACGATCGGACGCGGCGGGGCGCACACTCGAATCCTCTGCGGCTCCTTCTCTCAGGACGCCGCGCTCAACGCTCAACTCCTCACCTTGCTGCCCCCGTTGATCCATTTGCACCCAGATCCGGAAAGGCCGACAGATCTCGTGCTGCATCTGTTGGCACACGAGATCAGCGGCATACGAAGCGGTACCGCCACCGTTCGTGACCGGCTCTTGGACGTGCTACTCGTGCACATCATCAGGGCGTGGCTGATGACCAACGAGGCCGAACCCTTGCCGGCGTCCTGGCTCACGGCGCTCCGTGACCCGTTGGTGAGCGAGGCACTCACCGCGCTGCACGGCGACGTCGCCCGCGACTGGACCCTCGCCGATCTCGCCGCGCAACTGGCCGTGTCCCGCGCGACGCTGGCTCGCCGGTTCAGTGCACTCGTCGGCCAGACACCACTCGCCTACCTGACGAACTGGCGGATGGAATTGGCGGCCGACAGCCTCAGGTCTACGAACGAACCCATTGGTCCTGTCGCCCGTTCCGTCGGCTATACCAGCGAATACGCCTTCAACCGGGCATTTACCCGCGTCCGCGGCATGCCTCCTGGTCGTTTCCGCACCCTCGCGCAGGCAGAACTCAGCCACCCAGAACCCGGATCGGCCAGTCCGACGACGACCGGGAAGTCCGACCGGTGAGTAATGAGCCGATGCCACGCGTCTGGGCGTCGGCCGGAGACGTCGCGATCGCGCCCGCAGGAGGCTGGTTCGTCTTTCCTGCGGCAAGGACGGGGTGCCGGTGTCCGTGAGGCACCTGGTGCGCCCGGGACCCGTGTGAGTGAACGGCTGCCCAACCGATTCGTATCGGGGGACCCCTGGTACGAATGATTCGTACCAGGGGTCGATACCCAACGTGACGTGGATCTGACGGTCGGCCACGTCGGACGGGTGCTGGTGTTGTGGCTGCTGAGGTTCCTGCGGTGGGTCCGGCGGGTCGGGGACGTCGTGAAGGCCACCTTCACCGCGTCCTGCGCCGATGCCTGGAACCTAAGGGTGTCCGGTGGTTGGTCGGTTGAGGTGGGCGGGTTCGGCTCTACTGCAGCAAGGACCGGGGCGAGTTGGTGCCTGCGCAAGGGGTCCGAGAGCCTGTCGCGTCGTGTCGGGTGACTGGCGGGGCTGATGTGGCAGGTGTGACGGGTGTGACGCTGTGACCTGTCGTGAAGGCCACCTTCATGGCGTAAGGCCTGGATCCGCCGACGGTGGAGATTGGTGATCTTGGTCGGATTCGTTGGTCTTGCTGCAGCAGGACTGTGGCAGTAGGGCGTTCGCAAGTCGGCGGTGAGTTGCGATTCGGGAAGCGCCGTCACCGTCGTGCATGCGCTCCCGTCGACTGCCGATGCTCGCTACGCCCGGTCCCGTTCGTCCCGCCGACCCCTGGTAGGAATGATTCGTACCCGCCGTCCCCCGATTCAGTACCGTTGTCGGCGTTCGCAAGTCGACGGCGAGTTGCTGGTGTGCCGGGAATGCAGTCAGGGCTCGTCAGTGTCGCGGCCGGATGATCCGGTCGCGACACTCACGAGCCCTGGGGTGGGGTCGGTATTCTGTTACAGGTGAACGGTGTTGCGCCTGGGTCTTCGAAGCGGATCAAGATGGGCGGGCGGGATGAAGTCCGGTCTCCCGTCACCACCCATCCGCACTTCCCAACCACCACAATGCACAAGACGGTGATGCCGCTGACACAGCAAGGTCAAGTTGTCCAGATTTGTTGGCCCGCCGAGGATCCAATACACGATATGGTGCCCGTCGCAGTGTTTGGCGTGGCTCTTACAACCGGGAAACGCGCAACCGCGGTCCCGCATGACAAGTCTTCGCCGTTGCCCGGTGGTGATGATCCGCTTGGACCGACCCAAATCCATCTGCTCACTCTCGGTGCCGAGAACAGCGGGGATCACCTTGCAGTCACACGCCAACATCCGCGCTTCCGCTGCCGTGATCACACCGCCATAGTCGAGCATCGCGGTCCCGATGCCGGACTTCAGTGTTTCGTAGTCCACGGTGACCGCCACATGGACACGGTCACCACCGTGAGTCGGGATCTCGTCGACGGTCATCGCGAGGCGGACCAGGTCGACCAACGCGTCGGCTTGACGTTCCCATTGACTGCGGGGGTCGCGGCCTTCCTCTTTCGTCGAGTGCGGCTTCGCGAGTGGGTCGAGAGCGGCTCGCAACTGCGCGTAGGCGAGGTTGTCCAGCTTGCCTTTCAGTGTCGCGGACCCGTCGCGGTGTTCCTGGAACGACAGCTCCCGCTCCGGTCTCTCCGGCGGATCCTTCGGCTCCGGCCCATCGGGGTCGAGGGTGTCGAGGATCCGGTCTCCGGCTTTCTTCACCTCAATCGGGGACGCGTTAACGGCAAGGTTGACCAGGATCTTCTCCGCCGCCGTCCGGTCTTCGTCGGACACCGTCGCGGGCATCGCCGTCATCGTCTTCACGATGACGTCGACATGCGCGGGGGTGAGGGCACCGGCGAGTGCGGCAAGACCGGTCAGCGGTGCGACACCGGGGACCTCTGTCCCGTCGATGGTGTACAAGGAGTTGGTGCCGCGGGCACGGACCACGATCTGACGCGCCGCGGGCTCGGACAACCCCGTCGTATGCATCAGCCACTGCACCGCGGAGTTGTACTGGTGAGTCGCCTTGATTCCGTCGGTCTCGGTCTTGGTGACCACGAGCCCCAGCAGTGCGGTGTACCGGTTCATTTCCCGGGTGATCGCCCGGGCGTAGTCGACCAGTGTCACCGGATCGGCACGCCGGATATCGGCGGGATCGGGGAGGGTGGTCGTTACGCTGGGCACTCCTTTATTCTACTACGGATCGAACGTTTATTCGGAACACGTTCAGGTGATACATGTAGTCGCGGAACGTAGTCGTCGGTTATTCGGAAAGCCTGCCACCGCAACGAAATGCGACCATTCGCGTCCTGCAACTGCTTGCCGCGTCACTCACGCACACACCAAACAAACGAGGGCAGTCGCGTACCGTGATTGGCGAAGGATGAACGGCGTTATCCCTGCTTTCACCGCAAGGAAAGTCCCTTTCGCCACTCACGAAACGCAGCCACCAACACAAAGAGACAGGCCCAAGATTCACTGCTACGGACTCCCAGTCCGCCCCGGTCCTTGCTGCAGTAGACCGGACCTGAAAGCGAAACCGCCCTAACGCCGTCAGCCGGCGAGGGTGCGAGCAGAATCCTCCGGCCCAGATCCGCTCGCGCACCCGACGTGAAACCCACCTCAAGATCCACAACGATATTCATCGGTGGATCCAGGTAAGGCGCACTCAACTAGGCCTTCACACCGTCTCGGCCCTACCGAAACTGCCTTCAGGAGCCCCAACAGCCACATCGCCACCACCAGCACCACCTGCACGACGCAACAGGCCCACAGTTCCGCTACCAGCACCCACTCGCCCCGGTCCTTGCTGCTCTGGACAGAACCGACCACCCCGACCCGCCTTACGTTCCAGGCACCGCGTCCTGCGCCGTGAAGGTGGCCTTCACGACACGCCCAACTTGCCGAACCCAACGAGTCCGCTCGCCGCGGTCCTTGCTGCAGGAGAACCAAACCGGCCCACGTCAACCAGCAGCCACGGACACCGCAAACCCACGGATAGAGCAGGAGAACCACAAGTGTGCCCTCGTGGCGCACGCCGGTTATTACACGCCTAATGACCTCGCAGCGCAAAAGTGCGGTCCTTGGGCACGGCGACACTGGCGGGGAATAGAGCGGTTGCGGCCCGCGTTGGCGGAAGGAGCCGGAATCACCTGGATCAACATCGAGGAGTACGTCCGATGAAGGTTGTTATTGACGGCTCGACCGTCGCCGAAGCGTCGGAGGCAGAACTGGTCGAGATCGAAGGGAACTGGTACTTCCCGCCTTCGTCCATCGTCGATGGAGTGCTCTCGCCGAGCGAGACGCCGTACACGTGCCCTTGGAAGGGCGTCTGCGCCTATCAGAACGTGACTACTGCCGCCGGGACCCGCAACGATGGCGCGTGGAGCTACCCGGCTCCCGACGCATCGGCGATCAAACGGGTCGGCAAGGACTTCTCGGGCTACGTTACTTTTGCCAAGCCGGTCAGCTTCGAGTAGCAACTCTGGTTCATACGTGTTTCTGATTTCTTGACGTTCCGCGGGGTCGTCACATCGGCGTGCGGTGTCTCGTCTGACGGTCGTACGCAGAACCGGAGAATCCTTCGGTTCTCGGTGTCGCCGTTTCAGACCGGTCGAGCTGCACGCCGCGCCGAGCCGCCCCGGCGGCGTTGGACCGAGCCGCGACGAGGTCTCCGGTTTCCGGAGACCTCGTCTACTCGATCAATGACACGGCTGGTGGACTCTGTTCACCGGGACGTCCTGGCTTGCGTTCGCCCGCTCGTGTCGGCCGTGGCTGCCGTGGCCGGTACGGGGTCGGGCAGCGGTGCGCAGAGGGCGTCCGCCCCGGTGCCGGCCTTGCGCGGTGGGAGCGCGCCAGTGGCCAGGTACGCGGCTACCTGGTTGTCGACGCACATGTCGCCATCGAGCGAGTCCGCGTGCGCCGTGCCGCCGGGTTCGGCGATCAGGCGGGAGTTCGGATAGAGCTTGCGCACCTCCAGGCTGCCTTCGAAGGGCGTGGCGGCGTCCAGTTCCTCGTCGATCAGCAGCGCGCTCGCGGTCTTCGCGCCGTCGATTCTCACCGGAGTGCTCGGCTTGACCTGCCAGTAGAGGCACGGAGCGTTGAGCCAGGCGTTGGCCCAGGTCTGGTACGGAGCTTGGGCGTAGATCCTCCAGTTGTCGGCCGCCCACCTGGCCCAACTCCTCGGCTGCGGCGCGTCCGTGCACTGCACCGCGGAGTAGCCCGGGAGGATGCGCGCGTTCGGACCGGCAGCCTGCTGGTAGAGCGTGTTCAGCGTGGCGGAGTCACCCCTGTTCACCCAGCCGGCGAAGGCTTGGCCCAACTGATCCCAGCTGGACGAGGAGTAGGCGGCCGACTGGAAGATGTCGGTCCACTCGTCGGGGCCGATGGTCCCCTCGGCCGGCTGCTTCGTCAGCGTGGGCAACTGTGCGAACCACAGCTTCTCCACCGCGGCCTCGGTGCTGCCGAGGTGGAACACGGTGTCGTACTTGGCGACCCAGGTGAACCAGATCTTGATGTTCCGCTCGAACGGGGCGTCCTGGTCCAGGTTGGCCTGGTACCACACGCCCCGGGGATCGACGTTGCTGTCCAGCACCATCCGCCGCACCCGCTGCGGGAACAGCGTGCTGAACACCTCGCCGAGGTAGGTGCCCCAGGAGAAGCCGTAGTAGGTGATCTGCTGCTGTCCCAACGTGGCTCGAATGCTGTCCATGTCCTTAGCCGAGTCGGCCGTCGTCATGTGTTGCAGCAGCGCCGGTTGGTCCTTGGCGCACGCCTGCGCGTAGTCCTTGGACCGGGTCAGCCACTCCTCGGTCAACGCAGGGGTGGTCGGCACGTAGGCGGGCCGGTCCGTGCTGAAGTAGTTCGGATCGCAGGTCAGTGCGGGCACGCTGGAACCGACGCCGCGCGGGTCGAACCCGATCCAGTCGTAGTCACCGCCGACACCGTTCGGCACCGCACTGCCCAGCGTGGACATGCCGAGCCCGGAAACACCCGGCCCACCGGGGTTGGCCAAGGCCACGCCCTGGTACTGCGAGTCCGGCACGGTGTGCAGCACCCGAGACACCGCGAGGGAGATTTTGGCTCCATAGGGGTGCGTGTAGTCGAGCGGCACGTTGACGAAACCGCATTGGGCGTTCGCCTTCTCCAGTGACGGCTTGGTGCATTTACCCCAGGTGATCGAGTCGGCGGTCGGCACCACGCTGTCGGCGGTCGGCGCCGCGGCCGAGGCAGCGACACTCGGCACGATCAGTAGGCTGCCACCGAGCATCACGGTAGTCACCAGGGTGGTAACAAATCTTCGCACTGTGCTCCCTCGTTCGCCGTGGTGTCGCCGACCGTACTGACCGTGGTCAGTGGGACGTCGACCGCTGCTAATAGTTCCGCCTCCCGGAGCAAACTGTGTGCCGAGTGCTGAACTTGGCCCGAACGTGCAAGATATTAGGTATTCCCGTGCCCACCTTTTAGCTATATCCGAATCGTGTTCATGTCGGCCTGGGCAAGCTGACCTCACGGGTGACCGGTAGGGGACTGCGAGGGCGAATTGCCCTTGTCCGCTGCGATCACGTCGTCGCGTGTGATACCGGCTGGGTGCTAAGCGCGACAAGAAAGGTCTTGGACGACTGTCGGTATCCGGGTGCATCGTGGTTCCTGACTGCCAGTGAATGCGCCGCTGCCGAAGCAGACCATGGAGGCTCCTTCAGAAACCTTGACAACGACCGAATCCGTATAGGTCAAGATGCTTTTTTCAAGATCAACTCAAGCTGTGGGCAATCCTCGTTGCTGACCCGGCTGCCAAAAAAAGGCGTTCTCTGGGGCAAACTTGCCGCAACGCTGACGAACCTTCTGCTACTGCGTCCTCCGATTAAATCCACGGGTGGCAGGTCATCCATCGGTAGCTGAACCGTGAGGTGCTCGCCTTCGAGTCCTGTTGTTTCGGCGCGCCAGTCGTGCGGAAGTGTCGAGGCCGTCGACGTGGTCGACGATGTGTCGACGGTCCGCCAGTCGCACTCCGACCAAGTCGCAAATGCCAGCGGGAGTTGTAAATCGCCCATCCGGGCAGCGGGATGAACGACGCCGGCCTCAGCCGTGGTCCCACCTTGGCCTTGATGATGCTGGAGTGAGCCGTTGCGAGCGTGTATCGCCGACTTGCATACGATTCAGATCAGTGATTATCATTATTCATGACTAGTGCATAGTTGAAATTGAGGTGAGTTGTTTTGCCTGAACAAGAGATTCTCATCAAGGGCGGGCACGTGGTGACCGTCGACCCGGAGCTAGGTGACGTGGTCGATGGCGATGTGCTTGTCAGCGACGGCGTCATAGTCGGGGTGAGGACCAACTTGTCGGCCTGCCGCTGATCCTGGAGAGCCACTCGGTGAGCAATTCGCTCTCGCCACTGCTGAAGCGGTTGAGGTAGCTCGACCGGAGCGCGGCGAGGCTGATCGCGTGCTGTCGCGCCACTTCGCCCAGGTCGGCCACCTGCTCATGCGGCCCACTCGACGCGCGGCGGCACTGACCGCTCGGGTGGTCACCGCGTCTCGGCCGCCTTCCGCGAGTAACCGCGCGGCGGCCTCGACGATGCGCTCCGGTGGTGCGGCTTCGTGTTCGCCCGACATAAGATCAATGATAACGGCAGGAATACATCAACGATGCACATCGCCGTCCGAAATCGAACTCCCACGACAGCTCACCTCGCCCGCCGTCATCATCATCGCCGAAATCAGCCACGAAACCACAGGGCTGATTCGGGACGCCCGGCTAGGTGAGGCGGTAGCCGGTGCCCGCGTCGAATTCTGCGGTCAGGGCGAACCGGTCGCCGCGGACGAGGGTGTGACGCCACTCCACCGGGCGCCCTTGGGCGAAGCTGAAGCGGTTGATGGAGAGAGCCGCGACGTCGTGCGCGCAGTGCAGTTGGGCGCGTTCGGTGGCGGTGGGGATGACGGCGTGGATGTCTTCGCGGCCCTGGTCGAGCCGGATGCCGGTCCGGGAGGTCAGCTCGGCGTAGAGGCTGGTGTGGGCGAAGTCGGCTTCCAGCAACGGTGTCGCGAGGGCCGCGGGGAGCCAGACGCGGTCGAGGGCGAGGGGTTCGTCGCCGGCGAGGCGGAGTCGCTCCAGATAGACCAGCGGCGTGGACGCTTCGAGGTCGAGACGTTCGGCGACCAATGCATCGGCGCGGGTGTCGAAGGCGCGCACGACGCTGCGCTGGGTCAGGCCGGCGGCTTCGACGGAGGCGAACAGGCTGTAGAGCGCGCCCATCGGCTGGGCGATCTCCGAGGGTGGCGCGACGCGAGGCTGGCGTCCGCGTTCGGCGACGATCACGCCGTCGGCCCGGAGCTGCCGTAGCGCTTGGCGCACGGTGTGCCGGCTCACGCCGTACTCCTCGACCAGTGCCAGTTCGCCGGGGAACTGCTCGGTGAACTCCCCGGCGTCGAGCCTGGCCAGCAGCTCGTCCTGCAGCTGCCGCCAGAGCGGGCCCGATCCGACGCGGTCGAGCGTTCGCGATGCCATGAGCTCTCCTTACCTCCGGCTCAGACCCTACCGATTGCAGAATGTCCGTACATAGGTTACCGTAAATGTACGGACATTTAAACGGAAGGAGTCGCGCTGATGGTTCAGGTAGAAGTCGTCGCCACCGAGGAACTGGGAGACCGCAGCTATCTGGCCCACGACGGCACGGTCGCCGTGGCGATCGACCCCCAGCGCGACATCGACCGCATCCAGAGCGCTCTCGACCGCCTCGGCGTGCGGTGCACCCTGGTGATGGAGACCCACGTCCACAACGACTACGTCTCCGGCGGCTACCAACTCGCAAAGGTCACCGGCGCCGTCTACGCCGTCTCCGCCCACGACACCGTCGACTTCGACCACCACCCCGTCCGCGACGGCGAGGAGTTCACCGCCGGATCGATGACCGTGAAGGTCGTCGCCACGCCCGGCCACACCGACCACCACCTGTCCTATGTCGTCTCCGACGACGACGGACCGCCGGTCGTGTTCTCCGGCGGCTCGCTGCTCTACGGCAGCGTCGGGCGCACTGACCTCGTCGACCCCGCACGCACCGAGGAGCTGGCTCGCGCCCAGTACCAGTCCGCGCGCAAACTCGCCGCGTTGCTGCCCGGCGAGGCCGGGGTGTACCCGACACACGGATTCGGCAGTTTCTGCTCCGCCGGGCCCACCGGTGACGGCCCGCAGGGCACCCTTGCCGACGAACTCGCCGGCAACGACGCGCTGACCGAGCCGGACGAAAACCGGTTCGTCGAACGCCTCGTCGCCGGGCTGACCGCCTACCCGGCCTACTACGCGCATATGGGCGCCCGCAACCGCTCCGGACCGTCCCCGATCGATCTCTCCACGCCGGAGCGGGTGCGACCCGACCAGTTGGCGGCGCGGATCGCCGCCGGGGAGTGGGTCGTGGACCTGCGCGACCGGACCGCCTACGCCGCCGACCACGTCGCGGGAACCATCGGCATCGGCCTGAGTGCGCAGTTCGCGACCTGGCTGGGCTGGCTGATCCCCTGGGGAACCCCGCTGACGCTCATCGGTCAGTCCGCCGGGCAGGTCGCCGATGCCCAGCGGCAACTTGTCCGCATCGGCATCGACCACCTCGCCGGCCACGCCCTCGGCGAACCTGGCGACCTTGCCGCCGCCGGGACGCGCCGCAGCTATCCGGTCGCGTCGTTCGACGACCTCGCCGGCCGAACGTCCGAGAACAAGGCCGACAACGTCGTGCTCGACGTGCGCCGCGACGACGAATGGGCCACCAGCCACATCCCCGGCGCGCTGCACATCCCGCTGCACGACGTACTGCAGCGCCTCGACGACATCCCGGACACGACATTGTGGGTGCACTGCGCCGGCGGGTACCGCGCGAGCATCGCCTCCGGGCTGCTCGACCGCGCCGGCCACGACGTGGTGTGCGTCGACGACGACTACGCCCACGCCGAGGAACTCGGCCTCGTCACCACGACGGCCATCACCGCCGCTACAGGAGCGCTCCGGTGACCGCGAGCACCCGCGACACCCGGCTGCCCACCGATCCCGAGCACCACGCGCCCTGGGCCGCCCGCATCGCACCCGGCCTGCTGATCGCGCTGCTGGTCGCCGCTGTCGCGACCGCGCTCGGCACATTCGCGCCGATCGTCGGCGGACCGGTGCTCGGCATCGTGCTCGGCGCGCTCGCCGCCACAGTGCTCCCCGGTCTGCGCGGCGAGCGCTGGACCGCAGGCTACGAGGTGGCGTCGAAACCGGTGCTGCAACTGTCCATAGTGGTCCTGGGCACCGGGTTGTCGCTGCAGCAGGTCCTTCACGTCGGCGGCCAGTCGCTCCCGGTCATGCTCGGCACCCTCACTGTCGCGCTCGGCGGCGCCTGGCTGCTCGGCCGGTGGCTCGGCGTCCGCGGCGACACCCAGATCCTCATCGGCGTCGGTACCGGGATCTGCGGCGCGTCGGCGATCGCCGCCACGACGGCGGTCATCAAAGCGAAGCAGGAGCAGGTCGCCTACGCGATCGGCACCATCTTCACCTTCAACATCGCCGCGGTGCTCCTGTTTCCGCCGATAGGGCACCTGCTCGGGATGAGCCCGCACTCCTTCGGGCTGTGGGCGGGCACCGCGATCAACGACACGTCCTCGGTCGTGGCCGCGGCCTACGCCTATGGCGGGGATGCCGGGTCCTACGGCATCGTCGTCAAACTCACCCGCACCCTGATGCTGATCCCGATCGTGATCGTGCTGGCGATCCTCACCGCGCGCAAGCAGGCCCGCGCGGCGGCTGAACGCGACGGCGGCCCGGCGGCCGGGTTCAGCCTGCGGACCATGCCCTGGCGCAAAATCGTGCCCCTGTTTCTGATCGGATTCATCGCCGCCGCCACCCTCGACACCGCCGGGCTCGTCCCGGCCTCGTGGCATCCGGCGCTCTCGGAGCTAGGGACGTTCCTGATCACCACGGCATTGGCCGGGATCGGACTGTCCATGCGGCTGTCGGTGATGCGCAATGCCGGCCCTCGCCCACTGCTGCTCGGCGCGCTGCTGTGGGTCGCGGTCGCGGCGAGCAGTCTCGGCCTGCAAGCCCTCACCGGCACCCTCTGACCACCTCGACACCCAGGAGAACCACGGACTCATGAGTATCCTCGAAACCGTCAAGAACCTGTTTGCCAAGCCCTACCAGAGCGTCGACGTCACCCGGGCGAAGGAGCTGCTCGCCGACGGCGCCGTGCTGCTCGACGTGCGCGGCGACGCGGAATGGCGTGCCGGGCACGCACCCAAAGCCAAGCACCTGGAACTGGGGCAGCTCTCCACCCGCCTCGGCGAACTCCCGACCGGGCGCACGGTCGTGACGATCTGCCGCTCCGGGATGCGCTCGGCCAGCGCCGCCAAAACCCTGTCACAGCACGGCATTCCCGCCGCGACCCTCAGCGGCGGCATGCAGGCATGGCAGCGCGCGGGTGAACCGGTCGTCGCCAAGGGCGGCGGCCCCGGCCGCGTCGCCTGACCTCGCGCCCTCCACCTACACGCTGTTGTGCTGGCGGGGTGTTCAACGGTCGGTGACTCCCGAGATGGTGATCCACTCGGCGATCGTGGTGTTGACGGTGGCTGCCTTTCCAGGGCCAGCCAGTGGCCGGCGTCGATCGTTTTCTCGGTGAGGTGGTGGCAGTATTCGCGCATCGGACTGGTCAGCTCGGACTGTGCGGTGTCGGCGATGGCGTCGTAGCGGGCTCCGATGAACAGGACGGGCAGGTGGAGGTGGCCGTTGTTGATCGCTGAGTCGCTGTAGGCGCGGTTCGCGGCGTTGTTGAGGTAATGGGCGGTCGGTGCGGTGAAGCCGTTGCGTTCGAATGACTCTCGTAGCGCCTCATAGAGCGTGTCGTCGAGGACGTTTTTGTCGCGGGGTAGGTCGGGGACGATGGGCGCGCCGCCGAACCGGCCTCCGTCGCGTGTCACTGTCGCGGTCACGGCAGGTTTCCCGTAGGCATCAGGGTTGCCGCTGCGGTAGAAGACCCGCATTGTCCGCTCCGGTGCTGAGCCGAAGAACGAGGTGACCTGTTCGGGATGGTGTTCGTAGTAGGTCATGTAGTCGAATTGTGCGTCGGGGTATTCGTCGATGGGATAGACGTCGCGGTTGACGTAGGGGAGTGCTGCTGAGGGTCCGCGTTCGAGCGTGCGGTAGGGGATGCACAGGTTCGCCGGTGGCTGGTTCCACTCCGGCGATCTGTGCCGAGCCGACGCGGACGGCTTCATCTGGGTGGTCGACCGGAAGAAGGACATGATCATCTCTGGTGGCGAGAACATCTACTGCGCCGAGATCGAGGCCGTCATCGACGCGCATCCGAAGGTCGCCGACGTCGCGGTCATCGGCGTGCCGCACGAGCAGTGGGGCCAAACCCCGCTCGCCGTTATCACCGCGCTCGATCCCGCCGACCCACCGACCGAGCGGGACATCATCGAGCACTGCAAAGGGCCTGCTTGCCTCCTGCAAGAAGCCCACCGCGGTCCTGGTCGTCAACGCCATGCCCAGGAACGCGGGCGGCAAGATCCAGAAATACGCGTTACGCGACCGATACGCGGTCACGCCCGCGAACCCGCTTTGGCGCGACGTCACCCGCGTAGCGCCGACGTCCGGGTAGGCGGGTACGGCAAAGCCTCTCACCAGGCGTTCAGCCGATGTCAAGAGCAACCGAGTGGATCTTTGGGCGTGTCTCCGCGCACCGTCGTGAGTTGTGGTAGGTCCGCGAGGAGCTGGTGTGTTCACCACGTCGGTGACGGTGGGGAGTGTCACCGACGTGGTGAACGCCATCTCTGGTTCTGGATCGTTCCCGGTAGGCTTTTAGTTCGCGGTACGCCGCGTTCCCATCCCTTCGAGCACGCAGGAGGACCCCGGTGACCGAACAGGCTGCCGAGGCCAACGGTGTCGCCACCGCGCCCCGACGTCGGGTGCTCGTCGCAGAAGACGAAGCGCTCATCCGGCTGGACCTCGTTGAAATGTTGCGCGAAGAGGGCTATCAGGTGGTCGGCGAAGCCGGCGACGGTGAGGAAGCGATCCAGCTTGCCACCGAACTGAAGCCCGATCTCGTCATCCTTGACGTGAAGATGCCCAAGCTCGACGGCATCGAAGCCGCGTCCAAGATCACCGGCGACCGGATCGCCCCGGTGGTCATCCTGACCGCGTTCAGCCAGCGTGACCTGGTCGAACGCGCTCGCGACGCCGGCACCATGGCATACCTGGTCAAGCCGTTCGCCAAGCGTGACCTGGTACCGGCCATCGAACTGGCAGTCAGCCGGTTCGCCGAGCTGCAGGCCCTGGAGTCCGAGGTCGCGGGCCTCACCGACCGGCTCGAGACCCGCAAGGTCATTGACCGGGCCAAGGGGCTGCTCATGGCCGAGCAGACCCTCAGCGAGCCGGAGGCGTTCCGCTGGATCCAGCGGACGGCGATGGATCGCCGGACCACGATGAAGGCCGTCGCCGAGGCCGTCGTCGACAGCATGGGATAATTCACCCAAAAGGGCAGCCCTCGTTGCCTCTAAGTTCACAGATTACTCACCGTTAACACCCCATTGTTGCAATCCGGCAATGGGGTGTGAAACGTTGGCTAACGAGCGTGACGACCGTCACGATGTGGATACAAGAGCGCAAATAAGACTGGGCAACCCCGCGCGGTGCGGCTACGTTCAGCGACCAGTCAGGTCCCGAGCTGGGACAGGCCGTCACCGGGCGGCCAGTCGGCCTTTGGAGGAACGAGTGTCAAGAGCACGACTCACCAGGATCATCGTGCTGGCAGCGGCCGCATCGGTGGCATTGACGGCATGCGCAGCGCGCGACACGAGCAGCTCCGGCAGCTCGAACTCTCCCTCGGTTGCCGCTCCGTCACAGGCCGCTGACGCGGCGGACCCGAAGGGCGACGGCAAGGCCACTTGCTCCGGCATCACGATCGCCTACGCCGGCACCATCAACGGCGCCAGCGCAGCGCTGGGCCAGAACATTCTGTACGGCGCAGACCTCGCCGTGAAGCAGCACAACACGGCGAACCCTGGTTGCCAGGTCAAGCTGTCGCAGTTCGACACCGAGGGCAAGCCCGACAAGGCGCCCGGCATCGTGACCCAGTTGGTCAACGAAGCCGGCATCATCGGCGTCGTCGGCCTCCCGTTCTCGGGTGAGTCCAAGGCGACCGGCGACCTGTTCGACGGCGCCAGCCTTGTTCACATCACGCCTTCGGCGACCAACCCGGCTCTGACCAGCCACGGCTGGAAGACCTTCTTCCGCGGCATGGGCAACGACGCGGTGCAGGGCCCCGCCGCCGCGAAGTTCATGACCGACAACCTGAAGGCCGCCAAGATCTGCGTCGTCCAGGATGACTCCGACTACGGCACCGGCCTGGCCGCCCAGGTCACGCAGGCGCTCGGCGCCAAGGCGTCCTGCCAGGACAAGGTCAAGACCGGTCAGACGGACTTCTCCGCGGTCGTCAACAAGATGTCCCAAGAGAAGCCGGACGCGATCTTCTACGCCGGTTACTACCCGGAAGCCGCTCCGTTCGCTCAGCAGCTCGACGACAAGGGCGTCACCGCCAAGTTCGTCGGTCCGGACGGCGTGAAGGACGCGGAGTTCATCAAGGGCGCGGGCAACGCGGCCAGCAAGGCCTACTTCACCTGCCCGTGTGTCCCGGAGGACAACTTCAAGGACTTCACCGCGGCCTTCAAGTCGATCGAGGGCAAGGACCCGGGTACGTACTCGCCCGAGGGCTACGACGTCACCACGATCCTGCTCAAGGGGATCGACAAGGGCATCAAGGACCGCGCCGCCCTGCTCGACTTCGTCAAGAACTACGACGGTCAGGGGCTGACCAAGAAGTTCAAGTGGGATGCCAAGGGCGAGCTTTCCGACACTCCTGTGTGGAGCTACAAGGTCGTGAACGGCAAGATCGTCAACAACGGTCAGATCAGCTAGTCAACTTCACCCGCTCCGGCGGGTGACTCGGGCATGCGTGCGGCGGTGGACCACCCCCGCGCGCATGCCCGAGCCGTACCTGGAGAACGAGTAAACCCGTGCATCCCACGCTGACTCCTTTTCTCGCCCAATCCGACCAGTGGATTCATTTCGACGTCGGTGGGTTCCTCGACCAGTTCTGGAACAACACGGTCGCCGGACTTACCCAGGGCGGGATCTACGCGCTCATCGCGCTCGGATACACCCTGGTCTACGGCGTCCTGAAGCTCATCAACTTCGCCCACTCCGAAGTCTTCGTCGTAGGAGCGTTCGCGGTCTGGCTCACCTTCTACGGCTTGGGTTTCCGGGCCGGCGGTACCCCTGAGCTCGGCGCCTTCCAGATCATCCTCTACCTCGGTATCGCGTTGATCGCCGCGGCGGTGACTTCCGGTACCACGGCCGTGGCCCTGGAACGGATCGCCTACCGGCCGCTGCGCAAGCGCAACGCGCCGAAGCTGGCCTTCCTCATCACGGCCATCGGTGCCTCCTTCGCCATCCAGTACATCCTGCGGATCGACCAGTTCTTCGGGCTCAACCAGCGCCCGCAGATCCGCCTACTGGACCCGCACGTGATGTTCAGCGTGTTCGGCGCCGACGTCACCAACATCGATGTGATCATCGTGGTCGCCTCGATCCTGTTGTGGTTCGTCGCCGACTACTTCATCAACCGCACCCGGCTCGGCCGCGGCGTCCGCGCCGTGGCGCAGGACCCGGACACGGCGAGCCTGATGGGCGTCAACAAGGAACGGGTCATTGTGGTGACCTTCCTTGTCGGCGGCTTGCTCGCCGGCGCGGCCGCACTGTTCTACATGATGAAGATCCCCCAGGGCGCCATCTTCAACGGCGGTTTCCTCCTCGGCATCAAGGCGTTCGCTGCGGCGGTACTCGGCGGGATCGGCAACCTGCGTGGCGCGCTCGTCGGCGGGCTGTTGCTCGGCGTGATCGAGAACTACGGCCAGTCGCTCTTCGGCGGCGAGTGGAAGGACGTCGTCGCCTTCGTCGTGCTGGTGCTGGTGCTGATGCTCCGGCCGACCGGGCTCTTGGGCGAGTCCCTGGGAAAGGCGCGGGTATGAGTATCAAAGAATCCTCCGCGCGGCCGTCCATCCGTGAGCGGTGGAACAACCTGAGCCGCCCCGCCCAGTGGGCGATCCTGGTCCCGTTCGTGCTCGTGGTCATCGCCCTGCCGTGGCTGCACCCCCCGCTGCTGTCCACCACGGGGACCGACTTCCCGAACGCGATGTTCGAGGTCGCCCGGTACGCGCTCGTGGCGGTCGGCCTCAACGTGGTCGTCGGCCAAGCGGGCTTGCTGGACCTCGGTTACGTGGGGTTCTTCGCGGTGGGCGCTTACGTTTCGGCGCTGTTCACCAGCCCTGATTCGACGTTGACCAAGATCCCGTACTTGTGGACGCTGCCGCTGGCCATGGTGATCACCATGATCTTCGGCGTCATCCTCGGGACGCCGACACTGCGGCTCCGCGGGGACTACCTCGCGATCGTGACGCTCGGCTTCGGCGAGATCATCCGCCTGATCGCCGACAACGTCGGGCCGCTGAAAGGCCAGATCGGTTTCACCTCGGTGGGAAAGAACTCCGCGGGCAAAGCGATCCTGCCGAACGCCAGCTGGTGGTACGTGCTGACGGTGGTGATCATCGTCATCATCCTGCTGTTCGTCGGAAACCTCGAGCGCAGCCGCGTCGGTCGTGCGTGGGTCGCCATCCGCGAGGACGAGGACGCCGCCGAGATCATGGGCGTGGCCACCTACCGGTTCAAGATCTGGGCGTTTGTCATCGGTGCCGCCATCGGCGGGCTGTCCGGTGCGTTGTTCGCCGGCAAGCAGGGCTTCGTGAACACGCAGTCGTTCGACATCGTGACGTCGATGCTGTTCCTCGCCGCGGTGGTACTTGGTGGCGCGGGAAACAAGGTTGGCGTCCTGCTGGGCGCGGTCGTGGTGGCTTACCTCCCGCTACGGTTCGTGGGATTGCAGAAGTACAACTACGTCATCTTCGGTGTCGCGCTGATCGTCCTGATGATCTTTCGCCCCCAGGGCCTGCTCGGCGCTCGCCAACGCTTGTTGGCGAACGGCAGACAGGCCTACCGGCGGCTGCTCGGCAAAGGCGAGCAGATCAGCGGTGACAGTGCGCTCACCCCGGAACCGAATGCAGAGGGCAAGGCATGACGCAGCCTCAAGGCGCGGCCGGAGCACCGATCGAAGGCGGCCTGGTGGCCGAAGTCGAGCAGATGAGCGCTCAGGAACGCGAGGCACACTTCGCCGAGGTCGCCGACGTGGTCGCCGCTGACCGGACGATGACCGTCGACGTCGGGCAGACCCTGCTCGAGCTGCGGGACCTGACCGTGAAGTTCGGCGGGCTCGTCGCGCTGGACGAGATCTCCTTCGAGATTCGCCGGGGGGAGATCCTCGGGCTGATCGGGCCGAACGGCGCCGGCAAGACCACCTGCTTCAACGCCATGACCGGGGTCTACCGGCCGACGTCGGGGCAGGTATTGCTGGAGGGCAAGCCGCTCGGCAAAGCCGTGCGGCACAAGATCACCCAGCTCGGCATCGCGCGGACCTTCCAGAACATCCGGCTGTTCTCGGAGATGACGGCGCTCGAGAACGTTGTCGTCGGCGCGGACGCGCGAGCCAAGACCAGCGTCGTGGGTGCACTGCTCCGGTTGCCGCGGCACCATCGCGAAGAGCGCGAAGCGGTTGATCGCGCGATGGCGTTGCTGGAGTTCGTCGGGATCGCCGACCGCGCCGCGGACAAGGCGAAGAACCTGCCGTACGGCTACCAGCGGCGTCTGGAGATCGCGCGGGCGCTGGCCACCGAGCCGAAGCTGTTGTGTCTCGACGAACCGGCCGCCGGCTTCAACCCCGCGGAAAAAGAAGAGCTGATGGGGTTGATCCGCACGATCCGCGACGACGGCTACACCGTCCTGCTGATCGAACACGACATGAAACTCGTGATGGGCGTGACCGACCGGATCGTGGTGCTGGAGTTCGGCAAGAAGATCGCCGAAGGACAGCCGGCCGAGATCAGGGAGAACCCCGCTGTGATCGCCGCCTACCTGGGAGTTCCTGACGATGACGTTGCTTGAGCTCTCCGACGTGTCCGTCCACTACGGACGCATCCAGGCCGTGTCCGGGCTGACCATCAAGGTCGAAGAGGGCGAGATCGTCACCCTGATCGGGGCCAACGGCGCCGGCAAGTCGACGACCATGCGTGCCATCTCCGGGATCCGGCCGCTTTCGAGCGGCTCGATCTCCTTCGCCGGCGAGGACATCTCCAAGCTGCGCGCTGATCTCCGCGTGGTGCGCGGGATTTCCCAGGCACCGGAAGGCCGGGGGATCTTTCCGGGCATGACGGTGATGGAAAACCTGGACATGGGCGCGTACGCCCGTAAGGACCGCAAGAACCTCGGCCCCGATTTCGACCGGGTATTCGAGCTGTTCCCGCGGCTGGCTGAGCGCAAGTCGCAGTTCGGCGGCACGATGTCCGGTGGTGAGCAGCAGATGCTCGCGATCGGCCGCGCGCTGATGGCGAAGCCGAAGCTGCTGCTGCTCGACGAGCCGTCGATGGGCCTCGCGCCGCAGTTCATCCAGCAGATCTTCCGGATCATCACCGAGATCAACAAGCAGGGCACCACGGTGCTGCTGGTCGAGCAGAACGCGCAGCAGGCGCTGTCGCGGGCGCACCGCGCATACGTACTGGAGACCGGGCGCATCACGAAGTCCGGGACGGGCAAGGAACTGTTGTCCGACGCCAGTATCAAGGAGGCGTACCTCGGGGTCGGCTAGTCACGACCCGGTGGTTGTACCGGACCCCGCCTGCGCGGTTTGCTTGTCGCAGGCGGGGTCCGCTCTGTGCGCGCCCAGCGGAAACCGGAAGCGCACCTGCAGTCTTCGCGGGAGATCAGGGAACCGCCGATCGTGATCACGTGGGAGCGAAGATCAAACCTTCCTCAAGTCTCTGGCGTTCATGTCGAGGCCAGGTGGACACTGGGTAACGAGGGCTCGTAGCGGCGTCAGGAGACGCCGCCGACGTGATCGTGGGAGGTAAAGATCATGATCGTCATCAGCGTGATTCTCATGTTCGCCGTGGCTCTGATCGTCCGCGCAGCAACGGCACGCGGAAAGACCGGTCGCGGCCCGACCCCGTCCGGCATTCGTCGCGGAAGTACGACCCGTGGTGACATCGTGCCCGGCTTCGACGGCGGTGGTGACCACCACCACGGCCACCACGGCGGCTTCGGGGGTCACCATGGCGGGCACCATGATGGCGGGCACCATGGTGGGTTCGGGGACCACGGCGGCGGCTTCAGCGGCGGTCACCACTAGCACTCCGGCTCGTAGACGGGTTTTTTGCGGCGCCACAGCAGCCGCACCCGTCACGCCGGCCACATCGCTCACGCGCCTGGCGGCTTGTCCCTGACTATGCAGGTGAGCCGGGCGGTGCAGGTGCGGCGGCCCTGGTCGTCGGTGAGCGTGACGTCCACGGTGATCGTCCCGCGCCCGACGTGCAGCGGGGTGGCGACGCCGGTGACCAGTCCGGAGCGGACAGCGCGGTGGTGCGTGCAGGACAGTTCGAGCCCCATCGTCGCCTTGTCAGGGCCGGCGTTCAGAGCCGCCACCGTGGAGCCGAGTGCCTCGGCGAGTACGGCGTTCGCTCCGCCGTGGAGCAGACCGTAGGGCTGGAGGTTGCCCTCCACCGGCATGGTGCCGACCACGCGTTCGGCGGTGGCTTCCAGGAGCTTCATCCCGACCTTGTCGTTCAGCTGCTGAGCAGCCACGACGGGATCCTTGGTGATGTACTCGCGGAGGTCCGCCTCGGACACCTGTTCGGTCAACACTGACTCCTTCTCAGATGCGACACGCAAGAGTGTCGGTGCTTCACCCTAGACTCGCTGCCGTGAGTGCTGCAGAGAACACATCAGTTGTCAACGACACACCCGGGACGGGTACGGCCGACCGGCCGCGCCTGCTGCTGATCGACGGCCACTCGATGGCCTACCGGGCCTTCTTCGCCGTGCCCGCCGATCGGTTCCGCACGTCGACCGGCCAGGTCACGAACGCGGTCTTCGGGTTCACCTCGATGCTGATCAACCTGCTGCGCGACGAGGTGCCCACCCATCTCGCGGTGGCGTTCGACCTGTCCCGCAAGACGTTCCGGTCTGAGGCATTCGCCGGGTACAAGGCGACCAGGTCGGCCACGCCGGATGATTTCAAGGGCCAGGTCGCGCTGATCCAGGACATCCTGGCGGTACTGGGCATCCCGGTGCTGACCAAGGAGAACTTCGAGGCCGACGACGTCATCGCCACGTTGACCACGCAGGCCGCCGCGGACGACTACGACGTGCTGATCTGTACCGGCGACCGCGACGCACTGCAGCTGGTCACCGAGCGGGTCACCGTCCTCTACCCGAAGACGGGCGTCTCCGTGCTCACCCGGTTCACCCCGGAAGCGGTCGAGGAGAAGTACGGCCTCACCCCGACGCAATACCCCGACTTCGCGGCGCTGCGCGGCGACCCGTCGGACAACCTGCCCGGCATCCCCGGGGTGGGGGAGAAGACCGCGGCCAAATGGATCAAGCAGTTCGGTTCGCTCGGCGAGCTGATCGACCGGATCGACGAGGTCAAGGGCAAGGTCGGCGACTCACTGCGGGCGAACCTCGACGCCGTGATGCTGAACAGGCACCTCACCGAACTCATCCGCGACGTCGAGCTGGAGCTGCGGCCGGACGCGCTGGAGCTGCGTCCATGGGACCGCGACGCGGTACACCGCCTGTTCGACGAGCTGGAGTTCCGCGTCCTGCGTGACCGCCTGTTCGCGACGCTGTCGAGCGCCGAGCCGGAGGCCGAAGAGGGCTTCGACGTCAGCGGCTCCGCGGTGCCGGTCGGCACCCTCGGCGCGTGGCTCACCGCGCATGCCTCCGGTGGCGAGCCGGTCGGGCTTTCGTTCCGCACCACCGGCGCGTCGGTTTCCGCCGACGTCGTCGGCTTCGCTTTCGCCACCGCGGACGGCGAGGGCGCGTACCTCGACGTGTCCACAATGGACGAGTCGGACGATCGCGCGTTGGCCGCGTGGCTGGCCGACGCGAGTCTGCCCAAGGTCGGCCACTCGATGAAGGTAGCGCTGCACGCGCTGCTGGCGCGCGGCTGGGCGCTTGCCGGGCTCGCGATGGACACCGCGCTCGCGGCGTACCTGGTGCGGCCGGGGCAGCGCTCGTTCGAGCTCGACGACCTCGTCCTGCGGTACCTGCAGCGTGAGCTGCGCTCCGAGGCCGACGGCGGCGACGGGCAGCTATCCCTGCTCGACGGTGGCAGCGCGGAGGACGCCGATGAGCAGGCCCTGCAAGCCGAACTGGTCAAGGCCAGGGCCATCGCCGAGCTCGCCGGCGCGTTGCGCACCGAGCTGGAAGGCATCGGCGCCGTCCAGCTGCTCGGCGAGATCGAGCTGCCGCTGCTCGAGGTCATCACCGAGCTGGAGGCCGCCGGGATCGCGGTCGACGTCGAGCAGCTGACCGAGCTGGAGGAGCACTACGCCGTCCGCGTCCGGCAGGCGGCAGACCTGGCGTACGAGGTCATCGGCAAGCAGATCAACCTCGGCTCGCCCAAGCAGCTGCAGGTCGTGCTGTTCGACGAGCTCGACATGCCGAAGACCAAGCGCACCAAGACCGGCTACACCACCGACGCCGAGGCGCTGCAAGGGCTGTTCGAGAAGACCGAGCACCCCTTCCTGGCCCACCTGCTCGAACACCGGGACGCGACGCGGCTGCGGGTCACCGTCGAAGGCCTGATCAAGTCACTGGCCGACGATTCGCGGATCCACACCACGCTGCAGCAGACCATCGCCGCCACCGGACGGCTGTCCTCGGTCGACCCGAACCTGCAGAACATCCCGGTCCGCACCGAGGAAGGCCGCCGCATCCGCGACGCGTTCGTCGTCGGCAGCGGCTACTCCGAGCTGATGACCGCGGACTACAGCCAGATCGAGATGCGGATCATGGCGCACCTGTCCGGCGACGAGGGCCTCATCGAGGCCTTCAACACCGGTGAGGACCTGCACACCTTCGTCGCGTCGAAGGCGTTCTCGCTTCCACCCGAAGAGGTGACGCCCGAGCTGCGATACCGGGTCAAGGCCATGTCGTACGGGCTGGCATACGGCTTGTCCGCGTACGGGCTCGCCCAGCAGCTCAAGATCTCCAACGAAGAGGCCAAAGAGCAGATGGAGGCCTACTTCGCCCGGTTCGGTGGAGTACGCGACTACCTGCAGACCGTCGTCGTCGACGCGGCGAAGGTCGGCTACACCGAGACCATCTTCGGCCGCCGTCGCTACCTGCCCGACCTCAACAGCGACAACCGGCAGCGCCGCGAGATGGCCGAGCGCATGGCCCTCAACGCTCCGATCCAGGGCAGCGCGGCCGACATCATCAAGGTCGCCATGCTCAATGTCCACCAGGCGCTGGCCGAGGCGAAGCTCCGCAGCCGCGTCATCCTGCAGGTCCACGACGAGCTCGTGCTCGAGGTCGCCGAGGGCGAGCACGCCCAGGCCGAGGCCCTGGTCCGCCAGGAGATGGGCTCGGCATACAAGCTCGCCGTCCCGCTAGAAGTCTCCGTCGGCTTCGGCCACTCCTGGAACCAGGCCGCCCACTAGCGCCAAGTGCAATACACGCGCACTCGAGCGCGGTTCCCGGACACCTGTGTGCAGTCGGTGTCCGGGAACCGCGCTTAGGCGGTCGTGGGCTACCCGCGGGCGATCATGAAGTGCACGCGGGTCAGGGGGTGGCCCAGCCGTCGAGCACGGCGTCGATGGTCGCGCGGATCTGCGCGCGGGCGTCGGAACGGGCGACGCCAGCCATGAGCAGGGTGTCGTAAGGCGTATCGAGGTGGCGGACCGAAGCGACCACGGCGGCGCGGACGGCCTTCGCGTCGAGAGCGCGGCCCGCGGCGGAGCGGCCCACGCGGCCGCTGCCTCGTTGCGCCGCGTGCGTGGCGATTTCCATTGCCCGCTCGGCCGGGCAACCGGGAAACGCGAGCCGGATCTCTCCGGCCATCTCCGCCTGGAAGTCGATGTCCCCCGCGGCCCGGCGCTCGGCGTCGCGGGCACGGCGAAGCGCGCGGATGTCTTCGTCGGCGAGGTTCTTCTCTTCGGCCCGTTCCAGTGCCTCTTGCTCGACGAGGATGCCGATGCGCTGGTAGTGCTTCCGCCGCCGGTTGAACTCCATCACCAGAACGGCGAGCGTGCTCTCGGCCTTCGCCCGTCGCGAAAGCGTCGCGTTGCCCGCGGGCAGGAACACGAGGTGGCCGAAGTCCGCGCAGTCCATGCACAGCGGCGCGTCGTCCTCCATCAGCAGGAAGTCTTCGGCCTCGTAGTGACGACCGCAGGTCCCGCAGTCCCAGGCCTTCGTCGGTGTGATGACGGCCAGGTCGGGTACCTTGCTCTGGCGGGCATCGATCTGTTCGCGCTTCTTTTCGGAGAGGCCAGGCGCCACCAGATGCGTTCGGAAAACCAGCTCAAGGGTGGGTTCGCCGCTTTCGGTGAACTGCAACGGTCGCCTGTCCCGCGTCGCGGCGGCGTAGGGCACCTCGCTGCGCTCAAGTCCTTGCTCCTGAGCCCACTGCGCCAAGTAGACCAAGGCGCCGGCGACCTTGTCCTCACCGACGGCGATGCCGTTGAGATAGGGCGCCCGGCCCGCACGCCAGAAGTCGATGTTCGACGACGAGAGCCAGCCCAGCGCCACGATCACGTCGATCGGGGCGACGTACTTCTGCTTGGCCAGCTGGCTTTCCGCCGCCGCGATCACCTTGCGCTGAAGTTTCGGCCGCTGGTCGGGGAGCGCCTGATCGTCACCGTTACGCATAAGACCGTCCACCCTAGTGGCGCTTAGGCTGGCCCCGTCGCAAGCACCGACTTCCCACTTTTGCACTTTTGTGGGGTCTCTTAGTTTCTAAGAGACCGCAAGTCGCCGTCGAGTTGCGGTGGTGGTGGGGGCTGGGGGCTGGTGCCGAATCCGGCCGGATTCGGTAATAACGACTGAAGTCGTGCCGAGGTGTCAGTAAGGTCGAACCGTGGCCTTGGACATCGATACCTACCTCAAGTTCTCCCGCCTCTCCGGCCTGCTGGTGGCCCCCGACGGGAGGCTGGTGGTCCAGTCGGCCCGCCCGGATCCGGCGGGCACCGCGTTCGTCACCGAAGTCGTCGGGCTCGATCCCGCCGGTGGGGGCGCGCCGCGTCCGCTCGCCGGCCCGCGATCGGGGCTCGCGGCGGCGGGTTTCGAGCCGGACGGCTCGCTGCTGCTGGTCGACAAGCGGCCCGACCCCGCCGCTGCCCCGAGCGAAGGAGCGGCAGACGACGAGACGGCCGCGCTGTGGCGGCTGCCGGTCGGCGGCGGTGAAGCACGCTACGTCACGGGAACCCCGGCCGGGGTGTCGGCCGTGCGGGTCGCGCGGGACGCCGGGACGACCGTCGTGATCAGCGGCGTCTTCCCCAGCGAGGACACGCTCGCCGAGGATGGGGACAAGGCGAAGGCACGAAAGAAGGCCGGCACCTCCGCGCTGCTGTTCGAGGGATACCCGTTCCGTTTCTGGGACACCCCGCTGGCGCCGCGCGCGCCGCGGTTGTTCGTCGTCGAGGCGGACGGTTCGTTGCGTGACCTCACCGGGAACGTCGGCAACGCGATCGACCCCGAGGCGAGCTTCGACATCACCCCGGACGGCCGGACCGTCCTGATGACCTGGACGGTGCCGACCGGGCAGGCGGAGTCGGACCGCACGCTGGTCGCCATCGACGTCGAAACCGGGGAGCGCCGGACCCTCCTGCACGACCCGGCAATCGCCGAAGGCACGGTCGTCTGCAGCCCCGACGGCCGGTACGCCGCGCTGACCCGCATGAAGCTGCACACAACCGAGCGGCCATGGGACGACCAGCTGTGGCTGGTGTCCCTGGCCGACGGCGCGGTCCGTCAGGTCGCGGCGGGCTTCGAGCACTTCCCCGAGGGCCCGGTGTGGACCCCCGACAGCCGGTCGCTGCTGTTCGCCGCGGACGAAGCGGGCCGAAAGCCGCTGTGGCGCGTCGACATCGACATCGACGGTGCCGCCCCAGTCCGGCTCTCCGCCGACGGCGCGTTCACCGACATCCGGGTCGCGCCCGACGGCTCGGCGGTCTACGCCCTGCGCTCATCGTGGGCGCGGCCGCCCGAGGTGGTCGCACTCGACCCGCACCTGGCCGACCAGCAACCCACCGTGCGGTACGCGGGCGACGCGCCCGAAGCGCTGCCCGGCAAGATGGAGGAAGTCCACACCACAGCCGAAGACGGCACCGCGTTGCGGGCCTGGCTGATCACCCCCGCGCAGGGCGAAGGGCCGTTCCCGCTGCTGGTAGTGGTCCACGGTGGTCCCGTGCACTCGTGGAACATGTGGTCGTGGCGCTGGCAGCCGCAGTTGTTCGCCGCACGCGGTTACGCCGTGCTCCTGCCGGATCCAGCGCTGTCCACCGGGTACGGACGGCACATGCTCGAGCGCGGCTGGCAGGAGTGGGGCGGCCGCCCGTACACCGACGTCCTCGCGCTGACCGACGCCGCGCTCGAACGGCCGGACCTGGACGCCGAGCGCACCGCGGTCGCCGGCGGTTCCTACGGCGGCTACCTGACGAACTGGATCATCGGCCACACCGACCGGTTCCGCTGCGCCATCTCGCACGCGAGCCTGTGGGACCTGAGCTCGTTCCGGCCGGCCACCGACGACCTCGTCGGCTGGGAGCGCTGGTACGGCGACCCGCGCAAGGATCCCGAGTTCTACCGGAAGTGGTCGCCGTCGACGTATGTCGACGACATCACCACGCCGACACTGGTGATCCACGGCGAGCGCGACTACCGCTGCCCGGTGGGCGAGGGCCTCGCGCTCTACAGCGAACTGCAGCGGCGAGACGTCAGCAGCGCGATGCTGTACCTGCCGGATGAGGGCCACTGGGTGCTCAAGCCCGGCAACGTCAAGCTCTGGTACCAGAGCGCGTTCGCCTGGCTCGACCACCACGTGCTCGACCAGCCGTGGGAACGCCCCGAGCTCGCCTAGCGACCGCCTACCGCCCCAGCCCCCGGATCAGCAGCATCACCGAGTCGAGGACCTCGGCGCGGGTCCGTTGCGGCCCGAAGACCTGCCAGTCCAGCGCGACGACCAGCATCGTGCCGAACAGGCCCGCCGCCGCCGTCTGGATCTGCACGCCCTCGGGCAGCCTGCCGGCGTCGGCGAGGCGCTGCAGCTGCGCCTTGACGATGGAGATGACCTCTTCCCGCAGCAGCGTCAGGGTTTCGTGCCACTGACCGGGTGTCCGCCACATCTCGCTGACGAGGATCTGCGAGAACCCGGGGTACTGGCCGATGAACTTGAGCGCGTTGTCCATTTGCGACTCGATGACCGCCATCGGGTCCTCGTCGTCGGCCGCCGCGCGCAGCTCGTCGGCGAGCTGGCCGACGCCGTAGCGCAGCAGCCCGTCGACGAGGCCGTCCTTGCTGCCGAAGTTGTAGTAGACGGTGCCCTTGGCCACGCCCGCTTCGGCGGCGATCTCGTCGACGGTCAGTCCGACGAGCCCGCGGCTGGCGGACAGCCGCAGGGTCGCGTCGAACAGCTTCTGCTTGGTCGTCTCGGCTCTCGAGGTCACAGGCTCAGCTCGGGCTTGAGGTGCGCCACCGTCCACACTCGACGTTTGCGCGCGGCCAGTGTCGAAAGCAGGATCCCGCCCACCAGGTAGGCCGCCAGCACCCCGATGTCGCCCAGGATCTGCAGCGACGCCCCGGTGTAGAGCAGATGCCGGAACCCGTCGATCGCGTAACCCATGGGCAGCACGATGTGCAGCGGATACAGCGCGTCCGGGATGGTCTGCCACGGGAACGTGCCGCCGGCGCTGACCAGCTGCAGGACCAGCAGGACCAGGCCGAGGAACTTGCCGACCGCGCCGAAGAACGCGTTGAGCGCGTGCACGACCGAGGTGAACGTCAGCGAGACCAGTATCGCGAACCCGATGGCGCCCAACGGATGCGCGACGTGGATGCCCACCAGCCAGGTCACCGCGCCGAACAGCACGATCACCTGCGCGATCCCGAGCACCGCGGAGGACAGCCAGCCGCCGATGGCGACCTTCAGCGGCGACGCGCCCGCGGTCAACGCCCGGGTCGAGAGCGGCCGGAGCAGCAGGAAGAGCACGAACGCGCCGATCCAGGTGGCGAGCGAGATGAAGAACGGTGCCAGCCCCGCGCCGTAGGTCCCGGCGGACGCCACCCCCGAGGAGTTGATCGCGACGGGGTCGGCGATGGCGTTGGCGGTCGCGGTCCTGGTCGGGTCGTCCGGGTTCGGGATCTGGGAAAGTCCGGCTTTGAGCCCGTCACTGAGCTGCGACGCGCCGGCGGCGAGGTCGTTGGTGCCGCTCACGGCAGTCTTCTCACCGTCGTTGAGCTTCGCCGCGCCGGTGTTCAGCTGGTTGGCGCCATTCGACGCCTGGGCGATACCGGCGGCCAGCGCGGGTGCGGACGCCGAGAGCTGCGACGCGCCGGCGGCGACCTTGTTCGCTCCGTCGGCCAGCTGCTGGAGCTGGGAGTTCGCCTGCTGGACCTGGGAGTTCGCCTGGTCGATCGGGGCGCGGAGCTGCCCCAGCACGGACAGCACCTGCTGCACCTGCGCGTCGGTGAGACCGTCGGCGCGCAGTCGTTGCGAGAGGACGTCGTTGGTGTTGTTCAGGCTTGTCTGCAGGTCGGTCGACCCGCCCGCGAGCAGCGCGCCGACCTGCGCGACCTTGGCGTCGCCTGCCGCGACCTGACTCGCGCCGTCGGCGAGCTGTTTGGCCTGCGAGGGGAGTTGGGTCGTGCTGTCGTGCAGGGTGTTCAGCCCGGTCGAGAGCTGGCTCGCGCCGCCGGCCAGTTGGGACGCGCCGTCAGCGAGCTGCTGCTGCCCGGACTTGAGTTGCCCGGCGCCACCGGCGAGTTTCTGCGCGCCGGTCGCGGCGTCGGAGATCTTCGAGTAGATCTGGGAGAACCCGACCAGGAACCGGTCCGCGGCCGTGCCGCCGACCTTCTGCGCGATCGTGTCGCGGATCTGCGTGGCGACCTGTTTGGCGATCGTGCCCGCCAGATAGTTGTTGGCGTCGTTCGTGGTCAGGGTGACCGTCGCCTGCTGCGGCTGGAAGTCGCCCGCCCCGAGCAGTGCGGCCGAGAAGCCCTGCGGGATGCCGATGGCGAAGGAGTACTTGTTGTCGCGGACACCGGCGAGGGCCTCCTCGGGCGTGACGTCGTGCCACTGGAAGGTGCCGGACTTCGTGACCTGGTCGGTCACCTGGCGGCCGAGGTTGACGTCCTTGCCGCTGGAGGAGTCCTTCGCGCCGGCGTCGCTCGTGTACATGGCGGCGGGCAGCTTGTCGAGGCGGCTGTACGGGTCGAAGTTCGCGTAGAGGTAGAAGGAGGCGTAGAGCAGCGGGACGAAGATCAGCGCCACGATCGCGATCTTGGGCAGGGTCCCCGCGGTCAGCCGCCGCAGTTCGTTGAGGGCGATCCGGAAGATGTTCATGCCTGCTCTCCCACGGCGTCATCGGCCGGAACGGGTGCTTCGAGTTCGGTGGTTTCGGGGCCAGGGTCGGGTTCGTGGCACACCAGCGGCGGTGGCTGGGTCTCTTCGCCGACCCGGGCCGGCGGCCGGACCAGCGCGCTCAGCGGGGTGGTCGCGGTCAGTACGACGACGGCGAGCCCTCGTTCGGCGTGCTCGCGGGCCAGCGTCGACCAGCTTTCGACGTCGCTGGTGTGGCGGTCCGGGGTATCCAGCACGAGCATCCGGATCCCCTTGCGGCTCGCCGCCAGCGCGCACAGCAACCGGGTGCGCAGTGTGGGCTCGATGTTCTCGAATCGGACAGCTGCCAGTGCTTCGGCGTCGTGCTCGGCCAGCCAGCGCGCGACGTCCTGCTTGCCGGCGGGCTGGTGGGCCAAGGCGAGTTCCTCGCCGACGACGACGCGCAGGGGGAGGGCTTCTTCGGGTTCGCTGACGTCGTGGGCGTCGACGACGGCGACCAGGTGGCGAAGCTTTTCGGCGCTCGCCGCGTGCGTGGTGTCGTCCAGGGTCACCGTGCCGGTGCTGGGCTTGATCCGGCCTGCCAGCGCGAGGCCGAACGCGGTGATGCCGACTCCGGGGTCGCCGTGCACGATGGCCAGCTGACCGTCTTCGACGGTCAGTGACGTGGGTGACAACAGTGTGCCGTGGGGTCCTTTGACGGACACCCTGTCGGCTCGAACCTGCACGAGGACTCCTGCGACGCTACATTTGAACTGACTGGTCAGTGCAAAAGTAGCGCGAAGATCGAGTCGAGGGCAAATCGGGCGGGTGTGATGTCACCCTCTCGGGTGGACTACCTCAGTGCCGAGGCGGGCCGGATCTCCCAGTTCGTCCACAAGGGACGGTAGCCCTGCCGGGGCCAGAACACCGACGCGAGCGGGCTCGGCGGGTTGTAATAGAGGAACGTTCCCATGGTGCCTTCGCGGTGGAACTCGTTGTGTACCAGGGACATCAATGCCTGCCCGACGCCGTTTCCCCGCATCGCCGGCGCGGTCACGACGTTGTTCACGTAGCCCCACTGTCCATGGGGGAGCAGTTCGGCAGCCCAGGAACCCGGTGCGGAGTCGATCCGGTCGCACTCGGCGATCCCGACGAGCTCTCCGTCGCGTTCGGCGACCCAGACGGGGCCGTTTCCCTCGATCCGGCGGCGCAGTCCGGGCGCCAGGAGGTCGGCGGTGTTGGCGCGTTTCGGAGACGCGATCAGGCCGGTGTAATCGAAGGTTGTGGCGATCAGCGCGAGCGCGGCGTCGAAGTCGCCCGGCCGCGCCCGGCGCACGGTGGTGTCTGTTGTGCGGGCAGTGGGCGCCGGCGGGGGAGCCGTGCGGACGGCCAGCGAGGAGAGCGGCACGAAGCCGTGGTCGAGGAACGCGCGGATGGCTAAGGCGTCGCGGCTCGGCCAGTTCACCGCGCACGCCGAATCCGGGTCGGGGGCTTCGGTGCGCATCCGCTCGCACCACGCCGTCAGCAGGGCGTCCATCCCGCGGGTGCCGGTTTCGCCGATGGCGGGGAACAACTGCCAGGTCTCGGCGGCCGACCACAGCAGTTCCACCGCCTCGGCGTCGTAGGAGTGCCGCTTCAGTTCCCCGGTGACCTCGATGCCGTCCGGGGTGAGCCCGGTCAGTCGCTCCATGGGTACAGCCTGACAGCCGGAGCCGGACAGCTAGAGCCTGACCGTCCGGAAGATCGCCGTGCCGGGGAAGAGCTTGCCGCGCAGTGGGCTCCACTGGCCCCAGGTCCGGGTGTGTCCGGCCGGCCACTCCGGCTCCACCAGGTCGTCCACCCGGAACCCGGCGGCGGCCAGCGCGCGGACGTAGTCGCCGAGGGTCCGGTGGTACTCGACGTAGGTGGCGACGCCGTCGTCGCCGACTTCGACGTACGGCGTGCGGTCGAAGTAGGGCTGCGTGACGGTGAGCCCGGCCGGGCCCGGGTCGTCGGGGAAGATCCAGCGCATCGGATGCGTCACCGAAAAGACCCACCGCCCGCCCGGCCGCAGGACGCGGTGGACCTCGGCGAACGCCGTGTCGACCGAGGTGACGAAGGGGATCGCGCCGAAGGCCGAGCAGGCGGTGTCGACGCTCGCCGTCGCCAGCGGCAGGGCCTCGGCCGTCGCCTGGACCAGCGGTACGGCCAGGCCGGTGCGGGTGTTGCCCTCGCGGGCGTGCCGCAGCATCCCGGCCGAGAGGTCCATCGCGACGACGTCGGCGCCGTGGGCGGCCAGCCACCGCGCGCAAGCGGCCTGCCCGCAGCCGATCTCGAGGACGCGTTTGCCCGCGACGTCGCCGAGCAGGTGGGCGTCGGCTTCGCGGACGCCTTCGGGGCACCAGACGAACTCCGCGTCACCGAGAAAGTCACCGTGCGTGGCCTGGTAATCGTCGGCGTCGGCGTCCCACCAGGCGAGGTTCGCCCTGGTGGCCTCGCCGGCGCCGACCGCGCGGTAGGCGACCCCGGTGGTGCCGAGCTGTTCCTCGGCGCGGGCGTGCCGGTCATCGACCGGTTCGTCCCGGATTTCGCTGGTGGTCGGCGACGGCTCCAAGCCGGTATCCTTCCTGGGGGCGGCACTTGCCCGCGGTGTGCGGTGCTGCCGGATTCGCGGGGGTACCCGATTGTGTGCGGTACCGGCGGCCGCGTAGGATAGCCGTTAGCGCAGTGGGTTCGCGCTGCCTCCCCCGGCCTAGGCCGGAGTCCAGGTCGCGCACCGCTTGCGGTGATGCTCGCGGTCGTTCACTGGTGGACGTTTGCTGTTGTGTTGCCTCATGCCGGGTCTCCCGCGGCGCACGCAAACTACAAACCCACTATTCCCCCAGCCATAACCGGAGCAACCCGCCTAATGACCATCGACACCGCCACCGCCCCGACAGCGTCCGCGACCCCTCAGGTCGCCGTCAACGACATCGGGTCGGAGGAAGACTTCCTCGCCGCCATCGACAAGACGATCAAGTACTTCAACGATGGCGACATCGTTGAAGGAACCATCGTCAAGGTCGACCGCGACGAGGTCCTGCTCGACATCGGTTACAAGACCGAGGGTGTCATCCCCTCGCGTGAGCTTTCCATCAAGCACGATGTCGACCCGGCCGACGTGGTCAAGGTCGGTGACGAGGTCGAGGCTCTCGTTCTCCAGAAGGAGGACAAGGAAGGCCGGCTGATCCTGTCCAAGAAGCGCGCGCAGTACGAGCGCGCCTGGGGCACGATCGAAGAGCTCAAGGAGAAGGACGAGCCCGTCAAGGGCACCGTCATCGAGGTCGTCAAGGGTGGGCTCATCCTGGACATCGGCCTCCGCGGCTTCCTGCCTGCCTCGCTCGTCGAGATGCGCCGCGTCCGCGACCTGCAGCCGTATGTGGGCCGCGAGCTCGAAGCCAAGATCATCGAGCTGGACAAGAACCGCAACAACGTGGTCCTGTCCCGCCGCGCCTACCTCGAGCAGACCCAGTCCGAGGTCCGCAGCGAGTTCCTCAACGCGCTGGCCAAGGGCCAGGTCCGCAAGGGCGTCGTGTCCTCGATCGTCAACTTCGGTGCCTTCGTGGACCTCGGTGGCGTCGATGGCCTCGTGCACGTCTCCGAGCTGTCCTGGAAGCACATCGATCACCCGTCCGAGGTTGTCGAGGTCGGCCAGGAAGTCACCGTCGAGGTCCTCGACGTCGACATGGACCGTGAGCGTGTCTCCCTGTCGCTGAAGGCGACCCAGGAAGACCCGTGGCGCCAGTTCGCCCGCACCCACGCGATCGGCCAGATCGTGCCGGGTAAGGTCACCAAGCTCGTCCCGTTCGGCGCCTTCGTGCGCGTCGAAGAGGGCATCGAGGGCCTGGTGCACATCTCGGAGCTGGCTGAGCGCCACGTCGAGATCCCGGAGCAGGTCGTCCAGGTCAACGGCGACGTGATGGTCAAGGTCATCGACATCGACCTCGAGCGTCGCCGGATCTCGCTGTCCCTCAAGCAGGCCAACGAGGGCCTCACGCCGGACGCCGAGTTCGACCCGACCCAGTACGGCATGGCCGCCGAGTACGACGCCGAGGGCAACTACATCTACCCCGATGGCTTCGACCCGGAGACCCAGGAGTGGCAGGACGGCTTCGACACGCAGCGCGAGGAGTGGGAGCGTCAGTACGCTGAGGCTCACGTCCGCTACGAGGCGCACATGAAGCAGGTCGCCAAGGCCGCCGAGGCCGACGCCGAAGCCGCCGCGGACGCCGCGACGGGCATCACCAGCAGCTCGTCCTCGAGCAGCAGCGAAGGCGGCACGGAGCAGAGCTACACCTCTGCCCCGTCCTCGGACTCGAAGAGCACCGGTGGCACTCTCGCCAGCGATGAGCAGCTCGCCGCCCTGCGGGAGAAGCTCTCCGGCGGTGCGTAACTGACACCCAAAACGGCCCCGGTCCTCACCGACCGGGGCCGTTTTGGCGTCCGGGGGCGTCTCGGACTCGTGAGCGTTCCGGCCTGCCCGGGTGCGGGTGTCCCGCAGGACACCGTGACCGGCCGCAACACTCACGAGCAACGCTAGGCGTGCAGGCCGAGCCCGGTGATCATCGCGCGGACACCGGCGTAGTACATCGGCTCGTTGGCCTCTTCGGTCGGCAGCAGGAACCAGCCGGGCACCCTGCTGCGGGTCCGCAGTGTCAGCTCCACGCTGATCAGGCCGTGCAGGGTCGTCCACAGCAGGTACGCGCTCTGGACGACGTCGCGGTCCGGCGGGCAGACGCGTTCCACCCGCTGCAACAGCACGCCGAAAGAGTCGCGGATGACGTTTCCCCGCACGGCAGGGTCGGGGTCGAACTCCGGGATGGTGCGTTCCAGCATGAAGGCGTAGCGGGCCGCACTCTCCAGCGCGAACGCGCGGTAGACGGCGGCCAGATCGAGCAGGTCGGCCATGGGATCGTCGGTCAGGGGCGGCAGGCCGTCGAAGGCCTCGCGCAGCAGGTCGAACAGCCGCTCGTAAAGAGAGTCCAGCAGGCCGTTGCGGCCACCGAAGCGCGTGTACACGGTGATGGTCGACGAACCGGCCGCTTCGGCCACAGCGCGCACCGTGAGCCCGGCCGCGCCCTGGTCCATCAGGACCGCGAGCGCCGCGTCGAGGAACCTCTCGTGGCTGTGCAGGTCGGCCGCTCCGGCCAGGCGGTGTCGGGTGGCCATCCGCTGGGTACCCCCTTGAGAAGCCTTGGGCCGCCGGCGGGAAAATCGCCGTCTAGCTGCAGAAGATACGATATTTTTGGCAACTAGGGAATCGCTCCGGCGAACCGCGGGTTCCAGTCGGGCGAATTTCTCCGGGAGCATTGAAAAATCCGGCCCGCCGGAGTGAGCTATGCCTAGTGAGCATCGAAGAGCAGCCGGGCACCGTGATCGTGACCGACGCCGGCGCCGGCCGGTACACCCAGCGGATCACCGCCGGGAAGCACGTCCTGTTGGCTGACGAGCCGCTGACCAGCGGCGGCGACGACGCCGGCCCCAACCCGTACGACCTGCTGCTGTCCGCGCTGGGCACCTGCACGGCGATGACGGTCCGAATGTATGCCGAGCGCAAGCAGATCCCGCTCACGCGCACCACTGTCCGGCTGCGGCACGACCGCATCCACGCGCAGGACTGCGAGGACTGTGAGACGGAAAGAGGGATGATCAGCGAGATCACCCGCGACATCCACCTCGAAGGCGAGCTGACCGACGATCAGCGCCGCCGGTTGATGGAGATCGCCGACCGCTGCCCGGTCCACCGCACGCTGACCTCGGAAATCAAGATCCGCACCCGCTCGGTGTGATCAGGAGACGGCCGGGATCCAGGCGCGTTCCTGCGCGGCGTTGCGCGCGGTGCGCCGGAGGCCGGCCAGGCTGTGCTTGGCCGGGACGAGCAGGGCGGACCACCAGGTGCGCCGATACTCGTCGAGCGCATCGGCCACTGGACGATGCAGGACACAGTGCACCAGCCCCGGCGTGGTGAGCCGGTGCCTTCCTCCGTGCTTGCTGGCTGCCATCGTTCCTCCGTGTGGGCGACCTCTCGCCGCGCACGGTACGCACTGAGTGGGTCAAAGCGTGGTAATCGGTCGGCGTGTCACCCATATCAGTTGAGTTACGCGACATGATGATGATGCTTGTGCACAGTCTGTGTGCCGCCGGGACTCACGATGCCCGGGAACCGGGCACTGGATAGGGTTCGACCATGTTGCGTGTGGGGTTGACCGGCGGGATCGGGGCGGGCAAGTCGACGGTCGCGAACCGGCTGGAGGAGCATGGCGCGGTCCTGATCGACTCGGACAAGATCGCCCGCGAAGTGGTCGAGCCCGGGACCGGCGGACTCGCTGAGTTGGCGGCCGCGTTCGGTGAGTCCATTCTCAGCGCCGACGGCTCGCTCGACAGGCCCGCGCTCGCAGCGAAGGCTTTCGCGGACGACGAGTCGCGGCGGCGGCTGAACTCGATCCTGCATCCCAAGATCGGCGCGCGCACGGCCGAGCTGATGTCCGCTGCCGCCGATGACGCCATTGTCGTGCACGACGTCCCCCTGCTGATCGAAAACGGGCTGGCTCCGGGTTACCACGTGGTTGTTGTCGTCGGGACTCCCGAAGAGGAACGGATCCACCGCCTCGTGTCCTCGCGCGGGATGGCGGAGTCCGACGCGCGTGCTCGGGTCGCTTCGCAGGCCACCGACGAGCAGCGCCGGGCCGCCGCGGACGTCTGGCTCGACAACAGCGGCAGTCGCGACCTGGTGCTCGCCGAGGTCGACGCGCTGTGGGCGGACAGGCTGGTCCCGTTCGAAGCGAACCTCAGGCTGGGCCGGGAGCGCCCGCCCATGTCGCCCCGCGTCGTGCCCTACGACGAGACCTGGCCCGCCCAGGCGTCGAGGGCGCTCGCGCGCGTCGGCCTGGCCGCGGGGGAGCGCGCGCTGCGTGCGGACCACGTCGGTTCGACGTCGGTGCCGGGGTTGGCGGCCAAGGACATCCTCGACCTGCAGCTGACCGTGTCCACGCTGGACGACGCGGACGCCCTCCAACACGTGCTGGTCGGCGCGGGCTTCCCGCGCGCCCACGGCGACTGGTACGACGACGCGCAGGACGGTTCGGGTACCTGGCCCAAGCGGCTCCACCTCGGCGGCGACCCGGGCAGGCCGGTCAACCTGCACGTGCGTTCACTGGAGACCGAGGCGTGGCGGCTTGCGCTGCTTTTTCGCGCCTGGCTGCGGGCGAACCCCGACGAGCGTGACGCCTACGCCGAGCTCAAGATGCAGCTCGCCCAGAAGCACGGCCACAACACGAACCTGGGCTCCTACACCAGCGAGAAGCAGAGCTGGGTCAACGACGGGTTCGTCCGCGCCGCCGAATGGGCGGCTCGCACCGGTTGGAACGACCAGCTCACGCCTTGAGGTCGCGCAGTTGGGGCCAGATGACCGACCACGGTTCCGTCCGGCCGCTGATCAGCCAGATCGGCATGTTCTCACTCGAGTTCAGGATCCCGAGGTTGTTGTGCACCCGGGCGATGATCCGCGAGTCCATGAAGTTCGACGCCAGCCTGTTCGGGTCGTAGCCGAGGTACAGCACGGTTTCGGCGTCCTGCGGCGGGCTGCCGAAGTACCAGAACCCGCGGCTTCCGCTGAACGCCTCGGGCAGGCCCCGATCAGGGCCGTACCGGCCCAGCGCGCCGGCCTGCCAGTACCCGGTGGTGATGATCGTCGTATGCGCCCGGACGTCTTCGGGGAGCCCCCGGTAGGCCTGGGCGACGGAGTCGGCGAGCTGCGGCCAGCCGATCTCCTCGGCGGCGTAGGCCGGCCTCGGTAGCGCGAAGTTCGTCGCGACGGAGTGGATCGGCCAGATCGGGACGACGTACGGCAGCGTGTACAACGCGGACAGTACGTACACCGGCCAGGTCGGCACCCATCGCCACCACAGCGCGGGACGGCGGCGCTCGATGGCCACCGCGGCGGCGGCCCAGCAGATTGGGTACATCCCGGAGACGTAGTAGAACCGGCCGTTGACCAGGATGAACAGCGCGGTCAGCCCCAGTGCCGTCCAGCCGAGGAACCGGTAGGGCCGCAGGTCGGCGGTGAACAGCAGGCACCACAGGCCATACAGCAGCCCGAGCGCGCCGGTGACCAGTCCCGCGCCGATGAGCACGGCCATCAGGAACCCGCCGCGGCCGCCGCTGCCGTCGACCTCCTTCGAGATCGCGTCGCCCATGCCGAGCTGTGGCCACGCGTTCATCGCCTGCCACAGGAGCGTGGGGACACACGAGAGCAACGCGATCCCGGCGCCGACCCACAGCTTCGGCCGTCGCAGGAGGTCGTGCGGGCCGAACAGCAGCAGGCACACGGCGGCCACCGCCCAGAACGCGCCGATCAGGAACTTCACGTTGAGGGTGACCGCGGTGGCCACGCCCAGCCACAGCAGGAGGTTGTCGTCGCGGGTCCGCAGCCAGCGCACCAGCACCCACAACACGACCGTCCACAGCATCGGGTCGATCGTCGACGTCGCGAGGTAGTGGCCGCTGCCGACGAACTGGCCGCAGATGGCGAACGCGCCGGCGGCCATGACCTGCGCTGTCCGCTTGCCGCCGAGCTCGCGGGCGATCAGCGCGCAGAACACCACGCCGGCCCCGGTGGCCAGCGTCGCGGGCAGCCTGAACACCGGGAGCGACCCGGGCGCGATGCCGTCCATCGCGGCGGCGAGCAGCGGGAGGATCGGCGGCTGGTCGGCGTAACCCCAGGCGAGGTGCTTGCTCGCGGCCAGGAAGTACAGCTCGTCACCGAAGTAGCCGTAGCGGCCGCTGGTGACCAGCAGGAGCAGTGCGGTCGCCCCGGCCAGCAGAAACACGGGCAGCCGGGCGAACTCCGCCAGTGCGCCCGGTGGCGCCGCGGGCGTCTCGGCCGCGGTGGCGGTGGTCATCGGAATCTCCAGGTCGTCGGGGCCGGTCCGCCGCACCCTACGGGCGGGCCCGGGCACCGCGATGAGGCACGTTTCCTCAGTGTGTCACCAGTCACACCGGGTCAGCGGCCGGGGCCACCCGATCGGTCGGTACCCAGCGCCCAGCGCCCAGCGCCCAGCGCCGGTGCGTCGCGGCAGAGCCGGTCGACGGCCAGATCACGGCGTCGACCATGATCAATGCCGTTTCCACGTCAGCTCGATGTCCTTGGTCGCCAGCCATGCCCCCAGGTCATAGCCATGGCGCGCGAGGCCGTCGACAGCCGCGTACGTCGTCTCGAGCGCGCTGAGGGCCTCGCCGGGTGTCAGCAGTCCGGCGTTGGACGCGTCGAGCAGTTCGTCGGTGTCGATCACGTCGAGGCCGACTTTTTCGCGCAGGACGATATCGAGATACAGGTCCTTCGCCATCCAGCGCCCGCCGTCGCGTTGCACGCCGACGACGTCGAGGTAGAAGTCCTGGTCCCGCTCGTGACCGGGGTTGAACCAGAAGTCCGTCACCCGCAGCCCGAGCGACGGCAGCAGCCACGACTCCAGGTAGCGGAACTGCGCCCGTCCCGGGGTCGGCCGCGCCAGGTAGAGGCCGAACGGTTCTTCGCGGAACACCTCGACTTCGCGGACGATGCCCTTCGGATCGGTGTTGGTCTGCGAGGCGGGGTCGAAAACCTCGGTCTTCGGCGGGTGCAGGTCCGTCATGCGCTCATCTTGCCCTGGTCGGGGGCTCCTTCGCCCGGCAAGAACGGAAACTGTCGGTGGGTGCGCCTACCCTGGACACGTGGCTTTCGCAGCGGAACATCCCGTACTCGCCCAGTCCGATCACCGGCCCGTTTCCGAGATCCCCCGCTCGGGTGGCCGGTTCGAGGTCGTCAGCGACTATTCGCCCGCCGGTGACCAGCCGGCGGCGATCGACGAGCTCGAGCGGCGGATCAACGCCGGGGAGAAGGAGGTCGTCCTGCTCGGTGCCACCGGTACCGGCAAGTCGGCCACAACGGCCTGGCTCATCGAGCGCGTCCAGCGGCCGACGCTGGTGATGGCGCCGAACAAGACGCTGGCCGCCCAGCTGGCCAACGAGCTGCGGGACCTCTTCCCGAACAACGCGGTCGAGTACTTCGTCAGCTACTACGACTACTACCAGCCCGAGGCGTACATCGCCCAGACGGACACCTACATCGAGAAGGACTCGTCGATCAACGACGACGTCGAGCGGCTGCGGCACTCGGCCACGATGAACCTGCTGTCCCGGCGAGATGTCATCGTCGTCGCGAGCGTGTCGTGCATCTACGGCCTGGGCACGCCGCAGTCCTACCTCGACCGGTCGAGCAAGCTCGAGATCGGCGCCGAGGTCTCGCGGGACGTGTTCCTCCGCGCGCTGGTCGATATCCAGTACACGCGCAACGACATCGCGTTCGCGCGCGGCACGTTCCGGGCGCGCGGCGACACCGTCGACATCATCCCGGCGTACGAGGAGCTCGCCATCCGCGTCGAGTTCTTCGGCGACGAGATCGAGAAGCTGTACTACCTCCACCCGCTGACCGGGGACATCGTGCGCGAGGTCGACGAGGTGCGCATCTTCCCGGCCACGCACTACGTCGCCGGCCCGGAGCGGATGGAGAAGGCGATCCGGGGGATCGAGGCCGAGCTGGAGGAGCGGCTGGCCACCTTGGAGAAGGGCGGCAAGCTCCTGGAGGCGCAGCGGCTGCGCATGCGCACCAGCTACGACATCGAGATGATGCGCCAGGTCGGGTTCTGCTCAGGCATCGAGAACTACTCGCGCCATATCGACGGCCGCGGCGCCGGCACCGCCCCGGCGACGCTGATCGACTACTTCCCGGAGGACTTCCTGCTCGTCGTCGACGAGTCGCACGTGACGGTGCCGCAGATCGGCGGCATGTACGAGGGCGACATGTCGCGCAAGCGGAACCTGGTCGAGTTCGGCTTCCGGTTGCCGAGTGCCACCGACAACCGGCCGCTGACCTGGGAGGAGTTCTCCGACCGGATCGGGCAGACGGTGTACCTCTCGGCCACCCCCGGGCCGTACGAGCTGGGGCAGACCGGCGGTGAGTTCGTCGAGCAGGTCATCCGCCCGACCGGCCTGGTCGACCCCCAGGTCATCGTCAAGCCGACCGAGGGCCAGATCGACGACCTGGTCCACGAGATCAGGATCCGCGCGGAGAAGGACGAGCGCGTCCTGGTCACCACGTTGACCAAGAAGATGTCCGAGGACCTCACGGACTACCTGCTCGAGCTGGGCATCCGGGTCCGCTACCTGCATTCCGAGGTGGACACGCTGCGCCGCGTCGAGCTGCTGCGGCAGCTGCGCGCGGGCGACTACGACGTCCTCGTCGGCATCAACCTGCTGCGGGAGGGGCTCGACCTGCCCGAGGTCTCCCTGGTGTCCATTTTGGACGCCGACAAGGAGGGCTTCCTGCGCAGCGGCACGTCGTTGATCCAGACGATCGGCCGTGCCGCGCGAAACGTGTCCGGCGAGGTGCACATGTACGCGGACAGGATCACCGACTCGATGCGGCGCGCGATCGACGAGACGGACCGCAGGCGTGAGAAGCAGGTTGCCTACAACCTGGAGCGAGGAGTCGACCCGCAGCCGCTGCGCAAGAAGATCACCGACATCCTCGACCGCGTATACGAGGAGGCGGAGGACAGCGAAGAGCTCGCCGTCGGCGGTTCCGGGCGCAACGTCTCGCGCGGTAAGCGTTCCGAGCAGGGTGACCGCGTCCGCAGCTCGGGCATGCTGGTCGACAAGGACGTCACGGGCATGCCGCGGGCCGAGCTCGCCGACCTCATCCAGCAGATGACCGACCAGATGATGCAGGCCGCCCGCGACCTCCAGTTCGAACTCGCCGCCCGCCTTCGCGACGAGGTCTCCGACCTGAAAAAGGAACTCCGAGGCATGGACGCCGCCGGCGTCAAGTAACCCCGGCCGCCGCGATGGGCGAGTCCCACGTTCCCGTCCGCGAGTCCCACATTCAGGCGCGCGAGTTCCACGTTCGCGACGCGAGGCGGGTGGTTGGGCGCGGCGTGCGGGTGTCCGTCGGCGCCGGAAATGTCGGTGGGGGAGGGGAGGATGTGGGGAAATCGGACATAAGCGAGAAGGAGAAGGCGATGACGCTGGGTATTCAGGTGGTGTTCGACGCGGCGGATCCGCGGCGGCTGGCGGAGTTCTGGGCATTGGCGTTGGACTACGAGCTGCAGAAGCCGCCGGAGGGGTTCAGCTCGTGGGAGGAGTTCGCCGAGAAGGTCGGCATACCGCGGGAGAAGTGGGATGCGTTGTCCGCAGTGGTAGCGCCGGACAACTCGGGGCCGCGGCTGCTGTTCCAGAAAGTACCGGACGGTATCTGTTGCTAAGACGTAATAGAGCTCGTTGCGCCGATCCGCCGGTCATCCGCCGGTTCGGGAGTGTCGTCGCGAACGAGGACCAGCCGCAACGTGTAGCCCAGTGCTGTGGCGTAGGCGCTGAGATGGGTGATCAACGCCGTCGAGTAGTAGTAGTTGCTCTCCAACCGCGACACCCCGGACTCAGCCATCCCGAGGGCTTCACCGATCGTGGCGAGGGTCACTCTGTTCGAGATCCGTACCTCGCGTAGCTGCGCCACCAGCCCCGCCACGTCGTCCAGCGCGCTGCACTCGTCAACACCCATCACTGCTCAGAACACCTCGCTACGTCGGGTTGGTCGGTCACCACACGGTCGCCCCAAGGGGGCGTCACGCCGGATGCGCTCAGCACGGCATGACGCCCCCGGGTCCAGCGTTCCTAGCTCGCTACCGGCGCGCCACGGGCGGTGTCATAGATCCACTGCCGGAAGTCCGGCGAGCTGGTGTACACCGTGGGTGCGACGCCGGGGTACTGCGCGGCGGCCCGGCTGCATCCGCCGACAAGGCGCGCGACACCGCCGACTATCTCCACGGCCGGGCCGCCGGAGTCACCGGGACCGGGACCATCGGTGCCGTTCGGGTTGTCCGTGCAGATCTCGCCGCCGTACATCCCGGCGTCGGCGCACTCCTGCGGCGGCAGCACCGTGGTGGCGAGCTGTTGCAGACGCAGCGGGAGCGCCGCGTCACTGGAGGGAGTATCAGCACCCCACCCGTACAGCGTGACCTTGTCCCCGGGCGCGGCCGGGCCGCCCGCGAGCGGGATGGGCTGCGCGTTGACGACGTGGTCAAGCTTGAGCAGGGCGATATCGTTCTGCGGCGTGCCCGGTGCGCCCATGCCCCAGGACCAGCCCGGGTGCACCACGACCTGGGTCACGGTCGCCACCTCCCCGCCACGGGTGCGGTCCTTCGAGCCGACCCGCACCGTGAAGTGCTTGGCGGCAGTCGGGATCGGGGTGTGAGCAGTGGCCGCGTAGCGGGCCGGACTGCTCGCCGCGCGTGATGCCGGGGCGGTCGGCGGGTCGGTGACGCAATGGGCGTTGGTGACCACCCAGTCGCGGAAGATGAGGGTTCCGCCGCACCCGAACGCGCCGTACCGGTGGTAGGCGGGGGCGTCGTACTGCAACGCGACCATCCACGACGTGTCCCCGGTGGCGCGCTGGCCCCCGACCAAATCGGGGTGCGCGGCGGCCGTAGCTGTGCCAGTACCGAGCAGGCCGGTCAAGGCCAGTCCTGTGCTCAGTGTGGCCAGTGCTGTCTTTCTCAACAGTCCTCTTTCTTTGTGTGCGTTTACTGTCACTCCCCGGCGCGAGAGCGCGCCGGGTGGTTTTAGAGTTCCCGGTCCCAGCGCTCGCGATATGCGGCCAGTTCGACAGGGGCGGGTGGTTCGTTTCCGTCGTTGTAGAACAGGGCGAGGTGGTGAATTTCCGGGGAATCCGCCCGCTCGAACGGAGAGTTGAGTTCCATCGTGACCGCGAGGACGTTGATCACGGTCTGTCCTGGTCCCCGGAGCCATTCCGCTGCCTGCTGGAAACAGTCCGCTTGGTCGTAGTTGCCGAAAATGATGCTGTAAGCCATCGCCGTACCCGTCTTTAGTCGAGCGTGGCGAGCCCGTCGAGCACGCATCGCATGAGGTCACCGCTGGGCCGTGTGGAGGTCACACCGTGCTGGGCCAGTAGCTCGCGCACGTGCGCGGCCGCCTGGGCTTCCTCATCCGAGGGTTCCCGGCTGGACCCCGGCACCGGGGTCGGGGCCGTATCGCGGCGTTTCAGCACGGGTTCCCGCACTTCGCGCAGACCATGCCGCCCCCACCTTGCACCGGCACGCCCGCGTGGTTTCCGCCTGCGGGGCAGTTCCCGGCGGTCGGGGGAATCGGGGTCGGCGCGCTGGGCGCGGGTTGCTCAATGACCGGGGCACTCATGTGCGCTCACCACTTCTAGGAATAATTGGATGTTCTCGGATTCGGAGTAGATATCGGTATAGATGCTGTCTCCGCGTGCGGCGATCAGCACATTCTCGGAATACAAATGGTTCAGGTCGTCGGTGTCGCCGATCTCGACCCATTCCCGCTCGGCGATAGCTCGCACCGTCCGGCGCTCGCCGAGGTCGCGGGTTTGTGCCTCGATCCACTCGGCTACTTCATCTGGGGTGTAGAGCGCCGCCAACGGTGCTGTATCCAACCGGCGTACCCGATCAATCGAGGGGACCGCCGGATTCCGGACGGAGCCCCGCTCTCGGTAGGCGTGCCAATGCACACCCAATTCCCGCCACCGGAACGACGGCATGAACGCGTGACGTCCGACGTAGTCCACTACTTCCCCCCGCCGTTCTCCGGCGAGGTCGCGGCGGCAGCGAGCGCGGCTTGCACCGCACCGGCCAACCCCGGACGGTAGGAGACCTCCGAGGGCGCGATCAGCCATTCCGCCGTGTCCCCGTCGACCAGCGTCGGCGGCAACGCGACGAACGCGCGCGGCGGGACCAGCGCCACGCCCGGCACCGGGCGCAGGTCATAGCGCAACCGGGAATTCCGCGTGATCACCAGGTTCGCCGACCCGGTCCCGGTCAGGATGATCGGGCATCGCCGCACCGCAGAACCCGGCACGTCCAACGCGGTACAGACCAGGGTGGCGGGCGCGGTCAGGACGTCAAAATCCTCCCCGACCCTCGCCAATACGGCGTAGGGGGCGATCGAGAACCATGACCAGACCTCGCGAGCGTCGCGCAGTGTCCGGGCGGACAGCATCACCGGTTCCAGCCCCGGTGCGACTGTGGGCGCGTGGCCGAGGGTGTAGCGGCCTCGGTGCCACACCGTGCCGGGCAGGACGCCCCAGCCGTGGGCGGCGTAGTTCACCGCCGCCGACCGCACAACGTCTCGCCGCAACCGCGATCCGGGGTCTGCCACAGCGATATCCGCCGCGTCGGCGGCGTCGGTCTCCCGGGGTGTCTGCGGGGCCGCGAGCGCGGCGCGCAGCGCGTCAACCCGGCGGCCTAGTTCGGCCTCCGACACTCCCCCGGGGCCGTATCCACGGCGGGGTTGTTCGGTCTCCGGCGGGGTCATGGCGTCCTGCCTTGCGTGGGGGTGGTGGGGGTGGTGTCGGCGAGGATGCGGCGGACCCGGGTGACCATGGCCTCAAGGGCGGTCACGTGGTCGGTGAGGCGGGTGCATCCCAGCGGGGTGATTCGCCAGTAGTGCGTGGGCTGCCCGGGGCGTGCTTCGATGTAGCCCACCGCGCGCAGTCGTGCGAGATGACCGGTGAGTGTCTGGGCAGCCGTGTCGGTCTCGGCCCGGATGGCGGCCGTGTCGCGCCACGCGCCATCGGCGAGGTAGGTCACGATGAACAGGCGGATCGGGTGTGACAGCGCCCGATTCAAGGCGTGGTCGTAGTCCCCCACGGCGCGGTGCTCGGCCATCACGCACCGGCCGCGTCGTCGCCGGGGGTGGGGGTGTGGCGTAGGCACTGCTCGCACGGCATCCCGCGCGGAACGTCGAGTAGTTCAAGCTCACCCGGGATGAAGTCGTCACCGCAGAGTGCGGTGACCCGGTCCGAGGTCGCCCCGTCTGCCGGGAACGGGAACACGTGCACCACGCGGCGGGTTTCCCCGACCGTGCCCGGCATCGGGCGAGCGAGGAACAAGCGCACGCTCACCGCTCACCCCTCAGCGCGTGGCGGCCGGTGGACACGGGCGCGGTCGGGGCGCTGCCCGTGTCCACCGGAACCCCTACCCGGCCGTGCCGTCCCGCAGTACGCGGGGACGGGACGGCCGGAGCCTGGTCGTGGTGAAACAGCCGACTCAACCGGCCGCGCTGGTGATGGCTGGTCGGCGGGCCGAGCCGCTGCTCAGGCGTGCGCAAGGTCGCTCGCGCATCGAGGTAGGCGCGGCAGCGATCGCACGGCGAGCCGGGCGGTAGGAGCATTGAGCCGACCAGCACCACATGCCCGCACACAGCCTCGTAGCGCCCCGCGCTGTGTGCCTTGCGACCTCGGACGAATTCGTCGTCGGTGACAGCGTGGTCTCGCCCGTCGTGGGCACAGCGGTACCAACACAGGTACAGGCCGGCGACCCGTCCCGGGCGCAATCTGTCACCCATCTGTCTTCCCCCTGTCCGCTGGCCTGACCAGCCGTGATGACCTGTGCAACAATGAAATCAGCTTCTCTTATCGGCTCATTTCAGCGACAGGTCATGAGGGGGCCACAGCGGGGACATTTCAGCGGCCGAACGGCGGAGGACACGGGAGTGGCAACCAGGGACGCGCGGGAGCGGCAGCCGCGCACGGTGCTTGAGCTGAAGATCTGGGAGCGAAACCAGACCCTTGACGAGTTCGCCGAGGACGCCGAGCGGTTCGCGCGCACGTTCGGCGAGGCGGGAACTGTCAGTGAGCGGCACATGAAACGTCTTGTTGCTGGCCGCAAACCGGACGGCTCGCCTGTCGGCCGCCCACGTCCAGCGACAGCGAGGCTCTTGGAACGGATCTTCGGACTCAGTGTTGATGAACTTCTTTCCCCGCCGGACACAGGTCGCCAGTCCGATAGCGGTGAGCAAGACCTACGACAGATGCTCAGTGCTGCGCGTCGAGTCAACCCGACCGTCTTGAGTCTTCTTCATGACCAGCTCACGGCAGTGCGCCGACTCGATCGGCAGCTAGGGGCCGTGACCGCTCATGATGAGGTGGCGACCAAAATTCAGCAGGTAACGCGCTTGCTGTCACACAGCCTGGCCCCCGGCATCCGCGAGCAACTGGCCGCGATACTCGCCGAACTGGGCACTCTTGCCGGATGGCAAGCGCTCGACCTGGGAAACGTGTCCGAGTCATGGCAGCGCTACGAGCGGGCCAAAGGTGCGGCTAGCGAGTCTGGTCAGGTCGCGTTTGAAGTGCATACCGCCGCTGAACAAGCATTCGTGCTACTCGACCTCGACGAGACGGCTTCCGCCGTCGAACTCCTTGAAGCGACGGAGAAACGGGCGCATCGCGCTACAAATCGTCTGTTGCGTTCGTGGCTTGCCGCAGCGCATGGCGAGGCGCTTGCCGCTGATGGGCAGCGTTCTGGCAGCTTGCGAGCGTTCGACCGCGCGGCAGCTCTGCTGCCGGGTGATCCGTCCAGTATGGACGGTCCATATGTGGTACTGGATCCTGTTCACCTTGCGCGGTGGCGCGGACATGCGCTTGCACGCATCGGCGAGCCGGAAGCTGTCGCCGTACTCACCTCAGCGTTGAACCAACTCGATCCCACCTTTACGCGGGCAGAAACTGGGTTGCGGGTCGACTTGGCCGCCGCATTTGTGGCGATGGGCGAGCGCCACGAAGCGCAAGTGCACGTCACCCGGGCGCGCATGTTGGCCGCCGACATCGGGTCAGTTCGTCAACGGCGACGACTCAAGCAGCTACAGGACTCGACAGGCTAGACAGTCCCACCGGGGTATCACCGCACCGCACGGACCACGGCTACGCTGCTTGTGTGGCTGATGAGCATGGGTCGTGGAAGACGTTCGGTGAACGGCTGGTCTATGACAACAAGTGGGTCAAGGTCGGGTTGACCGACGTGGAAGCGCCGAACGGGGAGCGCTGGGAGTACCACGTGGTGCACCTGGCGCGGATCGCTATCGCGTTGATCGTGAATGACCAGGACGAAGCTCTGATGCTTTGGCGCTACCGGTTCGCCACTGACCAGTGGGGTTATGAACTGCTGGGCGGCCTCGTCGACGAGGGGGAGCACTCCGCCGGGACGGCCGCGCGCGAGGCGGCCGAGGAGAGCGGGTGGCAGCCCGTAGGCACCCCGGAACACCTGGTGACCTTCGAGCCGCTGCCGGGACAGGTCACCGCGCCAGTCGACGTCTACCTATGGCGTGCGGCCGAGCACATCGGGGACCCCACCGACACCGAGGAAGCCGGGCGTGTCGAATGGGTGCCGCTGTCTCGGGTGAACGAACTGGCACAGCGGCAAGAATTGCTCGGCTCGGGGACGCTGGTGTCATTGCTCTACTACCTGAACTCACGCCGAACGTGAGTTTCCCGGCAGTACCAGTCGTTCAAGTCGGCGCCGGAGGCGTACTGAACCCACTTGCGAAATGATGCGGCGCGCTTGGTTCGCGTAGGTCTGGGCTGCCTCGCGATCACCAGCAGCGGCGTACGCAAGCGCGAGGTCTACAAGGGTCGCCGCGCGAGCGCGCACGAATGATGGCTGCATCCCATCGAGCAAGCTTTCGAGCTGATCGATGGCCTCCGCCGCGCCGAGATGAACGAGCGCGTTACCGCGCCACCGGTCCAAATGGCTTCCACCAAGGAAAAGAAACGGCAATTCAGGGTGCACCACTTCGGACGGTCGCAGCGCATCGGCCTCGTCGAACGACCTCAGTGCGTCGCCGGGTTGCCCGGCGATGGCGTACCCCTCTCCCGCAGCAGCGGCGAGCCACGCTCTGAGTAGGCGCGGCGCGCGTTCGCCGATTTCGCGGGCCTCCGCGAACAGGGCGAGTGCGTCGCTGGTGTTGCCCATGTCGACGAGGACGAAGGCTTGTTCTGCGGTCGCGTGCGCGAGCAGTGCCAGGGAGCCGGATTCCAGGGCGGCCGACTTGGCGCGTTCGTAGTGGGTCCATGCTTGACCGAGCGCGCCAATGTCGAGTGAGGTCCATCCGGCGAGGGTGGATGCTTCGGTGAGCACGCTCGCGAGCGGCGCCCGCTCGCGGCGCAGCAGCGTGTGCCGTAACTGGCCCTCGATATCGGTGATGTGTCCGCGAAGCTGTTCGAGCCGTTTGGCAGCACCGAACCGGCGGTCGGAGTGGCGGACGCCATCGACCTCGTTGCGGAACATCGCGATGGTCTCCGCGTCGACTCGGCGCGCGATGATGAGCCGCTCGGACAACTCGGAGCCGGACGCATCCTGCGGATCCGCCTCCGTGGGGAGTCCGAGGTCGTCGTTCGTGCGGCCGTAGATCTCGCGGAGAATGGCGCGCATCGGCGGATCGGGTATCACCTTCCCGTTTTCCCACCGCGATATCTCGGCCTTGCGGCTCGGGATCGGCAACTCAGTCAGGCCGAATCCCAGGCACCGGTCATTGATGGCCTTGGCTAGCTTCTCCTGGCCCCAGCCGATAGCCACTCGGGCAGCTTGCAAGCGACTTCTTGCCGTCATCGCCCCACCGCCACAGAGGGTGTTCTACCTGCGGAAATAACACGAGATAACACGGGGCGTGTCATCTTCTGCCCGCTGCCGCTGGGCCGGAAAATGCCGTTTCTTAGTGTCATGACAAACGGCAAGAACGACCACCGCCCGGCCCCAGAGGCCGACCGGATCTTAGAAACTTGGCTACTCGCCCCGACCACGGTCACGGCGCATCAGCAAGGCCAGGTCCGCCTTCAACTCGGCGAGCTGATCAGTGATCGTGCCGAGGCGTTCCTCAATGACAGCAAGGCGCGCACCGTTGGCGTCGTCGAGGTCTTCCCGTGGCCGGCCCGGGGTCGGAGGTACCCGGCCGAGCAGCACGGCGTGCAGGTGCTGGGCGTGAAAACCGAGGGCCAACGCGAGCGCTTCAAGGGTGCGGTCACTGCGCTTGCGCTCCACGGTGTGGTTTTGGATTTCGCGGACGATCGCCTGCGAAACCTGCGAGCGCTCCGCCAGTTCACGTTGACGCCAACCGAGCTCATTCACGCGCTCGTTGATGGCCTTCGCGACCGCCGCCCAGTCTTCCGACACCCATTCCTCCGTGGTCCGCCTCAGCGCCGACATTAGCGCTCTACCGATTCCGCGGGGCGCCTATCGCCACCGCGTCG